>CAVONM010000019.1:0-108501 GCA_963697225.1 uncultured delta proteobacterium
CCGGCGCCTCAGGGCCGTCGACGGAGTGAGCATGACCATCGGCCAGGGCAGCTGTTTCGGCCTGCTGGGGCCCAATGGCGCCGGAAAGACCACGCCTTATCGAGATCATCGAGGACATCATCGACCCCACCGCCGGGACGATTCTGTACAAAGGCGCGAGTCGAGCGGCGCAGTTTAGGCAGGAGGTCGGGATCATGTTTCAACAGACCGCCTTGCTTTCGTTTTTGACCGTGGCGGAAACCCTGGAAACCTTCAGCCGGTTGTACGACAACACGGAGTCTATCGACCACCTGATTCATCTATGCCACCTCGAGGAGGTGAAAGCGCAACTGAACGATAAAATTTCCGGTGGGCAGAAACAACGCTTGCTGTTGGCCCTGGCCTTGCTGAACCGTCCTGAATTGGTGTTTCTTGATGAACCTTCCACCGGTCTGGACCCCCAGGCCAGACGGAATTTGTGGGACATCATCAAAACGGTAAAATCCCAGGGACGGACCATCGTGCTTACCACGCACTACATGGAAGAGGCGGAAAAACTCTGTGACGACGTGGCCATCATGGACAAAGGCAAAGTCATTGCCCGCGGTGCGCCCCAGAAATTGATTGAAACCCACTGCCAGCGGGCAACCCTGTCGGTGCCCAAAGACCAGTTTCCCGAAAAGCCAAACGACTTGCAGGGATTCATCAGTGATCGGGGTGACCGGATTCAGATTCGAACGGAAAACGTCAATGCGGTTGTCTCGAGGCTGTTGTCAATGGGGGTGGATATGCGTGGTATGAACGTGCAAACACCCACCCTGGAGGATGTTTTTCTAAAGCTGACTGGGCGAAGCCTGCGGGAATGATCTGGAGGATCCATGCGATTCAAGCGACTGTGGGCCATTTTCAATGCCAGAAACCGTGAATTTTTCAGAGACCGTGCGGCATTCGGCTGGAACTTCCTTTTCCCTTTTCTGATCATCCTCGGATTTGGCGTCATCTTCAAAGGAGACTATCAATCGCAGTTCAAGGTGGGCCTTTTCCCGGTCGCCCCGGGTGCCTCCGTAAACCAGTCGATCGAACTCCTTCCGGAATCATTTGCCGCATTCAAGGCCATTTCCCTGGTGGCTTTTGAAACCCGGGCCCAGGGGATGGACAAGCTCAAGCACCATAAAATAGACCTGTTGATCGAGACAGGGACCCAACCGATCCGATACTGGGTGAGCGATTCATCCCCTTCCGGGGCGATTGTCGAAAGGCTTTTAAAAGGGGCCCTGTTGCCGTCGGATTCAGGCGCGCGATTCGAGAAAAGGGATATCCAGGGGATACAGATTCGATACATCGACTGGCTTTTTCCCGGGGTGCTGGGCATGAACATGATGTTCAGCGCCCTCTATGGGGTCGGTTGGGTGGTGGTTCGCTATCGCAAAAACGGGGTACTCAAACGGCTGAAAGCGACTCCGCTGACCGCCTTTGAGTATCTCGCCGCCCAGTTGCTGTCGCGGATTTTTCTGCTCATGTTCACCCTGGTGATCGTCTGGGTGGGTTGTGATTGGATCCTCGACTTCAGGGTATACGGCAGCCTGCCGAACCTCTTCGTGGTGTTTCTGGCGGGCAGTACCTGCATGACATCGCTGGGTCTGGTCATCGCTTCGCGCGGGACCAGCGAAGAGTTCACCAATGGCCTGCTCAATTTTATATCCTGGCCCATGATGTTCTTGTCCGAAGTATGGTTTTCCATCGAGGGGGCACCGGCGTGGCTTCAGGCCTCGGCGAAGATCTTTCCGCTGACCCACCTGTTGAAGGCAGCGCGACAAGTCATGAACGAGGGGCAAGGGCTGTTTGCGGTGATGCCGGAGATCACCATCCTGTGCGCCATGACACTGGCGTTTCTGTTGGCCGGGGCAGCCTTGTTTTCCTGGAATAAATGAAAAACGAAGGGTGGGATTGGGAATTGAGAAATTGGGAATGCTGGAATCGTTGATTCCTCAACTCCCCCATCCCCGAATTTCTTAATTCACTAAGCTGTGTATGGGGGACGGAATCAGCCCGCCACGCCGCAGGAACCGGTTTTCGCCGGCGGCGTTGTTTACCGGCATGATGATGGATTCGCCCAACAGGCCACCGAAAAAGGCGTGGTCACCGGCCTTTTTACCGGGTACGGGTATCAGGCGGGTGGCAGTGGTTTTCTTGTTGATCACCCCGATGGCCATTTCATCGGCAATGATCGCCGCCAGGGTCTCCTCGCTGGTGTCCCCGGGGATGGCCACCATGTCCAGGCCCACACTGCACACACAGGTCATGGCTTCGAGTTTTTCAATGGACAGGTAGCCCTGTGCGGCCGCCTGGGAGATGTTCAGGTCCTCGCTCACCGGAATGAAGGCGCCGCTCAGGCCCCCCACTTTTGAACTGGCAAAGGCGCCGCCCTTTTTCACCGCGTCGTTTAACAGGGCAAGCGCCACCGTGCTGCCGGGCACGCCGATGCTGGCCAGTCCCAGGCTCTGGAAAATTTCTCCCACACTGTCGCCCACGTTGGGGGTGGGCGCCAGAGAGAGGTCTACCACGCCGAATTTGATGCCCAGTCGCTGGGCCACTTCGCGGCCGATGAGTTCGCCGATGCGGGTGACCTTGTAGGCGGTGTGCTTGATGATTTCGCTGATCTGGCCCAGGTTGAGATTCGGGTTGGATGCCGTTGCGCGGTCGATGGCTTTTTTGACTACGCCGGGTCCGCTGACGCCCACGTTGATCACCGCATCGGCTTCACCCACGCCTAAATAGGCGCCGGCCATAAAGGGGATATCCTGGGGAATGTTGGCAAATACGCACAGTTTGGCGCAGGCCAAACCGTCTCGGTCGGCGGTGAGCCGGGCGGCCTCTTTGATGGTTCTGCCCATGAGCAGCACGGCATCGATGTTGATGCCCGCCCGGGTGGAGGCCACATTGACGGACGCGCAGACCCGCTGCGTGCCGGCCAATGCCTCGGGCATGGCCTCGATCAGCGCCCGATCGCCCCTGGCGATGCCCTTTTCCACCAGCGCGGAAAATCCGCCGATAAAATCCACACGCGCGTCGCCGGCGGCTTCGTTCAGCGTAGTGGCCACGTGCAGCATCTGTTGGGCATTGAAGGGGGCGCCGGCCACGGCAATCGGGCTTACCGAAATGCGCTTGTTCACTACCGGGATCCCGTACTTGTCCCCCACCTCGTCGCAAATCTTCACCAGATTTTTGGCCGCATCGGTGATGCGGCCATAAATGTTGTCCGTGAACCGGCCGATGTCGTCGCTGGCGCAATCCAGCAGGTTGAGGCCCAAGGTGACGGTCCGAACATCCAGATTTTCATTTTTGAGCATTTCCACGACGGAGAGGATTTCTCGTTCACTGAACATGGCAACAGTCCTTTTACGCGCCTTAAACGCGATTGATCGCTTCGAAAATCAGTTTGTGCTGGATGGATATGTCCAGGGACAACGCCAGGGCCTTTTCACGCAGGTCCCTTCGCAGGGCCTGGTGGTTGGCATCGCTGGGGATGTCGACCTCATAGATCATGATGTTGGCATCGGGGTCGTCGCCGCCTTTGAAGACTGCCTGCAGGTTGGTCACATTGACCCGGTGGGCGGCCATAATGGCGGTGATGGACGCCACCAAACCTTTGCGATCCGGTCCCTTGGTGACCACCACGAAAGGCTCGCTGTCGACGGCCGACTGGGAGCCATTGTCTGTGGACAGCCGCTTTTCATAAACATGCAGCCCCATGGGGGAAAGCCCGGCGTCCAGGTGTCGGTGCAAGTCCCCTTCCGACAGCGCTTCGGGTACACCGACAATAAAAATGCCGGAGAATTCGTACTGAAGGATGGTCTGGCTGACGTTTTCGATGTTGCAGTCCTGTTCGAACAGAATACGGGTGACGGCGGCGATGATGCCGGGCCGGTCTTTGCCCAGGACCGAAATGATCATTTTCTTCATGAAGCAGGCTCCAAAAAAATGGTGACGGGTGGCGATGAAGCATCCTTATGGAACAATTGGGGGTGACTGTCAATATGATGGGTTCAGGGTTCAGAGGTTCTGGGTTAAGGGTTCAAAGGCTCAAGGTTCAGAGGTTTACCGAAAATATGGGCAATCGTGAATGGTCAACGCCCAACCGGTGAACGCCCACAAAAATGATTGTGCATAAAAGCACCGTTGTGATAACTTGGCGGTTCAATTTGAACACTCATCCCGTGGGTTCTGCCGCGTTTGGTAACCATCGGGGAAACAGGACCTCAGCCATCCGCCCACCTTGCGGTGCCGGTGAAAGGGTTGCAGGATAACCCGCTGTGAAAACGACGCATATAGGTAATTTAATCCAGGAAAATAAAACCCTTTTCATCATCATCATTGTCGGGCTGTTTCTGCTGGAACTGGAAATCTTCGCTCTGGCTGCCATGAAATCAGGCCGACAATCGTGGCTGCAGGTCATCGACGCCAACGGCAACGTCATCCATGAGACCAGCGGCAAGAACTTGAGCGAATTCAACAAGTACTATTTCGAAAAGACCTTCGGTCCCTTCGAGAACTACCAGGTGCGGCTTGAAACCAGAGAACACCCGTTTCCGTTTCGGGCCTGGTTTGTGGCGGCAATCGGCATCCCGGTCGGCGCCATGCTGCTCTTCGGCTTTGTGGTGAAGGCTTACGTAGCTATTTTCCACGGCAATGAACTGCAAGGGGGTGAAACCACGGCCGCCTGTGAGCCTGGGTATTCATCCCGCCTGGAGTCAATCCTTGTCCGCATCAGCAGGATGAACATTTTCATCATCGGGTTTTTAATTTTTGTAGGCGTGATCTCCTACTGGATCATCCCCAATATGATCACCTATATCGGACGTACCGGCATCGATGCGATCATCCGTTTCAAGTGGGTGTTTATCACGCTGGGGGTGGTGGTTGCGGGCATTGGTGTATGGATTGTCTATCTTCGTTATCTGCTGGCAAAAAAGAGCATCGAAAGCCATACTGAAATCGAAAAACACAGGCTGGCGCTGGAATATAAGTCTCACCACGGTGAGCCGCTGCAGCTGAATGCCCCTTCCGCGGAAAACGACCCCCGCGCTTCCTTGGATTGGAATCGTGCCGGCAATAAAGCGTCATCCGCCGATTCACGCCCAACCGATTCATGACGCAAATCATCACCACCCATAAAAACGCCGACTTTGATGCCTTTGCCTCTCTGGTGGCCGCCACATTGATCTATCCCGAGGCCGTGGCCGCCATTCCCCGGACCCTCAATCCCAATGTACGTGCATTCATCTCCATCCACAAGGACATCTTCGACTATGTGGACCGCGGGAGTATCGAGACCGGCAAGGTGACCCGCCTCATCGTTGTGGACACGGCAGACTGGGCCCGGTTGGGCCCCATCGCCAAGCTTAACAAGCGGAGCGACCTGGAGGTGCTGGTGTGGGATCACCATGCCGGCGGGGATATCGATGCGGCGTGGAAATGCCAGGAGGCCGTCGGTGCCACCATCACGCTGTTGGTGCGTCAGCTCAAAACCATGCGAAAACTGATTACGCCCATCCAGGCTACCCTTTTCCTGGCCGGCCTGTATGAAGATACCGGTAACCTGACCTTTTCCTCCTGCAGGGCTGAAGATGCCTATGCCGCCGGTTGGCTGCTGGATCGAAAAGCGGATCTCGCCCTGGTCTCCAAATTCCTGCGGCCAGCATACGGGGAAAAACAGAGGGACGTACTCTTCGAGATGCTGAAAAACGACAACCGACTGAAACTAAATGGATATTCAGTCAGCATCAGCCGGATCCACATTGACGGGCACGTGGGCAACCTGGCCTTGGTTGTGCGCATGTACCGCGACATTGTCAACGTCGATGCCGCTTTCGGCCTGTTCGTAAGCGAAGAAAAAAACAGCCGGCAAAAATGCATGATCATCGGCCGCAGTGACAACGAAGGGCTGGACGTGGGCACACTCATGAAAAGCATGGGCGGGGGCGGCCATCCCGGTGCCGGAAGCGCCATGCTCAAAGGCGTCAATCCCGAGATAGCCGAACAGATGATCATCGATCTCATTAAAGGCAACCAGCAGTCGTCGGTTCAGATCAGCGATATGATGTCCTTTCCCGTTTACACCGTTCCACCGGACAGATCCATGGCCGAGGTGGCCAAAATTCTTCGCCAGCGGGGATGCACCGGCCTGCCGGTTGTTGACGATGGTTCACTGGTGGGCATCATATCACGGCGGGACTTCAAAAAGATCCGCAAGGAAGAGCAGCTTCAGGCGCCGGTCAGGGCCTTCATGAATAGCCGGGTGATCAGTATCGAGCCGGGGAAAAGCCCTGTACAGGCGGCCCAGACAATGGTGCGCCACGATATCGGTAGGCTTCCCGTGGTGGAAGACGGTCTCATCATCGGAATCATTACCCGTTCGGATGTGATGATTTATTTTTACGACCTGCTGCCGGATTGAACCTTCCCCGCGGCGAGCCGCGGGGAAGGTTCACCGCAAGGATCAAAAAAGCGATTTTCAGTTCGCTCACTAACCCCGCCGCAAGCGGCGGGGTTAGCGCTCGCTGTCGCGGTTCACCTCAGGCCAACCCAACCAAGCCAAGATGAATTCCTCATCATTCCATCTAATTGGATAATGCAGACGAGGGATAATTATTGCTTGACGCCGCTGCGGTACCCTGTATAAGGATGGGCTGTTTTTTACTTGCGGCAATTGGCCTGAAAAGTCGCCGCCGAATGTTTCAACGAAGGGGTCGGTCGATGCAAGCCTTTGCTGTGATTGATTATATCGTCAACTGGCTCACCCAGTATCTTGGCCAATCTGGTATGAAAGGCTTTGTGGTGGGCGTTTCCGGCGGCATTGATTCGGCGGTTACCTCAACCTTGTGTGCCATGACCGGCTATCCGGTCAACGCGCTGAACATGCCGATATGCCAGGCAGCGGATCAGGTCAGCCGGGCCGCCAGGCATATCCAGTGGCTTGCGGAGCGTTACCCCACCGTGGAAGGTGTAACCGTAGAACTGACCCCGGTGTTTGAATCCCTGAAAAAGGCCCTTCCTGAAGCCATTCAAGACGACTTGAGCATGGCCAACTCCCGAAGCCGGCTGCGTATGCTTACCCTCTATGGATTTTCCACCCACCACCGCCTGTTGGTGGTAGGCACCGGCAACAAGGTGGAGGATTTCGGCGTGGGCTTTTATACCAAATACGGGGATGGTGGGGTGGACCTGTCGCCCATTGCCGATCTGATGAAATCAGAGGTCTATGCACTTGCAGAAGCGATGGGCATTGTCGAGGAAATCATCCAGGCGCCCCCCACGGATGGGTTGTGGAGCGACAACCGCTCGGACGAGAGCCAGATCGGGGCCGCCTACGATGAACTGGAATGGGCCATGGCCTATGAATCCGGCAAAGGTGACGAAGCGTCCCTTGATCCCAGGCAGCGGGAAGTGCTATCCATCTTCAGGAAATTCAACCGGATCAATCGGCACAAGATGGTGCCGATTCCCGTCTGCACCATTCCCATCCGTATCAAGCGATCGAAGATGGAACCGCGATAGCGAGCGCACTGCGGGCACCCGACAGCCGACACGTGTGACTGCCGAATAGCCTATGCAACCTTGAAAAACGACAGCCCGATGAGAGGCGTGACTGATGACCGATAATTACCGGGAGCGGGTGTGCAGCGGTTACGATCATGTATTGACCATCGATGAACGACTCTTCGAAGCGCACACGGATCATCAACACGTGCTCATTTTCAAAAACAGGGCGTTTGGCCGGGTCCTGGCCTTGGACGGGATCATCCAGACCACGGAGGCTGACGAATTCATCTATCACGAGATGATGGTGCATGTGCCTGTCCTGGCTCACGGCAGCGTTCGACGGGTTCTTGTCATCGGCGGCGGCGACGGTGCCATCCTCAGAGAGGTGCTGCGCCACCGCACCATCCAACAGGTGATCCAGGTCGAAATCGACCGGTCGGTGATTGACTTGTGCAGGCAATATCTGCCGAACCACGCCAAGGGAGCCTTCGATGATCCCAGGACCACCATCGTGATCGATGACGGTCTGCATTTTCTACAGCAAACCCATGAACGCTTCGATCTTATCCTGACCGACAGTACGGACCCCGATGGACCGGCCGAGATACTTTTCAGCGAGCCGTACTATGCCGCCTGCAAAGCCTGCCTGACACCCGGTGGTGTGCTGGTTACCCAGAACGGGGTGGCCTTCCTGCAGTTGGATGCGGTGCGGTCATCGGCCAGGCATTTTAAAACCCTGTTTCCGGACTGGCATTTTTTTACAGCGGCCGTACCCACCTACGCTGGAGGCATCATGGCTTTCGGATGGGCCAGCGACAACCCAGAACTGCGGCAACAGGATTTAAAGACCTTGCAGCGGCGGTTTTTTCAAAGCGGCATCGCCACCCGCTACTACACTCCCGACGTACATGGCAGCGCATTTGCGCTTCCACAGTATATCCTCGACGCCATTGGTAAAACATCCCCATGATCAGCCGTCTGCATCGGGTGCCGACCTTTTCGATGTGAACCATTGTTTTTCAGGGCCGTCACCCCTATTATTGGACATACACCTGCCAATTCCTTGTCAATTATTTCATAAAGGAGGAATCTATGAAGCTGGAAGCAGCCATCCAATCAGCATTGGAATTCGAAAACCGGATCAGAGATTTGTACATCGAAGCGGTGACCCGCACCGATGAACCTGCCGGGAAAAAAATATTTCAAACCCTGGCAGACGACGAACAGCGCCATGTGGATTACCTGGAAAGCCGCCTCGACGAATGGCAAAAGCGTGGAGAAATCAGCAATGAATTCTTGGCTTCGATGGTTCCCGACAAAGCGGTAATCCGCAAGGAGGCTGCAGCCCTTCAATCGAAAATCAGCGAAGATGCCCGTGGACTCAAGCAGCAGATGCTCTCACAGGCGCTGGCGATGGAGATCGAAACCAGCCGGTTTTACAAAGAAATGGTCGATCAGGTGGCATCCGGCCACCGGGCCATGTTTGCGCGGTTTCTGGAAATCGAGGACAACCACATCGAAGCGGTCCAGTTCGAACTGGATCATCTGAGCAATACCGGTTTTTGGTATGGGTTTGAAGAGTTCGATATGGAGAGCATCTGACAGCCAGTCTCAACAACGGTAGGTCGTCGGGTCTCGTTTAATACGCACCCCGCTGCCACATGTGGTAGCGTCATGCAACATCAACTAACGATCATCACCGGGTTCAGGTCCCGTTCGGCCGGCTGGGGAAATGCGCAATATGGTATCCCGCGCCAACCATCTATACCTGATCTGGTATCTGGCCTTCCACCGACAGATCGATCGCATAAGGGGCACAGAGGTACCGGAATCAAGCTTCTGAAACGACCGATTCTATTTTCTCCCAGATGAACTGGGCCACTTCCTCGGCCGAATTTTTTTCAATGACGGCCAGATCCTCGCACAACGCCTCGATGTTTGCTTCTTCGATATCGGTCATTTTATTCACCAGGAAAGCATCCACCTCGCCGCCTGCAGGCAGCAGGCCGCAGGCACCCACGGCTCCGATATAATTGCCGTCGACAAAAATCGGTACCACGATCTTCATCAGCCCGGCGTCGCACTCCTCGATCACCGGCCGCTTCTCATCCTTGGCTTGGTTGGCCATGTTCATGTGGGCTACGGCACAAATGAATGACTGCCCTTTGTCCGTGGCTTTGATAGCCGGACAGAGGCGATTGACCCAGACTTTATTGTCGGTGATGCGAATGCCGTCGGTATTGAAGACATTGGACTCCAATCCCGAGTGTTCATGGATTTCATTTTCAATCTGGGTCCATTTTTCCAGGGGCAATAGATCGGTCAGTTCCACAGTCACACTCCTTGGTTCACTTGTACAGCAAAGGTTTCAGTCTTGACGTGCAGTCCCTTCTCTTACCATTTTTTTAAGGGGATAGGGAAGATCTTTCCGTCAGCCAGGCCTTGAGTCGCTTCATCCCTTCCTCGATGGGAATGTCGGCCGTGTAACCCAGGTCTCGCTTGGCCGCAGAAATGTCGAACCAGTGTGACGTAGCCAGTTCCCGGGCGACGAAGCGGGTCATGCGGGGTTCCCCGGAGATGCCGAAAGCGCGGTAGGTCCACTCCATCAACGCACCGATCAAATAGGCCGCCATGGGCGACACGCTTTTGGTCAGCGGGGGCTTGCCGCCGGCATCCAAGATGCGGTCGACCATCTCCCACAAGCCGATGGGATTGTCGTCGCTGATGAAATAGGCCCTGCCCGACACCACCGGGTTTTTCTCCAGTGCCTCCATGGCTAGCACGTGGGCACGGGCAGCGTTATCGACGTAAATCGTGTCCACACGGTTGCCTCCGTCACCCACCCGTCTCAGGCTATCTGCCCGGGCGATGATGCGCGGCACCAGGTGGTTGTCCTGCGGCCCCCAGATCAGATGCGGACGCAGGGCTACGGTTTTAAGCGCATCGTCTGCGGCGGCCAGCACGGCCTGTTCGGCCATGGCTTTGGTCTGGGGGTAGGGCGCATGATAGTGGGCCGGGTAGGGGGTCGATTCATCCACCCCTTGCATGTCCCCGCCGTCAAACACCACGCTGGGGCTGCTGGTGTATATCAGCATGGGCACCCGGCTGGTTCGGCAGGCCGCAATGACATTTCGGGTGCCGATCACATTGGGCCGGTGGTATATTTCGAACGCGCCCCACACCCCGGCCTTGGCCGCCACATGGAAAACGGCGTCCCGGTCGCGAACCGCGTCTTTGACGGCACCGGCGTCGACGATATCGCCGGACAGCTGACGGACTTTAAGGGCGTCCAGATCCGCGTGTGTGCCCCTCGAAAAGCTGACCACCCGATGTCCGTTGGCCAGCAGCTGCCGGACGATGGCTTTGCCCAAAAAACCTCCGCCGCCGGTCACCAGAATGTTTTTTGGCGTGATGACTGCCGATGATTGACTGGTTATCATAGTGAATCCGCTCTACCGTTTTTTTTCTGCCCAGACGGCCAGCTGCTCCCTGAAAATTTTGGAATTGTGGCGGATGTCGACGGGAAAAGCCCGGTGAAACAGGATCGTTTCGATGTCTTCACTGATTGGGCTGGCTTTTGCCAGCGCCAGCAGTTCTTTTTTCAAGCTTTTTTTATCCTTGCCGGCGTCTCCGGGCTCCAGTTCGATACAGATCACCGGCCGCTGCCGTCCCTGGGGCCCCACACCGATCAGTGCGCTGCGGAACACGCGGGGATGGTTGTTGAATATGGCCTCGCAGGGAATCGTGAACATAGTTTTTTTTGAACAGACCACCCGGTGGCTTTTACGGCCGCAGAACCAGATGCGGCCTTTTTTGTCAATCCATCCCAGGTCTCCCATGCGGTGCCAGAAGGTGTCGCCGTCGACGATCTTGGCCAGTGCATCCTCCCGGGGCCGCTCGTAATAGCCGCGGGTCACCTGATCACCGCGAACGCTGATCTCGCCGATTTCTCCATCCGGTAGCAGCAAGTCGTCGGTCCACTGGGCAATCGGACCGTCCGAGATGCGGATGATTCGCACGTCGATGCCGGCAACGGGTTTCCCGACGCACATGCCGTAGCCCTGCTCGCTGAGCTTGCGGGTTTCGTTTAGTATCTCGTCGCTGCCGAAAGCGCTGACCGGCATGGCCTCCGTGGCCCCATATCCGGTGTGGATCTGCGCACCCTCGGAGAGCACGGCGCAAAACTGTTCGATATTGGCCGGCGTGGCCGGCGCGCCTGCGGAAATCACCCGCTTCAAGGTGGGCAGTCTGATTCCTTGTTCCTTGCCGTAGCGGCCCACGCGGTTGAGCAGGGCAGGGGAGGCGAACATATTGGTGACGCCGTGATTGACGATGGCTTCAACGATTCGCTCCGGGTTGACATGCGCCGGCTTGGTGGGGTCCATGTCCGGGATAATGGCCGTCATTCCCAATGCCGGGTCGAACAGGGCGAAAAGCGGGAAGGTGGGCAGGTCGATTTCCTCCGGGGTGATGCCGAACTGGGCGCGGATGCTTCGAACCTGGGCGTCGAAGACCCCGTGCGTGTAATAAACACCCTTGGCCGGACCGGTGCTGCCGGTGGTAAAGAGGATGGCGGCAATTTCATCGGCCCGTGTGTCCGCCGTACGGTATAGTTCCCACCGCTTGCTGCGCACCTGACGTAGGGTGAGTCCCCTCCAGAACCAGCGCGTGCCCACGGTAATGAAGGTCTTGACGCTTTTGAAATACCCGGGAGCCAGGGTGCGCAGCACGTGGGCCGGGGGGATGCCGATCAGGGCCTGGGCCTGACTTTCCTTCAGGCAGTTCAACATCCGCGAGACGCCCATACCCGGGTCCACCACGACGGGTACGGCTCCAATTTTGAACAGGGCAAAGACCAGGGCGAAAAAGTCCAGGCTCGGCTTGACCATGAGGATGGTGCGCACGCCGCGGCTGATCCCTGCATCGTCAAGGCCCCGGGCCAGGCAATCCGATTCGATATCCAGTTGGCGGAAGGTAAGGTGGCTGTATGCCACCCGGCCCTGGCTGTCCCTGCGGCAAGGACAGACCACCGCCCGCTTATAGGGCTGGATGCGGGCCATGCTGCGCAGGTAGGTGGCCACGTTGACGATGTTGACAGGTTTTTCAGGCGTCGTTTCCATAAATTCCCAAACTCTTCAATTCATCAATCCCTGACCCAGATGTACCTGAAATAACAAACTACAAATAACAAATCTCAAATAAATCCCAAACTACCAAGTCTTAATCTCACATGAAATCATCTAACACCCGTAAAGAAAACAGCGATGAACATCGAATTTTGAATAATGTATTCTGCCGATATATAAGCAGTCGGAGCGTAACGATCTCATTATCATGAGGTTTTGAATTTTGAATTTGACTATTGTGATTTATTTGTCATTTGAGTTTTGATTGTTGTTATTTATTTGTTATCGGATGCCGGGTCAAAAAATCGCTTACCAACCCGATGATCCGCTCCGGCACATCCTCCAGCAGGTAGTGGCCGGCATCGTCGAAGAGGTGCTTTTCAGCCTTGGGAAAACGTCTGCACCACTCGTGGTAGTAATCCACGTCGAAAACGAAATCGTGCCGTCCCCACAGGATCAGCATGGGAATGGGGGCCAGTGCGGACAGGTGCCGGTCCACCCTGTCGACGATGGAAAATCCCGGATCGCAGGGTAACAGGGGAATGTCCTGGACGAAGCGCAAGGTGGCCAGCCGGTTTTTCGGGCAGTTATAGGGTGCCAGCAGCCCTTGTTTCACTTTCGGGGGCAACCGTTTTCGCGGTGCCATGTGAAGGGCCCCTCTGGCAAACAGGTTTCCATAAAGGACGGCCGGCGTGGCCAGGGCGCCCAGATTGCGAATCACCCACAGCCGCAGGGGGATGCGCTTGCGGTCCGGTGGAAAAAAGCCTGCCGTGTTGGTGATGATCAGGCGTGCCACCCGATGCGGGTTGGCCACGGCCCAGGCCATGGCGATCATGCCGCCCCAATCATGGACCATGAGCGTGACCCGATCCAGGTCAAGATGATCCATCAGCGCCGAAAAATCATCCAACCGGCTTTGCAGTCTGAAGTCATATTCATCCGCATCGGGTTTGTCCGACAGGCCGCATCCTATGTGATCCGGGGCGATGGTTCGATGACTGGAAGCCAGGGCGGTGATGATGCGGCGAAAGAAAAAAGACCAGGTGGGGTTGCCGTGCACCATGACCACCGGGTTGCCCTTCCCCTGGTCCACAAAGTGATAGCGCCATCCGTTGCGATCCAGAAAATGAGACTGGAACGGATAGAGATCCTGGTAGTCGTCCGGATCGACGGTCTGGTTAAACGGTTTCATGGTCACGTGTTGTCGGCGGCTGGAACTAGGGCCAGTTCAAAATTTTCCATTTTGTATATGGGCAGGCCATCCACGCTGAGCAGGCCGTTGGCACGAATCGTCGGGGAGCGTCCATCACGTACCTTCGTGATCAGGGCCTCCACGGCAACGGTTTTGTTTTTCGGAATGATCTGCCCGCGATAGGTCCACCTGTGGCGACTGCCTTCCACCATGCGGAACCGGTGGGTTGCCACCAGATGCGGCCACCGTTTCATTGCCACAGTTTTGATCAGTTGTAAAAAGGATTCCAACCCCAAGGAGCCGGGGCAGACCGGATCCTGGTGGAAATGGGCCTTGAAAAACCATTCGTGCGGGTCCACCTGTTTAATGCCGCAAATGTAGCCCAAGCCCGATGCTCCGCCTTCCGGCGAACTGGCCTCGATGCGGTCAATCATCAACAGTGCCTTGCCGGGCAGTGCCAGTTGATCCACAGATGCGGGCACATCGGCGGCAGATTCCGGTGTGTGCGGGGGCTCCATGGACAGGGCGCAGGCACCGCCCGTGGTGCCGGAATAGGGGAGCATGGACTGGACCAGGGGATCCGCATGCCCCATGCCCTTTTGCTCGTTGAGCGCTTCAGCGGAAAAGAACCCGAAATAGGTATCACCGGTGTAAACCGGTTCGTCTCCGGCGAGCACCTCAAAATCGAAATTTTCAATGATCATGTCAGCCGCCTCGCTGACCTTGGTCATGCGGCAGCGCATGGTCAAGATGCCGGTGGCCGGCGTGACCTGGCGGTGCAGGACGCCGTTGCCCCCCAGGTTGCGAAACTTCAGGTCACGCTGGCTGCGCAAGGCAGATCCGGCATAGGCCGCCAGCCACCCGCAGGGTTGCAGGGCGATTTCCAGCAACACGCAAAAGGGCATGACACCGGATCGGTCGGCGGCAAAATACCATTCCCTCTCGGGGATGTCATACTGGGCGGTTATCCATCCGTCGGTCTTGAGCGCCCAAGGGGGCGGCTCGACATGGATCACCCGGTCTATGAAGCAATAGGGCGGTCCCGGAAGGCGGGCGATTTTGCGCTTTTCGTCGAAGATGCGGTAGGGTTCACCAAAGGCCTCGGAGGGTTTTCCGACGGCAAAGGCCAGGATGGACGCCCGATCGTACTGGGAGGCGGCAGGTGCCGACGGTTCATCGACTACCGGCTTTCGAATTTTCCGTTGACGCCAAACGGCCTCGATCTCCTCACGGCCGACCCCAGTCATCTTGATTGACATATCCTTGAAAAAGACGATGGGACGGCCGTCGGCCGACATGTGAGCGTCGGCAATGGCGTAAGGTTCCGGGGCGTACCCGATTTCGCTGATCTGGATTTCGTAGTGCACATGGCGGGTGGCCGGGGTGACCGGTCCGCGGCACTTGAGTCGGGCGGCATTGCCGATTACCGGTTCGTAGCACACGCCGGGCTTGTCCGTCACCCATCCCATGCGCTGGAGAAAGACCCGCAGCGTGTGGGCGCAGCATTCGTACATGAGGGTGCCGGGCATGACCATGTCGTCCATGAAATGGCAGACGAGAAACCAGTCGTCGGGGTGGATGTCCGCTTCGGCCCGGATCAGGCCCAGACCATAACGGCCGCCCGCGGGGTCAAGTTCAATGACGCGGTGGATCAGACGCATACGACCACCGGGCAACTGCAATCCGGTCGAAAGGCCGATGCCGGCGAACTGCCGGCCGAAACAGCCGGCCAGGTCGCCACGGCGCAGTGCGTCCACCTGGTCATCCGAATAGGTTTCTCTGGCCATGGGAACCGGCGGCTGCCAGTCCATCGGACGTCTGTTGGGGACGGCCTGGCGTTCCCGTTCGGTGAGGATGATGCCACCGGAATTGGCCACTTCGGCTTCGGTGAAAAAGCCGGCACAACCGTCGCGCATGCTGATCAGGTGTTCACCGTTGATATGGCCTTCGAAGCGGAAAAAAAACATCCAGGTCTCCCCCTGGCGTACGAAGCGGTCGATGGCGATCTCGTAGCGAATGGTCTCCCCGGGGCGGGGCAACCCCCTGTGAAAGACCACCACCGCGTCCAGCAGACGGTAGGTCCGCTCACCTTTCACCTGGTGGTCGATGCCCAGGTACGAACTCAGAAACAGGTCCGCCTGACCGGCCTCCACGCTGATGCATACCGGTGCGCGGTCACCATCCAGGTACCAGGCATTGGGCAGGACGTCGTGCTCGGTGATCACCCGGCCCGACGCCATGGAGAGCATTTCACCCTGCATGGTGACGATGCGGTCGACCAGCATCAACGGCTCGTCGGGCAGGCGCACCCGCACGCGGTGGGTGTCCACCACATCAAAGGCCGGTCCCAAGACCCGGCCCACACTGCCGACGGCGAACGCCATGCACATCTCCCGGTCGAAGGCGGGGGGGCTTGGTGGTGTTGGCACCTCCATGGCAATAGCCGGCGTCCCAGGACGTTCCGGGGTCCTGTCGGTCAAGCGTGCGCCCACCCCCAGCAGGCGGGTCTGCAGGTCGACGGTCTCGGCAACGCTTCGGGTCAACTCCTGAGAGAAGTCGAGAAACTGCTGGTGGGCGCTGGCCGTGGTTTCCATGTTCCAGCCCATCGCTTCAATCAATTGCATCCACGGGGCGTCGGATGATAAATTGTTCTCAACTGGCGATTGTGAGTCCTCAGTGGGTTGAATAACCTCGGGCACCACGCGCGGTGATTGGGAATCTTTAGGTGCAGGCGGCAAAGATTCGGACGATATTTCCGTTGTTGGCGACTCGGGTAGCGTGGGGCAGAGCATGTGACCACCCACGGCGACCGACACGACCTTTCGGGTACTGACCGACTCCGATGCAGGGGTGGATTGAAATCCCTCATACAATGCGCTCAGATTCACGGACACCCGCTCGGCGACCAGTCGTGCCAAGCATTGCAAGAGCGAGGTGATTTCGTCTTCGTTGCCATGGTTGGCCGCCACGGCCAAATGGGGTTGACCCGTTAAGATCTGATCGATCATGCGGGTGCACGACACCCTTGGACCGGCCTCGATGAACACCCGGAACCCATCGGTGGTTGCACGCTTGATCGTCCGTGTGAAGTCAAAGCCATCAACTGCTTGTTTTACAATGGAATCAGCAGTTCGGTCAGAAGTTATTTCGTATGGGGTGGCCCAGCTGCAGCTGTACACATCAAGCCCTGGTTTGACGGTGGTCGGAAAAACATGCAGCCGTCGATAGGCGTCGGCCACCGGGCCGGCCGCATCACAGTGAACGGTGACCACGCCGTCCAGGTACACCGCCTGGCAGCCCATGGTGGCGATGGCCTGTTCAACCGTTCGTTCCAATCCGCCGATAACGCATTCATGGGGTGAATTGACGATGAGCAGTCGCACCCGGGGTATGCTCGCAAGGGTTTTTCGAACCGATTTTTCAGGCCGGTTGACCACCGCCACCCGCCACACCACGGCCTCGTCCGCCGGAATCCGCCATGCCTGACGAAGGGCCAGGCAGGGGCCGGCAAGCTGGGTGGTGAACAGGTCGGTCGTCTGCATGCGCGCCAGCATGTCACCCCGGTTCGACCACACACCCTGGGCGAACAGAGCGGACGTTTCACCCAGGCTGTAGCCGATGACGGCATCCGCACGAACCGAAAAGCGGTCGAGGACGCGGGTCATCAGATCACCGAAAACCACCTGCCCGAAAATCATGTTCAGGGGGTCAGTCTTGAGTTGGGAGATGGTTTCCGCCTCCCATCCGGGTTGCCACGAGCGTCGCCAGGGCATCAGGTTCCAGGGTCGGAACTGGGTCTTCAATTGTGCCGTCTCGCGGTCCATCCCGTTGACGATGTCGGGAAACCGCAGGGCGAGATCGCGTCCCATGCCCAGGTAATGGTTGCCTGAACCCGGGTAGACCAGGGCAACCCGTGCATCGGCCCCGATGGGACGACTGCGGAAAAATACCTGCCGGGAATGCGCATCGGAGTCACCGGCGGCAATGGCCTGGCGGGCGTCGTTGAGAACCCCATCAACATTATCGCCCGGTTTCAGGATCAGGGCGACGGCCAAACGATGATCGGAGCGCGGCGGGTGGCATTGCATCCACCTTCCAGCGGCTGCTTCCACCGGCTCCGAAGCGGGGTTGTCCGATAAGAAATCCTCCAGCCCAACAAGGCCTTCAATCAGCTGCGGCGATTCGTTTCCGCTGACCACGAAGAGGCCGGCACGGGTGTCGATGGCCGGGGGCGGCCCGGTATATTCGACGGCAGATGCGCTGGTTTCATCTTCCTGCATCAGCACATGACTGCAATTGCCGTCCATGGTGATGGATGCGCAGCAGGCGGTTCGGGGACCGCGTTCCCGATCCCGATACCACGGCTGGGCCCGGACCGGTATGTGAAATGGGCTCGTCCATTCCGCCAGGCGGTCCAATGGTTCGGGAAGCCGTGTAAAGCCGGATAAGGGCGGCAGAATGCGATGATGCAGGCACAGGGCTGTTTTGGCCAGGGATGCCAGGCCGTCGGCGGCACCGGTAAAACCGGAAACGGGTTTGGTGGATCCAAGTGCGATGGCTGCCGACGGGTCGGTCCGGCCGGGTTCGGTAAAAAAGCCGGCAAGGGCCGCGATCTCCATGCGGTCCTGATCCGGCGCACCGGCGCCGTGGGCTTCCACATATGACACCGAGGCGACCGGGACATCGGTCCGGCTGAAGCACGTTGACAGAGAACGGCAGTAAGTCGATTCGCTGCCACGGCCCTTTGTTGGATCGTCGCCGCCGGCGCTGCCGATGCCGCGGATGACGGCATAAACGCGATCGCCGTCGATCCGCGCCTGCGCCAGTGGCTTGAGCACCAATGCCACCGCCCCGTCGCCGGGAAGCGTTCCATCGGCTGCGGCATCGAAGGGGCGGATCGCGTTGGTAGGGGAAAGGGGCAAGAAATGGTTCATGCGAATTACGCTGCGCCCTTCAGCGGCCAGGTCCACCGCCCCCACCAGCATGGCGTCGGCCGCCTTTTCCCGCAGCAGGTCGACGGCAACCTGCAGCGCTTTGATCCCGGAGGCGGCATCGGCTGAGACCACGAAACTGGGTCCGCCGAAGCGAAATTCACGGGCCATGCGGCTGGCGACGATACCTCCTAAAGCCCCCATGACCCGCGGCGGGGTAAGGGGCGGGCCGCACTGGTCCCGCAGGCGTTCCATCCATTGATTCATGGTCCGGTCGTCCAGGTCCAGACCATGCATCGCGTTCCAGTGCCTGACTGCCGTGAAAAGCTGCCAGCGCAGGTGAAAATTCGTCGCTTCGAAATCGAATCCGAGCCCGAACACCACGCCCATGCGTTCACGGGGCTCACGCAGGGGCAGACCGGCATCGGTCATGGCGCCGGCACCCACTTTGAGGGATAGCAGCTGCTGGGGCAGGATGTCGTCGATTTCGTTGGGTGGAATCTGGAACTCGCCGATACCCACCTCAAGGCTGTCGACATAGGCTCCTTTGGGGTCGAGGCCGCCCAGGGCGTCGATCAACACCTCATCGGCTCCTTTCCAGCGGCCGGGGGGTCGATTAATGATGGCACTGTGGCCGTGGAATAGGGCTTTGGCAAATGATTGCAGGTGGTTCAGCGATCCGAGCGTTACATCCATGCCCACGATGGCCACCGGAGCAGGGGATTCAACAACCGGCTTTTCATGGACCGATAGTCGCTGGAAACCGATGGGTCGATCCGCAGATGAATGCGTCGGCCACTCTTCAAACAGGATATGCGCGTTGATGCCGCCGAAGCCGAAAGCGCTGACTGCAGCCCGCCTGGGGGTCTTTACCGCCCGGGCATGCCAGGGCATTGCTCTGGTTTGCACATTGAATGGGCTGTCTCTCAGTGGGCTGTTTTCCGGTGGCTGCTTAAAATTGATTGAGGTCGGCAGGGTCTGGTGCTTGATGGCCAGCAGGGTTTTGATCATGCCGGCAGCTCCGGCGGCGGTCAGCAGGTGGCCGATCATGGATTTTACCGAACCGATGGCGCAGGTGCCCGCGTCTGAAGATGCGGCTTTCCAGAGTTGAATCAGGCTCCGGACTTCCGTGGCGTCACCGGTGCGGGTGCCGGTGCCGTGGCATTCGATGTGATCCACGTCCGATGGCTGCCAGCCGGCCGACCGGTAGGCCTGTTCCATGGCGCGGACCTGACCGTGGCTCTCCGGTGCCAGCAGGTTGCCGCGCATATCGTTGGACAGCCCCACACCGTGGATCACGCCGTGGATGGTATCGCCGTGTTCGATGGCATCGGCCAGACGCTTCAACACCAGAATCCCCACGCCTTCGCCCACCACCAGGCCGTCTGCCCGCCTGTCAAAGGGCGCGCAGCGGCCAGAGACCGACAGGGCTTGGAGCTGGCTGAAACCGGTCTGGGTGTAGAGGCATTCGGGGCGCGAGACCCCGCCGGTCACGACCATATCCGCACGGTTTGCCGCCAGTGCATGGCAGGCGAGCTTGACCGCATAGATAGAGGATGCGCAGGCGGCGTCAAGGGTAAAACAGTCCCCGCCAAATCCCATTTCCGCAGCCAGAAGCGCCGCGGGCAGGCCGTCAACCCGACTGGCCAGGGCGTCGACACGGGTCAGGGTTGTCGGGGATGTCGACGTATGGGGAAACAGGCGATTTTCAATGGCTTTGCCCAGGATTTTCCGGGAAAAGCCGGAGGCGCTGTCCGAAGGCAGAGCAATGGCTGCCAGAATGGTGTCGATGCGGTGGTGGTCAACCGGAGCGGTTACACAATTCTGTACCGCCCGTTTTCCCGCAGTGAGCGTAAGCTGGTGGACCGGATCCAGCCCTCGCGTCAGATCCGGGTCCAGCACGAAGGCATCGGGATCGAAGGTGAAATCATTGATCAAACATGCGTGGCGGGAGTAGGGGCGATCCGGCACCCGGGCGCTGCTGAGCCGATCCTGAGAGGGGGCGATCCAGCGGTCTTCCGGAACCGGTGCCGACTGATCGATACCGTCGACGATGTTTTGCCAGAACCGATCCAGGTTCGGGGCACCGGGAAAGATGCCGTCCATCCCGACGACGGCGATAAGGGGGTGTCTATCCATATCAGTAAAGATTACGTTTTTTTGCAATGGTTCCAGATTGCCCCGAAATAACGACATTGAAGGTATTGTTTTCAATCAGTTGTCGAAAACATTATTACATACCCGCTTCATGGATTTAAGGCAAGAATCAATAGACAATCACTCAAATAACAAGGGTCTGCGACTCATCACAGGTCGATGTCACGCATACGGTTGCTGCCGATGATCACCTTCTTCTCGGGTTCGGGATTTGCTTTGACAGCCGCACCGGCTGACGCTATTGTGTGATTATAAGGAGGTGAATCATGAAAATCCACGTTAAACGCATCCTCTGCGCCACAGACCTTTCCGATTTCTCCAATTCCGCCGTTATTCAGGCCATCGGCATGGCAAAGGAGTTCGGATCAACCCTGTTTATCTGTCATGTGATCGATCTGCCTTTGGTTACCATGCATGGGGCGGCGTTTGTTTACCCGGAGGATCAGATCGAGGAGATGAAGACCGGGGCCATGGATCAGATAAAGGATTTGGTCAAGGACAGTGCGCTGAATTGGGATGCCGTGGTGGAAACCGGCCCTGTCTCCAGCACGCTGTGCCGTCTGGCCGCAGAAAAACAAGCGGACCTGGCCATCGTATCCACCCATGGGCGCACCGGGCTTAAACGACTGTTCCTCGGTTCAGTCACCGAGAGGCTGTTGCGAACCATCGCCTGCCCGCTGCTGGTCGTTACCCCGCCTGAAAAAGCGGGTCGTGTAGAAAAGCAATTTAAAGGATTCGGCTTCAAGCAGATTATGGTGGGATGCGATTTTTCAGCAGACTCGGGGAGAGCGGTGGAATACGGGTTCAGCCTGGCCCAGGAGTTCGAAGCCGTGATCCATTTGGTGCATGTGGTGGAGCCTTTTGTTTACCGTGACGCCATGCTGCCGGAATCCGTAAAAACAGAGGCGATCACCGAGGTGACCACGGGTTGCCGACAGCGCCTGGAGGACCTGGTGCCGGCGGACGCCCACAACTGGTGCAAGGTCGAGATCGCCTGCGAGGCCGGCAAGCCTTTTCAAGCGCTGAAAAAATACGCCGGGATGCATCAGGTTGACCTCATCGTGCTTGGTGTACGTGGCCATTCACTGGTTGAGACGATGCTTCTGGGTTCGACGACCGACCGGCTAATCCGTGGGGTGGCCTGTCCGGTGCTCTCCGTATGCCCGCCCTGATACGGTACAACGACAGCGGTTCCGCGGGGACTTGACGGGGCTTTTTAAAAGGATCCAATCAACTATAGATTTAGTGTGGTTACCTGTCGATCGACAACGGCCGTCGCTAAACGGTATTCGTTTTGGAGTCGGCGGGCAATTGAAAGACAAAGGGCAGACCGATGAATCCAACCAACGCAAAAATAATATAGGTGGCTTTTAATCCGATCAGATCCCCGGTCATGCCGACGATCACCACCACCGCCGAGCGGGCCAGGAATGAAATCATCATGAACAGCCCGTTAGCGGTTGAAGGGCTCTCGACGGCGTTTTCCTGCACCAATGCCAGCATCACCGGGGTGGTGGACAGCAAGGTGAAGCCGGTGAGCACCAGCATGGCATAAGCCAACCAGCCATCCACCCAGACGAACCCCAGCAACGATACCGGGGCGCCCATCAGCGACAGGGTCAGCAACCGTCTGCGGCCGAATCGATCGCTCTGGGTGCCGGCCACCATGACGCCTGCAACGCCGGCGATTTCAAAGATGGTCAATCCGGCGCCGGCCAACCACAGATTCCCCGTGTTCATGGCGATAAAGGTGGGTAGAAACGAGGCCATGCAACCGTGCATGAAGCCCCTGGCGACGAGGATGCCGGTAATCGGTATCAGGATATGGCGCATGCCGTGCCAGGTTTGCATCAATGGCACCGGTGCGGCGGCGGTTCGGGTCACCGGAAGATCCCGGGTAGCTGAAAACAGCAGCGCCGAACAGGCAAAGCTGACCGCCATCACCGGATAAAAGCCGTCCAACCCCATCAGGGCGACCAGGCCCACCGCCGCCATCGGGCCAACCGCACGGGCCGCCTCCCCGCCGACCATGAAAAAAGACATGCCCATGCCTTTTCGGTCACCGGACATGCGGGCTACCACCACCGGTGCCGGCACATGAAACACGGATACGCTGATGCCGGCAAACAGCATCAGGATCAGAAGCATGCCATAGGTGGGTGCGACACCGATCAGGCTCATGGGGACGGCGGTCAATGCCGGTGCCATAATGAGAAACCAACGGACGCTGATACGATCGGCCAGGGAACCGATCCACGGGTTGATCAACGCAGGCAACTGCATCACCGTGGAGAGCAGACCGGCTTGGGTCAGGGTCATGGATAGCTTTTCGATGAGCAGTGGCAGCAGCGGTGCCAGAAAGCTGGAATAAACGTCATGGATGAAGTGGGCGATGGAAACGGCGATGACACCCTGCAGGTTGACACGCTCGTTCGGTAAAGGCGTTTTGATTGTCGTCGGATCGGCGATGGGTTGCATGAGGGTCCATTGTTTTTCTGATGAGAACGGTTATCTTTTTCAAACAGCCATTTGGCCTGAAAGGGAGTGCTGCATCATGTATCTTGCCCGATTGTCCGAAAAACATAATGGCTGCCGGTATATGATCCGACAATCCTATGCCGATGGCCACTGCTATCGCAGTCGAGACCTGTTCGATCTGGGTGACGACCCGTCGCGCTTTGTCGTCTATCCCGGTGCCAATGGTTTTTACATCGATACGGCTGTAGAAGAGGCTATCGCCGATCAGGGTTTTTCAGTCTCCCAGGATGACCTGGAGACGGTGTTCATGCCTTTTCTGCGGCCGCACATCCGACGGGTGATCGATGGGTTCGATCGAAAAAGGAGAGCCGCTTCGCCTTCCAATGCGTGTGCCCCTGCCGACACCATTCATCGGTTCGACCGATACCGCCTGCATTATCTCAAGCTGGGACGGGTGGACCACAGGAACGTGGGTTGCATCCCGGACCGGTTTTACGCAGCCCTTGCCCACAAATCCCGCGATGAGATCGAATACGATTTTATAGAAGCGGAACGCCTCTTAAAACCGGAGGAACTGGCCCACTACACGTATCAGATTTTTGACCTGCAGCAATACTTCAGCGAAAATTTTGCGCGCAGCCACCCCGAAGGTCTCGACCAGGACCGCATGGACCGGTTTTTTGTCAAAAACCTGTGTCAACTCAGCCGGGATGACTCGTTCTGGGTGGGCAGCGACGATGAATCCGGCCTGCAACAACACCTGGTGCGTTACGCGGTCATGTATTTCGACAGCTGTTTTCCCTCCGGTGACCCGTTCCGGGATTATTTACGGGATTTCATGAATCGCCACCGAGCCCATCGGCCGCCGGAAAGTGTTCAGGTCAGCCTGGTTGAATCCGCCCGATTGTTCGGCGTGACTGTGGATGCGTTGAAAAGCATGGATTGCCGTGCGCTGACCCGGCAGTACCGCAAACTGGCCTTGAGGCATCACCCGGACAAAGGCGGTGATCCGAATACCTTTGTCAAGCTCGCTGCGGCCTATGAGAACCTGTTGAACCGTAAATCCAGGAACTGATTTGACAAGTGCTGAAGAGCACGACCACTCAGGGTTGCCGAGGGGCCGGAGGCGGCGTAGTGCTGATTTTTTCCTCGTAGGTGGAAAGCAGAAAAAGCGTTGCCAGCGGTTGAGTGAACAGCACGCCGATGAAGACGGTCCCGCCGATCATGGAAATAGCCATGAAGATGATCACCACCACCACGTGATCGATCAGTTCACCGCTCCTGCCCATGGCATAGCTTTCCTTTACCGCATCGACGATGCCCATGTTCTTATCGGTCATCAGCGGCATCATGTAGATGCAGCAGAAGGTGATCGCCACAACGACGATAATGCCGGGCAGAAAGAGCAGCATGAAACCGATGGCGGTGGCTACGAACGCAGCGATACCGAACCCCAACAGGGGGAGGAACAGCTTCATGTGGGCGAAAAGGTCCTGGACTTTGGGTTCCCGGCCGTTGCGCATCAGCTGGAGCAGGCTCTGCGTGTAGCCGGCAAGGGTGACCGGGGCCAGAATACCCAGGGTGAGGGAACTGACCGCCACCATAACCAGGGTGATGAGTATCAGTGAGACGACATTGCCAAGGGTCAGATTCCAGGCGGTTTCGATGTGACGCTTAAAGTCCATGGACGCTCCTGAACGAAATAAGAGTATGGTTGATGTAATCCGAAATAACCAATCAAAAAAATACCGATTATGCGTTTTTGGATTGCAGATCGTTCGATTGGAGCAGATGGTCGCATATATCGGTTTGGGCTGGTTGTTGTCAACCATCATTGCCGTCAGCTAAGACGTTTACGATCCTTTGTACCGTTTTCCCCGCAATCACCGGTCCAATCGACCGTCCAGCATCCGCCGCATTAGATCCCGGTCGGACCTCGCCTGGGCGAGTTTCAGCTTCAGGGCATCGTGTCTGGCAGGCGGGGACTCAGCCAGTTCTTTTTCCAGTCGATCCGCCTCCTGTTGAAAACGATAAAGATCCCTGGCGATGAGTTGCAAGGTCATGGCATCCTATTCTCGTTTCTTCGGGAAAGCGTGTGTTCTGAGCGCTGCAAAAGGTCCGCTTTCATCCTGGGGTCGGCACTGGCAGGCCGTTTTGTTGAGGTCCGCACCACAACGGCTGCATAATCCCTTGCACGCATCCCGGCACAGGGGCTTAAACGGCAGGGCCATGATTATCTGCTGGGCAATTTCGTCACGAAGATCGATGCTGTCCCCATTGTAGGCGATCACCGCCATATCCGTTGCCGCGAGCTCGATGTCATCCGTGGTGGCCGGATCATTCATGACTGGAATTTCCGGCACGGCTGTGCCTGAGAAGTCGGTATCTATTTTAATATCAAACGGTTCGAGGCAGCGGCTGCACGGCATACGGACTTCGGTTTCGGCCATACCATCGATCAGAACCGTTTTGCCGGAGAGGGTTGCATGGATATGCACATGAATCGGACGGGTGAAAATTACGCTTCCGTCACCGTCAATGGCACTGAGCAGGGAGAATGCAGCGGCATCCTCCCGCTGGTTCAGATCCAATCCATTGTCGTTGATACTGCCGATGTGGATTTGTATCATATACGATTGGTTGATTGTATGAATCGAATGAGTTGGTGTAAACTCCCTGCCCGTTGCCAGGTATGCGCAACAGTCGGGGCATTGGTTCAAACATTAATTTTACCGCTTTTCTGCATTGGCCGCAAGATAATCGGCAACTCCGCCGCTGGCGGGACGCATGCCTTCATCGCCTTTGTTCCAGTTTACCCACGAGTACGTTCATGTCGATCTCCTTATGGTCTGAGCCGATGACGATCATCGGTGGTCTTTCAACGGGGACACGCAGTCCGTTCAAATAATCATTCCATATGACGACATGTCAAGTCACCTGAATCGTCGGGGCTACAAGATCGATAGTAATTATTTGCTTGGCTTTGCGGAAGGTTTCAGCGGGTTTTCCTTGAAAAAGATCAACTGCCAACTGTCCTGGTGGGGATCGTGGCGGATGATATAAAGACTGCCGTCATTACCGATAAGCTTGAAATATCGGTGATCCGGTGCCAGCCAGCGATCCTGGACCGCGACGACGCTGACCTGGCGTGCTCCCATCGTCAACCGCCGCGGCGTCTCTTCGTCCCGGTAGCCGGCATAGCAATCGACCCGGATATCCATCTATCTGCCGGGCATGATAATTCGTGAGTCACCTTGCTGCTTTTTCTGCTCCTGTTCCTGTATCTTTCTGATCTGCTCCACCATTCGGGCCATTTCCTGCTCCATGGCCTCAGGAAATGCCTGGATGGCTTCGGCCAGATTGTTGGCCATTAATTTGGCCTGCAGGGGCAACGGTCCCTGTGGGGTGAGGATTTGCGTGTGGCCGTAAAAGACGGGTGATCGGCTGGAATCGTCCTGGCCGTCCGCAGTGACCGGAACCATCCGTCGAATAGACGCCACTTTTAGATCGGTGATTGCGTCCTCTCGGTATAAGCTGTCGGTATCCACTTTAAAATCAATTTGTTCTTGTCCTGGCATTAAGGTTCTCCATTCGTTGTGGGTGATTGTGCATCGGGAAAAATCCGAGCGAACAAGATAGCTGATTTTAATCGAGGTGTCACGGAGTTTATAAAAAGTGCCTGAGCGTTGATTGACGTGGTTCATGTTGTTGAAGTTTACGGGCATCCGTCATATAGTGTGAACGCACATGCTAACTGAAAAAAACGCATCGCCCCCAGACGGGCAACTGTTTAAGCTCCGCATGACAACCATCGGCATCTCTCTGTCTGTCTCCGTGGTGCTGATGGCCGTCAAATTCTATACCTTTCACCTGACTCGCTCCTCGGCGGTGCTCTCCGATGCGCTGGAGTCCATTATCAACGTCGTGGCTGCCGCTTTTGCCGTGGTGAGCATCTGGATGGCCGCACAACCTCCTGATTCCGATCATCCATATGGTCATGGCAAAATCGAATACTTTTCCGCCGGGTTCGAAGGGGCACTGATCATCTTTGCCGCAATCGGAATTTTCAAGACAGGTATCTCGCATCTACTGATGCCCAAACCCCTTGCCAACCTGCAGGCGGGTCTGGCCATCCTGGTCGCTGCCACAGCCGTCAACCTGTTGCTTGGCATCGGGCTGGTAAGGGTCGGGAAAAAGGCAGAATCCCTGACCTTGATCGCGGACGGAAGGCACGTGCTCACCGATGTGTACACCTCCGCGGGTGTGGTTGTCGGACTTTTTCTTGTCCAATTGACCGGCTGGCTTTGGCTGGATGGCGGTATTGCCTGTCTGGTGGGCGTCAATATCCTGTTGACCGGCACACGTTTGGTGCGTCAGAGTTTTTCGGCTTTGATGGACGCATCCGACCCCCACCTTCTCGACGAAATATCCCGGCTGCTTGAAGAGCACCGCCAGGGCGTCTGGATCGATATTCATCAGTTGCGGGCATGGCGGTCTGGAAATTTTGTCCACATAGATCTGCACCTCGTGCTGCCCAGAGACTACCTGCTCGATGACGCCCACGCCCAGGCCAAATCATTGGAAAAGCTGCTTGTCGGGCATTTCGGTGGCAATGCTGGGGTTCTGGTTCACATGGACCCGTGCGGAACGGTGTCGTCAGATGGCAAAGCGGTGGCGTGCTGGGAAATCTGTTCTGAGCGTCCAGCAGGTGGACAGGGCATCGCTGAACGGTCTGACCCATTTGTAAAGCTCGGTGGTAATAAATAATCTCAGTCCCTATCCCTGTGAAGATCAGAATGGACGCCGGAGCGGGTCATTGCTCCGGAATGGCGGCAGTGGGTTTCACGGGCAGGGAAAAATAAAAAGTGGCACCCTTTCCCGGTGTGCTCTTGACCTTCAGCTCACCATGGTGGTGCCGGATGATCTGGCGGGTGATAGAGAGCCCTAGGCCGGTTCCCGGTGGGCGTCCGCGGGTCGGATCCATCACCTGCTGGAATTTATTGAAAATCTGTTTTTGGTCAGCCTCGCTGATGCCTATGCCGTTGTCCATGACCAACACCGTCAGTCGGTCGGTGGAATCGTCCAGTCGGATGTCAATCTCACCCCGGTCCGGGTCGCAGAATTTTACGGCATTGGAAATCAGATTCACCATGGCCTGGATCAACTGGTCACGATCGCCTTCGACGGGTCGTGATGTGTCTGGCAGGCTCACCTGCATCCGTATTCGCTTTTCTGCCACCAACTGGCCGGTGGCGCTGACCGCTTCTTCCACCACATCCTTGAGATCCACCGCAGTTATCGCCCAACGCATGCGACCCGATTCCAACTTCTGGAAATCGAGCACCTGGGTGATCAGCCGGGTCAGCCGCTGGGTTTCACGGATGATAATGCTGGAAAATTCGCGTTGACGGTCCGGGGTCGTGTCCGGATAGTCGTGGAGAATCTCGGCAAGGGAGCGGATGGCCGTCAGCGGGGTCCGAAGTTCGTGGGAGACCGTTGAAATAAATTCGTCTTTCAAGCGATCCAACTCTTGAAGACGCTGGTTGGCTGCCCGTAGTTCCGCCGAGGCCCGTTCCAGTTCACGGCTGTAGACGATTGCCTGGCGGGTCTCGTTCAAGATATCCATCACCTCTTCGATGCCAAGCGGTTCCTCCTTGACCACGGAGGCGACCATTACCCGCGCCGATGCAGACCCGATGGCGCCGGCCAGCAGTTTTTCAATGTGATTGACCAGCCCGGGATCCCGGGTAAGGGATTGGTCCCAGTTGATGCCATATTGCATGGCATAAATGTCCAGCGCCGCTTCGGTTCGTTCTCTGCCCAAAAAACGTTCCAGCATGGAGACGAGATCGGGCAGGTAAGCGGTCCCACGCCAGACGGAAGAGTCATGAACCCTGCCCACATACCGGTAAACATCTACGAACATGGCTGCCTGGGTGTGCTCTATGGCCGATGGCTGGCTGATCAGGGATCCGGCCACGTAGCAACCCAAATTAGCCAGCATGCTCCAGAACACCGCATGGGTGATGCGGTCGAACACATCCAGTCCGAACAGTTCGAACGGCTTTAAAAAAGCGATGCCAAAAGGCCCATGTTCCAAGAAATCCTGCGGCATCAGTCCCGCTCCGGCTAAAGAAGGCAGGAACAGGGTATAACACCAAACGGAAAAACCGGCCACGAGCCCCAGCAGGGCGCCGGTTCGGGTACCGCCTTTCCAGAAGATTCCGATCAGCAGGGCTGGCGCAAACTGGGCCACCGCGGCAAAGGAGGTCAGGCCGATGGAAACCAGTGTGTAATATTCTCCGGCATAGTGGAAATAGGCGTAACCCATGAGCAGCACCAGGATGATACCCAGCCGTCGGATGGATAATAGAATGCTGCTCAAATCCTTGCGCTGGGATAGCTTCAGCGATGGCATGTGAAGCAGCAGCGGCATCACCAGATCGTTGCAGATCATGGTGGACAGGGCCACGGTTTCCACGATGACCATGCCGGTTGCCGCCGACATCCCTCCAATAAACACCAGCAGGGTCAGAAAGACCTGTTTGTTGGCCATGGGAAGGGTCAGTACGAACATATCCGCGTCAAGGCCGCTGGAACCGAAAGAGAGCATGCCGGCAAACGCCACCGGAAGGACGAATATGTTAATGGCCAGAAGATAGAGGGGGAAGAGCCAGATGGCTTTGTTCAAGTGGGCTTCGTTGACATTTTCCACGACCATGACCTGAAACTGACGGGGAAGAAAGACGATGGCCATCATGGACAGGAAAATGTGGGCGAACCAGCTGGAAAATGCGCCGGCATCCTTTGGCAAGGTCATGAGCAGACGAAGCTCGGGAGATGCGATGGCCCGCTTACTGAGATCGGCAAAACCGTTGTAAATGAAAAAGGTGATAAACGTTCCCACCGCAAGGAACGCTACCAGTTTAACGATGGATTCAAAGGCAATCGCCGCCACCAGGCCTTCATGGCGTTCGGTGGCCTCGAGGTTCCTGGTGCCGAAAAGCGTGGCAAAAACCGCCAGGAACAAGGCCACGTAGAAGGTGGTGTCGCTCCACAGTCCGATGCTGCCCGGATGGGACAACGGTTTCAGCGACGGGTATTGATGGATCAGAAGAAAGCTGGAGGATATGGCCTTGAGTTGGAGCGAGATGTAGGGAATGATGCCAAGCACGGCGATGACGGTTACCACACCCCCCAGGGTCATGCTCTTTCCGTAGCGGGAGCCGATGAAGTCGGCGATTGAGGTAATCCGGTGAATTTTTGATATGCGGACGATCTTTTTCAATACCAGCCAGCCCAGCGTGACCATCAACGTGGGTCCCAGGTAAATGGTCAGAAAGGCCGGACCGGCTGAGGCGGCACGCCCGACGCTGCCGTAAAACGTCCATGCGGTGCAATATACGGCAAGAGAAAGCGCATAAGTATAGGGATTACTGATAATGCTCCTGCCGATGTCGGCCCGCTTATCGCCATAATAGGCGATGCCGAACAAGACGCCGATGTAGCACAAGGAGACGAAGATGACGGTTTCCGTGGCCAGCATGGAAACTTCCTTTACTCGCCATGATCCGGAAACGGTGTGTCCGGCTTGGCGCGGCTGATCGCCAGTATCAGGAATATGATCAACGACCAGGCGACGAACAGATAAAGATATAAAAGGGGTATACCCAATACCAGCACCGGTCGGTTAAACAAATGGAGCAAAGGGAAGTTGAACAGCAGCATGCCCAGCAAAAAAAGACCCACCAGTCGTCTGCCGTTGATTTTATCACGGGTCATGGGACAGCTCCTTCTTCCAGGATCAGACCGGCCGGCAAGGCTTCGCCGAAAACGGCATTTTGCTCCTTCTGTTTTCGTGAAGCGGGTTGGGTCAGGCGTGTCAGCGGCTCGGGAAAATCACCTGCAGAGGCAATCCATTGAACCATTGCATCGCTTGTCTCCATAGCGATATCGCGCAGCGGGTCGCCCGTTTTTCGACCCAACTGGGAAAGCATCTCAATCACCGGTTTCGGGTTTTTCCAAGTCAGAGAAAGTATCGTGACGACCCAGCCGACAACTTCAGTCGGCGGGATCACCCGGTCGATGGAACCATAAAGCAGGTCGCGGGCACCGAGTCGGGACAGTGTCCACAGCAGCTGAGGTTGGGGCTTTCGGGCTTTAAACTGGGCAATCAACTGGCGTCCCAGGATTATTTTGTCCTTGACATGCAGGCGCTCCATGTTGGCCGTGGCCATCCACATTTCGGTGAATTCCTGCCGGGGAATACGCGATCCTTTTTTCAGCACCAGAGACGGAGAGATGTCCTGGAAAAACTGGCGCTGCTGGCCGGGGCTGAGACCGGCGGCCACCCGTCGCCACATGATCCACCATTCGGCACGCACCTGAGCGGCATTGGCGTGGACAGGCCCTTTTTTATAAATCTTCCAAAGTTTTTTAATGCGATGGGGATCAAAACCTTCTCCCATGCCCGGTCTCAGGCAATATCCAAGCAGGTTCATCCAGCGGCTTTCACCCTCGGCAGAACCCTTTCTGGTGGCCACGCCATCGAGCAGCGTGTCGGCCAGATCACGCAGCAGACTCAGCGGCCACCTGTCCCGGGGGCAGTCGAGGGCCTCGGTAAGGTCCGACATCAGGCGGGGCAGCCGAGATCGGTCACGACCGGATGCAAACGCCGATTGAACGACCCGTTGTGCCTGTTCAACCCGAGATGCCTCGAAAATTTCCCTCTCGGCCACCTCCTCGGACGTGACGGCACCCCTGAGCTGAAAACGCAGCTGCCACCGGTGAGAAGAGGTCATGGACTGGCACCAGATCTCAAGGGTGCCCACCTCGGTATAACTCGCTTCCAGGCGAACGGGAATCTCGGATTGGATGCCCTTGTCGCCAAACTGGATAACGGTATTCAACGACGGCAGCGCGGTCAGGGTGTCGTCGACCTCAACCCGATCACCGCAATGGTCACCGGATCGAAAACTGGAACTGAACAGATCAATGGCTACCGGCTGGTTGGCCAGAACCTTGAACACGCGGTCGGGCAGCGTGAGGGTGCTGCCCTCTTCCAATCCACGCTCCACCAGGCACACGGCCTGCTTGGCACCGCCGCCGTTGTGCGAATCGCCGGTACCCACGCCCACGTAATAACTGCGCGGGCTTCCGCTGCCGACCCGGACACCGATGCCTGCCTTGACCATCCCGTAGTAGGCTGCACCCAGTGATACCGCCAGGTCCATCTCCCGGTTGTCCAGGCACACGGGACCGGAATCACGGGAATAACGATAGCGAACCGCCACTTGGATGCGATCCTGGAGCACCTGTGCCTTCAGCGCCCCCCCGTTGAAAAGGATCAGATCGGGGCAGGGATCAGCGATTCCGATGGCCGCTTTTACATCCGCCTGATGCCGGTCCAGAAAACGATTCAGGTGGCCGGTGATGGCGGTGTCCGCTTCATAGGGAAGTCCCCATGAGGCGTTTCCTTCCAGTGAATCCGTATGGCTGCTGGATCCGGATAGCGGAAAAAATTGTTCCAGAACGATTGTCTCGATCTCCCGGCGGTCGATCTGTGCGGTCAGGGTGCCGGCAATCAGACTTGACCCGGCACCCATCAGGGTGACCCGGCCGCTGTCCGAAATGCCGTCCAGAATATTTTCCTTGATCCGGCGGCACTGGTGGCAGAGCGTTTTCCAGGCGTCCCGGTCCATCGCCGAGGGTGATTTCCCCAGACGCCGGGCCACGCTGCGGGCGATGGCAAAATCCATGTTGTCACCTCCCAGGATCAGATGATCACCGACGGCAATACGCTCGAATCGAGGACTGCCGTCTGCCATCCGCAGGGAGATGAGGGTGAAGTCCGTGGTACCACCGCCTACGTCGCACACCAGAATCAATTGGTTGGTGGATACGTGGTCGGGCCAATTTTTTTCGTGCCGGATGAGCCAGCTGTAAAATGCGGCCAGCGGTTCTTCAAGCAGAATGACATCTGGAAGGCCTGCCATGCGGGCTGCTTCCAGGGTCATGTCTCTGGCCACCTCGTCAAAAGAGGCGGGTATGGTGACGACCACCATCTGATTCTCCAGATAACCTTCCTCATCATCCTCCATGGCCACATTCCATGCCTTGCGGATGTGTTTGAGATAGGCGGCCGACGCCTGGACCGGCGAAACCTTGAACACCTCGTCCCCGGCTCCCCAGGGCAAAATTCTGGCTCGGGTATCTACACTTTTGTTGCATAACCAGCTTTTGGCTGAAGAGACCAGCCTTGCCGGCACCTTGCCGCCATGGTCGCGGGCAAATGCGCCCACAAAATTCCGGTCATCCCGGCTTCGTTGATCGATGGTCCATGGGGCAGCCATGTCCTGATCGGCGATGTCGTATTCACCGGGAATGTATAAAAATGACGGCAGGACGGAATGGGGGGCGAACTCACCGGGGCCGGTCAACTGATGGACCGGAAATGTTTGGATAGCGGTGCGGTCACGCTCGACATTCCCCAGTTGCACATAGGCAACCGAATTGTTGGTGGTGCCCAGGTCGATGCCGACGACAAAACGATTTTCCGATATCAAGGAATATCCCCCTTCAGGCTGGACCTGGCGATGGGTGTCTTACCGACCTAACCACCGTGATCCTATTGACGGCCAGGGCATGAAGGTGACGGGTCGGAACTGGGTTAACAACGATTACTGGATCTCAACTTCTGCAGGAGCGATGAGGTTCGGATTTTCCGCCTCCGACAGTTTCGGCAGTGAAATAGACCGCAGCTGCCATCCCCGGTGACGTAAGATACCCGAAAAAGGCGGTTGGCCAACCACATTGCCCACCAGTTTGACAGCCTGCTGATCGAACCCGGCGGCGATCTCGATAGTCTCGCCTTCGGCATGCTTCATGACCGGTTCCGGCGAGAGATAGCGGGCCACGGTTTTTTTACAGTTTTCATGGATGCTGCGCACGGCGGCCCCGATCTGACCGTCTTCATAAAGGGAAAGATCCTCTTGGAGAAAATCCATCAACCGTCCCTCACGCTGGAGCACGGAAAAAAGATGCACAAAAAGCCGTTGTTCATGATTGCTGCGTTTCTTTCGATCCGCATCGGATTCCGGCGAAATCGTGGCAGACGGCTTTTGGGTTCGCTGCACGGCGGGTTGGCGGTCCGTCAGTTTGACCAGGATGTCTTTTAGAAACAGCCACTGCAGAATTCCGAAAAAGATCAGGAAAACATACAGCCACACATACTCCATCACGTTCAACGGTGTGCCCAGGTCTTGGGATCGCCAATAGAAACAAGCAACGATGGCGAACAGGAGTGTTGAAAAAAAAAGCGATTGAAAAAAGGCGCGCAAAGAAAAGGATTTCATCACCGTAACATGTTTCATGGGTCGGCCGCCTGTCAGGTTTTTATTTATCGGGTGCTTTTTCGGCCACGCAACTGACTACCGGTGGCCGTGTCAAGATACTCACATACCGGGTTTTGCCTTGTGCAGGTCAGCAGGTTATGCTAATCATTAAGACTTGAAGATCAATAGACCTTTCCCGGTTTCAATGGGCCCAAAAAAGGCGCTGCCGGCAGATGAATTATCAAAACGTATCAAAGATATCCATGGCAAATAAATACAGACATCGCTTTGACTTTGATATCGGCTACCTGGTGAAAAGCCCATGCCGGGAATGTGTCGACCGTTATCTTTTTCCCGACTGTATGGACAACTGCATTTCCCTTGACAAAATCCGTACGGTGCTTGCCAACAGCGTTTCCTGCTCACGGTCTTATTCGTCCGTGGAGTCCCACGCCATCTTTCATGAACCGTGATAGCGAGCGCATTCCCATTCCAGCAGGGGCACCTTATTTTTCGACGACCGATCGCCGGGCTTGCGGCTATTAAGCGGCAAACCGATAAAGCACGGCCCCCCAGGTGACCCCGGCACCCAGCCCCAGGAACATGACCGTGCTGCCGGCGCCAACGATGCCTATTTCGATTGCCTCGTCCAGTGCCAGTGGAATGCTGGCTGCCGTCGTGTTCCCATAACGCTGAATGTTGTTATAGACCTTTGATCCTGGAAGATTCAGGGCCTTGGCGAATGCCTGATTGATCCGCAGGTTGGCCTGATGGGGGATGAACAGATCGACTGCTGCCAATGGGATGTCCGCTTTTTCCAGGGCCTCTCCAACCACTTCGGGAAGACGCCGAACGGCGGTCTTAAAAATATTTCTGCCGTCCATGGTGGGAAAATGTTTTCCTTCCTTCAACATGTTTTCATCGAGTCGCGGATTTTCACGAGATGCGGGCGCGAAGGTCATCAGGCTTTCGGCCATGGAACCGTCGGCATGCAAACATGAGGATAGTACGCCCTCCTTGACACCCGTTTCCATGCCCTCCAGGCAGACAGCCGCAGCGCCGTCTCCGAAAATAACGGCTACATCCCGGCCCCTGGTCGAAATATCAAGCCCTGTACTGTGTACTTCGGCGCCCACCAGAAGTACACGCTTGGCTTGGTTGCTGCGTATGTAGGCGTCAGCAGTGGCCATGCCATATAAAAAACCGGTACACTGTTGGCGGATGTCCAGTGCCGGTGTGGACGAGAGGCCAAGTTTATGGGCCAGCAGACAACCGGAACCGGGAAAAAATAGATCCGGACTCAAGGTGGCAAAAATGATCAGATCGATCTCTTCAGGCGCCCATCCGGAGCGCTCCATGGCGATTGTTGAAGCTTCCAATCCCAGGTCGGAGGCGCCGACGCCACCCGCTTCGGGGACCCAGTACCGCTCTTCAATGCCGGTGCGTTGAATGATCCACTCGTTGGATGTGTCCATCCACTGTGCTAAATCGTCATTGGTGACAAGGCGGGCGGGCACATAACGACCGGTTCCTCTGATCATGGTTTTTTTCATGGTGACTCACTCCTCGGCGCAATCCTACCCCGTTTAACAGCGGCCCTTACATTTTTTTCATACGCGGCTGAAATATAAACCCGGTGAAAATAATGATCAAGAAATTTATCTGGTTATGTTGGTATGAAGTAATTTTCGAAAATGGTGGATAAGCGCAAGGCAACAGACACATGAAATGCAGAAAAGTCAAGGTACCGGCCAAACGGTATCCTGAAGAAACGAAATACAGATAAAATCCTTAAGTTTGTTCGACATTCGACGATATCTTAATTGCGAATAAAGAATCACGACGCATCCAGAGGAAAATCCAGACAAACCCGCCTGCACGGATAATTCCCGGGTTTGATCGTTCATACGACGATAACGAGTGGTGGCACACGATGGGAAAAACTAAAGAACCATCACTCAACAAAGACGAATCAACGACGGCGAGTAAACGTTTGGTAGAAATCGATCATCCGGAGAAAATCAGCCGCGACACGTCAGCAGATTTGAATGAAGACGAATCAAGTGTGAAAGAACCGGCGGCGCTCAATGAAGATATGGAAAACATTACCAGCAAAAAAACCACCGATGAAGAGGATGTCGATTCCGAGGAAAGCGCAGATGACGAGTTAGACGAGGATCAGCAAAGGGCTTTTGAGCATATCTTGGCCCAGATCGAGAGCGATGGCCAGGCTGACGCGGATTCGGTTAAAGAAACGGGGGAAGTGCCCGAATCGGACCCCGCTGATGATTTCCCCGCTGGTCTGGAAAAGGTGGAAAAAGAAGTCGATGCGGACCATGACGCAGGGCCCGACGACGCGCGACACGATGAATTAAGGGATGATGAACCGCATCCTATTCCTTACGATATCGAAGAAATATTGGCAGAGATCGCATCCAGCGACGATGCGTCCCCGGTGCCGGAAGCCTCCTCGGATGACTCGGGTTTGGAATCGCCAGCCGTAGAAGCGTCAGATAAGAACATGGTTGACGATGATATCGTTGCCCATCAAAAAACAGATAGCGGCCTCGAGCACACAGACCGCCCCCAGACCGCAGCACCGGCCGGGCAGAACGGTGTAAGCGCCGAACCGGATGACAGGAAGTTGACGATAGGCCCGTCGGTCGACCCGCGATCGGCAACAACACCGATACCCGTCCGCCTGAATGACCGGCAGAAACCAGAACCCCTGCGCGAGACTGGAAAACCTGCTGTCGGCAGGCAAAAAAAAGCCGTCCTGGCATCTGTTGTCGCTATCCTTTTACTCGCTCTGGCGGGATATTTTTTCGGGATTCCCCAAAAGATGCGCGCATCAACGCCCGATACCCCGCATGCGGACACCGATGACCGGGATACCGCAGTCGTCGTTCAGTCAACCCTTCAGGTCCAGAAGCCGGTTGCCGTCGTTCACGGTCCATCCGATCAATCCCGTCTCAACACGGCTGCCGAAAACCTGGACCGGTTGCGAAGCCAAATCATCGAAAAGCAAGCGGAAATCGGGAAATTACGCGCCTATTACCAGGCTGGAATCAATGCGGAAATCCAAGGCATCGCCGATAAGGTCGGAAACGCAGGTAAAGGCAAGATCCCATTTGAATCTGCGATAGCGGATCCGAGCATCAGTCTGGGTCTTTCGGCGATTCAACGGCGAGATACATACATAAAAAAACTGGAAACCCCGGTAAGTATCCTTGCCAGGAGCAGCGAAGCGTTGCTGTTCTTCTCCCGCAAGGCAGCATTGCTGGCCCTGATGGCCGGCAAAACCAGTGGTATTGACATTGATGGTTTCATAAAACAGACGGACGAAATCAGAAATATGCATGGCAGCGAACTGGCCCGGTTAAACATCGACGCGGTTCCGGCCTCACCGCGGACGCTGGCGTCCATCTGGCAGGATATCGAAAAACGCATGCCAGGGACAGCGGTAAAATCCGACAATGAAATCCGAGTCACAGACACAGACAACGCAACGATCTGGAAAAACATCTGTGATGGTGATTTTTCCCAGAAACACAAGCTGACCAAGCTGTCACTGGAAGCCGCACGCTGTCTGACCGCATGGAAAGGCAAAGATTTGTTCCTCAACGCGTTGACTGACCTGTCACCAGATGCAGCCCGCCATCTATCTGCCTGGGAGGGGGATTGGCTGGGTTTGAACGGCCTCTCGGAACTGTCTCCGGAGGCTGCCGTTTACCTGTCCCGATGGAATGGCAGAGCGCTCTCCCTGAACGGCCTTTCCAGCCTTTCACCCCGGGTGGTGGCCATTCTGTCCGAATGGCATGGGGATCAGATCGAACTGATCAATGTGAAACAGATGGCCCATTGGCAAAATCCCAAAACCCGGCTGTTTCTTTCAGAGGACATGAAACGCAAGCTCAACGTCACAGGGAAATAGACCGTGAAACCATCGATGATCTACGTCCCATCACTGATGTCTGTTATTTTTCTGGTGTTGCTGGTATTGCCTCCGACCGCAGCGGCCGATACGAAAGCGGAACGGTTGCGTGCGACCATGGCGGACATCGCTTTGCTCAAGGGTCAGATGGCCCAGAGAAAGACGGAGGCTGACGGAATCCGGGATGCACTGACGGCACAACTGGAGGCAATCGAAACAGAGGCACGGCGTGAATGGCGGGAAAAAGGAATCAACACCGAAGCCGAAGCCTTAAAAAACCCGCGGCTTCTATACGATTTGATGCTGATGGCCGAAATTCAGGCATACATCCACCGATACATGCAAAAGATAGGGGACTACCGCGTGGCCTGCGACCGGCTCAATTATCTGTATCAGCAGGCTGACGATGACCTGAAAATCGTCAGCACCCTCTCCGGTATGAAAATCGACGCACTGGTTTCACAGGCCGAAAAGATCCTCGACAGTTACCTACCCGAAGCACAGACCATCGTCATCCAGTCTGATAAACTGACCATCGAAACGCCGGAAAAAATGTGGGAAGCCCTAACCCGGGTAACCCGAAAATAACAAATTACAAAAAGACAAATATCAAATCATTCAGAAGTAAAAGAATATCTGATGGATGGCATCAAGGCCCAGCGGATGACCGGGTTTTTTAATTCAGGAAGGTGATCAAGGCAAAGGATGCCGCTGTTTTGCAGCTTGAATACGGTCTGGTCCGGGTTGCCGCACACCAGCTGACCGATCAGGCGCTCCAGAAAGGGCAGGTGGCCGACCAGCATAACGTTCTTGTCCAGTTCGAGACTGTCCGCGAAGGTGCGAACGTCATCCAATGGATTCATTCCGTTGCGAGGATCCAGGCCATCTGCAGGGGACAGCAGCGAGGCCAGGATCTCGGCGGTTTCCCGGGCCCTTTTTTTGCCGCTGTGAACGATTCGTGAAACCTTCACCCGATAGCCTTTGGCCACACCGGCGATTCGTTCGGTTTCCATCTTTCCTTCCGCCGACAACCCCTTCTCCGGATCCTCGGATTTCGGCAGGCTTTTTCCGTGTTGAACCACATATAACGCCATGGCGTCACCTCAACAGGTTAGTATTGAAATCATGGAAATCGTGTCTCTTGTGTCGGAAAATAACAGAAAAATTACAAAAATCAAATCACAACTAAATACCAATGACCAAAAATTAAGTTTCAAACCGTAATCGATCGAGCCAGGATACGAAGGTACTGGGACGGATGGCCTTCGTGATCATAAAAACCTTCTTGAAACGTGTCCAGAAGCTGAAACGGGTGGAGATCAAACAGGAAATCTTCGATGAAATGATCCAGTACCGCCTGGTCCGGGACATGCTTCAACTGAATGCACATGTGCTTGCGCAGGCCGAGCGGCTGCCAATATCTCAGATCCCTGATTATGTGGAAAAATTCTCGAATGAGCGTCAATATAATCAGGACCAGGTCCGCTATGCCGGTTCTGTTACACCAAGACCGTTTTTCGCCCATGTGCACTATCCATAAACCTAAAAGATCCCGCTATCAAATAAAGCTAAATAGGGTGGCAGTGGCTCAATTTTGTGCTTATTGATATAGTCGGTGTCTATATTTAAAACGATAGAATGCCTTCATTCAAAATAAAAAATTAAGCATTCATAATTCATTTGTGGATATGATGACTGGAAAGGAAAGGCATGGGCGAAAAAAAGATATCCGGATATGTCAAATCAGAGAATGTCATCTGGTTTGTGGTGGCGTCTCTTCTGATTGGATTCGTGACGGGTGTGGCTTTCGGTATTTACAAAAGCGGCGCCATCGCCGATCCCCATCAATCGGCACCGCAGGCGGGTATGGACATAGAGCGGCAACAGGAAATTGACAAGCTCAAATCACAGGCTGAGAAAAATCCTCAGGATATGGATACATGGACGCAATTGGGCCATCAATACTTCGATGCCAACCTCCCGGACGAAGCGATAGCCGCCTATGAAAAGGCACTGGCCATCGGCCCGGAAAACGCCAACGTCTGGACGGATCTGGGAGTCATGTACCGACGAAGCGGCAGCCTGGAAAAAGCGGTGGAGGCTTTTGACAAGGCCATCAATATCGATCCCACGCATGAGATTTCGCGATTCAACAAGGGAATTGTCCTTTTCCATGACCTCAAGGACGAAAAGGGCGCCCTTGTGGCCTGGGAGTCGCTGCTGGCCATTAACCCGAATGCCAAGTCGCCCGGGGGCCAGACGGTGCGGGAATTGGTTGATCACATCAAACAGAAACACGAAGGTTGAAGATGAACGAAGCCATTTGCAACCAGTCCACACTGATTAGAAAGGGAAGGGTATTCGATTTTTATACGGAGAACATCACCCTGCCCAACGGGATCAGTTTGGATATGGAAATTATCCGGCATCCCGGCGCGGCTGCCATTGTGCCGGTGATGGAGGATGATTCGGTTTTACTCCTCAAACAGTATCGCCATGCGGTAGGCGGTTTCATCTGGGAGATTCCGGCAGGCACATTAGGCCCGGGTGAAGACGCCCGTCGGTGCGCCGAACGGGAACTGATCGAGGAAACTGGGTATACGGCCAGGCATTTTGAACGGCTGGCGGAAATTACCCCGCTTCCGGCATACTCGGACGAACGCATTCGCCTGTTCCTGGCTACCGGTCTCACCCGGGCGGCCCAGAACCTGGACCCGGACGAACTGCTCGTTGTTCATCGGGTAGAACTGCGGTTGGCCATGAAAATGATCGCTGACGGTGAAATTCAGGACGCCAAAACGATCGTCGGGCTGCAATTGGCGGCAAACCGCCGGGCTTAAATCATTGATCAGACATCGACCCGGTCCCACCCCTTGAGCCCGCGCAACAGGCACAGCATCCCCAGAAAAGTCAGCATGCCCGATAGGCAGCCCGTGGCAAGGATGCCGCCGGTCTGCCATACCACGCCACCCATCAACGCCCCAAGCACTCTCCCGATGCCTGCCGTGGCAAAAAAACCGGACATCATCGTCGCCCGGGAACCCGGCAGAATCTCGGTGCACAGGGTGATACTGGTGACCATGGTGAATTCGAAAATGAAGAAAAGGATGGCCAAGCCGCATAGAGACGCTGCCAGGGAGGGTTCGATAAAGGGCAATGCCAAATAACTCATAACGGACAGTCCCAAACCGGCAACCAGCGCCCGCTTTAAACCGATGCGGTCGGAAATTGCGGCGGTGAGGGCTTCTCCCACCAGTTCGGCCACGCCGATTAGGCTGGTTCCCAATCCCAGGGCAACGATGCCAAGGCCAAAGCTCTTTTCGAGCCACGCCCCGTAAACCACAAATAGATTGTCGTTGGCCGCGCTGATAAAAAACACATACCCCAGGGCCCCCAATGCTGGCTTGTTGGCCAGCAACCGTGAATAGGCGCTGAGGTATTCAGCGGGGGGCGCTTTTCGACTTGCTGATCCAGGATCGTTGGGGATGATAAAAAACATGGCGACGGCACCGATGCACCCCAGCCCGCCCATCACCAGAAATGGCGACTGCCATCCATACCTGTCCATGAGAATGGCCACCAGCGGGATGCCGATGAGGGTGCTGGCAGACCATGAGGTCTCCATGATGCCCATCACCCGTGCCCGCCTGCCGTAAGGCACCCGGTTGCCGACCCAGGCCTGCAGGGCCGGATCGAATATGCTTTTGCCCAGCCCGGCCAGAAGCAAGGCCACCAGGACGACTGCATAGATGGGGAAAATGGCTGCGGCCAGCATGCCGGTTGCCAGCATCGCCATCCCGGCGATCATCATTTTCCGGTAGCCCAGTCGGTCGGACAACGGGCCGATAAGCGCACCCAGCAGGGATGTCACCTGGTTGATGGCGATCAGGGAGGTGATCGCCGACAGGGAGACGCCGAGTCCGCGGCTCAACACCGGTGCAAAGGGGTAGGCAAAGCGCCTGGCGGTATTGAGCAGCAGTCGACAAAAAGTGGTGCCCACGATGGGCACAAAGAGGGTTGATTGGTTGGTTGGGCGCATTGGGTTCAATTCTTCGAAAAGCGGGCCGCCAGGATCAGATCGATGTGCTCCCGGTCGAACGTGTAGCGGGTATTGCAGTGGTGACATCGAATCTCAACTGGAAATGGGCCTTTCTCCTGAATATCCTTCAATTCGTCGATGGGCAGCAGGGTGAGAACATTGCGGATCTGGTCCCGGTTGCAGTGGCAGATGAAACCGACGTTGCGTCTGTCGATGAAACGGGGCACGTAGTCACCCATATGGATGCGCACCAACTCCTCCGGTGCGGTGCCTTCAGCCAGCGAGGTTGCAATGGATGGCAGTGCAAGCACCTGCGCTTCGATCCGCTGGACCACCGCAACCTCGGCGTCAGGCATGGCCTGCAGGAACAAACCGCCGGCAGCCGCCACATTTCCGTGATTGTCGAACTTGACGCTGAGGCTGAATGACGTGGGTACCTGTTCGGAGGTGAGATAATAGTGGGCCAGGTCTTTGGCCAGACTGCCGTGGGCCATCATCACCTTGCCGGTGAAGGGTCGCTTGGCATCGGCTAGGAAGCGGGTGACCGATATGAACCCGGCTCCGAAAAACGGAGAGAGGTTGAAGTCTTCCAGGGGCTTTTCAACGGGGATATGCACATTTTTTAAAAACCCGCGCACTTCGCCCGAGGCGTTGGCTTCGACCACCAGGCCTTTGATGGGCCCGGAGCAGTCCACCTGCAGCCCCAGGCGATCTTTGCCTTTGAGGCTGGCGCCCATCAGGCAGGCCCCTAAGTAAGCGTGTCCGAGAACCAGCGTCTCGAGGATGCCCAATTCGTGATTCCAGCGCATCTGGTTGATCATCCGGCTGCCGTTGAGCACAGCCCCGCGGATGGTGTTGTCTGCCATCAGGAAGGTATGCAGGCAGTCTTCCTCACGATCGAGATGGGTCGGTGGATTGTTTTCAGGCTTTTTCTTTTCCATTCATTTCAGGCCCATTATTGTTCGCGCACGTTCAATTCTATTTTTAACTTGTTCTCTACTGCGTATTTTAGACAAATTGGTGAGCAGCCCCGGCACCTCAGTGGGCGACTCCTTGCGGCTCTCCAGCAAGAGGCGATACCAATAGGGGATCTCCGCACCGAAACTAGAGACCAGGTCCACGGCGTGCTGCCGGGCCCTTCGCAGTATCATTGCACTGCGATTCTGGGCGTTCGGTTCCTCAGATCCAGTCGATTCATTCATCTTCGCCTGGTATCGCGTGAGTTCATGGTCAAGTTTGCGTTTGGTGATGTTGTAGCGAACGATTGGCTTGATCCACAGCCTGGCAATGATATATCCCAGCAGGCCGGCAATGAAACTGGCGCCGGCGGCAATCAGCAGTGGTGAATCCATGGGCATCCTTTTAACCGGCCTGCCGTTTACGGAACCGCTGGTATTCAACCATGCGGGCCGCTGCCTTTACCGCCCGCTCCGGTGTTTCATAAAACACGCCCTTCAGGCGATGGCCTTTCACCCGATAGACCGTGGCATCCTTTTCATCGGTAAGAAGGCTGACCCCAAAGACCGGTTTGCCGTATTTTTCCATCAGCCGGACAATCTGGTCGATGTAGCTGTTTTCGAATTCGGAAAACACATGGACGGCGTCATCCAGAAATTCCCGTGAATAGGATGGGTCTGCGTGTTCCACCGAATCGGCCAGACGCTTGAGAAAAATTCGGCGTCCGAGGATACCCAGGTTGATGACCGCATCGCAGCCTTCCCATTGTAGCAGCGCTTCCATGACGGTCAGGGGGATGGACGGGTCGTTTTCTCCCACCAGGTCGATGGGGTTGGACCGGCTCCAGTAGGGCGGCAGAACCTTGTCGATGGCGGCAATCAGCTCCGTGGAAAGATCCGGTACCTCCAGGCCGAACTGATTGCACAGATCGGCGGTGACCACGCCCCATCCGCCGCCCAAGGTCATGATGGCGATGCGGTTGCCCTGGGGAAGCGGCAGGGAGGAGAAGGCGGCGGACAGGTCCAGCAGCTCCATGGGCTGGTCCACCTTGACAATGCCCGCCTGTTGGCACACCGCGTTGAACAGCCGGGTGTCGGACGCCATGGCACCCGTATGGCTGGATGCCGCCCGGTTGCCTGCCCGGGTCTGGCCGCCTTTGAGCAGCACGATGGGTTTTTTCTGGCTCACCCGGCGGGCGCTTTCGAAAAAGCGGCGGCCCTGCTTGACGCTTTCGATATACAGCATCACGGTCCGGGTGAGTTCGTCGACTTCAAAGCCTTCCATGTAGTCTTCGATGGTGATCATGGCTTCGTTGCCGGAGCCGATAAAGGCCCGGATGCCGATGCCCTGCGCTTCGGCAAAGGCCAGCAACTGGGTCCCCATGTTGCCGGACTGGGCGACCACCACCGTGGAACCTGCCAACGGACGGACGGATGTCCCCGTGCAGAAAAAATGGATGTGCGGATTGCAGATGCCCATGGTGTTTGGACCGAGGATAAGAATCCCGGCAGCCCGCGCTTCCTGGGCCAGTTGCCTTTCCAGCGTTTTGCCGTCAGCGCCGGTTTCACCGAAACCGGAGGTGATCAGCAGCACGTTTTTAATCCCCTTGGCTTTCAATTGGGGGATCAGACCCATGATACCGGCGGCAGGCACGGTTACCACCGCCAGGTCGATTTCCCCCGGAATGTCGGCCACCGATTTAAAAGCGGGTTTGCCGGCGATGACGCCGCCTTTTGGATTGACCGCATAAACTTCCCCCTGGTAGCCGCCGCTGATCGTATTGCAGACGAGCATATGCCCCCATTTGCCCATTTGGGCGGAGGCGCCGATGAATGCCACCGAACGGGGATAGAACAGTGCGTGGATGGCCGGTGGCGGCACCGGGTGGGCATCGGTCGCCAGGTGATGCGGTTCGGTCAGGGTGATCAGCGCATCCACGGCTTTGACTGCTCCGGTTGCCGTGGCAATCAGCGGATTGATGTCGATTTCTGAAATTTCAGGAAAATCGGCGGCGATGGCGGAAAGCCCCATCAACGTATCCAAAAGGGGGCCACTATCCACCGCCGATTCTCCGCGAAACGACCCCAGCAGCGGGCTGGATCGGATGGACGCGATCATGTCTGTCGCATCTTGCCGCGTGAGCGGTGCCAGCCGAAAGACGACATCGGACAGTGCTTCAGTCAGGATGCCGCCCAATCCGAAAAGAATCGCCGGGCCGAAATGCGGGTCACGGAAAAGGCCGGCAACGAATTCCCGATGCCCACGAATCTGAGGCTGAACGAGAATCTGCACCCCGTCGGCAGTCGCAAGGATTTGCTCGGCCGCAGACAATACCGATTTTTCATCGGTCAGATTCAGGTGAACCAAACCGCCTTCGGTTTTGTGCAGCAGGCCGTCGCCGAGGCCCTTGAGCACCACGGGAAAACCCAGGTCGGCGGCCGCGGCAACAGCCTTCGCAGCCGTGTTGGCAATCGTTTCGGCGACCACGGGAACACCGTAGCGGCCCAGTATCGTCTTCGACTCGGCTTCGGTTAACGCCGTCCTGCCGGACTCGAGGGCATTTCTCACAAATTCATTCAAATCCACGTTGTCCTCTCCTGATAACCAGTCCCCTCAATACTGAATGGGCTGGCTGATGGCGACCGGTTGATCAACGAAAGATTGATAACCGAAGTCGTCGAAGTAGACGCTCAGGGAACCTTTACCAAAGGTGTGGAGGCCGAGGGTCGAGCCGAGGCCCGCGATTGCAGTCTCCGAGCTGCGGATGAGCGTATCCGCTCGATCGAGGGAGTTGACCGGTTCAACGGTTCCGACGGCAGCGTTGAACGCGTCCCATTGAATCAACTGAAAATAGTCCTTGTCCGCCGTCCATGGTTCGCCCTCATCCGGCGGCCAGAGCAAAGCGGGAGGATCGACCGGGTAAGGGCGTTTTTCACCATTCAGTGGATCCGTGTCCGGTATGCCGCAACCGGATTCGGTCCCATAGTAGGCCTGGATGTAATTGTCCTGGGCCCTGAATCCGGTGAGTGTCGCCAAATCAGTGGGTTTGCCGGCAACCGACAGTCGCTCACCGATCTGGAAAACACCGTCAACATGATCGATGAGCAGGGTGCCGGCGGCGTCGAACGTGGCCCAGCCGCCGGACGCGATCACCGGCCGGCCATACACGGTTGCCGACGCAAAACTGTTACCGCCGATGATGCGATCGCCGGGTTCGATGGGATCTGCATCGCCGCTGGTAAAGGTGATGGAAGCTGTTTCCTTGAAGCGGGCGAACAGGGTGGCGTTCTCGACAACGAAGTCATCGGCGGTGAATTCAAGGTTAAATATATGCCAGCCAGTGGTGCCCGCATTGATTCGAAACTGGATGGTGGTGATGGCCTGACCGGCGTAGGCGGTGAGATCGGCTTGGTTTGCCTGCACCGGAATCCAGTTTGTCCCCCCATCGATAGAAACCTCCACCGTCGTGCAGTCGGAAAGCAAAGCGTCGCATGTGCTGAAAAAGCCGAGGTTGATCGTTCGGTAATCGCACGGCAGTGCAGGCACGGCGGTCAGGTCGGTGATGGGGTCGGAATATTTTTTACCGAGAATGTCCACCCATTCAAGCTCGGTGATCGCCTGGGCACTGGAAATCAGATTGACATCTGAAATCTGTCGGTAGGCCAGCCATTGTTTGTCAGAATCATTACTTCCGGCGGACTGCCAAAGGATAACGGCTTGCACCTTGTCGACGGAAAACGGCTTCAGTCCGTTGTATATGTTGTCAACGGCGGATGTGTCGCCGCTCGGTGCACTGCGTAGAAAGGACAGCCCGTAAGTTTTGTCTCCCCCCTCGGTTAATCGGAAACTGATCCCCGCCGTGTAATAGTCGGGCAATACAGGTTCAAAGCCGATCTTGACCTGTGTGTCGAATTCATCGGGATTGAATTGCACGGCGCCCATATTTAACGTGAGCAAACTGGCGCTGGGGGTATCGACCCCGGATTGGGCGACCCCGGTGACTCGGAGCACATTGTTTCCCCCGAGTTCATCAATTTCGTGGGTGCCTATCACGGATGGATTCCACTCGTCCAGGTTGTCGAACCTTTCTTCAAAAATGACGCGCTGGGGTTCTTTCTCCTCGGGAATCTGCACGTGATACACGATGTCGCGGGATGCCATCATATCGCCGCTGCCCACCGAACCTGTTGAGGTGATTTTGACAAATTTTTTCAGACGGATATCTTCGTTGGCGGTTACGATTAAATCTGAAAAAACAGAGCCATCGGTTCGTTTGATACCCATGAGGGTATTGGTATCGCGGTTATTTTCCCGGTAGGTGTAAGTGTTTCCAGCCAGTACAAAGGATCCGTTTCGGTCCGGAAACAGGTCGCCGGATCCGGGTGACAGGGAAAGATCCCCGCCGTTTGAAACGGTCTGCGCGACGGTTTGGGCGACCGGATATACCGGCGTGTCGGCAGGCACCGTCAGTGAAGATGACAACCCGTTAAAGGTGATCACTTGCCCGGCTATGGACGCCGACGAGAACGCATAAACGGTGTCATCGACGCTCAGGCTGCCGCCTGCCATGGGGAAGGAATAATCAGTGTCTCCATAAATACGCGTTATCAAGGTGGTTGTATTTAAGAGATCAACGTCCACAAGAAAATAATACGGGTTGACCGAAACGGTGAATACACCCTGATTATCCTGCAACTGGTGGGGAACACCGTGGAGGGCGTTCAAGGCCGTAAATTTGGCGATTTCACTGGAAGCATTGAGATATTGGCTGGCGGCGTAGCGCATGCCGGATTCGGCCAGATAATAGGCCTTGGCAGACCTGCCGGCAGCTGTGCGATGCAATTGGGACGAACTGATCATCGGCACGATGGCAGCCCCTAACGCAGCAAATACCAGGATGGCGATGATGATACCGATCAGGGCGCTGCCGCCGGCTTTATCGCTGAACAAGACCTCCGTTTTCCCTGGTAGGACAGGTTTGTTGGCGTGGATACAGCGAACCGCCCACCCTATCGGTAACATCAAAAGAACCCATCGTATTAACCTTCGGGCTGGCATGACGCCGGAGTCAAACGGGTCGGGTAATGTGGTCGAAATAAAGCAGGTGTATTGGTTGCCGGTGGGTGGGTCAGCGGGCAGGGCGGCACTTCCGCCATAATTGTCGTTGTTCCTCAGGTGAACCACATTGGTCACATTCACGCTATTGACGGCAACATCCTGGTGTAACAGATTCAATGAAAATTGAATGGTGGAGAGTTCGCGGATGTCGGCTCCGGTCCAAGTGCTGCCGCCTTGAAAATAAATCATGGCAAACGAATCGACCCTGTCGGTGAGAATGTCACCGTTGTTTTCAAGATCGGTGTCTGAAATCGGTCCTTCAAAATTTTCATACAGCCTGATGGTATCGTTTACCTTCGCGATGGCCCGAGCCTGGCCGGTCGCCGAGTAATAGACGATATAGGGCCGCGAATCGTCCCTGTAGCTGATGTCCGTCAACTCCAAGAGTTCGCGCTGGATTCGTGTTTCCGTGAGTTGAATTTTCTGGGAAAGGCTGACGTTATCACGCACAATGGCATAGCCGCTGATGGCGGACACGATTCCCATGCCGGCAATGGATGCAAGAATTCCGGCAATCACCAGAGAAACGATGATTTCGATCAGGGTAAACCCGGCATCACCATTCAATCGGTGCCAATTTTTAAGTGCGGTCGCTGCCGGTTTCATTTGATTCATAGTCGCATCATCGGGTGAACAGCGACGTTAATGAATGGTCGCCCATTGAAATCGTTACCTTCAGTATACGGCAATCCGGCGTGTTGCAGGGCACTTCCACCTGGCTGCCATCGAACAGGATGTATTTGCTGTCGGTCAATGCATAGGTGCCGTAATAACCGGCTGTTTCAACCCTCGTTTTAAATGCGAGGAGGGGTGTATTGTCGGTGAGCAGCAACTGCTTGTAGTCCGCATTCATACTTTCAAAGATGCTCTGCAGGGCCATACCTTCCTGCATGGATACAATTGGCTCCGCGCTCCTGGACATGCTGGTTCCCATGAACTGCACCAGCATGACCGAAAGGATGGCGGACACCGTCAGGGTGACGATGATTTCGATCAGGGTAAAACCCGATTCACTTGAACGCCTCGGTTTCATGGGATAAACCCCGTGTTCCGCGTAATGCGGATAGTCGTAGTCGCACCATCGTTTGCCGAGAGAGTCAGCGATAAATCGTTTACCAGTGGTTGCGTACCATCGTCATCGTCACAGGGGCGGCCCCGGGTATCGAATGATAGGGTTGCCGTTGTTAGGGTCAGCTTGTATTGGCTAAGGTCGACGGTATAGGATTCCTCGCCGGGCAGTTTACGTTGATGATTAATATCATCAGGATCGCCGTCGACAAAAAGCCAGTAAGACGGCCCGGTGGCATCGCAGCGGATTCCCCATATTTTATCGGAATTCATGGACCGGGACTGGGCATAGCGGATATGGGATTTGATGACCTCGGTCTGGGCCATAAGGTCGGTCTGACCGATATCGCTGCGGCCGACAACGATCATGCTGATGATGCCGATGATGATCAGCACGACCAGCACTTCCAGGGGGGTAAACCCCATCTGATCCCGTGATGGATGAAATGGCGGCATGCCCATTGAATATCAGATGTTAAAGCCGAATAAAACCTCAAATCCGATGGACCAGCGCTTTTCAAGCCACCGACGCCACCGGTTCTTAACGAATTGTATTTACCTTGATTTTAACGTAATAAGGAACCAGGCAAAAACCACGGTCCATTTACATGCGCAGCAAAGAACTGAGATGCAAGGCTTGGATGTGAACCCACACCTTTCTTCGACCCGTTGCGAACCGGAAAAAACGATCGATGCGTCTGAGCACACCCTTTCTCTGCCTGTCGATCAATCTACCAGGCAGACGCTTTCGGCGCTTCTTTTTTTTCTCGTCGTGCTTCTCCTGGTTTATGCATCCAGCTTTTCAGGCATTTGGATATACGACGACGAGCCGAATATCCTGAGCAATGACAACATTCGTTTAGAACAGATCAATCTTACCTCCCTGAAAAAGACCTTTTTTTTTAAATCACAAGATCTTTCTGCCGGCGAAAGGGTGTTGCGGTCGCTGGCATACCTGAGCTTCGCCCTGAACTGGTATGTGGGAAAGAATCAGGTGTTCGGTTACCACCTAATCAATTTTTTAATCCATTTTACCACCACCGTGTTCCTCTATCTTTTCATCAAAAACTCGCTGAGATTACCCCTGTTTGGCAACGCGTACCGAGACTCGGCCCACACGGCCGCCTTTTTATCAGCCATGATATGGGCCATCCATCCCATTCAGGTCACGGCGGTAACCTACATCGTTCAGCGCATGGCGTCCATGGCTGGTATGTTCACCATTATGAGTATGGTCGGGTATCTCAAAGCAAGAACCGCTTCGAGTCGCGCAGGAATAGTCGGTGGTTTCACTTTCTGTGGATTATGCGCGCTGTGTGCCTTCGCAACCAAAGAGAACAGCGCCATGCTGCCCGTCTCCCTGTTTTTCTATGAGATTATCATGATCCGGGGCGTGGCCCACACCGATTTCAAAAAAATGTTGCAGTGGGGACTGCCGGCGCTGGCCATTGCGATCCTGGTCGGCCTGTTTTACATCGATCCGACCCACCTGTTCGACGGATATACAAATCGACCCTATACACCCGTTGAAAGGGTGATGACTGAATCTCGGGTGATTCTTTATTATTTAAAAATGTTGTTTTATCCGCTGCTTTCCGAACTCACCCTGGTTCATGATATTGAGGTATCAACGTCCCTTTGGTCACCCTGGACGACACTGCCGTGCATCATGCTGGTAGCGGTGATTTTTTTCAGCGCATTGTTTTGGCTCTCCAGAAGGCAGCCGCTCATCGCCTTTGCCGTTGTTTTCTTCTTTATCAACCATGCCATCGAAGGCTCTTTTATTGGCCTCGAACTGGTTTACGAACACCGCAACTACATCCCTTCCATGATACTGTTTTTGATTCCGGCCATGCTGCTGCTCCAAACCCTGAAGTATTTTTCATACAATCGGAGACTCCGGATGTTGTTCGTCATCAGTGGCGCGTTGATCCTGGCGTCTATCGGGCACTCCACCTATGCTTACAGCAGTCTGTTTCGACATGGACTGATATTCTGGAGAGACAATGCCAAAAAATCACCCCACTTGAGCGTCGTGCAGAACAACTACGGCATTGAGCTGATGAAACATGGCTTCAATGACAAGGCCCTTCAAGTGCTTCAGCGGTCAGAAGCATTAGACCGGTATTTCAACCTTTCGCAGAGAGGCGTGACCTACCACAATCTGGGTTTGTACTACGAAACCATTGAAAACGACTATCGGCAGGCCCTGTCCTATTTTAAAAAGGCGACCGATATCACCTTGAATTCAAGAAAAATGTGGTTTGCCTATTCCATGTGCGAACTGGTCAACGGAAATGTGGAGAAGGCGGAGGCACGCCTCGAGGCGTGCCTCAAAAAGTGGCCGGATGGTCACGAGTTTTTAACTGCGATGGCAAAAATCCAACTGCTGAAGGGAAACACGGATGCGGCGCTTGCATATGCCCTGCAAGCCCGTGGTGCATTGACTGGGGCCATGGAGCCGCTGGCCATTTTCGGGGAAATCCATCGATTGCAGGGAAACCTGGTAAAGGCTGTTTTTTTCTGGCAGGCCTATCGAAGTGAACGGCCCGGCAGCCTGGTCGCGGCATTGATGCTATGCGAACTATACTATCAGACCGGTAATTATGATCGGCTCAGTCGTGTGGTTGCCGATCTTGCTGCTGCAAAAGGCGACAGGGAGTGGAATGACTGGCTGCAAGCGGGCTTAATCCGTGCCAAACTTACTGAACCGGTGGTCTATACCCAAACGTCGGAGTATATTCTCACGGTGATTTCGTATTCGTTAACTAGGGAATCGGAAAAAGCCGGCAAAGACCGCTGAATTTAAACGGCCTTTGCCCGAAGCACGCAGTTATTAATTGTAAACAAGGGAATATCAGGGTGAACCGGGGCGTGGAATTGTTTTGCTCCTTGTATTCCCGGCAAGCGGGGTAGTAGCATTCCCTGTAACAAGCAGCGTAATGGTATTATTAAGGATGCTTGTGTTTAAGGTGAAGTCACCGAGATTTGTTCCGATGGTGGTGTTGCTATATATGATCTGACCCGGTGTGTCGCCTATCAGCAACTGCTTGGCGAAATGCTGATTGACCCTTCCAACACCCTCACCCAGGGCGGCATCCAGGGCTTTCGTCCGGGCTTCTTCCTGGAGGTTGAAATATTTAGGTATGGCAACGGCGGCCAATATCCCTAAGATGACCAATACGGCAATAATTTCAACCAGGGTAAAACCCTTCTGGTTCTCAAGAACGTTTTTCATTTTGCGATCGCAGGTCATAGTCCCCCAATTTCAGCATGGAAAGTCGTTGTCGTTGATGTAAACATGAGCACAGATAATGCCAACCTCTGCTCAATTATCTACTGTAGATAAGTTAACTATAAGGAAAGATATAAAAATATGTCGGCCAAAAAAATACCGTTGTCTATATTTCTTTAATTTATTTTTCATAGAAAATCAAAACCTACAATTTATGTAGCTGGAACCTCCGGATTATGTAGGTCATGTGCGCCGTTTATGGCTTGAATTCCGCGATATTGATCTGGTGCTTTTTTATGCGGTGCCACAAACTACGTTCCTTGATACCCAGTAAGGTGGCGGCTTTGATTTGGATACCACCTGAGCGGCGAAGCGCATCAACGATTATGCGCCGTTCATAATCCTTGATTCGCAAATCCAGATCCGCGTTCCCATTCGAGTCCCGAAGTTCCCCGTTCGAGGGACGGGTTGGCCCGTCGAGGCTTTCATTTCGCTTCAATGACAAGGGCAGGTTGGACGGTAGAATCTTTTTATCTGCCAGGACGGCCGCCGATTCCAATGCATTTTTCAGTTCCCGCACATTACCCGGCCACTCATTGGTCATCAGCAACTGAAGGGCTTCTGACGATAGGTGTCGATCTCTGCCCAGTTCGTTCAAAAACTTTTCGGTAAGCAAGGGAATATCTTCCCGCCTGTGCCTCAAGGGCGGCAACATAATTGAAAAAACATTCAGCCGGTAGAACAGGTCCTGACGAAAAAGGCCGCTGTCAACCATATTTTCAAGATTCTGATTCGTGGCGGCAATAAAACGGACGTTGACTTTCGTCGGCTTTATGGCCCCCACTCGCTCAATGGTGTTCTCTTCGATGGCACGAAGCACCTTGGCTTGGGTTTCCAGGGGCATGTCACCAATTTCATCCAAAAAAAGTGTGCCCCCATCAGCCACTTCGAATTTTCCTGGTTTTTTGGCAGATGCGCCGGTGAACGCCCCTTTTTCGTGGCCGAACAATTCACTTTCCAACAACGCTTCAGGAATAGCCGCACAATTAATAGCTACAAAAGGTTGGTCCTTCCGTTTGCTGTGCTGATGAATGCTTCGGGCAATCAGTTCTTTACCCGTTCCGGTTTCACCCGTTATCAATACCGTGGATTCTTTGGGCGCCACTTTGACAATTTGGTTAAACACCCCGCGCATCACCTTGCTCTGTCCGATGATATCCGGAAACAGTTGCCGGGCTTCAACCTTGCTCAGCAATTCCGACACCTGTTCGAAAACCATGGTATACTTGCCCATGTCACCGGTGACGACAGACGCTTTTTTTTGTTGGCTGACATTCTTAACAATTCCTAACCCTTCTGTTTTAATAATGAAACGCTTTACCGGATCGATCAGCAATTTAACGATAAGGATGCCGCAGATCAAGGTGAATACGATCAGCAGCATCCCCCACCAAATCACCGGCCATTGGGGGTTTAGGGCTTTTGAAAGGTAAAAGGTGGTCGTATTGTAGGTGACGATGATGGACAAGATGGCGATTCCGGCAAAAATAACCGGAATGATAATATACAGGCTGATATGAAAACGAATATCTTTCATCCGTTAACCATTTTCACCATATCCCACATGGGCAGATAAATGGCCAGGGCAAAGAACAGAACCATGGCCGCCAGACATATCGTCAGTAACGGACCGATGGAATCGGAGATCCTTTTCATGGCAAACTCGAGCTCTGAATCATAGTGTTCAGCCGCTTCGCGGAGCATTTCATCGAGATTTCCGGATTCTTCACCGATGGCAACCATGTTGATGATGATCGGCGTGAAATACGGTGATGTTGCCAGCGGACCAGAGATTCCGCGGCCTTCTTCCAGACGTTCCGTGATATTTTCGAATGCTCTGGACAAAGCAGCGTTGTTGATGGTCTCGGACAGAATGGACATGGTTTCCAGTACGGATATGCCGCTGGCTTGAAGTATGGCAAAAATACTCGCAAACCGTGCCATCGCCGCCTTGCGAACCAACATTCCAAACAACGGCAGATGAAGCAGCAACCGATCGCGTCTGAACCGCCCGATCTCGCTTTTAAGATAGATCTTGACAAAAATACCCAACCCGATAGCCAGCAAGATCAACGCCGGCCAGTATGAGACCAGGATGGCGTACAATTTCATGCATATCACCGTGGGCAGGGGCAATTGGAGTCCTGTTTTTAAAAAAATAGTGGCGAATTTGGGAATGACCATGGTCAGTAATATTAAAAACGCCGCCAGCAGGGAGACCATGACAATGGCCGGGTACTGGAGGGCTGATCGGATATCGGAACGTATTTTATGGTCATGGTCCATGATATAGATCAGGCGGTCCAGGATTTCAGGCAGCGCACCGCTGGTTTCACCGGCATGAAGCATGCTGCAGTACAGCGGTGAAAAAACGGAAGGGTACTTCCTGAATCCGTCATATAAGCTCCCGCCCTCCCGGATATCCTGCGAAATGGAGACAATAATCCGCTTTAACTTAATGTTTTCGCTCTGATTTTCAAGTACCTGGAGGAGTTTGAGCATGGGAACGCCGGCGCGGATCAGTGTCCTGAGTTGCTTGGTGAACAAGATCAATTCAGGCAATTTGACAGTTGTGAGTTTTTCCTGCAGTTCGGTCAGGAAAAAACCAATCCCCGATTTTGACGCATCGATTATTTTTTGTGGGATATACCCCCGGGCCACGAGTGCATGGGTGGCGGCTTCCACCGAATCAGAATCGATGGCGCCGGACACGGTGCTTCCGTTTTCAGTAATTGCCTGGTAATTAAATTTCGCCATAAAATTGCTTTTTTCACTCTCTGATGGCTACATCATTACCGCTGTTACGGCTTCGTCGAGAGTCGTTTCTCCCTCGATCACTTTTCGTGTGGCATCATCTTTCAAGGTGCGCAGGTGGCCGGATTCTCTGGCAGCCCGCATAATTTCCTGGGATGACGCCCGGCGAAGGATCATCTCTTGAATCATTTCATCGATGACCAGGATTTCAAATATTCCGGTGCGTCCTTTATAACCCTTGTCCATGCAACTATAGCAGCCTTTCCCCTGAACAAAATCGGCGCCCTGGACCTTATCCAACCCCCAGTAGGACAGTGCGGCCGCGGGCGGCTTCCAGGATTTTTTGCAAAATGGGCAGACTTTCCGCACCAGGCGCTGGGCAATCGAAACCAGCATTACCGATGAGACAAGAAAAGGCTCGATGCCCATATCGACAAACCGGGTGATGGCCCCGGCAGCATCGTTGGTGTGAACCGTGCTTAACACCCGGTGGCCGGTGAGGGCACTTTGAACGGCGATACTGGCCGTTTCCGAGTCGCGAATCTCTCCGACCATGATGACGTCCGGGTCCTGACGCATGATGGAACGCAGGCCGCTGGCGAATGACATGCCCGCTTTACGGTTGAGCTGAATCTGACGGATTTTGTTTATCCGGTATTCAACGGGGTCTTCGATGGTGATGATGTTGATGTCCGGCTGGTTGATTTTCTTGAGTATGGAATAAAGCGTCGTGCTCTTACCGCTTCCGGTGGGACCGGTGCTCAAAATCATACCGTATGGCTTGTTGATGATCGGTTCAAGCTTGAGAATATCCGCGTCGTTCATTCCCAGTTGTTCCAGCGAATAGACACCCCCGCTGGTGTCGAGCAGTCGTAGCACCATGTTTTCTCCGTAGATGGTGGGAATGGTCGACGCCCGGATATTGATCTCCTTGTTGTCCATGCGAATGGTAAAGCGGCCGTCCTGGGGGATCCTGGAAAGGGAGATATCCATGTTGGATAAAATTTTAAGCCTTGAAATAATTAATAGCAGCAACGATTTGGGTGGCGCCGGCACTTCATGAAGCTTGCCGTCTACACGGAAGCGAACCTGGACGAAATCCTTTTCCGGGGAGATGTGGATGTCGCTGGCACCCTCGCGAACGGCCTGGGAGAGAATCGAATTGACCAGGCGAATAACCGGCGCCTCTTCCGCCATATCATGCAGGGAACTGACTTCCACATCCTCTGAAATGGCCGCCGTTTCAGCATCTTGGGCGCTCTCGATCTGCATGTCGGTCATGCCGTCCAGCACTCCGCCGATGGCGGAATAGGTGCCGTAAAGGCTTGAAATTATATGGTTGAGTTCCTGATAGGTGCAGATTACCGCCTCCACTTCGATATTGGTGAAGACTTCAATGGCATCAAGGGCGTTGATCTCCATGGGGTCGGTCATGGCGATCTTCAGCAATTGGCCGGTCCGCTCGATGGGAACCAATTGATATTTTTGGCACATGTCAAGCGGGATCACAGCAGACAGCGAGATGTCAATGGGATAGGCGTCCGGTCTGTATTTTTCGATGGCCAGCTGCTGGGAAACCAGGTTTACGATTTCGGAGCTGCTGACGATACCCTCCCGCACGAGGTATTCGCCCAATTTCATATTGTTGCGTTTGTGATCGGCAACGGCCTGTTTGAGCTGATCTTCGCTCAGCAGTCCGCCATCGATGAGCATTTCGCCGAGTTTTTTCTTTTCTTTCACATCTCCACCAGCATCCTTCCGCGGCTCTGCTGTCGTCAATATCCTTTTCCCAGAAAGGGATCTGCAAAAAGAACGGTTTGGTCTGTCCAGCCGGAAATGATTTCGGCGGAACCGGAAAATTCAGCCGGCAAATTGGCCATCATCTTTTCGGCTGCGACCAGATTAAAAAAATAGCCGGCGACATAGATTCCGTATTGCAGTCCGGCTTGACGGTCCCACTCGGTAATTATCCGCATCAACGGCGCGTCTTTGTTCTTCGCGGCTTTTATCGATCGTCGAAATGCGCTATCCAGTGAGACGGTTTGATCCACTTTGAGCCACCACAGCGGGTATGCGCGTTGAACAAACGCCGCCGGTAAGGCCGGAAAGGCAATGGTGTCTCCGACGCGAATGGCATCGGCATGGCCAATGTGAGGGTTGGCATCCAGTACGGCTTTGAGGGTACGCTCACGAAAATCACCATAGATGATCTTGACCATCAACCCCAGCGTGTCGTTTCGCTTCACGGTCAATGCGCCGAGCAGCGACGGTTGTTCATGTTCGGGGCTATCCATTTTTTGCACCGGCGCAACGGATGTGATTTTTTCATGAACCGGATCAATGGGCCTCGGCTTATCGGAAATGGGAGTGGCCCGGGCGGGTGACGGTGATGGCACCTCGCTGGGATTGCTGGCTGGCAAATCATCGACCGGCTGAAGGATCGCGGCCGTCGGAACCCTTGTCTGAGATTGCTTTATTGGCGCAGGACTATCGGGCAGCGCAATCGGCACTGCCATAAGCGGGGCTGGGTTTGCTTTCGTATTCATCGGCAGCGGTGGCGAGTGACTGCCGGTGACCCAGACGGAGATTGATGGAAGCCATCCCGGGATAACCATGACCACCATTCCGATGACGGGTAAAAAAACCAACGCCGATAAGACCAGCGTCCGGAGCTTGCCCTGGGACTGCCCGCGATGGACCAGCGACCGGTCCATGCAGGACCGAACCAGACGCCAGGTCACCCTGGATCTGTTCTGGACAATCAGTGCCAGCATGCATTGGTGGCACAGGTTAATTATTTTTCTGGGGTAGCCGCCAGTCGCGCGATAAATGGCAACCAGGGCCGGCCCGGTGAACAGCTGCGGCGGGCGGGGTTGACCACTGGCATGTTTGATCCGGAAACCAATCATCTGGCGCGTGTCGGCGAGGCTCATCGGTCCCAGAAAATGGATCAGGTTAACCCGATCGGCAAGGTTGGCACGATGGTCCAGGATCTCATGGAATTCCTCCTGGGCGAACAGAACGATTTGAAGCAGTTTGTGATCGTTGGTTTCGTAGTTTAAGAGTTCTCTCAGGATTTCAAGGCAGACGAGGGGAAGTTTCTGCCCTTCGTCGATGATCAGAACGATGGTTTTATTCTCATCCACGCCCTTTTGAAACAGATTGTGCTTGATCTTTTCCTTAAAACCATGCTCGTCGAAGCCGGAGATGGTCTTGCCGACGATCATGGAACAGATGCTTTCCAGAAAGGCCAGCGGGGAGTTGAATGATGGATCCAGAATCAGGTGGGACTCGATCGCGGGCGCTAAAGCGAATCGTTTTAGCAAGGTCCGGCACAAGGTGGTTTTCCCGGCACCCACGGCGCCAATGACGATATTGAGACCTCGCTTCAGTCGAATGGCCAGCTCGAGCTTCTGCAGACAGTCTACATGCTGCCTGGACTGGAAAAAAAAATCCGGGTCCGGGGAGTTGGAGAAAGGTTCCCGATCCAGGTTGAGTATGCTGAAATAATCCATAAATGTATTCACGGGCAGCGCAGTAATTGGGGTCAGTGCGCCCTATCCTTGGGTCGCTATTGAGCCGGCCGTACCTCGACCTTTTCCTTGGGCACCGTTGTCACTGTTGCCCGTTGTTTCAGAATATGGGGCGTAATAAAGATCAAGAGATCCTGCATCTGGTTGCTTTTCGATTCCCCTTTGAACAGGTAACCCAAACCGGGGATGTTTCGAAGCCAGGGAATGCCATAGTCGACACCCCGGTCGGTCTGTTTGTTCAAGCCGCCGATCACCGTGGTCTGACCGTCAAAGAGCACCACATTGGTTTGGGCTTTTTTCGTGATCACCGTGGGGTTCCCGGATACGGTGCGGGTAAAATCCAGTTCATCCTTGTTGGTGGTGATATCCATCTTTAAGGTATCGCCTTCGATGACATGCGGGGTCACTTCCAGTCGAAGCACGGCCTTTTTGTATTCGATCTGGACCTTGTTGTCGTCCACCGTCTGGAAGGGGACCTCATCGCCACTTTCGATGATGGCTGTCTGGTTGTCCAGCGTGGTAATGGATGGATTGGATAAAATATTGAGTTTGCCTTCCTCTTCCAGAGCATTGAGCTGCGCAGCGAGCAGCAGTCCGCCGGACTGGACAATCATGCCCAGGGTAAAACCGGAACCGGCAACGGCGGCGCCAGACAAATCGGCCGGAAAATTCGCCGCCACGCCGGAGGTCGGATTTACCGGATCCGCGGCGGTCAATCCGATGCCGTCGCTGGCATTGGGGGTGACCCAGTAGTCGCTGCCGGTGTAAAGCCCGCCCCATTGCACGCCCAAGCTCTCTGGCTGTTTCACTGTTGGCCTCGATGATGTGCGCTTCGATGAGCACCTGGGCTGTGGGCTGATCCAGTTCGGTGATCAATGCGATCATCCGTTCCAGGTCGCTGCGGGTAGCCTGGATAATCAACGCATTGTTGTGTTCATCCAACAACACCGACCCAAGTATTTTTCCACTGTCCGCTTCCGTTAGAAACTTCTCCAGATTGGTCTTCAGCTTGCCGGCATTCGCGTAATCGACATGGACGATTTTTGTCAGCAGCGGCTCAGACAGCTCCATTTGCCGGCGGGTGGACAGAATTTTCTGGTCCGCCTCCATTTGACGGACGATATTGGCTTTGTCGTCGAGTGTGATGATGCGGAGCAGGTCGCCCTCCCAGGCGTAGGAAAGGCCGTGCGTTTTAAGGATACCTTCAAACACCTGATTCCATGGAAGTTTATCTACGTTGAGGCTGGTGATTCCCTTGACCGAGTTGTTGATGATGATGTTGATTCCAACGGAACGCGACAGGGCCCGCAACAGCACAGAGATGTCCGCCTGGTGTATTTTCAGGGTGACCGGCTTGTCGGGCAGCGATTTTTGGATTGAGTTCTCCGCTGCCGCCATTTTATCGGACGGTGGCGCGCTTTGCGGCATGTCGATGATACGATGCTGTTCGGGCGGTGAAAATCCTCTGGATTCGGCTGCTCTGGCCTGCCACCGGTCGAAAACAGTCGCTTTTTTCTGAGTTTTCTGTTGGCTGCATCCGGCGAAACAGGACAACAGAAAAATGGCGGCCAAAACGAATGATATCAATTGGTTACGATGATTGGATAACATGGGGCTCCCTAATGGTCAATCTATTTGCCAGTAATGGCTTCGTAATCCATTAATTTCAGTATGATCACTCCCGGTGTGTGTTGATTGCCGATTTCGACCTGATGCGGATGAATGCGGCGAACGTAGTCTCCCTTGACATCGATGGCTTCACCCGATGCGTACTCTATCCCATTTATGATGGCCAGGCGCTGCGTCCCCACTTCGAGAAAACCGGTGTAGACCAGATTCGGCAGGGTTCCGGCGGTGACGGCTGCGACGTCCTGAACGTCACGCCGCGGGGTATCCGACAGCAATGCGTCCGTTTTTAAGAACGGATCCTTTTCCCATTTGCGTTCGGCACTGCGGATGGTAAGCAGTTCCATGGCCAACGCATCGTCATCCTTGAGTTTTTGGATGGCGCTCCGGGCAAACTCGAGAGCTTGGTCGGCAGACTTTTTTCCAACTCCCTGTCGGCCGCCGATCGTCACTGGCCCCCAATACAGGTATCCACCCAGCAACACGGTTGCCGCCATGATAGAGACGATAATTTTTTCCCGTCTATCCATCGATACCATGATTCCTCATTGCGCACTTGACCGAAATCAGCGGTGCAACAGCGATACGGAGAGATTGATCCATTTTTTTTCTTCTGCGCAGCGGATCTGGATTTTATGAATCCGGTCAACAAAAGACTGCCCGACGATGGTGTTGATCAGCGGCTGAACATTTAAAAATTCGCCTCGGAAGACGACCTCTACCATCAACCGTCCGTTTGCCTGGTCAACGGTCTGAGCATCGGGGATTACACTTTCAAGCGTCAGTCCGGCGGTGTTGGCGATCTCTTGAAAAATTTGAGCCAGCCGACCGGTGTTCTCCATATCCAGCGCCTTTATTTCAGGAGATGTCAACAGTGTCGACGGTGCGATGCGTGCCTGATCAACCAGTTTGCTGTAAATGGGAGACAGTGCCTGCCGAAGGGCAATTTCTCCGTTCAGCGCGGAAATCTGCCGGTCGTAATCCTTCATGTTGCGATAGTTTGGATAGATCACCAGCGCCAGAAAGGCCAGCAGGCCAAAGGCGCAAAGAATCACAAGAATGGGGCTGCTTTGGTTTTTCTTGTCGGCCATCGTATTATCGCATAGGTCCTGTTTTTATCAACGGCTGTCGATTATGCAAGTTCGAACTGGATTGAAAACCGAAGAACCGGTTGGTCATCCAGGAACTGAAGCCGCTTGTTTTTGACAACGGGCTTGTTGAACAGCGGTGAATCATCAATGCTGAGCATGAAGCTCGCCAAATCCGTTTCGAAGCGGATCTTGTCACCCGTGACAACGCCTGTAATCACCAATGACGATCCTGTTTGCGTTTTTGAATTCGGCGGGGGTGCATCCATGTCGGCACTCAAAGCGATTAGTTGAATATTCGCCGGTGTGAGGTGGATGACCTCTGCCATGACCGCGGAACTGAAATAGCGTCGGCTCAGGGTGGTGATCCGGTTCCGTTTTTGGTTCACCTTTGCATAGAGGGCCATGACCAGGTCCTGTGTCAGCGGCACATGGAATGCATCCCGCTTTTGGATTAATCGGTTCACCTCCATGGCTTTCACGGATAAGTGGTGTTCCTGCCATAAAAAGCCGCAAAACAGCAACGCCAGAAAACCGATGCTGGCGGCTGAAATGCCGATTCGAATCTGGCGCGCCCGGTTCCTTTTTTCCCGATGACGATAGGTGAATAGGAAATTGGGGGTCAGCTCATTGGAAGACAGTCCGATCCCGATAGCCGGGACGAAACTCTCTTTGTCCGCCGGAAGGCCCGGTATGGTCACTTTTTGGGTAAAGGCATGCGGATGTGGAAACGGGTTCAGAATGTTGACGGGCACACCCAGTTGAGCGCCGATGTGTGAAATGACTGTCGGGTTGGCTGTCATTTTACCGGAAATGAGAATATCGCTGACGCTGGATCGTTTGAAATGTTGGGAGAAGTGTGCGATTGTGCGCTCCACTTGCTTGATCAGGCGATCGATGGCGGGAGAGATGATCTGGAAGATATCGACCGGCTCGCCGTCTTGGGAGCGGTTGGCAGTGGTGCAGCCGGGATCCAGAAACCGGTAAAAGTCCTCCTGGGCCGCGGCATGATACTCATCTTCTTCTTCGGGATGCGTATCCTCGCGTTCCTCCATGCCCAACGTCGGCGGCATGTCGGTGGTTGAGGGGTGTCGGTATTGTTCGGCGATCGCATCGATCATGCTGTGCATCCCGGCCTTGATCCCCCGCGAAAGGATCAGGTCGCCATTGGCGTAAATCGTGATGCGTGACCAGTCCCGGCCGATGAACAGGCAGCAGGTGTTCTTCCCGGTCTCCTGAACGATACCTGTCTTCAACAGATTTTGAATGGCAAAGGGGACGATCGAAATGCCGGTGAGCGGATGACCGGTCCGGCTGAAAAGTTTCTTCAGGGCTTCCGTTTCGGCAATGGGTATGGTGAATGTCATGACTTGGGTTTTGGTCATGCCGTTTTCATTCACATCTCCCAATATCCTGAAATCCAGCAACATATCTTTGTCGCTGAAAGAGACTTCTTTCGAAAATGTCCAGAAAACCGCGTTGGGAATCTGCTTTTTAGGCAGTTTGGGAATGCGGATGCACCGGGTTTCCACTTTTGCCGATGCCACACAACACCAGATATCATAACGCTTCAGGCCAGTACAGAATCGGGTCAATATGGCAGCCAACGCCTTGGCCAGGCGCGGCGTATCGAATTTATCGGCCTGCTCGACATCGATGGAATCGTAGTCCACAAGCTCAAAGGACTTGTCCGAAATCCGGTTGATCTTGGCGATCTTGATGCAGCGGTTGCCGATTTCAATGCCGATCCCGATGGCTTTCTGGAAGGTCAGCGCCTTGAGCAGCCTCATCTGTTGGGACGGTGCGGCAGGTTCGGTTGGGTTGTCGGTTGACTGGGGGGGGGGGAGTATTGTATCGGATCAGATCCAGCAGTTTTTCAGTGGAAGAAATCTCGTCCTTTCGCACCAATTCAGCACTCCGTATCGATAAGCCTGTCGTGTGTCGAAAACGCGCTTCAGTTGCCTATAGCGTCCCGGGGTATTGCGGCGAGGGCTGCGCAAAGCCGGTAACACATTCAAACAGTTACGATTTTGAACTATTTCACCGGTGTTTGTCAAGGCTTAATAGTCGGCAGCCATGGGGCTTATCATTTTTTTATTATTGGATATTTGGCGGATCGCCAGGGAGTGTTCCAGTTTGGGGCAATCATTTCCGGAACCCGTTCATCCGACACTGGAATCATGTAAAATGTGCAGCGTGGTGCATTAGTTCTTGAAAAAAAGTGATCGGCCTTCTATTTTCATTTGGACGACGGTCATGGATAAATCGCCCTTGCCAGGGTATTGAAAAACGCCGGAAGCGTTGACATGACCAATCCGACCCCAATTCGAATTCGACATGGCAACAAAATAAGATTATGAGAAAAAAAATTTCTGGAAGGACGTCTATGAAGATGCCCAACCGTTCTGTCCGCCTGACCGACCACATGATGCTGATCGGTTTTATGCTGGCGGTGGTCTACTGGATACTTGACTCCATTTTGTCTATATTTACCAGTTACGGCAACCTGCTCGAACAACTGCTCGGAATAAATCTGAACGAGGTATGGACGCGGATCATCGTGCTGTGCCTGTTTGCCATTTTCGGTTCCCACGCACAATACACCATCAATGAACGAAAAAAAGCAGAAGCCACGCTCGAACGTGATGCCGCCACCCGTGAACGCTTTCAACGCCTGCTCTCGCCGGATCTTGCCGAGAGGGTCGTTTCCGGCGAATTGAAGGTTGAAAAGGGCGGCAAAGATAGGGTCGCAACAGTCCTTTTTGTGGATATCCGGGGCTTTACCACAATCAGCGAAAACAATCAGGCCTCTGATGTACTGCGCCTTCTCAATGAGTACTACGAAGTGTTGGTGGAAGTGGTGTTTCGCCATGAAGGCACGGTGGATAAATTTATTGGTGATGAGATGATGGTGATCTGGGGGGCACCCGTCGCTCATCATGACGATCCCCACCGGGCCGTGATGGCCGCGTTGGAAATGAAAACCGCACTCGCCGGATTCAATCGTAAGCACCTTGATACGGGCCGTCCGGATATCAAGTTCGGAATCGGCATCAACACCGGCAATCTCATGGCGGGATATATCGGTTCTTCACATACCATGAGCTACTCGGTCATCGGGGATACCGTCAATACGGCCTCCCGATTATGCTCCGCGGCAAAGCCCGATCAGATTCTGATCTCCGAGAATACGTGGAACCTGGTAAAACACCGATTTGATGCCGATCCATTGGGTCAGATTCATGCCAGGGGCAAATTCAAACCTGTCAACGCTTTTGCCGTCACCGGAGAAAAACCACTCTCCGGTTAATTGTTGTGCACTTGCTTTCCTGTTGTGGCTTCATATTGTTACAAGACCAGGTGCTGCTTTACGGCGAATGCCAAGTATGCTAAGAACCCTGCGCTTACGATCACATGAAACGAATATTCGCTGATGATGACACGTATCGGATTGGGATATGACATTCACCGGTTGGTGCCGGGCAGAAAGTTGGTGATAGGCGGCGAGACGATCCCATTTGAAAAGGGGTTGCTGGGGCATTCGGACGCAGATGTCCTGGTGCATGCCGCCTGCGATGCGATTCTGGGGGCGGTGGGAATGGGGGATATCGGCGACCATTTTCCCGATACGGATCCCCGCTACCTCAATATATACAGCATCGATCTGTTGACGGCGGTCTACCGGCGGGTAAGCGCATCGGGATTTGAGCTGGTCAACATGGATGCCACCGTGTTTGCCCAGGCGCCCCGCATATCGCCTTACAAAGACCGGATGGCGGCCCGGATGGCAGGCAGCATGTCCGTGAATAAACGGATGATCAACATCAAGGCCACTACCACCGAAGGGCTCGGGGCCATCGGCCATGGAGACGGCATTGCCGCTATGTGTGTGGTCCTGCTTCAATCCACAACGCCGGAAACCGGCAACTAAACCCGTCGCGCGAGGTCCCCGACTGATGGTTATGCGTATCTACAACACTCTGACCAAATCAAAAGAGACATTTAAACCGGTGGTGCCCGGTCAGGTAAGGATATATGTGTGCGGCCCGACCGTTTATGACTCATGCCACGTAGGGCATGCCCGCTCGGTAGTGGTGTTCGATGTGGTGGTTCGTTACTTGCGGACCATGGATTATCAGGTCATCTACGTCCGCAACTTCACGGATGTGGATGATAAAATCATCAACCGGGCCAACACGCTTGGCATGGATGCGATCCAACTGGCAGAAAGATATATCAGCGAATTCCACCGGGACATGGATGCGCTCAATGTCATGCGGGCCGACCAGGAACCGAGAGTCACCGAGCATATCGATGACATCATCGACATCATCGAGAACCTGGTTGAAAAAAAAGCCGCCTATCTCGTCGACGGTGATGTGTTCTACGAGGTGGAGACCTTCAACGAATATGGAAAGCTGTCCGGTCGCAAACTGGCCGATATGGTTGCCGGCAGCCGGGTCGAGATCAACGTGAACAAGCGCAACCCTTTTGACTTCGTGCTCTGGAAAGCTGCCAAACCGGGTGAACCGTCATGGCCAAGCCCCTGGGGTGAGGGGCGGCCCGGATGGCACATCGAATGCTCGGCCATGAGCAGCCGTTTTCTCGGCGAAACCTTTGATATCCACGGCGGCGGCAAGGATCTGATCTTTCCCCACCACGAAAACGAAATCGCACAATCCGAAGCCGCTCACGGGAAACCGTTCGCCCGATTTTGGATGCATAACGGGTTCGTGAACATCGACAACGAAAAAATGTCAAAATCCTTGAACAATTTTCTGATGATCAAGGATATCCTGCAATCCTACCACCCCGAAACGGTCCGACTGTTCCTGCTCTCAAGCCATTATCGCAGCCCCATCGATTTTTCCGACCAAAACCTGAAAGAATCCGAAAAGGCCCTGGACAAAATTTATGGCGTGCGCAAGCGCCTGGATCAGGAGGCCGGCCATACCGACGAAGACGATGAGGCGACCACCAGCAACCACTGGCTGGGCTTCTGTGAAGCCATGAACGATGACTTCAACACGGCCAAGGGTGTCGGCATCCTGTTTAACCTGGTGAAAGAAGCAAACCGGATACTGGATGACGAGACGCAGTCGTTGAAAGCCACGGATATATTGGCATCCCTGAGCGCTGACCTGAAGCGAATAGGCGGTGTCCTGGGGATTCTCCAACAGTCCTGGCAATCCTTTTTCGAGGAACGGGCCAGCAGTCAACTGCAGAAAATGGCGGTCTCCGCCGAAGCGATTGACGCCCTGGTGGCTGAACGTGCCGCTGCCCGCAAAAACAAAGACTGGAAGCGGGCCGACGAAATCCGGGACCAACTGGAACAAACCGGAATCCATTTGGAGGACAAGGGCGACGAAACCCAATGGAAAGTGGCCACCTGATTCCACATGTCATCTTTTAAGCTCGTATCCGACTTTACACCCTGCGGCGATCAGTCCCGGGCCATCCATACCATCTCCGAACAGATTCTCAATGGTGCAAAAAGCCAGGTTTTGCTGGGCGTTACCGGTTCCGGCAAGACCTTTACCATGGCCAATATCATTGCCACGGTCAACCGCCCATCACTGATTCTGGCGCCCAATAAAACCCTTGCAGCCCAGCTCTACAGCGAATTCCGATCCCTGTTTCCGGACAATACCGTCGAGTATTTTGTCAGCTACTACGACTATTATCAACCCGAAGCCTATATCCCCACCACGGATACGTACATTCAGAAGGACTCTTCCATCAATGAACTGATCGATAAGATGCGCCATTCAGCCACCCGCAACGTGCTGTCTCGGTCTGACGTGGTGGTGGTTGCCAGTGTCTCCTGCATTTTCGGCTTGGGCGCCCCGGAGGATTACCTCTCCATGCGCATCGACATCACGGCGGGCATGGATCTGCCCCGGGAGCGGCTGCTCTACCAGTTGGTGTCCATCCACTACCAACGCAACGACATGGATTTTCACCGCGGTGTTTTTCGGGTGCGCGGGGATCGGGTGGAAATTTTTCCCGCCTACGAGGAGGACACGGCGGTCCGCATTGATTTTTTTGGAGACGAGATCGAAAATATCTTCGAATTCGATCCCCTGAAAGGAACCACCCTCAGGCGCCTGGACGAGATTACCCTGTTTCCTGCCAGCCACTACGTGACGCGCAAATCGACGCTGGAACGGGCCACCAGAACCATTGCTCGGGAACTGAAGGATCGCGTCGATTATTTCCGGAATGAAAACAAGCTCATCGAAGCCCAACGCATCGAAGAGCGCACACGCTTCGATCTTGAAATGATCCAGGAGATTGGTTACTGCAACGGCATCGAGAACTACTCCAGGCACCTGACCGGCCGTCTCGCCGGCCAGCCACCGCCTACGCTGCTCGATTATTTTCCTAAAGATTTTCTTGTTTTCGTAGATGAAAGCCACATCGCCGTGTCCCAGATTCGAGCCATGTACAAAGGAGACCGGTCTCGCAAATCGACATTGGTCAACTATGGTTTCCGGTTGCCCTCAGCCCTGGACAACCGACCGCTCAAGTTCGAAGAATGGTCCAGCCGCATCAATCAGGTCGTCTATGTGTCGGCCACCCCGGCAGAGTACGAACTGTCCGCCTCGAAAGGCCGGGTCGTTGAGCAGATCGTCCGGCCCACAGGACTCATCGACCCGGTTGTACATGTTCGGGGAGCCGGCAACCAGGTGGATGACCTGTATGGAGAAATTCGCGATCGGCAGCAGCGCGGGGAACGAATTTTAGTGACCACGTTGACCAAGCGAATGGCTGAAGACCTCACCGAATACTATACGGATCTGGGGCTGTCTGTGCGATACCTGCATTCTGATATCCCCACCATGGAACGCATGGACATCATCAGAGATTTGCGGGTAGGCAAGTTCGATGCGCTAGTGGGCATCAATCTGCTGCGGGAGGGACTGGATATCCCGGAGGTCTCCCTGGTTGCCATTCTGGATGCGGACAAAGAAGGATTTTTGCGATCCAAACGCTCACTGATCCAAACCTTCGGCCGAGCGGCCAGAAACATCAACGGCACCGTGGTACTTTATGCCGACCGGATCACCGACTCAATGAAGGCGGCCATCGACGAAACCAACCGGCGGCGGGCCATCCAGCACCAGTACAATGAAACGCACCACATCACCCCGCAAACCATTCATAAGACCATCACGGATATATTCGACAAGGCCTATCAATCAACACAAACCGAACCGATGCAGGTGGCTGAGGCGCCGGTTGCCTACGGTCCGGAGGATGACATCGAATCCGCCATTTGCGATCTAAAAATCCAGATGCAGACTGCGGCCAAAGCGCTGGCTTTTGAAAAAGCCGCCTCGATCCGGGACCGGATCAAGGTCCTTCGAAAACGGCTGCTGTTTGAATCATAAGCATGGGTGACGACCATGGCGCAACCGCCTGACCATTCGGGTTCATCAACCAATATAGCTGGGATCATCGGCGCCATTTCCGAGGGTCCCGGGGTTTACCTGATGAAAGCAGCCGGCGGAGAAATCATCTATGTAGGCAAAGCCATCAATCTGCAAAAACGGGTGGCATCCTACTTCCAGCGGCAGGAGGCCCAAGGCGCAAAAACCGCATTGATGGTCGCCCGGGTGGCTGACATTGAAACCGTGGTTACCGCCTCGGAGAAAGAGGCGTTGATCCTCGAGTCCAACCTGATCAAGCGACACCAGCCCCGTTTCAACGTGGTACTCAAGGACGACAAGCGTTATCCTTCCCTTCGCATTGATATCCATTCAACCTATCCAAGAATTGAAATCGTCCGAAAAACGCTTAAAGACGGCGCTGTTTATTTCGGACCCTATTCATCCGCCCAAGCCGTGCGACAGACCGTCAAGCTGATCAACAAAACCTTTCCGCTGCGAAAATGCAGCGATCGCACCTTGAGTCACCGCACCCGGCCGTGCATCCACCATCAGATGGGCCAATGCCTGGCGCCCTGCTGCCTGCCGGTCGACCCGAAAGCGTATCGGGAGATTGTTAAAGAGGTCATCCTTTTTCTGAAGGGGCGCACACCGGAGTTGATCAAGCGGGTTCGTCGCCAGATGCTGAAGGCCTCTGATGCGCTGGACTTTGAAGCGGCCGCGGCACTCAGGGACCGGATGGTCGCCCTGGAAAAAACGTTGGAGCGCCAGGTGACCGTAACCACCGATTTTCTGGATCGCGACGTGATCGGCATCAGTGGTAACAGTGACTTCAGGTTGGTGACCGTGATGACCCTTCGACGCGGTTTTCTGCAAGGGGTCCGGCATTTTGAAATTATCCATGCCGCTCCCGAGAAGGGTGAACTGATCGCACAGTTCCTGGTGCAGTATTACCAGCAGGCCCATGGCATTCCAGTCGAGGTGCTGGTACCAGAACTGCCGGAAAATAACGCGTTGCTGGTAGAGACCCTGTCGGAATGGCGGATGAGGCGGGTCAGGGTTCTGCGCCCCCTAAGAGGTGAAAAACGACGGCTCCTTGAGATGGCTGAAAACAATTCAGAAAACACGCTTCGTGAGCGCCTCCAGAAAGCGACCGGTGAAGCCGCCGTCCTCGAAGGGCTGAAACGGCGGCTTCGCATGGATCGCATACCGGCACGTATCGAGTGCTTCGACAATTCCAATCTGGCCGGTACGAATCCGGTCTCTGCCATGGTGGTTTTTGTGGATGGCCGGCCCCACAAGGCCGGCTATCGTCGTTACACCACCCGTACGGTATCCTCTCCGGACGATTATGCCAGTATGGCCGAAGTGCTGCTCCGACGGTACGGAAAGCTCGGTCCGTCCAACTCTGAACCGGACCTGTTGCTCGTGGACGGTGGAAAAGGGCAGGTTAACATTGCCGTTGCGGTGGTGGGCCAATTGGGCTTGACGGGGCGGTTTGCCATCGCCGGCATCGCCAAAAAGGATGCGGAAAAAGCGGAGACCGAAGACAAGATTTATCTGCCCAACCGAGCCAATCCAGTCAACCTGGGGACGGATGGCCGATTATTGCTGATGCTTCAGCAGATCCGGGACGAGGCCCATCGCTTTGCCGTGACCTTTCAGCGCAAACAGCGGGCTCGTAAGATGTTAAAATCAGCACTGGACGGCGTTGCCGGGGTGGGACCCCAACGAAAGCGCCTGCTGATGAAACATTTCGGCAGCCTTAAAAAAATCCGGGCAGCCACCGAGGATGAACTCAGTCGACTGCCCGGTATCAATCAATCCCTGGCCAAGGCCATTAAACGGGCGATAACCTAATGTTCATCCTGTTCTGGATGGACATTAGCCTAGTTTGGCCAGATCATCCTTCAGCTCCTGAACGGCGGCAGCGGATTTCATCAAGGCGACCTTTTCATCCTCGGTCAGCGTAATTTCGATCACCTGTTCCATGCCGTTTTTACCCAGCTTGACCGGTACGCCGATAAACAGGTCGTTGATTCCGTATTCACCCTGGAGATAGGCGGCACAGGGCAGCACCTTTTTCTTGTCTTTCAAAATGGATTCGGCCATCTCCACAGCGGCGGAAGCCGGCGCGTAATAGGCGCTGCCGGTCTTGAGCAGACCGACGATTTCAGCCCCGCCGTTGGCGGTGCGTTTCACAAGCGCATCGATGCGATCCTTGGGCATCAATTCGGTGATGGGGATTCCGGCCACGGTTGAGTAGCGGGGCAGGGGAACCATGGTGTCGCCATGACCGCCCAGTACGAAGGCGTGGGTATTTTCTACTGACACATCCAGTTCCATGGCGATGAACGCCCGGAAACGTGCCGAGTCCAGCACGCCGGCCATACCCAGAACCCTATTCTTGGGGAACCCGGAAGCATCAAAGGCCACGTGGCACATGGCGTCCAGCGGATTGCTGACGATAATCAGGATCGCGTCCGGAGAGTGTTTGGCGATCTGTTGGGTCACACTTTTGATGATGCCGGCATTGGTGCTGATCAAATCATCCCGGCTCATGCCGGGCTTGCGGGGGATACCGGCGGTAATGATAACGATGTCCGATCCCGCGGTCGCTTCATATCCATTGGTGCCGGTCAGTTTGGCATCGTGTTTTTCGATGGGGGCGGCCTCTGTCAAGTCGAGGGCCTTTCCCTGGGGAACGCCGTCGACGATGTCCACCAGGACCACATCGCAAAGCTCTTTTTCAGCCAGACGCTGGGCGGCGGTAGCACCTACATTTCCAGCGCCGACAACGGTAACTTTTTTGTCCATAACAGGCTCCTTTTAGCGTTAATGGGTTGTTATTGCGATTTATTGAATTTATCCGAGGGAGAAAAAAACTTGATAACACACAGCCAGTCAATGTCAATATGTTTGTTTTATAAGAAGTTAGTTCTCAAATGTTGACAATAAAAGGGCAAACAGGATAAAACACCTTTTGTGACAAAACATTAGGTTCATTGGGAATCATTTCACGCCGTAGGTGATGAAGATAAGTAAGAGCGGGAAAAAACAATCCGTTTTGCAGCATTTTCCGAGTCCCGGCGGGTCGGGGCGGCAAAACCACTGTTAGACTGTCATCAAAAACAGGATCGTGAATGGACATCAGCCTGCAAATCAAATCCCTGCTGAATGAAGCCGAACTTTACCGCGCTCAGGGACTCTTCCCCGAAGCAAAGGATAAGTACCATGCGGCGTCAGCCATGATCCACAAGATCGACAAGCTCAAAAACAAGGATAGTCTCCTGAAGGCCATTTCGGGTAAGATTCAATCCCTTGAAAAAAAGACGGAGAAGGTGGAAACGGGTCCTTCCTCTCCTGAATTGTCTGAAAAAGGGCAGAACCTGATCAAAAGCCTGTTCGGTGAAAACGATCTGCAAAAAGCCGTCGCCCTGGCAAAGTTCGGGCAATTCGAACGGGCCATTGTCGAACTGGAAGCCTTGCTGAAAGACGATGTGTACCGGGTGGACGCAGGTAAGAATATCATCCGATGCAAGATGGCGATTGCTACTGTGGACGATGCCATCGACCAATACCATCAATGGCTTTCCGGCGACCTGTTCAACAGCCATCAACTGGAGTCCATCAGGGCCTATCTGCAACCGATTGTCGACAGGAAAGGCCTTGATAAAATCCTGCCCGTGCCGGTGAGCGAAAGTGATGGTATAAATGCCGGCCCCGATTCCGGCGGCATTGAATTCAGCATGCCCGAACCCGAAGAGGAGATACTGGATATCACCTCCATCGGCATCACCTTTACCAACGGTACCCATAAGGGGAAAATGGTCGAGTTCGATGTCAATTTTCAATCCGGCGGAACATTGAGCCTGATCATTTCGAAAAATGACAAAGGCTTGATCGACGAGTTGAAAAAAGGAGACCGTCTGGACGACATCCAGTTCTACTCACCCATCGCCATGTTCAAAGGGACGGCCGTCGTTGCCACTAAGACACGGATCGATACCGGACCGAAACAGGGCGATTTTTGTCTTGATCTAAAAGTTACGAGCACTTGACGATTCATCAACGCTGCAGTCAATCTTTGAAGGCGGGTACCGTATTGCGGCTAAACAAGGTCTCCAGCGCTTACATCATTACATCAGCTAAGGATAATCTTTATGGCCATTTTCAACCTGAAGAAAAGGGAAATCGAGTGTAAGGTCGTATACTATGGGCCGGGTCGGTGCGGCAAGACAACGAACCTGGAATATGTTTTCAAATCATACAAAAAACAGGTGACCGGGGAGATGGTCTCCATCAACACGGAAGGGGACCGCACCCTGTTCTTCGACTTTTTACCCATCGGCCTGGGAAAGATAAAAGGATGCGATATCCGTGTTCAGCTCTACACCGTTCCCGGTCAGGTTAAATACAGCTCGACGCGGAAACTGGTTTTGCGTGGCGTTGACGGCATCGTTTTTGTGGCCGATTCACTGGAGGTGCGTCGTGAAAAAAATATGATCTCCCTGAAGGATCTGCAAAGCAACCTCAAGGAATACGGCAAAAGCATATTCAAGGTTCCCCTGATTATGCAGTATAATAAAAGAGACCTTGCGGATGAGGGGATTCCACTCATGTCCATCGAACAGATGGACCGCGACCTGAACCGACAACTGAAGGTGCCTTCCTTCCCAGGCAGTGCCGTGAAGGGAACGGGGGTGGGAGTGACGCTGAAGGCTTGTTTAATGGAAACACTGAAATCCTTGCAAAGAGAATTCAAGTGGGCAAAGTAATAAGGGGCCGGTTCTTGCGATGAATAACAGCGTGGCGCTATCGGGAAGCCTGGGCTTCCTGTCGTTGGGAGACATCATTCAGTTACTTGGTTCAAGCGGCAGCACGGGTGTGCTCCGTCTGATCAACCGTTATGCACCAGAACCGGGGTTTATCTATTTTATCGAGGGAAATCCGATCAATGCCCAAAACGGCGATATTGAGGGACTCGATGCCCTTTACTCTCTTTTCGGGTGGGTTAATGGGTCTTTTGAATTCACGCGAGAGGCCATATTGGCCGACAAGCGAATCAACAAAAGCCGAATGGGAATCATCCTGGAAGGCATGAAGCTTTTGGATGATGGCCATATCAAGAAGATTGGACCGGCAAATGCCGCCGAGAAGGCGGCCGACATGAAACGGTTGCTTTCGAAGACCGCCATCGTCAAGGGCCCGCTCGTGGATTACATGTACGTCGTCGATGAGGAGGACTTTTTCGACGGTGAGCATATCGTGGAAGAGGGAAAGCACGGCAGCTGGATCTGGGTGATATTGGAGGGTGTCGTCGATATCGTCAAAGAGGTGGATTCGGGTACCATTCCCATCATCCGCATCGGCGACGGTTCTTTTATCGGCAGTATGGCCTCTTTTCTGTTACAGGGGCACATTCGCACCGCCACGGCTGTCGCCGTGGGCAACGTCCAACTGGGTGTTCTGGATTCCCAGCGCCTGGCTCAGGAATATGCCGGCATGTCTCTCGAATTCAGAACCTTCCTGACCAGCCTCGACAAGCGAATGAAACAGCTGACCGAGCGCATCGTGGAATATCATGAGGGGAATGTTCAGACCTCAGATATACTTAAAGACAAACAGGTGATCCTCCGACAGGGAAAAGCCGAGGAGGAACAATTATACGTGTTGAAACAGGGCAGGGCATCTGTGGTGCGACATACCGAAAGCGGCCCTGTCGTTCTATGCCATCTTTACAAAGGCGACTTTTTCGGCGATCTACCATTTCTGCACTTGGGACAGGAGCCTGACGGTGCATCCATTTATGGTTCGGAAAACATCAAAATCGCCAAGATCGAAGCCGTGTCGCTGCAGAAGGAATACAACCGGCTTTCGACGACGTTTAAAAACATTGTAGATAATATGGCCACCTGCATGTCTGTGACCGCAGACATCGTCTGCCGTTCCCTGGATTCAAAAAAAGAGGTGGCTGAAGACAGCAACGCTCGGCAGGGAATATGAATGGCCATGCTCGGCATCGGTAACCCTTACCATCGGGACAAAGGTGAACCCCAATGAACGAAAAGAGAAAGCATTCCAGAGTGGACTCCATCTATCTGCTCAACTATGTGAATCTGGATGAAAATGAAAAAGAGATGATGCAAGGCATGGGGCGCACGATTAACGTTTCTGAGTCGGGAATCATGCTGGAAACCCACGTGGCATTCAACGAGAACGATACGGTGGACGTCGTCGTGGGACTCAAAGAGGATATGGTGACCATTCGTGGAAAAGTGGTCTTTAGTCGGACAACCGATACCGGTCTGCACCAGTCGGGCATTCAGTTTCTGACCATCGAAGATGCGTCCTTGGAGACCCTGCGCCGCTACATCGAGGCATTCAACGCCATGTCCGCCAACGCGTGAGCCCCATTGGGTGCACGTCATTGGTTGAATTGACCCCCATGGCGTGCTTATAGAGCCAGAAAAGGAATCTTGCACATGACCCGGGTTGTTCGAAAGACTGATTTTTCCACCCTGAAATTAATTCAACGGGGCAAGGTCCGAGACATGTATGATCTTGGAGATGCCTATCTAATGGTAGCGACGGACCGAATGTCTGCCTTCGATGTGGTCCTGCCCGATCCCATTCCCGATAAAGGCGTTGTCCTTACCCAGATATCCCTTTTCTGGTTCGACATTATGAAACCGCTGATCGGCAATCACGTGATTACCGCCGATGTCTCTCGCTATCCTGAATCCTGCCACCCCTATGCCGCGGATCTCCAGGGACGCAGCATCGTCGTTAAAAAAGCCCAGCCGCTTCCAGTGGAGTGCGTGGTCCGGGGCTACATTACCGGTTCCGGTTGGAAATCCTACCGGAAGGATGGTACCGTATGCGGCATCCGTCTTCCTGAAGAACTGGTCGAATCCGACCGACTGCCATTGCCGATTTTCACCCCGTCTACCAAAGAAGAGATGGGCAAGCACGATATCAATATCGATTTTGACGAGATGGTCGAGCGGATCGGCGCACCGCTGGCGAAACAGGTTAGAGATTTGTCACTGGCCATCTATAAAAAAGGGGCACAGATTGCCGGTGAAAAAGGGATCCTGATTGCCGATACCAAATTTGAATTCGGCCTGGCGGATGGAAAACTGATCCTCATCGATGAAGTGTTGACCCCCGATTCATCACGTTTCTGGCCCAGGGACACCTATGCCCCGGGCGGATCACAGAAAAGTTTCGACAAACAGTATCTGCGCGATTACCTGCTTTCGCTGGATTGGGACAAAACCGCCCCTGGTCCCCGTCTTCCTCAGACGGTCATAGACAATACGCGGGCCAAGTACGTGGAGGCGTTGACGCTGCTTTGCGGCAATCGTCATGGACTTTGAGATCACCCCTGTTTTAATCGATCGGATCAAAACGGGGAACCACACCTTTAAAATAACCACGGAAACGGAACACGCCGAACTGGCACGGTCAATCCGCGCCATCGGTATGTTACAACCGCCGGTGCTCGTAAAAACAGGGTCAGACTTAACCATCGTTTGTGGTTTCCGTCGGATTGACGCGTGTGAAACCCTGAATATTAAATCGATTCCGGCCCGAATACTCCAATCGAGTGTTTCAACGATTACTTGTGCCCAAATTGCCGTTGTCGACAATTCCTCCCAACGGGCATTGAACATCGTTGAACATTCCCGCGCTTACGCGTTGATCAGAAAGTTTGCTGACAACGAAACGGCCTGGATGAAAACCGTCGAATCAACGGGATTGGCCAGCAGCCAGACCGCGATGGATCGGATCCTGCCCGTTGCCGGTATGCCGGTACCCCTGCAGGACGCCATTCTCGAGGGAAGCATCGCGCTTCCCATTGCCCTTCAGATCAGCCATTTGGAACACGATGATGCCAAGGCCCTGTGCAGCTTTTTCCGGCAGGTTACCACCGGGCTGAACATTCAGCGGGAGTTGTTGGAGTTGATTTCCGAGATCTCAAGTAGGGATGATATTCCCATTGCCAGGCTGTTGGAGCAGGCAGATATTTTCGATATTATAGAGAATACAGATTTTTCAGCACCGCAAAAAACGCAACGTTTGCGCTTGATGCTGAAGTCGAAACGCTTTCCCGAATTGAGCAGGGCCGAAGCGGCGTATAACCAGAAAGTGAAAACGCTCAAATTGAATCCCCGGGTTCAAATTCACCCCCCGCGTTTTTTTGAAGGCACCTCATACCGGTTGAGTTTGACCATTGATTCCCGCCACCAGTTGAAATCCCTGCAATCAGAATTGGATAAGCTGGTTCACCATCCCAACCTGCTTCCGGAATAGATTCTCGACCGACTATTTTCCAGTTCGATCGCTATCGTGGTTCAACCCTACCGATCCATCCTCGCCTCACCTGAGCTATAAATAATCGGAAAGATGGTAAGAAAACGTCATTTTACAACGGGTTTCGGACAACTCCGATGACAAACTAAAAATACCTAAAAAATATAGTTTTTATTGGAAAACATGAACAAATATAACTTGACAAATACAAGGCAAGATATATAAGCTCTTACAGGAAATAAATGGAATTCATTTAATATGGGGATTCAGGAAAGAAAAGAGAGGGAGCGCGAACGGCGCCGGCAACAGATCATGGTTGCCGCCAAGCGAGTTTTCACCAACAAGGGCTTTGCCAAGGCAACCATGGAAGATATTGCCAACGAAGCGGAACTGAGCCCCGGGACCTTATATCTCTATTTCAAGAACAAGGACGAACTTTACGCCTCCCTTTCCCTGCGAATTCTTCAATACCTGATGATCCGCCTGGAACACGTCTACGCCGAACCGTTTACCGATGCTGCACAGCGCCTCAATGCCCTGAAAGAAGCCATGTTCGATGTTTACGAGTTCGATCCGCTCATTCTGATCAATATGTTTCACATGCAGTCCAGCGAAACGCTGAAAAACCTCTCTCCCGACCTCCTGAGCCAAATTGAATCACTGAGCCGCAGATCCCTGAAAGTGATGGCAAATATCTTTGAAGACGGCATTAGCAAGAACATGTTTGTGGACAGGCACCCGACCGCGATCGCCGATATCCTCTGGTCTCTTTTTTCCGGCATCATACTCTGGGAAACCAGCAAAAAGATTATCAATGGTGAGAAAGACTTTTTAAAAGAGACTTTCGATACCGCCTTTGAAATCTTTTCTCGTGGGATCATGCGCCATTAACCGGCACACTAACCATTACTCGCTTAACGACAACACTTAACCGGAATGGATGAAAGGGGGGATTAAACGAGGGGAGGGGGACTTCTTTTTAAATGCTATCGCCGCGAACTGAGGTTTGAGAAAGAAAGCGTTAGACGGTAGGGAGAAAATGAAAGCATACGCATTGAAAAGAAGCCAATCGCACACCAGTCCGACTGAACTTACAACTTAAATCGGAGGAGAGTGACCCATGGCAGAAAAAGAAGTTGTCGAAACATCAGAGGCGCAAATTGCCGTACACTGGCAGGAAGAAGGCTACTATTATCCGTCCACGGAGTTCATCGCCCAGGCAAACATGACGGACAAAGGCATCTACGACCGGTTCAGCCTGGAGAATTTCCCCAACTGCTACAAGGAATATGCGGATCTTTTAACCTGGTACGAATACTGGGACGAAATCCTGGATACCAGCGACGCACCCTGCTACAAGTGGTTCAAGGGTGGCAAGATCAACGCCAGTTACAACTGCATCGATCGCCACCTGAAGGCGAACAAGAACAAGACCGCCATCCACTTCGTTCCCGAACCACTGGAAGACAAGACCGAGCACATCACCTACCAAGAACTCTATGTGCGCGTGAATGAATTCGCCGCCCTGCTCAGGGATTTTGCCGGCCTGAAACGGGGTGATCGGGTGACCCTGCACATGCCCATGATTCCCGAGCTGCCCATCACCATGCTGGCCTGCGCCCGCCTGGGCGTGATCCACTCCCAGGTGTTCGGCGGATTCAGCGGCACGGCCTGCGCCGACCGCATCGTCGATTCGGGCAGCCGTGTGCTGATCACAGCGGACTCCTACTACCGCAGCGGCACGCTGCTCGACCACAAGCAGAATGCGGACATAGCCGTCAAACATGCTGAAAAAGACGGCCAGAAGGTCGACAAGGTACTGGTCTGGCAGCGCTATCCTGGCAAGTACTCCGCCAAGACCCCCATGGTCGACGGACGCGACTTTTTCGTCAACGATCAATTGAAAAAATACTATGGCGTGCGGGTAGAACCGGAACGCATGAATTCCGAAGACCCGCTGTTTCTGATGTACACCAGCGGCACCACCGGCAAGCCCAAGGGGTGCCAGCACGGCACCGGCGGGTATCTCGCCTACGTCACCGGGACATCGAAATACGTTCAGGATATTCATCCCGAAGACGTTTACTGGTGCATGGCCGACATCGGCTGGATCACCGGGCACTCCTACATTGTCTACGGTCCCTTGGCCAATTGTGCCTCCACAGTCATCTACGAAGGCGTGCCCACCTATCCGGATGCCGGACGCGCCTGGCGCATCGCCCAGGACCTGGATGTGAATATTTTCCACACCGCGCCCACGGCCATCCGCGCCCTGAGGAAGATCGGCCCGGACGAACCGGCCAAGTACAACTACCACTTCAAACACATGACCACCGTGGGTGAACCGATCGAACCGGCAGTCTGGAAGTGGTACCATAAGGAGGTCGGCAAGGGTGAAGCCATCATCGTGGATACCTGGTGGCAGACCGAAACCGGCGGGTTCCTCTGCAGTACCCTGCCGGCCATCACCCCGATGAAACCGGGCAGCGCCGGACCGGGCATGCCGGGTATTCACCCCATCATCTATGACGACGACGGCAACGAGGTCAAAAGAGGGGCAGGGAAAGCCGGCAACATCTGCATCCAGAACCCCTGGCCGGGCATGTTCATGACCATCTGGGGCGACCGGGACCGCTTCGTGGACACCTATTTTACCCGCTACTGCAAAGATCCCAAAAGCACGGATTGGCGCGATTGGCCCTACCTAACCGGTGACGCCGCCGTGGAGGCCGAAGACGGCTACTACCGGATCCTGGGCCGCATCGACGACGTGATCAACGTCTCCGGGCACCGTCTGGGAACCAAGGAAATCGAATCCGCCGCCCTGGTGTGCCCGGAAGTTGCCGAGGCCGCTGTGGTTCCGGTCAACCACGAGATCAAAGGCAAGGAACCGGATCTCTACATCGCCCTCAAACCCGGGTTCGAGGCCAGCGACGCAATGGCCAAGAAGATATCCGACGTGGTCTGTGACCAGATCGGCAAAATTGCCAAGCCGCGCAAGGTCTGGATCGTCAAGGATATGCCCAAGACCCGCTCCGGCAAGATCATGCGCCGCGTGCTGGGCGCCCTGTCCAACAACCGCGATGTGGGGGACGTCATGACCCTGGCCAACCCCGAAATTGTCGAAGAGATCAAACAAATGGTCAAAAAATAAAAATTACAAAACACAACGGACTGGATCGGGAACGATTACCGATCCAGTCCGAAGGAGCCATGAAAGGAGGTGATGGGGCACCCTGAGCGATCAGGTGAATCGATAACCTTTTTGGCAGCCGATCACACATTCTAGCCGATCACAATCTAATTGACGAAAAGGCACAGGAGGAAACGTTATGGGTGGAACCACGTGGGTTTATATCATGCTGGGTCTTTACATTATCTACTGTTTTTACTGGGGGCTTAAAGGGTATTTTACGGAAAAGACCTCATCCGGCTACTCCATTGCCGGACGATCCATTCCCTTTTTCGCCTTTCTGCTGGCGGCAACGGCGGCATCGTTTTCCGGATGGACCTTCATCGGCCATCCGGGCTTGATCTGGCGGGACGGTCTGGCCTATGCGTTCGCATCGTTTTACGTGCTGACCATTCCCATTACCGGAACGTTTTTTTCAAAGCGAACCTGGCTGCTGGGCAAACGCTACGGATTCGTCACTCCGGGCGACATGTACGCCTATTACTTCAATTCTGAACCGCTTCGTTTTCTGGTCGTTTTAACGGCGGTCCTCTATTCCATCTTCTACTCGGCGGTGCAGCTGATGGCGTCCGCCGCCCTGTTCAACATTATTGCCGGCGTCCCAGTGACCTTCGGTGCCATCTTCATGGCGTTCATCGTCTGGTTTTATGTTTGCACCGGCGGTCTGAAAGCCAGCACCTGGGTCGGCGTGATCCAGTTCATTCTGCTGGTGGGTGGCATCGTCATTCTCGGCTTGTACGTCGTTACTGCAGAGCAATTCGGCGGCTGGTCGGGATTCTCGGCCGCCGTGCACAATTTGGATGCCAAGTTCCTGGAAGTCCCCCGGGTGATCAATACGGTGGACTATCTGGGCGGTGCACCGGGTGAAACCGCCTGGACAGCTGTGATGATCCTCACCTATATGTTCGCCCTGATGGGCATCCAGTGCTCGCCGGCGTTTACCATGTGGACCTTCGGCATCAAGTCCCCCAAGCCCCTGGCCTGGCAGCAAGCCTTCATGTCCACCTTCGTGGTCGGCTTCGCCCTGTTTTTTTTCACCGCCTTCCAGGGTATGGGCGCTAAAGTACTGCAACTGGCAGGGCATGCAGCCTTCCAGGATGTAAATAACGCCACCGTCGTTCCCACGCTGATGAATGAGTTCCTGCCGCCCTTCATGCTGGGCGTCGTTTTCATGGGTGCCATCGCGGCCATTCACTCCACGGCGGCCCCGTACATCGGCACGGGCGGCTCGATCCTGCTGCGCGACGTCTACTGGCGTTACATCCGCAACCAGGAAGCCAGCCACTCCGAACAGATCTGGATGAACCGCGTCTTTGCCACCTTGTTGACCATTCTGGCGCTGGTTGTGGGTATGACATCCAAGGCGGCCCTGGTTATCCTTGGCGCACTGGCCACGGCCTTCGGGTTCGTCATGTACGTCCTGCTGGTGGGCGTGATCTGGGGCTTCAAATTCCCGCGCATCGGTGCGGTGCTGGGCGTACTCGCCGGCATGATTGCCGTGTACCTTACCTACGCGATCTGGCCGAGCCCGCTGTCCATGCACTGCGCCTTCTGGGGCACCTTCACCGGCCTGGTGGTGGCGTACATTTGCCGCGGCCTCGGTTTCAAGGATGACGAAGAGACCATCAAACGCCAGGCAGAGATCAGGAACTTCCTTGACGACATCGACGAGCCAAGTGCATCGGGCAAACAGTGGCGCAGCGTCATGAAGATCGCCACGCCCGTCTGGTATTTCTTTGCCATCGGGCCTGCCTGTATCCTGGGCAACAAAGCCTTCTCCTTTAGCGGGTTTCCTCCGCTGTGGTCCTGGCAGATCGCCTGGTGGATCCTGGGTATCGTCATGATGTGGGCCCTGTGCTTCAAGGCCGAAATGGCCACCACCAACGAGATTCAGATCGAGCGGGCCGAAAAGGAAACCAACATCGTCATTAAAGAAGCCTAGTCTAATTCCGAAAAATAGCTAAGGAGGCATTACCCATGAAGAAAGAAGACCTGTGGATGATTGGATTGGTTGTGTTCTCCATCCTGTGGACCGCATCCTTTGGGTGGGGGCTGTTCGGATAGGCCGAACGGACTGTCGTTAATTAATCCGGGCACCAAAAGGTGGTTTGCTGGCGGTGCTCGGAAAAAAAACGTAACTGAAAGGGCACAGGAAAATTTCTCTTCCTGTGCCCTCCTAAACAACGCTGCTTTTCTATGAAAAAAAGGACGTCACCATGTCACTGAAACTCAAAGCCGTTACCTGCCAGTGCGGCCACACCTTCACTTCCAATCGTGATCGCAGTTGGTGTGAACGCTGTGCAAACGCCGTTTATTACCATGAGAAAGATAAAAACAAATATAAACTGAGCAACATGTACATTACCGGGGTCATCGTGGCTGTAATCACTTTTTTAACCTACGTTTTTATGGAACTCATCGCAACACCGTTGCTCTCCCTATAGTTAAGGGGACTGAATCATCCTGTTGCGGTTTAGATGCCTTATTTTTTGTAATGCCCTATCATAAGCATAGTGCGGTGCTGCATCGATCGCATTCTATTCCTGCATCCTTTTTCATCTATTGGCTGTCTCGTCCGGTACAAAATACCGTCTTCATAACATTTGTATTCTTGAAATCCTGTAAAATCGAGGGTATGGATTATTATGGCCAACAAGATTCTGATTGTCGATGACGAGCCGAGCATCACCGTACCATTGAAGTTCCTGATGGAACAGAATCAATTCGAAGTGATGGTCGTTCACAGTGGAGAAGATGCGCTTGCCGCGATTGACCATTTTGGGCCTGATCTGATCCTGCTGGATGTGATGCTTCCCACTGTTGATGGATTTCAGGTTTGCCAAAGCCTGAAATCTGACCCGCGACGCAAAACGATCAAAGTGATCTTTCTCTCTGCAATGACGCGTGACATGGACATTGCCAAAGGGAATACACTGGGGGCGGATGCCTACATCACCAAACCTTTTTCCAATGCCGATGTGGTCAGGCAGGTTAAAGACCTTCTCTGCGGATGAAACTGAGCAATAAATTCTGGCTGTTCGCTGTCGTCTGTATGACGTTTACCGCCGCTATTGCCGTGACCCTGGCGGTGCTTTTCTGGCGGCAGATCGACGCATCCGAACAACTCCTGCTGATACGCCTGGTTAAAGCGCAATTCTGGTATTTTTTCAGCACCGGTGTATTCCTTTTTACGGCTTTCGGATTCACCCTGGACTGGTTTTTCCGTTTTTACATTATTCCCCTGAATCAGCTTATTGACGAGACCCAGGTGATGAATACCGTCAACCCGGCTCACCGCTTGAAGATTGACGGCAGCCGCGAGGTCCAGAAACTGGCGGAGTTGATCAACGCCTGCGGAGATCAATACGAAGCCGCCAAACATATCATTGATCAAACGGTTGAATCGGCAAAAGCCAAAACCGAAGCGGAAAAAAACATTTTGGCCACGATTATGGCCGAACTGACTCAAGGAGTGCTGATCTGTGACACGGTGGGCCGCATCTTGTTGTATAACCGGCAGGCACAGCGGGTACTGAACAAAGTTCAACGTCCCGGCATCGCGATTAATGCCGGGAATGACCAGGATTTGGTGACTGACGGTTTTGTCGGGTTGCATCGTTCGATCTACTCTCTGATCGACAGGAACCTGGTTCAGTATGCACTCAAAGACATTCAAGCCAAGCTTGACCAGAGTAAAGAGAATGTATCTTCACACTTTGCCGTGGTGACTCAAAACCGGAGGCAAATCCGGGTGGAGACGCTTCCCATCCTGGACGAAGATAAACGTTTCGCCGGTTTCGTTCTCATCTTCTCGGACATCACCAGCCAGTTGGAACATGCCAGCCGATTGAATCAACACCTAAAAACCATGGCAAAAGATCTTCGATCGTCAATTGCCGCCATCCGGTCCACGGTCGATTTAATGATTCAGTTTCCCGACATGGGCGTCGATCAGAAGAATGCGTTCCTTGAAAGCATCTCCGCTGAAACACAGTCATTGAGCCGGCTGCTGAGAACTGAACTCACCGAAACCATCAGTTTTGCCAATTCACGCTGGCCGCTCTCCGCGATCCTTGCCACCGAATTCATAGAAACCCTCAAGAACGAGTCCATGGCCATCGACGATGTGGCGCTTGACGTCGACGAATGTGATTCCCGGTGCATGATCCGGGTGGATAACTACTCACTGGTTTCGGCAATCGGTTTTGTCCTGGCATGTCTTAAAAAAGAATTTCAAACGGGCTGCAGCCGTATACGATTGACCGCACCGGGCAATCTGGTTCAAATTGACTTGATCTGGAAGGGTGAACCGGTAAAAATCGAAACCCTTCGTCAATGGAGCGATCTGCCATTGACGGGGGTGCAAAAAGGCTATCCGTTGACCTTAAAGGAAGTCCTCGACCACCATCACGCGGAAATCTGGCCCCACACCGATAGACAGAACAGTGGCCAGGCCTGCCTTCGGATCTTTATCCCCATGGTTCAATCCGAAGGGGTGTCGGAAAATATCCGCCACGTGACACTGCTGCCAAAAGGCCGGCCGGAATTCTACGATTTTGACTTGTTCAATCAAGCGGGACAAATCCCGGAAATGGGCCAGCGGATGCTCGGGGAACTCAATTATACGGTATTCGATACGGAAACCACCGGGTTGGATCCGCGCGGCGGTGATGAAATCATATCCATTGGCGCCATTCGGGTGGTCAACGGGCGCTTGCTTCACACGGAGACCGTCAATCAACTGGTGGACCCTTGTCGGTCCGTGCCGGCCGAATCGATCAAGTATCATGGCATCGATGATGGGATGCTTAAAGGCAAACCGACGATTGAAAAAGTGCTGCCCTTTTTTCACCAGTTCGCCCGGAATACGGTGCTGGTCGCTCACAATGCTGCCTTCGACATGCGAATGCTGCAAGTGAAAGAGAAAGCCACCGGGATCCGTTTTGACAACCCGGTGCTCGACACCATGCACCTGTCTGCCATCCTTCACCCGGCCCATCATGACCATACCCTGGACACCATCGCCAAACGGTTGGGGGTCTCTCTGATCAAACGACACGACGCACTCGGAGATGCCATCGCCACCGGCGAGGTGTTCATAAAAATGATTTCGCTGCTCAATGAAAAAGGGATATATACACTTCAAGATGCCCTGACTGCCTCGCAACGAACTTACTATGCCATGCTCAAATACTAAGATAGTCGTTCACGGTTCAACGGTTCAGGAGTTCTGCGTTGGTTGCTCAGACAACGATCCATAGAGGCGTGAACCCAGAAGCGATGAACGCCTAAGAAAAAAGAACACCCGTGATTCTAAAAAAAATATTTATTGAAGCCAATATCGCCTCCCACCCTGAAACCGAACGAATTTGCCGTCAGCTCGACCTGCCTGCAGAATGCGTGGATGATCCTGTTTCGATTTATCAATGGATCAACAGCGCTGCTGATCCGGTCAGCCGCGGTAAGCAGGTGCTTTACCTCACCCGCAACAAAGGCGGTTTTTTAAAATCGTGCCCGGGTACCCGTGAATACACGTGCTGCGATTATCAGATCCTGCATGTGGCCTCCTTTTGCACCATGGATTGCGCCTACTGCATTCTGCAAAGCTATTTCCATCCACCGTTGCTGCAATTTTTCGTTAATCGGGAAGATCTGGACGCGGAACTGACCGGACTCTTTCAAAAAAAGACCGTCAGTCGAGTGGGAACCGGTGAGTTTACCGACAGCCTTATCTGGGAAAGATGGACCGATCTGACCGATTACCTGGTCACCCGCTTTGCCCGGCAGGACAGGGCCGTGCTGGAATTGAAAACCAAAACGGTCAACATTGCGAGGCTCAAGGATCTGGACCACCGGCGAAAAACCATTCTCTCCTGGTCCTTGAACACACCGGCTGTCATGGCAAGCGAGGAGCGGCATACCGCTTCGCTGGATGCACGTTTGACGGCAGCGGCACGTTGCCAACAATGGGGATATCCCCTGGCATTTCACTTTGACCCCATGATCATTTACGATGGCTGCGAAACCGATTACCGGTGGGTGGTAAAGCAGCTGTTTCAGCGAATCTCAGCCGAAAATATCGTCTGGATCAGCCTGGGCACCTTCCGCTTCATGCCCGCGCTCAAACCGGTGATTGCCCAGCGCTTTCCAGACTCCAAAATTGCCTATGGTGAATTTGTCACCGGTCTGGATAACAAAATGCGCTACTTCAAACCGCTGCGCATCTCCCTTTACCGGCAGATGGTGGGGTGGATACGAGACGTGGCGCCGGATGTAACCGTTTATTTCTGTATGGAGGACGATGAGGTGTGGGAAAAAACCATGGGATGGGTTCCGCCGCCGCACGGAGGCTTGGGTCGGATGCTGGACCGAAGCGCGATCAAGATTTGTGATTTGACCCGGTGAAGGCCTTTGCGCTCATACTAAAAAATAGCATCCCAGGCTGCATTGGGCTGATCGTGTTGATCCTATCCGCCTCGGCTGGCTTGTGTGAGGCCGAATCATGGGACATGGCCAGGTGGGTGGCCGATGGGGACACCATTATTTTACACGACGGCCGACACGTGCGTTATATTGGCATCGACACTCCTGAAGTCGCGCACAAGAACCGTCCGGCCGAACCGATGGGCGATGAGGCCCAGACGATAAATCGCAGACTGGTCGACGGGTGGAAACTCCGACTGGATCACGACCGGGAAAAAAAGGATCGCTACGGCAGGACGCTGGCTTATGTTTATCGCAGTGATGGGCTTTTTGTAAACGCCGAAATAGTTAAGCTGGGATACGCCCACGTGTTGTATCGATTTCCCAACATCAGTAAACAGAAGATTCTGCTTTCCGCCCAGCGCGTTGCCATGGAGCGAGGTAGAGGCATCTGGCAACGCGTGAACAAAGACAGCAAGCCACCCCAGGCCTATCCGGCAAACCGGCGATCAAAGCGATTTCATGCACACGACTGTCCCATGGGAAAAAGCATTTCTGAAAAAAATCGGCTATGGCTGAAAAATCAATGGGCTGGCTTTTGGTCCGGCTATGCGCCGGCCAGGGAATGCATTGACTTCCCGCCGCCTTGATGGGGTTCGATCATCGCCATAAAAAAGGAGGGCAGGGGCCCTCCTTTTTAAGAATACACATGATGTAGCGCTGCCTTCTACCCTACTTTTCGGCCTTGATCTGTTCGATCACCTTGGTCGCAATCTGGGCCGGCACTTCGTCGTAGCGCAAAAATTCCATGGTGTACATACCGCGGCCGCCGGTCATGGAACGCAGATCCGGCGCATATGTCTGGAATTCGGCCAGGGGGACCTCCGCGTTGATCACCTGATTTTTGCCCGCCGTATCCATTCCGAGAACACGCCCCCGCCGGCTGTTCATATCGCCCATGATGTCGCCCATATAATCGTCCGGCGTGGTCACGGTCACTTTCATAATCGGCTCCAGCAGAACCGGTTTTGCCTCCTCACAGGCCTTTTTGTAGGCCAGGGAGCCGGCGACCTTGAAGGCCATTTCCGAAGAATCGACGGCATGGTAGCTGCCGAAGTCCACGGTGGCACGGAAGTCCACACAGGGGGCACCGATCAGCGGTCCCTTCTGACGGGCATCGATAATGCCTTTTTCAACGGCCGGAATGTAATTTTTGGGGATGACCCCGCCGACGATGGCATCCACAAATTCGAAGCCGGCACCTCGGGGAAGGGGTTCCATGACGATCCAGCAGTCGCCGTACTGGCCATGTCCGCCGGACTGTTTCTTGTGTTTACCCTGAACGCGGACTTTCTTTTTAATGGTCTCCCGATAGGGAATTTTTGGGGTTTTAAGCAGAACTTCAACATTAAATTTTCTTTTGAGCTTTTCGATGGTGCTCTCGATGTGAACATGACCCAAACCGGAAAGCAGGATCTCCTTGGTTTCCGCGTTGCGCTCCAACCTTATGGCCGTGTCTTCCTCCAGGAGCTTGGTCAGGGATATATAAATTTTATCCTCATCGCCGGTGGCTTTGGATTCCAGCGCAAACGAAATCAGCGTGGGCATGGGCTGGGCACAGGAATAGCGGATCTTGTTGCTTTCATCGCAGAGCGTGTCGCCGGTTTTGGTTTCCTTGAGTTTGGCCACGGCTACGATGGATCCGGGGCCGGCTTCCGCAGCCGGCTTCTGTTCCTTGCCGGCAATGGTGAGCAGTTGGTTGAATCGCTCCCGGGTTTCTTTGGTCGAATTGTAGAAATTACCGTCACTGCCCAGCTTTCCGGAAACCACTTTAAAAATAGTCAGTCTGCCGGCATAGGGATCGGCCACGGTCTTGAAAACAAAAGCGGAAAAGGGGGCTGCCGGGTCCGACGCCCGTTCAATGACTTCATCATTGGCTGGATTCACACCTTGTTTCGGCGCTTTGTCCAAAGGCGAAGGCAGACAGGTGGCAATAAAATCCATAAGCAGGTCGATGCCGATATTATCAGCGGCAGACCCGCACAGCACCGGCGCAAAGGTTCTGGAAAGCAGGCCTTTTTTCAGTGTATCGCGAAGTTCCTGGTTGGTAATGGCCTCTCCTTCCAGATAACGTTCGATGAGTGCATCGTCCGCCTCGGCCACATTCTCGATGAGCGTTTCCCGCTCTGTTTCAACCAGGTCCTGCATATCGGCGGGTATCTCAATCTCTTTTGCATTGCCGTTCTCATCGTAGCGGTAGGCTTTCAGGCCGATCAGATCGACGATGCCATTAAAGTCGGCTTCGGCCCCTATGGGAAGCTGAACGATAATGGGTTTGGGGGACAGGCACTGCACCGCATCCTCGACGGTACGGCTAAAATCGGCACGTTCGCGGTCCAGCTTGTTGATGAAAATCGCACAGGGCAGTTCGTATTCGGATGCAAAATCAGCCACCTGCTCGGTCTGAACCTTGACACCGTCAACGGCATCCACGAGGATGAGGGCAGTATCGGCGGCCTGCATGCACAGTTTGGCATCGGAGATAAAGTTCTGATCGCCGGGGGTATCGATCAGACTGATGGTATGTTTTTTCCATGGCAGTTGAAAGAAACCACTGGAAAGACTGGCCTGCCGCTTGAGTTCTTCCGGTTCGAAATCCATCACCGTATTGCCGTCCTCCACGCGTCCGACGCGGGTGGTCATGCCGGCTTTGTTAATCATGATTTCAGCGAGGGAGGTTTTTCCAGCCCCCCCATGGGCAATCAGTGCTACATTTCTCAAGGATTCATTCATTTGGGCCACTCAAGCTCCTCTCTCCATTGTATTTTCTGCCCTATAGGCAGATCTTAGTTTAAGCTGATATTACTAAATCGACGACTAAAAAAAATCAAGTTTAAAAACCTGATTATAAATCAACATCTGACGGTCGCAGCAGGATAATGAATTCCCGGTTTCCCTTGGGTCCCAATACAGGGGAGGGGATTACCGGCCCACAAAAAAGCGATTGCCGCGAGAAGAAAACCTGAAGATCGTCGATGATTTCAGCATGAAGGGACGGGTCCTTTACCACACCGCCCTTGCCCACCCTGCCTTTACCGGCTTCGAACTGAGGCTTGATCAAAGCCAGGACCATGCCGCCGGGATTGAGAAATTGAAGGGTGCATGGAACGACGATCTTGAGGGAGATAAAAGAGGTGTCGATGGTCACCAGGTCAACCTTCCGGGTGATCAAGCCTGGATCCATTTTGCGGATGTTGGTCCGCTCGATAGCGACCACCCGATCATCCTGCCTCAGCGACCATGCCAACTGACCATATCCCACATCTACCGCAAATACACGGGCGGCGCCGTGTTTCAGCAGACAGTCGGTAAAACCGCCGGTCGAGGCCCCCACATCAAGACAGACCATGCCGGCACAATCGATGCGGTTTGCTTTCAAGGCTGCTTCGAGCTTCAATCCCCCGCGGCTGACATAACGCAGGTCATCGCCTTTAAGCGTGATATCAATATCTTCGAGAAAGCGGGTGCCGGGTTTGTCGCAGGGCAAATGGTTCACCAACACTCGGCCGGCCATGATCAAGGCCTTGGCCCGTTCCCGGCTCTGGCAGAATTGTTTTTCAACGAGCAGTGCGTCGATTCGCTTTTTGACGGCCATACCAACCCTTTAAGCTTACCAGCTATCGGCTGATCATGGACAGGGCCGTGTTGATGATGGCCGCAGCATCCACTTTGTATTTGCAGCGCAGGGTATCTTGTGGTCCGTGTTCCACAAAATGATCGTTGATGCCCATCCGTTTAACGATGGCGTCTTTGATTTCATGGTCGCTCAGCAACTCCAGAACAGCGCTGCCGAATCCGCCTTGAACGGTATTTTCTTCAACGGTGATGATCCTGTGGATGTCGCGGACCAGGGGAATGATCAGTTCTGAGTCCAACGGTTTGATGAACCTGGCATTGACAACGGTTGCCCGAACGCCATGGTTTTCCTCTAAGAGGGCAGCGGCGCATATCGCTTCGCTTACGGTACTGCCCACGGCAATGATCAGGAGGTCGTCACCGTGGCTCAGGATCTCACCTTTGCCAATGGGAAGGATCGTCAAGGCGTTGTCCAGTTCCACACCGGTTCCTCGGCCCCGTGGGTATCTCAGGGAGATTGGCCCGTCGTGGGCAATGGCAGTGGCAAGCATGTGGCGCAACTCATTTTCGTCCTTCGGGGCCATGACTACCATATTGGGGATGGTTCTTAGAAACGAGATGTCAAAAAGACCGTGATGGGTGGGCCCGTCCTCTCCGACGATACCGCCGCGATCCATTGCAAACACCACCGGCAGTTTTTCGATGCAAACGTCGTGAATGATCTGATCGTAGGCCCTTTGGAGAAAGGTCGAATAGACAGTTACCACCGGACGGAGCCCTTCGGTGGCCATACCGGCGGCAAAAGTGACACCATGCTGTTCAGCAATGCCTACATCGAAAAAACGATCCGGGTATGCCTTGGAAAAGGGAACCAGCCCGGTACCTTCCGGCATTGCGGCAGTAACGGCGATGATTTTGTCATTCGTTTTAGCCAGTTCCACCATCGTCTGGCCGAACACCTCGGTGTAACTGGGCACATTGGTGGTTTTTTTGCGGCAAATTCCCGTATCCACGTCGAAAGAGCTGACACCATGATAATAGACCGGATTCTGTTCCGCCTGGGGATATCCCTTGCCCTTTTTGGTAATCACATGCAGGAGTACCGGTTCATCCATTGTTTTAATATTTTTGAGAATATTAATTAAATGATCCAGATTGTGCCCGTCGATGGGACCGAAATACTCGAAGTTGAAGGCTTCGAACAGCATCCCCGGTGTGACGAAGGTCTTAAATGACTCTTCACTGCGCTTGGCCAATTGATACATATTTTCGCCGATACGCGGCAGCGATTTGAGGAATTCGCCAAACTCTTTGCGCAGCATCTGAAGCCTGGATGCGGAAAATGTGCGGCTGAGTAAGGAGGAGAGGGCGCCGACATTATGGGAAATGGACATTTCATTGTCATTCAGGATAACGATCATATCCTTGTCGTTGTGCGTGTCTCCGGTCTGGTTCAATCCTTCATAGGCAAGCCCGGCAGTCAGCGATCCGTCTCCGATAACGGCCACCACCTTGGATGAGTCCTTTTTCAGACGCTTTGCACAGGCAATCCCCAGACCGGCGGAGATGGAGGTGCTGCTGTGACCGGTGGTGAAGGCGTCGTATGGGCTTTCGCTGCGCTTGGTAAACCCGGAGAGGCCGCCATGTCGGCGCAGGGTGGGGAACTGGTCACGGCGGCCGGTAAGCAACTTGTGGGCATATGCCTGATGGCCAACATCCCAGAGAATTTTATCAGCGGGTGTATCGAAGACGTAGTGAAGGGCGATGCTCAGTTCAACGGCACCTAAACTGGATGCCAGGTGACCGCCGGAGGTGGAAACCACGTCTACGATAGTTTTTCGAATTTCTTTTGCAAGATCAGGTAGTTCTGAACGTTTCAACTTTTTCAGGTCGAGGGGCGAGTTGATTTTATTGAGTAGATGTGAGGATTGGCGCAAGGTTATGGCTCCCTGAATTATCGTTTCCGTTCGATGACATAGTTAGCGATGGCGCGAAGCGAATCTGCTCCATTATCAAAAGCGTCAAGTACCTTCAAGGCATTGTTCACCAGTTGGCGGGCAAGTGTCTCGGCACCGGACAGACCCAACAGCGACGGGTAGGTGTTTTTCCCGCGGATTCGGTCCGTACCAGTCGCTTTTCCCAGTCGCTCCGGGTCTCCTTTCACGTTGAGAATGTCGTCAGCCACCTGAAAGGCCAGTCCGATATTCTGGGCATAGGCCTGCAGCAACTGCTGCTGGCGTGTTGACGCCCCCGACACCAGTGACCCTGAGCCCACTGAAATTTCGATCATTTTGCCAGTTTTCAGGCGGTGGAGAGATTCCAATTCACCTTTAGCAATGACCGTGCCCTCAAAGGCCATATCGCGCATCTGCCCTTCGATCATGCCTTTGAAGCCGGCGGCGGAGGCAATCTGGGCGATGGCAAGCAACCAGCGGTATTGATCATCAGACGCGCACCGAGTGCCGGCTGCCGCCAGGATTTCAAAAGCCAGCGTCAACAGTGCATCGCCGGCAAGGATGGCCGTTGCCTCATCGAATTGGACATGGCAGGTTGGTTTGCCGCGTCTTTTGTCGTCGTTGTCCATTGCCGGCAAGTCGTCATGGATCAACGAATAGGTGTGAATGAATTCCAGGGCACAGGCGAGGGGAAGCACGGCTTCCCGGCTGCCGCCGACGGTTTCCGCGGCGGCGATACATAACACGGGCCGCAATCGTTTTCCGCCTGCCATGACTGAATAGGTCATGGCCTGTGACACCCGTGTGGCGGGTGATTGGACACACAGATAGTGCTGCAGCATCTGATCCACCGGTGTCCGCACATCTTTGAGGTAGGATTTCAAATCAAACATGATCCGGTGCTTTCACGCGTCCGCGTCAAAGGGTGTTTCCACTGGGGTGCCTGCCTCGTCAGCCGTTAACAGCGTGATCCGCTTTTCGGCTTCATCAAGCGTCTCGGTACAGTATCGAGACAGTTTAATGCCGGCTTCGAATTTCTCGAGGGCTTTTTCCAAAGGAAGGTCGCCGGATTCAAGGTCCTTGACGATTTTTTCCAGATCATTGATCGCTTTTTCAAAACTCGGTTTTGCCTTTGTCGCCATAAGAATTATATTATCCTTTGTTAATTATTTTAGTTATGTCATAAATAATAATTTGAAAGATGAGTTTATTGTTTCAGTCCGCCTCATTTTTTTTCTCAGCTACGGTGACTGTTAATCGACCCCGGTCCAGAAGGATTTCAAGGTTTTGGTCAACGTTTACCTGATTGACGCCGCGAACAACGGATCGATCGGGAAGGGTGCGGGTGATGCTGTATCCGCGTCGCAGGATTGCCATGGGATTGAGCGCATCGAGCATGGAGGCATTTTTGAAAATGGCGGTTTGCCTCTCCCGGACGAGACGATGGATCTGTTTGATCGATGCACCTTGAAGGGTGTTGACCTGTTCCTGCATGGATACCACCGCATTGGCTGGTGAGACATGCATCAGCATATTGTGCTGAAAGGCAAGATGCTCAATTCTGCGTGTCAACGTGCGATTGACTGATGAAAGCAGTCGAATCGAATAATCATCTACCCGTATGCGCATATCCTGCAGCCGTTGTCGGGGATGAATAATCCGGCTGCTGAGACCGTGTATTAGGTTTATTAATATTTTCAAATAGGAATTGATAGTTTTATAAAGTTTTTGATTAGTATTGGTAAGCTGATTCTTCAGTTCATTCTTTGAGGGAACCGCTATTTCGGCAGCGGCGGATGGCGTGGGCGCCCGAAGATCGGCAACGAAATCGGCGATGGTGAAATCCGTTTCGTGGCCAATGGCCGATATGATCGGTATGCAGGAGGCAAATATGGCACGAGCGACCTGTTCATCGTTGAAGGCACAAAGATCTTCGATGGATCCACCGCCGCGTGCCAGAACAATGACATCGGTGGTCCCCATTTTATTCAGCCAGCGGATGGCATGGATGATTTCGCCAGGCGCGCGATCCCCTTGAACACTGACCGGGACGACCTCCAATGGCAGGTTGGGGAAACGCCGCTGGGCCACCTTGATGAAATCACGAATGGCCGCACCGGTCGGTGAGGTCACAATGCTGATTTTCTTGGGTATGACGGGAAGTGGCAGCTTATGCCGCTCGTCGAACAGCCCTTGTTCAAAGAGGCGTTGTTTCAGCTTTTCAAAGGCGATCTGGAGACCGCCGATACCTTTGGGTTCCAGGTATTCAAAGATGATCTGGTATGAACCTCTCGGTTCGTAGACGCTGATACGTCCCAGTCCGACGACGGACAGGCCATCTTCGGGTCTGAATTTGAGGGCACTGGCCTGGGCGCGGAACATGATTGCACTGATTTGCGAATGCGGGTCCTTCAACGTGAAATAGCAATGGCCGGACGAAGGAATTTTAAAATTAGAAATTTCCCCTGATATCCAGATAAAAGGAAACTTTTCTTCAAGTATCCGCTTAATTATTTTATTTAGTTCCGTGACTTCGTAGACATGTTGCCGGGAAGGATTGGAACCTGCGCCGTTTGTCGCCATGGCCTCGATGTTGGAATGCGGTTTGGATCTGGGTGAATGGTGACGGACCCGTAACGTCCGATAAGATATATTATGTAAAATTATAGATACGATTAATGTGTTTTCTGGCCACTGTTATCCTTCCGTCCGGATTTTATAATGAGATCCCGCACCGCAGGCACCACGAACAGATTTTCGTGAGGCAGATCAAAAAGCGATTGGGCCAGGATCACCGATTTTTTATGCAAGGTGATATTTTTATCGATAATGCAGTGCATTTTCCCTTTGATCAGGCAAAAGCCGCTTTTCACGGGTATACCGCTGGTTCGGAAGCTCTGCTCGGAGACCGTTACATCGAGCTTTTCCGCCAAATCTTTCAGCTCCTGGTAGATCTGTTCAGGTTTCATGGCACGATACAATCCTTATAAGGTGTGTGTTCACTTGAGGATTGAGAATAAAAGTTGCGTGCTCACAAAAACGAGTGAGGTTCAACCATTGAACCGCGATAGCGAGCGCATTCCTCGCCGCTTGCGGCGGGGTTAGCGAGCGAACCCTAAATCGATTTTCATCTTTACGGTGAACCCTCCCCGCGGCTTGCCGCGGGGAGGGTTCAATTATTGTCCTAACCACCTAAAATTAACACATCATTCATATCAGCTTTGTTCTTGAAAATAAAGCAGCCTGTGTTATCTTTGGAGACTGTCCGTCATGGCTCGGAAAACGATTTAAAACAAAAAAAATGCGGAGGTATCATATGCAGTCGATTCCAATGGAAAGAACCCAGGCTCAGGCACAGGTTAACGCTTTTGTTCGAAGCGTGTACAACTGGATGGCCGTCGGGCTCGCATTGACCGGCGCTGTCGCCTGGTTTGTCGCACACAATGAACCAGTTCTCCGCTTTGTCTATCAGGCACGATGGATCTTTTTTATCGGAGAGCTGGCCCTGGTCTTCATGCTTGCCAGTCGCGTACACAAAATGCAGGCATCGACCGCCACCGGAATGTTCATGTTCTATGCCGCCCTCAACGGGGCGACAATGGCATTCATTTTTCTTGCTTACACGATGTCATCCATAGCTTCCACCTTTTTCATCTGCGCCGGGACCTTCGCGGTGTGCAGCGTTTTTGGCTGGGTCACCAAACGCGATCTCACCGGACTCGGCAACTTCCTGTTCATGGGGTTGATCGGTATCATCATCGCATCCATCGTCAATATTTTTCTGAAAAGCCCGGCCATGCAGATGATTATCAGTTATATCGGCGTGCTGGTTTTCACCGGGTTGACCGCCTATGACACCCAGAAGCTCAAATCCATGGCCATTTCGCAACCCACCGGCCTGGATGCCGCGGTGATCAGAAAAGGCGCAATTATCGGTGCGTTGACGCTATACCTTGATTTCATCCTGATGTTCCAATACCTGCTGATGATTTTCGGCGGCAACCGGGACTGAACAAAAAAGCCCCTGAATCATGATCACTCATGCTGCAGGGGCTTTAGTTATGTCCGTCTTCTGTTTTCAGATTTCAGTCATCTGACATCCGTCGTTACCCCAACGCCTTGGCCACCTCCGATGCAATCTGCTGGCAAAAGGATTTGGTTTCCTGTTCAGTGGGTCCTTCAACCATCACGCGGCACTGTGGCTGGGTGCCCGAATAGCGCACCAGCACCCGTCCCTTGTCACCGAGTTGGTTTTCCACGCTCTGAATTGCCCGCATGACCGCATCGATGGTATCGATTGCCGGTTTCGATTTTACATCCACATTAATCAGGCATTGGGGAAAAACGGTCATGACCGTTGCCAGTTCGGAAAGGGGTTTTCCCGATGACCGCATGGCTTGCATGAGTTTCAGGGCTGCGAGCATGCCGTCTCCCGTCGTATGATGGTTTAAAAAGATCATGTGCCCGGAATCTTCACCACCGAAAACAGCGCCAGCCTTTACCATCTCCTGCATGACATAGCGGTCCCCGACCTGGGCCTTGATGTGACTGATGCCTAATTTTTTTAGTGCTGCACCAAAGCCCATGTTGCTCATGACCGTCGTGACCACCACCGGGTTGGCCAGCTCCCCTTTTACCTGCATGTCTTTGGCGCAGATGGCCATGACTTGATCGCCGGAAAGCACGCTTCCTTTTTCATCCACCGCAATCAATCGATCGGCGTCCCCATCGAAGGCCAAACCCAGATCGGCGTTTTCAGCCACGACCACCCTTGCCAGCGCACCCGGATGCTGGGAGCCGCAGTTGTCGTTGATATTGAATCCATCCGGTTCACAAAAAATGGTTCGCACCGTCGTGCCAAGGTTTTCGAAAAGAGTCGGTACGATTTGACTGGCGGCACCGTTGGAACAGTCAATGACTATCTTCCTCCCAGCCAGCGAAGGGCCCGTGGAAAGGCAATTCTGCAAAAACCGGCCATAGTGGTCTTGGGCGTTATCGAGGTGATGAATCGTACCCACCCGTTCGATCGTCTGACTTTTACGATAAAGCGCCCTACCATCGTTGATCAGTTGCTCGATAGCGCGCTCGGCACCATCAGAGAGTTTGTATCCGTCACTGTTAAAGAGTTTGATGCCGTTGTCGTAAAATGGATTGTGGGACGCGGAAACCACGATGCCGGCCTTAAAACCGTTGGTTGCGGTTAGGTATGCCACCCCCGGTGTGGGAAGGACACCTGCCAGATAAACATCTTTACCCATGGAGCAGATGCCGGCCGCAAGCGCGCTGACGAGCATGTTTCCGGAGATCCGCGTATCCTGACCGATAATAAAACAGTCGGGTACCTGTTTCTCAGCGTCGAAATAAGCCGCGATGGCCCTTCCTGCTTTAAGTGCGGTTTCGCAATCCAACGGATATTGGTTGGCTACGCCGCGGATGCCGTCGGTTCCAAAAAGTTCGCCCAATATTAGTATGCCTCCTGCGGGCCTATCACGTGTCGTCTCCGCGCAGGCGGGGATCCAGTGTGTTGATAATGTCTACCGAATCGCCGGAAACAACGCCAGCATCTGCCCGGTTACCTCATCGACGATCTGTTGAAGCCAGACCGTTCCCTGCGAGGCCTCTTTCGCATCCAGGCTTTTGATCACATCGATGTAGCGGGGCCCGACGCGATCGAATTGTCTACGGATAATCGACAAGAAGGCCTTGTTTTGATAACTTTCGATGCGATCCAGACAACGACGAATCAGATCACCGGCCTGATCCTGGTTGTTGACTAGTTGATCTTTTTGAAGGATCAGACTGGTGGAAGCGCTGTCGCCCATCTGCTGCCGATACCGCTTACTGGATTCCTTCAGCTTTTCACAAAATGCCGAAAACCGCTCGATTCGTTCGAATATGGCTAGAGTGCAGCGTATCGATCAATCCCTCATGGAGCGCCCGGGGAAACCGGTCTCCGACAAATTCACAACGGACATGGGTGTACCAGGCCATCAAGGCGACCAGGTTGGCCAGGTAAACGATGTTGTTATATGCTTGGCGTTTGACATTCCTGTATATGCCCGTGGAATAGGGGACGGTTCCTCCCCTGCCCCCGCCTTCGAATACCAGCCGATCCGGCTTGGGTTGATCCTTGCGATATACCGAACCCGCGGCAATCAATGTCCCGTATGCGATGCGGCAAGGGCCCACCATCCCCCCCTGTCCGCCCAAGAAAATCGGATTCTGGTTGAGCATCACCCCGTTGGGGACATCCCCCATGAGGGATGCCGTGGCCTTGTCCTGATTGGGTGTGTAATTGAAGTGAATATAGGAACTGCCGACTTCACTGTGGTTTTCCCGGCTCGTCCCGCCGGCCAGGAAGCAGTCACAGAAATTGATCAGGCTGCCCAGGGTCACAAAGGGAAACAGGATGGTCTGCTTCAACCCCACGGTGTGGGCGATGCTGGCCTGTTCTTCGAAGATGGTGCCTGCCCGCACATGGGCGCCGGAACCGGCTTCGGCGCCCTCCAGAAAGACGGCATTTTCGAAATAGCCGCCCTTCAATTTTACATTGGGGCCGATGTAGCAGTTGTTCACGGTAACTGGCGCTTCAAATCCAAGTTCAGCGCCGTCACAGATCAGGGTGTTGCCGCCGATCAGTTTGCACCCGGCGTGGATGGTCGCCTTTTGGGCGATCCGGGTACGATCCACCTCATCACCGATTATTGGGGCATTGGGATTACCTATGGCTATCGATTTTTTTTCCATATCGGCAATTCTTCAGAATTCAGCTCAAAATATAGTGACCGCAGCGTTCGCCAAAAAACTAAATGTTTTCAATCAGATCGACGGGTTCCAATTGGATGGAAAATTTTTTAAGAAATAACCCGTGTTGTCGGCAGTACTGAGCCGCCGCCTGGCACGCCACTGCATTGGCCGGGCCATTAAAGGAGAGAAGCACCCCGCGAACGGCATGTTTTTTTTTCAACTCGGATAATTTGTCAAAATTTCCCAGGATGGGATAACCTTGAATTTTCTTTCCAATTTTAAGTGGGTCGTCATCCAGAAAACCCACAGGATTGATATTCAGGGCTTTGTTGTTCATAATCTCACGCAACAAAAGCTCCCCTCCCCTTCCCGCACCATAGATGATCACATGATCCCCGGCCAGTGTTTTTCGCTTCATCGTTTCCGTAAAAATCCGAAACGATCCCCGGCTGCCCAGTAAAAATGCAGTCGTCAGTATCCAATCGATGATAAAGACGCCTTTGGAAAAATCTTTAAAACGAAAGAAGATAGCGACACAGGCAATTGCAACCAATGTAGCCAAAAACGAGCTGCGAGCGTACTGGAACACATCACGTGTGCTGATGTATTGCCAGAACCCGCGGTAAATTCCCGTGATATAGAAAACGACCATCTTGACGGCAATGATGACCGGCAGGGATTTCAGGAACACTTGAAAAAAGTAGCCGAAATCATAATCATCAAATCTTAACCGGTAAGATAGATAATAAGAAAACGAGACCAGGCCGAAATCCAAGATGACCATCGTCATCTGGCGTTTATAGGTCAACTCGATCAGAACCGGGGTAAATTTGCGTCCGCGTAAAGCGGAAAATTCTTTTTCCGGATAAACCCGCAATTGCGCCAGGTAGATCCCCATGAGGGTCATGGCCAATAGGATGGGGATAATTACGGCCGGCGAGGTAATGTTGTCACTGTGGCTGACAAAAACGCCCGCGATTCCGGAAACCGCGCCGATCCCGTAGAGAAAAACAACGGCACTTTTTTCACTGAACCCCATCAATACCAGGCGATGGGAGGTGTGATCTCTTCCGCCGGTTGAGGCCTTTCTACCGCTGAGCAACCGAATGATGGTCACCAGGGTGGTATCCAGCAACGGCACCATCAATATCAACAGGGGAACGGCAACTGCGGAAAGGCGGCTGCCTTCCGCAAATTCGCCGTGGTACAGACTTAAGACTGCTATGGCAAAACCGATGACAAGGCTGCCACAGTCCCCCATAAAAATGGAAGCCGGGTTAAAATTATAGACTAAAAATGCACCGCAGGAACCGGCAATGATTAAAGCAACCGAAAAGGCCGCCGTATCGTAGCCGGCGAAGAGCACCGCCAGGGACAATGCGGCCACCATGGCAACACCGGCGCAGAGCCCGTCCATGTTATCCAGCAGGTTGAAGGCGTTGGTGATTCCGACGATCCAGACGAGCGTGACCATGGTGTCCAGGGTCAACGAGGTGAACCAGCCCAGCCGGAATCCTACGAATGCCACCGCGCTGGCCACGATGATCTGTCCGATCAGCTTGTTCTGGGGTTTCAGGTTGAGAAAATCATCCGCCATTCCCAGGAAAAACAGAAGCGTCGCCCCAAACAGAATGACGACGGCGATCGAGGGGAGTCGCCCGCTGATGCCAGTGGCTAAGATTTTATGCCAAAGGGATTGATAATCGCCAATGATTCCAAGCGGTATGGCGATCCCGATAAAAATGGCGATGCCGCCAAAAAGCGCCGTGGTCTTTTTATGCCAGCGGTCTTCACTGGGTCTGGCGACCCACCCTTTTCTGATGGCAATCAGACGCACCAATGGCGTCGCTGCAAAGCTGATCAGAAAAGCGGCCAGGCCGAGTAATAAATAGGGTTTCATCGAGAAGAATCAGGTTATCGGCGTTTTATGTATTCAATGACCGTAGACAAAATGAAATCAAGGCTTTTGTCCGGAGCGAAACCGGTCACCTGCTCCAGTTTTTCCGTGCTTGGCACGCGGCGCTGCATGTCCTCGAAATCTTTTCCAAAGGCATCGGCATAGGGAATCAACTGGATGGTGGAGGTCGATCCGGTCATGTCGATGATTTTCCGTGCCAGGTCCAGCATCGAAATCTCTTCGAGGCCCCCGACATTGATCACTTCGCCGATCGCTTGATCGGATTCCATCAGTTTGATCAATGCAGCCACCACATCCTTGACATAGGTAAAGGTTCGCGTCTGCGTGCCGTCGCCGAACACGGTGATGGGTTCATTCTTCAGTGCCTGGGCGACGAAGCTGGGAATGACCATCCCATAGGCGCCTGTCTGTCTCGGTCCGACGGTGTTGAACAGGCGGGTGATGATCACCTCGAGCCCGTTGGTCCGGTAGTGGGCCAGTGCCGTAAACTCATCCATCAGTTTTGAGGCGGCATAGCTCCAGCGGAATTTGCTGGAAGGCCCGTAGATGATGTTGTCCGTTTCCACCAGCGGCGCATGCGTGTGCTTGCCGTACACCTCGGAGGTGGAGGCAATCAGCACCCGTTTTTTAAATTTGTTGCACATCTCAAGGACTTTTTCGGTGCCTTGGATGTTGGTAACGATGGATTCCAGAGGCTTGTCCAGAATCGTCTTCACCCCCACCGCTGCGGCCATATGGTACACCACATCGCAGATACCGGTCAGCTCCAGCATCATGTCATGATTCAATATGGTATTGATGTGGACAAATATTTTGTTTTTGAACTGGGGGTCTTCCTGAAGAAACCGGATATTATCCATGGAACCGGTTGAAAGGTCGTCAATGATATAGACCTCGTCACCTCTTTCGAGATAGGCTTCAGCCAAGTGAGAACCAATAAAGCCGGCGCCGCCGGTGATTAGAATACGCATGGTCGTTTTTTTCCTTTTATTTCACACTACATCTTTGCCAAATTTTATTCCAATTGTCGATATCTTCATCAGGTATCGGCATCGCACGATGTTTTAAAACTTTATATTCAAGGTTTGATGTAATGGCAAATATATCGATTGCTGCTTTTGCAAATTGCCAGTAGACCCCTTCAAGCGCCTTACTTGGTTCCTCCGTTAACAGGTATTTCAAATATGATTTTGATAAATTATATCGACCAATTAAAATATTTTTTAGAGACAAGCCGGCTTGTCTGTAACCTAATAAAAAAACCGGAAGGCATTCAAAATGACTTCTTTTATATGTTCGCAACAAAAGATCTTGATCTTCCATGCGGTGCGCACCGTTTTGGTATAAATTTGAATTGAACCATCTTCTTTTTCCCATCCAAGTGGGATGGGGAAAATAAAATCCCTTCCACGGTTGGTTGCATATTTCCGAATGTTTTTGACGATATGGATAAGTGCCAATAACGGTGCCAGCATTGTTAAAAATAAGAACACGTGAGGCTGTAAGATCGATCTCAGAATTCGCCTCAAGAAAGCTTACTTGGGTCTCCAAGCGGTTTGGGTAGGAAATATCATCCGCATCCATCCGTGCAATATATTTTCCTTTACTTAACCTTATCCCGTGGTTAAGCCTTAGAGGAAGTTTTATATTTCTGCCATCTGATATGATTTTAATCCGTGAGTCTTTAAAGCTGCGAGCTATTTGTAGGCTCCCATCTGATGACCCGTCGTCAAGGATAATTAGTTCCCAATCAACAAACTCCTGGAGGAGAATTGATCGAATAGCAGCCCCCAAGGTTTTCTCTGCATTGAATACAGGGAGTAGGATACTAATTAAAGGGGATGATTTCAGCATATGGTCAGATCATCCTAACTTTCTTTATAAAAAAGCCTGCCCGGCCAGCCAGAGGCAGAATACGTTTTTTGGCCACATAGGCGCCATGACAGTTCAAAAAGGATTCTGCGTGCAGCTCGCGGTCCTCTAATCGGGCCCCAAACAAGATTGCATGGGAGAACCAATAACCGTTTAATGAATTTTAACAAGAAATTCAGCCGGTGGTTATTTTCCAGTTGATGAAATTTTTGAAAATCAATCCCGCCGCTACCAACAAATCGATCGGTTGTTGCCACGCGGCGGCACATTGTATCATCGCATAAACTTAAAAGATCACGAAAACGGTGGTCATAAGTGTGTTTCTTGCGTGTCTTGGCGTGTCCCGCCATTGCTATTTTATCTCGATGTTCCGGATTAGCCAAAAAAAATCTGATTTTTCCAACTAGATCATCGATGCTGTTGTACAGTGCAATCTCCCTACCCGGTTCAAAAAAGTTTTCCAGGTTTTCTGCACTTTCAGTCATCAGAAAACCCCCATATCCGGGCACTTCGAAAACTCTAGCCTTGATCTGTCGACTTCTGTATGGCAAAAAGCCTTTGAGCATCCAATTTGAATCCCCGAAATTTAGACTGATCACTGATTTTCTAATAATTTCCGGAATAGAATCAGCCGACACGGCACCGTTTTCCCACCCATATCCGAAACAATTCACCTGAATTCCACGATCTTTGAGTGCCGACACCCATTTGTGCCTATTTCCATAGGCCATACCTACAAACGAAACATCCCAGCGACATTCTATAGCTGGGATCGGTTCATTGAGATTATCAGCGTTTGCTGCCCACTGGGTCAAAACGACGTTATTGTGACCATGTTTCAATGCCTTCTCAACTGCATCAGGGTATGTTGAGGCGTACACGTCAACATACGGGGCAATAAACCTTGAGAATTGTTCATACTTCCATGAGTCATCCGTGGCCCAATTGATGATGACGGCGTCAGTGGCATTTCTTACCATTTTCAAGGTTTCGATCCATATTTCATAACTCATTAATACGCAAAAAATTAAATCTGGTTTGTTTTTATCAATGCTTGCCAACAACCTGCGATTTAAATCTGAGAAGTTATTGTACTGGGACTTATCGAGCGATTCAAAGAAAATGATATCGTGGCCAAGTCGGCGTAATGAAGGGATAAAGTTTGTATATTCGTATCCAATTCCACGATTTGGATCTCCATAATTGTGTTTACCGAATACGCAAAGGATTTTCATTGACGCCCATCTGCTTTCCTGGCTGCCACATGGTACCCGACAGTAAAAAATTTGGACTTATCTAGTGGGTCCATTATGTAGCAGAGGGTTGGCAAGAAGATTAGAAAGACAGGCAAAAGAATCATCCAGAAAGGAGCCCAGCCTAATTGCCATCGCCTATCCGTCTCAATTCTCCATGGTGCAGTCACCCTTACGAAGCGAATACTTTCCTGCCCGAAGTGCTTAAAAAAACCACTATTTGGCACGATTTCTATTTTTTCAAATGCATTTTCAGTTAAAAATTTTCGATACCAATAGGGGGTGTAGCCTCCGTAATAGTGGTAAGGCTCCTGGTGTATGCCCGAGCCAAGCGGTGCGGTTAACAACAATTTCCCGCCGGGCTTGAGTATCCTATAAAATTCCTTCAAAGCGCGGATAGGTTCGGGAACATGCTCGAGGACTTCTGTACAGAGGATTGCGTCATAGCTTGCATCCTCCACTGGGATGGAAACAATGTCACTCACATAATCGATCTGTCCGTATCCAGAATCCCCTATCAGTTGTTCTTTTGAAAGCTGAGTGAAATCATGGGTCTTGTAGATGCAGTGCCTGAAGTAACTGCGATATGGGCACGAACCGGCCCCGACATCAAGTATTCGACATCCGGAGGGAAGTCGTCTGGCCTGCTCAGACACCCAACGATCGCGTTCATATTGATTGAATTTAAAAATTTTTTGGTACAAACTTTCACGAAACATATCGATCACTGCCCCGACTCATCACTTGGTCATCTCGAATAAGCCACATCCATATTCACAGGTTTCGCCGATGGAGATCTCTGCGGGTTGTATCAGGTTTCCTTCATCGTCTATCAAACTAAAGCTTTTGACTCGTAGCCCCTCGAACATTGCCACTATGCTTGAAGACCTAAAAATTCGCTGGGCGTTGAACTGGATTCTTTCACGGCCGACTGGCATCGAAAGGAACAATTTGCCACCGGGTGAAAGTACACGAGCCAGTTCCAATGCCGCAAGCTGTGTTCCTCTATTGTTCAGCGGGTCCCCATAACGGCCCAATCCAATATGTTCAATGACATGTAAACATGACAGTGACGTCAGTTGATCGTTGCCAAACGGCAGAGACAATACATTACCGGCCACTGGAAAAACACCTTTAACGACTACCTTCAGCGGCCGATAATCCACAAAAACGGTCGGGACATGGGCGCTGATCACGGCGATCATGGCAATGCTCGAACCAATGTCGACGTGCGTGGGGGGGGGTAAATCTGCCAAACGTCTGGCAAGCCAGACGGCCTGGTAAAAATAGTGTGGGTCAAACGGAGTATATGGCGTCCAATCCGCCAGGCAGGGGAAACTGTCTTTCAGTAGAAGGCTCTCGGAATCGTGGATGCGTCTGTACCTCAACCAATCTGAAATATATCTGGGAAAATATCTCAGCGCCAGCATCTTTCTTGGATCCCCAAAAAGACTGGTCCAATTCCTTAATAAATTGAAGGCCTCCTTTTTCAGTTTCATTTTTCAGCCTGCAGAAGAAATCGTTAAGAAGATCGATCGGTGTCTGAATTTTGTGCCCATTGATGGCAGTCCGTCCATGCATCCTGATCAACAAAAATGGTGTTTATGTATGTATCGGCGTATGTGACATAGTGTTTTTTGTGCATCAGGTCGATGATCTCGTTCAATTTTCTTTCCGTGCGGTTTTCCGTGTACGACAACGTTTCGATGCAGAATACTTCAGGGCGATATTTATTAAAATCAATTGACTGGATGATTTGAAAATCAAGACCTTCGACATCAAGTGATACAAAATTGGGTACCGTCGGAAAGTATTTTCCGATTACATCGTTAACTGGTATCAATGGTATCGAGATCACCCGTTTAATTTTCTGATTGCCGTAACTCTGGTATCTTTCAGCCTCGGCTTTTGAAAAGGTATTAAGGGTCCGGGATGACATGATGAAAAAATCCATCTCCGACACCCCATAAGCATCCGAACCGACCCCCACATTCAGGCATTTGTCACCTGTTCTTTTTCGCTTAATCTTTTTGAAAAGTTCGGGGTCAGGTTCAACGCAAACACCTCGGCATCCCCTCCGGTAAAACAGGTAGGTATTGCTCAAATACGTCGGATGATGAGCGCCGATATCCAGATAGGAAGGACGGGATATCCCCAGCATATCCATCAGAAAACTTACAATAAGATCCTCACCACATTGAGAAAAGCTTACCGCTTTAGAATGGTTCAGCGCTTTTTTTATAAAACGTGTGAATAAATAGCCTGCACGCGACATACGTTTATCACCACTTGTATCAAGCCAGAAAAAGATTCATATCTTAACGTTGCTGGATTTCTATACCGCTGTTGGAGTATCTATAAGTCTTTTAGCGATAAGCATACACCATGAAGCATAAATCAGACCAGTGATTCCCAAGGCCCAGATGATACCCAGGACGCCGGCAATGGATGCCAGATAAAAGGCCGTTATGGTCGCCAGCATCCCACAAAAAAGGATAGGGAAGATATAAAGTGTAGGTTTATTGGCCAACAACCCGAAACCCGAAAGGATTTGACCCAGATAATAAAGGGACCATGCACCGGTAAGCATTGGAAGGTATTGTGAATATTTGACATAGTTTTCGTTGCTGACCATCACTACCAGTGGGCGGTGAAAGAGGTAAAACAGCAGTATTAAAACGACTGATCCGGCGATATAGAGGCCAACCATCGCAAAAAGAATTTTATTTCCGGAAACAACGGCTTCTTTTGTTTGAAGGCCGCCGGCTCGTTCGTAGGCAATCGGAATAAAGAAACTGCTTAAAAGACCTGAACCGAAAACGAGCGGATAAAGCGCCAATTGTGCGATAACCGTGTAGGCACCTACGATGTCGGACCCTTGAAAAGCCAACAGGGCCCATTTATCGCAGGATTGATGCGCCCAGGCAAAAAAACTCCAGATAAAAAAGGGTTTCGAAAAAGATAATATTATTTTCCCAAGATGGTTATGGTCAATTGCCTTGTTGGCTTGTTCATTTTGGCAGTTTGAATGAAGCCGTTTTGCGGAAACTGAATTCTGCAACAACAGCGGAAACGCATACAGCCAATAGAAATCCCAACACCGCGATGTCGGCTTGAAAAGCAATCAATATAAGCAAGACAGCCGCAGCCCCAGGTTTTGCAAATGCAGTCAATACGTTAATGAGCGACACATATTTTCGTTTTCTGGCGGCCATTAGAATCGATAGCCGGATTCCTGCCCACCCAGTAAATGCCCCACTGATCATTGACGATATGATCAACCACGTCCAATTGCGTGCTTGGAAGATAAATAGGGTCAACCCGAAAAGAAACGATACCAGTACGATAGATTTAAAAAGTACCTTTATATACTTGGCGGATAAAGCGATATAATCTGATAGCTGTTCCCGATTTTGTGATATCGTCCAATACCGCATCAAGCCTTGACCCAAGGGGCCAAACACATTTGCGCCGACAAGAAGAATAATCGTATTGGCAATGGAAAATCGGCCAAACTCATGGGGGTTCAGCAAATGAGTGAGTATTTTAACACCTGCTAACCCACCGAGGGCGACCCCACTTGCCCAAGGAATACCCACATTGCTTCTGATCCGAGTCGAATGGTATTTTTTTTCAATTTATTT
>CAVONM010000020.1:0-162537 GCA_963697225.1 uncultured delta proteobacterium
CTGCCGGCCCACTTACCCGATGCTCGTTAAGTCACGTAAGCGGGCCTGGCACGGTTGTCCTGGAAGGTTTGCCGCGATGGGTGTTCAGACCGGGGGCATCATGGGTTCGGCTCAACGGGGATGATGGTCACCGGAGCAGGAGAGTGCTTGAGTACCTTTTCGGCCACACTGCCGAAACGGAAGTTGCCTTTCTCGCCATGGCTGGCCATGACCACCATATCCATCTTCTCTTTTTCTATGAGCTTCAGGATCTCCTTGGCGGCATCACCGACCGCCACATGCTTGATGTAAAGCGGACAGCCGTCGAGGTACTTCTCGCAGATCTGGCCCAACCGCGTGGTTGCCGTCTTGCCGGCATGCGCCATGAGTTCCTTGACACGCTTTTCCTCAAACGCACCATACCAGCCGTCATGGTGGGCGATATCTTCAATCACGTAGAGCACGTGAATTTCTGCGCCGTATTTTTCGGTGAGCGATTTAACGTGTGGCAAGGCGCTTTCAGATATTGCGGAAAAGTCTGTCGGCCATAGTATCTTTCTCACGTCCATGATTGAACCTCCTTTGGTGTTCAGGCTATATTTGCATTCTCCTCTGTTTTTTCCACCCATGCCCACAGGGTGCGGGTACGACGACCGCGGATCAGCAAAGCAACCGGTGTGAATAACCCTTGTCGGTATCGCGCAAATGAGGATCGTCTGCAGCGGCGGTGTCGGCAGCTCGGGATTGGATCTCCAGAAGGTGTGGGTGATCAGAAACGGTGCTTTCTGGCCTTGAATATAGGGTCTGATGGAAGGCTTCGTCAAGCGGTTCATTGGGGTATGGGTATGGAAAGCGACAGCGTCGGCAGCCGCTTGTTGTGCGACGTGAACCATCTGTTTTTAAACTGTGGTTTGACCCTGACTCAGGATGAATTAGTTTATGGGTGATGGCGATAGGGTCCAATGAAAAGGCAAGGTTTGCTTGATGGGTGATGCGGGTGAGGTGAACGTTGACCATTGCATCTTTGACGCGACACGTTCAGGAGGGTGAAACATGATGCCGAAACAGAAATTGCTTACGACTGGCCTGGGGCTTTTGCTTTTGGTCGTCACCGCCGCTGCAGCCGAGCCCAACCGTCTTGTCGAACAGATCGGCGCCGGTGGCCATGTGCTGATGATCCGCCATGCCAATGCCCCCGGAAACGGAGATCCTGACCATTTCCGGATCGGCGATTGCTCCACACAACGCAATCTGGACGACCGGGGGCGCTCCCAGGCCCGGCGCATCGGCCAATGGCTTCGCAGCCGGGGTATCGAATCGGCACGGGTCTATGCCAGCCAGTGGTGCCGCTGCCTCGAGACAGCCGCGCTCATCGGTCTCGGACCGGTTGCCGAACTGCCGGCCCTGAATTCCTTTTACGAACGCCCCCAGGATCGCGAGCCCAACCTTGCCGCCCTGCAGTCGTTCCTGGCCAAACAACCCGCAGACGGGCCGCTGATTGTCCTGGTGACCCATTTCGTGACCATATCCGCCATCACCGACGAGGGCGTGTCATCCGGCGAGGCGGTGGTGATGCGCTTGAAAGGCGCTGGCGGTGCAGAGGTCCTCGGACGGATGGATTTTGAGTTCTGAGGACGGATGCGCTTTGTATCGGTGCCGACGACCCACCACCCCGCCTGGCATCCGTCCACGCCGATGGTTCGTTCAGTTGTCATCCCGGAGAAACGCCAGGAGCGCGTCCGGATCCGGGTGGTCGGCGGGATCTTTTGCAAAATGGCTGAACCGGGTACGGCCGCCGCTGTCGATGATGAAAACCCCGGGCAGCTGAAGGACGCCGCCTTTGGGAATGCCGATGGCGTGGCCCCTGGTTATGGCCGACAACCCCTTAACAGCCAGCCCCACGGACAACAGGCCGCCTAAGGACGCCTGCTTGAGATGGAAGGCCTTGAAGAGCCGCTTCTGCGGATCGGCGATCATGGTAAAGGGGACGTGAAACTGGTCTTTGAAGGCCGCGGTTTCCTCCGGGGTTCCCAGCCCGACGATTACCACCCGGGCACCGAGCCGCTTAAAGCCGTCTGCTTTCTGACGCAACTGCGCCACCTGATCCCGGCAGAAGGGTCACCCGTAATGGCGCAGGAAAACCAGCACCAGCGGTCCGTTTTCCCAGAAGCGGCTGAGGCGCGTGACCGTGTTGTCCCACAGCACCACCTCCTGATCCCTGACTTCCGTTACATCTTCAGGCATCGCGTATCTCTCCTCATGTGTTATTGGATTGGGGCCTCGGGCTGTTTTTCAAGCTGGATGATACCCGCGCTTGCCATCGATGACCCCCCGGATACCGCCTCTGGGGTTTGCCGTGTCGCCATCACGCCGCGGGACCAGATGAATGTGGGCATGCAACACGGTCTGTCCGGCCAGCGATCAGGAAAAATTCGCTTTCCTGCGCAGCTCAAGTTTTCCCGGTAACTCCATTTGCGTTCCCCGCCGGTTAGGGGGTTAAAGCCTGATCAACCATTGACAGGTGCCGCCATCTTACCCTAAAGATTAGATTGCGCCAATCAGGCGACACCATGCTGCTGCCGCGGGGCCCCCAAGCGATTCCCGACGCACCTCTCCCTGACACAACGCCACACACGGTTCCCGGCAGCATGACGCCATTAATTGGATGACCCGGACTTTTTTATTTAGATTTAACACCACCCTCGGCGACCATCGCACGAACAGCCGCAAACAAGCCATATTCTGTGGCTATGCATGGGTCTCGCGGGTCACGCATAGAAAACTGCACCCGACATTAATTGACCGGAATCCTAATCAGCGGGAGGGCATGATGAAAACGACGGTGATGAAGATCTTTCGTGAAACGGTGGCGGCCCATGGGGACAAAACAGCCTTGACGCATAAGCGCGATGGTCGTTGGGAAACGATGACCTGGCGGGATTACCATGCCCGGGTCCGCACCACGGCCAAAGCCTTTATGGCTTTAGGTCTCGAGTCCGGCAAAGCGGTCAGCATCCTCGCGAACAATTGCCCCCAGTGGTTTATCAGTGATCTGGCGGCTATTTTTTCAGGAGCGATCCCCGGCGGCATCTATACCACCAGCAGCCCGGAACAGTGCCACTATATCGCCGAGCACAGCGAGGCCAACATCGTGGTGGTTGAAGACGAAGCCCAACTGGCCAAGTTCGCAACCCTCTGGCCCCGTCTGCCCGACCTGAAGGCCATCGTGATGATGAACGGGTCGGACGCCGATGAACGGGTGGTCGCCTGGCGGGACCTGCCCGAATTGGCCTCCCGGGTCGCCGACGATGCGCTGGATGCGCGCATGCAGAACCAGGCCCCCGAAGACTGCTGCACGCTGATCTACACATCCGGCACGACCGGCAACCCCAAAGGGGTCATGATCACCCACGACAACATTGTCTGGACGGCCCGCAAAGTGGTGGAAATCACCGGGAGCGATCACCGGGATCAACTCATCAGCTACCTCCCATTGAGCCATATCGCCGAGCAGATGGTCAGCCTGATGGTACCGCTGGCCAGCGGGTGCACCTCCTGGTTTGCCGAAAGCCTGGATCTGCTGGGCGACAACCTGCAGGAGGTTCGTCCGACCGTCTTTCTCGGCGTGCCGCGGGTATGGGAGAAAATTCAGGCCAAAATAGCAGCGGCCGGCGCACAGAATCCGCCGCTTAAAAAAAAGATCGCCGCCTGGGCCCGCAAGCAGGGCCTCGCCGGCGGTTATGCCCATCAGGCCGGCAAGCCCAGGCCCCTTTTCTATCCGCTGGCAGACAAACTGGTTTTCTCCAAGGTCCGCGATCGGCTGGGATTTGATCGCTGCCGTCTGTTCTTCTCCACGGCCGCGCCGATTGCCGAGGATACCCTCGAGTTCTTCATGAGCCTGGGGATCCCGATTGCAGAAATATACGGCATGAGCGAATGCACGGGGCCCACCACCATCTCCATGCCCCAACCCCATCGTTATCGAACCGGCTGGGCCGGGCCGGCCATGTCGGAAACGGAGCTGACCCTGGGGGAAAATAACGAAATCCGCATGCGCGGGCGACATGTGTTCAAAGGCTATTACAAAAACGAAGCGGCCACCCGTGAAACGATCGATGCGCAGGGCTGGCTTCAATCCGGCGATGTCGGTGAGATCGACGAGGTGGGTTTTCTGAAAGTCACCGACCGGCTGAAAGAGTTGATCATCACTGCCGGCGGTGAAAATATTCCTCCCCAGGTTCTGGAGAGCAAGCTCAAGGCGATTCCCGTCATCAATCAGGTGGTGGTGGTTGGCGACCGGCGCAAATATGTCTCCGCCCTGTTGACCCTCGACACGGCCAAGCTCGAACTGGCCGCCGAGGACGCGGGCAGCCGCGCGAAAGACGCTGCGGGCGCGACCGTCTGCGAAACCTTCAAGGCCTACCTGCAGCGGCAGGTGGATGCGGTCAACACCACCCTGCCCCGCCCCTGGACGATTAAACAGTTTACGATTCTGCCGGAGGAATTATCGGTCGAAAAGGGCGAACTGACGCCCACCATGAAATTGAAGCGCCGGGTCATCAAGGCCAACTACGCCCGCGAGATCGAATCCATGTATCCGGATTAGCCGGCGCCGGCGTATCGTCAAACCGATCCAGCCCTCGCAGCCGATTCGGAACCCGTTAAATTGGAGAGGGCTGTCAGGACAACGGCCAGAGCCTTCCCGACAAAATGGGGACGACGTGATCCCGTTGGTTTCAACCTGAAAAAGGGGTTGACAAATAGGAATGAATCCTATTTAAGAGCCACATGCAAAACAAACCGATGTCTCAGCGTGTGCGGCTTTTTATCGAAACCTGCCGCCGTCACCGGCTGAAAATCACCCCCCAGCGCGTTGGCATTTACCGGGTTCTCATTCAGTCGAAACGGCATCCCACCGCGGATCTGGTGTTCAGGGAGGCCAAAAAAGAGTTCCCCAACATCTCTTTTGATACGGTCAACCGCACGCTTTCCACCTTTGCCGAGATCGGGGTGGTGGAGGTGGTGGAGACCTTCGGCGGACCCAGGCGCTTCGACCCCGACATCACGGACCACCACCACCTGCACTGCATGGCCTGCGGCAGGATCATTGATTTCGAATATGAAGGCTACGCCCGCCTGGAAGTGCCGAATGCCATCGCCTCCACGTTCAAGGTGATCAGCAGACGGGTCGTCCTCAAAGGCCTTTGTGACACGTGTACCGCAAAGCAGCAAATGTTCTGAAAGCCGCCGTCGACGCATGAGCGGAAAGCCGGACATTTTTTTTTACACCTAACTCACCCATCAACCAGCAAGGAGGAAAAAATGAGCAAGACCACCGAAAATCTGAAAGCGGCCTTTGCCGGCGAATCCCAGGCCCGCAACAAGTACACGTTTTTTGCCAAGGTTGCCCGGAAAGAAGGCTATCACTACATCGCCAAGATTTTCGAGGAGACGGCCTTTAACGAAATGCAGCATGCCAAGGACCACCTGAAACTGCTGGGCGGCATCGGCGACACCCTGACCAATTTGAAGGAAGCCATGGGCGGGGAAGACTACGAGGTGGAGAGCATGTACCCGCAGTTCGCCAAAGAGGCGGAGGAAGAGGGACAGACCCAGGCGAAGATCGCCTTCGAACAGGTGGCCAAGATCGAGGCCCATCATCGTGCGCGCTACAAGAAAATCATCAAGATGGTCGAGGCCGGAACCGTGTACAAACGCGAGCAACCGATCAAGTGGAAATGCGGCGTCTGCGGCTATATCGTCGAAGGCACCGAACCGCCGCCCATGTGCCCGTCCTGTAAGCATTCCAAAGAACACTACGAGCCGGCCAACATGGATTTCTGATCGTCGGTCGATCCTTCAGCACGACCATTTAGAAACCGGGCGGCGCCAGCAAGCGATTGCGCAGCGGCGCCCGGTATCACCGCAGCTGGCGGCAGGTATCCTCGGTATCAGTGGAAACGCCGTGTGCCGCCAGGGACACCCGGTTCACCCCCGTTCAGCCACCAGTTCCGCCACATGACGGGCAATGGCGGGACTGGCGGTAAGCCCGGGCGATTCGATACCGATCAGGTTGATCACCCCGGGAAATCCCCTGGACGACTCCTCTGCGATGATAAAATCCCTGACCGGGTCCCCGGGTTTTTGCAGCTTGGGCCGGATGCCGGTCATCTCCGGATGCAACTGATCGACACCGATGCCGGGCAGATAGCGACAGGCCGCCTCGTAGAACGACTGCCGGGCTTGCGGATTCACGGTGTAGTCAAGCGCCCTGTCGGGCAGATAGGTCGCATTGGGGCCGAGTTTCACCCGGTCGCTCAGATCGATGGTGGCATGGACCCCCAAGCCCACATGGTTCGCCTGGGGAACCGGATAGACCAGATGGCGAATAAACCCCTGGGGCACGTCGAGGCCGAAGTACTCCCCTTTCCAGTAGTGCAGGCGGTAACCGCACGCATCGATATCAATCCCCATGGATTCGGCCAGTCGATCGGATTCGAGGCCGGCACAGTTGACGATCCAGCGTGTTGCAAACGCGTCCGTCTTGCCGTCCGGGTAGACCACGTGGACCCGGTAGCTGGCATCGCCTTGCTTTTCCACCCGTGAAACTGTCGTATGCGGCACGAACTGGGCGCCGTTTTTATGGGCCCGGGCAGCATAGTGGCGCATCAGCCGGTGGGAATGGATGATCCCGGTGGAGGGAGAAAAGAGCGCGGCACAGGCCTTCACATTGGGTTCCAGGGCCTTGATCTGCCTGGCGCTCAACATCTCAAGGGCCTCCACGCCGTTCTCGCGGGCACGGTCCTGAATCGTCGCCAGGATCGCTTCCTCATCTTTTTCGGTGGCCACGATCAGCTTGCCGCAGCGGCGGTGAGGGATCCGGTGCTGCTCGCACAACCGGTACAATAACCGGTTGCCCTCGACGCAGAGGTGGGCCTTTTTAGAATCCCGGGCATAGTAGATACCGGCGTGAATCACTTCACTGTTGCGACTGGAGGTTTCCTGGCCAAATGTCGGGTTGCGCTCCAGGATCAAGACCCCTTTGCGGGTCCTGGACAGTTCAGCTGCCACGGCAAGACCGACGACCCCTGCCCCGACGATTGTGGTTGTAATTTCCATCTTATCCCCTTGAAGTCACGGCGGCGGTCAAGTGGTCTGATCGTTATCCGGCTTGGCCTGGGCCATGAACTTTAAATAGCTGTCGATCACATGCCCGGAATCGATGTGAAGGACCTCGGCATAGGCTTTTAAAAACTGTTTGACATAGATCTCAGCCGGAAGGTCTTCAAACTGGTTGGCCTCGATCCTTTTCAGAGAATCGCCGCTGATTTTGGTAACGGCATGGATTTCGGGAATGTCGATGCCGTATGCTTCTCTAAGCTGCTTCAACTCCAGTCCGGAGAGGATCTCTTTGGACAAAATCGCATCGATGAGTTGTCTGATCTCTGCCGTATCGGCTTTCTTTTGGACCCATTGCCTGAGGCTCTTTTCATTGGATAGGGTCCGGGTGTCGCAATAGGTCCCCAGCTTTCTTTGGCCCTGCCTGGAAAAATCGGCCACATTCACCTGGCCGGTGTCGATGAGCATCTGATTGTAGACGGTTCTCTTCTCTTCGTTGATCAGGGTTTCAAAGGCCGTTTCAATGGCCTGCAGCAGACGTTCTCGCTGCTCATCGGAGAACAGCGAATAGGTGGCCACGCTTTCCGCTTCATAGATGGCCAGTGCATTCCGGTAGGCGTGCTTGATTTCATCTGCACGTGCATTGGCGGGGATCTGAAGAACCTGGTAATAATTTTCATTTTCAAATGTTTTCATAACGCCTGTCGCACTAAAGCAGGGGCCGGCTGACCATCGGTGAGCAACTCGGCAATCCTTTTTAATTCCATGGTGGTGGCAGTGCCCGGGTAGTTTTTAACATACAGTTTTCGATCATAGATCGAATCTATGACGTGCTCGTCAAAGGCGACCTCTCCTAAAAATTCAAACGGTGAATAAAAATGGCGGTTGCATACGGTCTCTATTTTGTTGCCTAAACGGGCATCGGCGTTTTTGCGAAACTGGTTCAGGACCAATTTGAATTGAAACCTGCCGATACGCGCTTTGAAAAATCGCTCTTTTTCAGGATCGTATGTCGCCACGATATCGATGATGTCCTGAGCGGTCAGCGCATTGGACTCCGTGTCCAGAACCGCTGCTTTTACCTGCGCATCAAAATCGTGCCGCTTGATCAGCTGTTTTATTTTTCTAAGATAGACGGCTTTGATAAACCGGAACGCATTTTCAATGGAGGTGGGTTCGGGGGTGCACACAAAGACCCCTTGGTTGGAGGTCAGGAAAAAATCAAGGGTGTTGAAATTGGTCCCGGCGCCCAGATCGATGATCACACAGTCAAAGGGAAGCTTTTTGATGGCACTGATCAACTTGATTTTTTGGGCATAAAACAGGTTTGCAATTTCCATTGAACAGGTGGAGGAACTGATAAGAAAAAGATTGGTGACGGTGGTGGGGGCCGCTGTACTTTCAAGCGTTGGCGCATCCTTATTCAAAAAGCGGTTCAACCCGTTCTTGGGCGCCGGCATCCCCAGAAAGGTATGCAAATTGGAGGCGCCCAGGTCAAGATCGATCAGGGCAACCGTCCTGCCGTGCCTGGCCATCAGCGCCCCCAGACTGGCGGCGACAAAGCTTTTGCCGACCCCGCCTTTGCCGCCGCCGATTGGATAGATCGTCGGCATCGATTCAACATCCCCCAATTTCTCCGCGGAAGCCATCGGTCCACCTGTACCCAACAATCAGCACCCGTTTACCATACACGCACGCCTGTCACATGCAATTGTCGCCGCTTTTAATCCGTCCAATACAGCCGGTTCGCATATCCGTCGGGTATTTATCCTTAATTGTTCAATAAGCTAGTTTGGGGTGACAAATCAAGGTCTGCCCGCAGGTCTCTCTGCCTGCCGCCTGGAGATCGGACGCTGCGCCAGGATCAGCCCCTGTCCGGGCAGGAGGCAAAAAAACATTGCCAAGCACACACAAATCAATCAACAATGGAACAGTCAGTTATCCCCTTCCTCAACCTGCTGGTTCTGTTGCGATACAAAAGAACGCGCGATTTCATTCCCGGGGACCTGGTTTAAGCACCGACGCGAGAGCGCATGGTAAGGCGCTCTCACTCAGCGAGGGTTCATCATCGGCAAAAACGGCGTAAAAAGGAGGAAGGGAACATGTTAAGGAAACAGCAAGGGTCTTTGTTGGTTCTGACGGTCGTAATCATTTCGTGCGTTCTACTCTTCAGCGGCAGCGCAGCCGGCTCGGGATTTGCCATCATCGAGCAAAGCGCGGCCAGTGCAGGCTATGCCTACGCCGGTGCGGCGGCAACAGCCCAGGACGCCAGCACGATTTTCTTCAACCCGGCCGGAATGGCCCTGCAGTCCGGCAACCAGCTGCAGCTCGGCGGCCACTACATCATCCCCACGGCCGATTTCACCAATCAAGGCTCGCGGACGGTGTTGACCACCCCACTTACCGGCGACAACGGTGGCGGCGGCGGCGAATCGGCTCTGGTGCCCAACCTGTTTTACATGCACAGCTTTTCCGAACGCTTAAAAGCCGGTATCGGCATCACCGCACCCTACGGCCTGGCCACCGAGTACGATGACGGCTGGGTCGGCCGCTACCATGCCCTCAAGTCCGAATTGGCCACATTGAATATCAACCCTTCCGTGGCCTATAAGATCAACGATCAGTGGTCCGTGGGCGCGGGCATCAGTTTCGAGCGGGCCGAGGCTGAACTGACCAACGCCATCGATTGGGGGACGGCCATCGATGCCCAGCGCATCGCGCTGGGTGCACCGCCGTTAGGCATTTCGCAGGCGCTTGACGGCAAAGCCAAAGTGGAAGGCGACGATTGGGGCGTGGGTGCCAACCTGGGTCTGATCTTCGAGCCGATGGCCGGCACCCGACTGGGGGTTCACTATCGCTCCCAGATCAAGCACAAGTTAGAAGGCGACGCCACCTTCGAAACACCGGCCGCCGCGGCAGCGGTCGCGCAGAGCAGAGGCCTGGTCAACACCACTGCCACGGCTGAGGTCACCCTGCCGGAGACCGTGTCGTTCTCCGGGTATCACGCCTTTAACGACCGCTGGGCCATCGTGGCTGATGTCACCTGGACCAAGTGGAGCCGTTTGGATGAGCTGCGCGTCAAGTTCGCCACGGGGGCAGCCGACAGCGTGACCACCGAGGAATGGGACGACACCTGGCGCTACTCCATAGGCGGCATCTTCAAGCCGATGGAAGCGCTGGAACTGCGCGCCGGCGTGGCCTTCGACGAGTCACCGATCCCCAACGATGAGCGGCGCACACCGCGCATTCCGGATGCCGACCGCACCTGGCTGACCTTTGGTGGCGGCTACCAGTTCAGCCCAATGGTCCGGGTTGATTTGGCCTATGGCCATCTGTTCGTGGACAATCCAAAGATCAACAAAACCGCCACCGGAGAAGACCAGCTGCGCGGCGCGCTGGTCGGTGAATATGACGCCAGCGTAGATATCATCAGTGCGGCGGTCTCGTTCAAGTTTTAAGGGTACAATTTAGCTGCAAAGGCCAGTTGCAATAACAATGGCGCCTCCCGGGCCAAGACCGAGGGAGGCGCCATCAATTTTCACGGTATTGTGAATAAGCACGATTCCACTGGTGTAACCGTCATGACCTCGATGACCTGACCGCCGTCGACCTCGTCAATCGCGCCGGTGACCTTGACCCGTTTGCCGATCATATCCGACAGGTCCCTACCGCCACCACATAGGCATCGGTGCTTGTGGCGACTGCCAGGCCTTTTTCGGTTTGAACCAACCTCCCGTCGACCTCGGCAATCGCTGACGCGTCCGACGCCGCCACCTGGGGTGATACCTTCGTTGCGGTTTGTTCGGCCTTCCCCATGCTGGCCGGTTACTTCTCCGAACAGGCGATAATGAAAAATGGAGGGTCAACAGCATGGCAAGCCGGACAAGCCTATACAATAGACTTGTTAAACCGGCGTTTCATGGATAAATTGAAATTGGAGACAGGAGCCGCCCACATTGCCTTCATCGGCTCGTTTTTATCAAGGAGAAGATGCCATGGAAATGAAAACCGTCACGATCGAGAATCCCGAACAGCTCAATTTCATCCTGGGGCAGTCCCACTTCATCAAAACCGTGGAGGATATTTATGAAGCCATCGTCAATACGGTGCCCGGCGCCAAATTCGGCATCGCCTTCTGTGAAGCCTCCGATGTCTGCCTGGTGCGCTTTGCCGGCACGGATGATGGCTTGATCGCGCTTTCCAGTAAAAACGCCCTGAACCTGGGGGCCGGGCATAGCTTCATCATTTTCATGCGTGACATGTTCCCGGTCAACATCCTTAACACGATCAAACAGGTGCCGGAGGTTTGTCGGATCTTCTGCGCCACGGCCAATCCGGTCGAAGTGATCATTGCCGAAAGTGAGCTGGGGCGCGGCGTCCTGGGTGTCATCGACGGTTTTGCCGCCAAAGGCATTGAAGGGGAGGCCGACATCGCCAAACGCAAATCCTTCCTGCGTGCCATCGGCTACAAAATGTGAATGCAATGCCCCGAACCTGCTCGATACGGCGTGGGACCGATGGCTGAGGGGAATCATGCACGCCATGTTAAAACGCCGGGGCATCACATGCTGAACGATCTGCGCAGCAGGCATCTTTCAGACCATAGCGGCGGCCAAGTGGCCGTCTGCTCGGCGCATCCATTGGTGTTGGCGACAGCCGCCGCCGGGGCAAAAAAGGATGGGGCCCTGCTGCTGGTGGAGGCCACGGCCAATCAGGTCAACCTGTCCGGCGGTTATACCGGCATGACCCCGGCTGATTTTGCCGACCACATGACGCGCCTGGCGGCCGATAGTGGATTGGCGCCGGAGCAGATCCTGTTGGGGGCGGATCATCTCGGTCCCCACCTCTGGCGTCAGCTGCCGGCGGTGGAAGCCATGGCCCACGCCGAGGCGTTGACCCGGGCCTTTGTGGCCGCCGGGTATGGCAAGCTGCATCTGGACACCGGCCAGGCGTGTGCCGATGACTCCGTGGGCCGTCTACCGGTGGAGCTTGCGGCGCAGCGGGCCGCTGCCCTGTGCCGAGCCGCCGAAGCCACCGCCGATCATTTCCGAAAGCAACCGCCATTGTATGTGATCGGAACCGAGGTGCCGGCACCGGGTGGTGCCCTGGGGCAGAGCGGTGCCATGAAAGTCACCGACACTCAGGATCTGAGGGCCGAGCTGGCGTACTATGAGGAGGTCTTCAGCCGGGCGGGGGTCGAGCAGGCCTGGGAGCGGATCATCGCCGTGGTGGTTCAGCCCGGTGTGGATTTCGACAACTACCGGGCGGCCCCCTACGATTGGCAATCGGCCGCGGCACTCTCGGCATTCCACGAGCAGTTGCCCAACGCCATGACATTTGAAATCCACGCCGCCGATTATCAGGCCCCGTCAGCGCTGAAACAGATGGTACGGGATCACTTTACCCTGCTAAAAATCGGCCCCTGTCTCACCTTCGCCCTGCGCGAGGCGCTCTTTTCCCTGGCCCACATCGAGAATGAACTCCCCGGCCTGACCCATCCATCCAACCTGATGGCGGTCATGGAGCGGCTGATGCTGGCCCACCCCGAACACTGGGACGCCCGCTGTCCTGGCACCCGTCAGGAGCGTTACTACCTGCGCCGGTATGGTCTGCGCGACCGCATCAGGTATTACTGGCCCCGGACCGACGCCCGCCGGGCCTGTGAACAGCTGATGCATAACCTCCGTCGGCACATTCCGCATCCCCTGTTGCTGCAATTCCTCCCCGACCTCGCCGGGGCCATCACCAACGGCGCCCTGCCCCCTACACCCGAAGCCATCCTTAAAGCGCGCATCCATTCCGCCTTGCACCCTTATGTCGACGCCTGTCGAAAACACGCGCATACGGCGTGAAGATGGCGACGATAGGTTGAAACTTAACTGAAGCAGAAACAAATCGCACCATATCAGAAGTCGCGGGTTACCCCTAAGCCCGCGAAGCTGATGTTATTGTCTTTCAAGTTCTTTTTCTATCGGCAGGCAGACATCCATAATTTTTTGGCCATGGTAGTTCTTGCCACTCAGGTAACTATGCGCTTTATACCCGCCACTTGATAGCCTCTGCACCCACCCCACTCTATCATCTACAAAAAACAGGTCGGTGATTCCCTGCTGGCTGCTTAATATAGCACTCAATTTCGATTTCATCTTCGGCTCTCTTTTTACCGTTTATTGGCAAGCATTCAGTCCGAGCCGGATAAGGCTTGCTGCGATTGCTATCGTCATGAGAATCATTTTCTGTTTAGATTCGTAGGCTGTTTTCATCATTTTCTCCTTACCATTGCCCTATGGCGTGGTATTTATGATGCGCTTGGCTCAACTGGCGCCATTTAGCTGCAATCGGCTTGCCAATCCCCCCAAAAAGCGCTAAATCAACGTAAACCATAAAAATAATTACTATATTTTTTTTAATCTCATCGGCCAACGCGGGAATGGTGGGATAAGTGCGGCAAAAGCGCAAAAATTGTGCGTGATACCGCGCAATCGCCGGTGCACGTCGTCGTGTGAGCAGCAATGGCGGCTTCCAGGTCGGTTGGGGTTCGTTCGCTGGGAACGGATGGGCCGGTTTTGTCAAGCGACGCCCGGGAAACCGGGCAGGGATGCAAGTCGTGTGCATACCCTTTCCATGGGCAGACTAAGGCCATGTCCGTCGGGCCGGCATCACTTGCCGTGCAGCACCTTGAGCTTGGCGTCGATCAGTTGTTTGTGGGAAAGGCCGAGAAGTTTGGAGAGCTTGTTCATCAGGTAATGTTCATATTTGTCCATTTTGCCGTCGACATAGACAATCTGCCACAACCATTCAATCAGTTTTTCTTTTTTAGGGATGCTGTAATGCTCGTTGATGACCCGGGCAAACTGCCATAGATCGACACTCGCTGCCAACTCGCGATCCGCCTCGTCGAGCAGGGCGTCGGCATCCTCGCCGGCAAGGCCGTATTTATGGGTCAGGATGGAAAGCACCTGCGCCGTTTCCTGTTCCGTGAAGGTTTCATCGATGCGCCCCATCTCCAGAAACAGGGCGCCAATGGCCACAATAACCTCCCGTTCGCTGTCCTTTCCGGCGGGGTTCCGGCCGTTTTCGGTGGCGTTGCTGAAAAATCGCTTGAACAGGTCGATCATCGGTTTTCCTCCAGGGCAGATCAGTGCCTCTCAAATAATAACCAAGCATGAGCGATTGTCGAGCCTGCCGCAGGCACAGGAATGCAGTCGATCCCCGTTAGCCGGCTGTCCGCCATGTTAAGCGGCGGTTTGTCGCCATGCCGTGGCTTTCTGCCCGCGGGTCAGCATACCAGGGCGCTGCCCCCACAATCAAGCGCATCCCTCTCTTTGGCCACGACGGAGCTTGCCAGATAGTCGTCGTAGTCCATGACCCGGTCAATGGCGCCTATCGGGGTGAGTTCAACGATACGGTTGGCCACAGTGGAGACGAACTGGTGGTCGTGGGAAGCGAAGAGTATCACCTCGGGGAAGGCAGTCAACCCCTCGTTGAGAGAGGTGATGGCCTCCAGATCCAGGTGGTTGGTGGGCTCGTCCAGCACAAGCACATTGGATCCGCTCAGCATCATTCGCGATAGCATGCAGCGCACCTTCTCCCCGCCGGAAAGAACCCCGGTTTTTTTCATGGCCTCTTCTCCGGAGAAGAGCATGCGACCGAGGAATCCGCGGGCAAAGCTCACCCCCTCTTCCGGCGCGTATTGCAGCAGCCACTGAACCAGGGACATCTCGGACTCGAAAAACCGCCTGTTCTCCTTGGGGAAATAAGAGGTGGTGATGGTCTGGCCCCATCGGAAGCTGCCGGCGTCCGGCGCCATCTCCCCTGCCAGGATCTGAAAGAGGACGGTTTTGGCCAGGCTGTTGTCTCCGACAAAGGCGATCTTATCCCCGCCGTTCACCACCATGCTGAACTTGTTGAGGACCTTCTCTCCATCGATGGTTTTTGTAAGACTGTCGATTTCCAGGATCACGCTCCCGCAGGGGCGTTCCGGCCTGAAGGCGATCCAGGGATACTTGCGCGACGAGACCGGCATGTCTTCCAGGGTGAGCTTTTCCAGGAGCTTTTTCCGCGAAGTGGCCTGCTTGGCTTTGGAGGCGTTGGAACTGAAGCGCTGGATAAACGCGGTCAATTCTTGGGCCTTTTCGGTGGCTTTCTTGTTTTCGTTTTGTTTCTGTTTCTGGATCAGGCGGCTCGCCTGACACCAGAAGTCGTAGTTGCCCACGAAAACCCGGATCTGGTCGTAGTCGATGTCGGCAATGTGCGTACAGACCTGGTTGAGGAAGTGGCGGTCGTGGGATACGACAATCACGGTATTCTCGGAACGCGCCAGGAAATCTTCCAACCAGGCGATGGACTTGTGATCCAGGTGGTTGGTGGGCTCGTCAAGGAGCAGGACATCGGGGTTGCCGAAGAGGGCCTGGGCCAGAAGCACGCGGACCTTGTCCCCCCCTTCCAGTTCTTTCATTTTCAGCCGGAGTGCCTCTTCGGCAATGCCCAGGCCCTTGAGCAGAATCGCCGCCTGGGACTCGGCCTCGTAGCCGTCCATCTCGGCGAACGCCGCCTCCAGTTCACCGGATCGGATGCCGTCAGCTTCGGTGAAATCTGCCTTGGCGTATATGGCGTTTCGTTCCGTCAGGATGGCATGCAGCCGATCGTGCCCCATGATCACCGTGTCGATGACGGTTTCCTCATCAAAGGCAAAATGGTCCTGCTTCAAGACGGCAATGCGTTCGCCGGGCCCTGTGCTCACCGTGCCCTTGTCGGGTTCTATCTCCCCTGATAGGATCTTCAGGAATGTCGACTTTCCGGTACCGTTGGCGCCGATCAGGCCGTAGCAGTTACCGGGGGTGAACTTGATATCGACGTCTTTAAACAAAACACGCTTGCCATAGGCAAGCGCGATGTTGGATGCGCTGATCATAATCGGTTCCTCATCGGGTAAACAATAAAAAAACCACGGGCCGTTCCAACCCGTGGTTCGTGCGACCCGTGTTTATAGCCTATCGCACGCGAGCCATCAACCCTTTTTTTGCGTTTCCGGGCCGATGCGTTTTTTGTTCAGGCTGAAGGCAATGAACACCGACCGTCAAAATCTGAAAAAAGTACGCAGCCGTGATGAATTGAGTGCAAAGGAGACCTGCGCCGACGCAATCGGAGTGATCACTTTTTGGGAAAACCGATGCTGATTTTTTCGGTACCCTCTTTGATTCTGATTTTAACGTCGAGTTCGATGCTGCTGTCGCGAATGCCCAGGGCCAGGGCCGTCTTGCCTTTATCCGTGTCGATGTGCGTCATTTCCCTGAATGTTTCGAAAATCTTGAGACCCGCATCATGGCCCGGAGACGGCAGTTCGGTAGTCCGGTACTCGGCAAGAACGGTGATCTTACCGTCATCCCCGCGATGAATGGATATCTCCTTGGCATTGTTATTGACCCCGTGCAGGGCTGCCAGGGCCAACCACTTTACGGCAGCGGCCTCGGTGTCGGAATCGTTTTTAAGTTTAGACATCTCTTTGAGGGGGTCATTGGTCGCATAGCAATCGCACATCTCCTGCACTTTTTTATGCATACTGTATGAATCTTTCATGCTCGTTCTCCTTATGTTCGCCAGTTGACGGGATGACAATGATGCCGACACCCGATGTGAATTGGAATGTTCTTGGAAAATTACCATCCGCCGGCCCATCGTCAACGACAGCGGGGTGAAATTGGCCTTTTCATCTTGGGGTGGACACGGAAAAGGAGTCCCGCCATTTAATATTTTACTATTAATTAATTCGCCAAAAATTACGAATTAATTTAATTATAAATTATTATTCGCCATTCTTGACGATTTAAAAAATATTATTTCAATTCGCCATAAATGCCGATATATAACTTTATATATTTATAATTCGCCAAAAATGACGACTATGTCAGAATTAAAAGCAATGGGTGATGACGCGGTTCTTGAAACGCTCGGCAGGCGACTGGCGCAGCGGCGGATTGCGCTGAGGCTCACCCAGGCTAAATTGGCCCTCGAGGCTGGCGTATCCAAGCGAACAGTAGAACGAATCGAGGCCGGGGCAGCGACACAAACGCTCAACTTCATTCGGATCCTGAGGGTGCTCGGCCTCCTGCCGGGTCTCGACCGGCTGATTCCTGTAAGCGGACCCAGACCCATGGATCTGCTCAAACATAAGGGCAACGTGCGTAAACGCGCCGCATCGAGCCGTTCGGCAAACCCGTCCGGCGGCGGCTGGTCCTGGGGCGATGACGCATGAGTTCGGTCTGTGAAGTACGACTCTGGGGGCGCACGATCGGTGCGGTCGCCCTGGAGGAAGGCCGCGAGGTGGCCGATTTTGAGTTTGATCGCGCATTTGCCGGCAGCAGGATCGAGATCGCACCGCTAACCATGCCGCTTTCCGATCAGGTTTACGCCTTCCCTGAATTATCCCGGAAAACCTATCGAGGTCTGCCGGGACTGCTGGCGGATTCCCTGCCCGACAGATTCGGCAATGCGCTCATCGATGCCTGGCTGGCCACCCGTGGACGGACGCCCGAGTCCTTCAATGCCGTTGAAAGACTATGCTATATCGGCAAACGGGGAATGGGCGCCCTGGAGTTCGTGCCGGCCATCGGGCCCAAAGCGGGCAAGGCAACCCGTATTCAGGTCGATCAACTGGTTGCGCTGGCATCGGAAATACTGGTGCATCGCAACCATCTCAAGGCCTCCTTGGCAGCTAAAAGCAGGGAACGGGCCCTGAAAGACATTCTGAGGGTCGGCACCTCGGCGGGCGGTGCCAGGGCCAAGGCGGTGATTGCCTGGAACCCGTCGACCAATGAGGTGCGCTCCGGTCCGATCACGGCGGGGGAAGGGTTCGAACACTGGCTGCTCAAATTTGATGGGGTTGCGGGCAACCGGGACAAAGAACTGGAGGAACCCAAAGGGTACGGGACCATCGAATATGCCTACTACCGGATGGCAATCGACGCCGGCATCACCATGAGCCCGAGCCGTCTGTTCGAAGAGAACGACCGGCGGCATTTCATGACCCGACGCTTCGACCGGCGTGACAACGGGGAGAAGGTACATCTGCAGTCACTGTGTGCGCTGGCGCACTACGACTTCAACATGGCCGGCGCCTATTCCTACGAGCAGGCCCTGCACGTCATCAGGCAGCTCGGCCTGCCCATGCGTGCGGTCGAGGAGCAGTTTCGCCGGATGGCTTTCAACATCGTTGCCCGAAACCAGGACGATCATGCGAAAAATATCGCTTTTCTGATGGACAAAACCGGCCGGTGGTCACTTTCACCGGCCTTTGACATGACTTACAGCTTCAATGCTTCCGGCCAATGGACCGCCAGCCACCAGATGACGATGAACGGCAAGCGCAACGACTTTGCCATGGAAGACTTCAAGGCATGCTCCAAAGCGGCGTCGATGAAGCGGGGACGCGCCGAAACCATTGTCAACGAAGTGATAGAAACCGCATCTCGCTGGCGGGACTATGCGGATGAAGCCGGCGTTTCCCCAGCATGGCGTGATCAGATCCAAGATACGCTGCGCGTGAAGGGTTTTTGAACCGGTTTTGCGTTAGGCCAGCAGGTTGAAAATATTTCTAAAAATAACAAATAAATAGATTGCCTTCTCTTTAGATATGATTATTTTTGTTTAATCAATTAAGTTCTGTGTTTGATTTACAGAACAGTTTCTTTCTGCAGGAACAATCCATTTGTCAAAATGGCACCCTCCAGCTTGCGACGTTGAAAATTTTTAAGAAAGGAGGATGTTATCATGTCCAATGGCACTGTTAAGTGGTTTAATGACTCAAAGGGTTTTGGTTTCATTGAGCAGGAAGACGGAGCAGATGTGTTTGTTCATCATTCAGCAATCAATGCTACCGGTTTTAAATCCCTCAATGAAGGCGACCAGGTTTCCTTTGACATCGGGCAAGGGCCAAAAGGCCCTTCCGCTACCAATGTCACTGTAATTTAACCTTATGTTCTGAGTAAGAAAAGGCATCCCTTCTACCGTAGACGGGGTGCCTTTTTGTTTGGATTTATATCGCAGAATGAAGGAGATGGTTCCTTAAGTATAGACGTTCGGACAAAAAGGAAAAAAGATATGCGTCAAAAATATTTGATTTCTCGAGATGGTGCCAGCCATAAACTTAAAATCAGAGAATATGCAATCATCGATAGGGATTTGAAAAAGGCTGCGTCTTCGATGCTGCAGACGGCAAATTACGCATATCTCTGCGAAGAAACCTATGAAAACGAGATCATCATCAGTTCCATCTCCAAAGGAATGAACGCCCTGATTGCAATCCTTCGGACGCACAATATATTCCCCATCGAACCATATGTCACAAAAATTGCCGAATCAGTAATGGTGTTATACAAATCATCCGAAGATAATTCGGTAGAGCTGTTTTTTGATGACAATGATTTAGTATCTGTTTGATAGGTGTTCGTTATTTTGAAATCAGATATGCCATGCTGACGGAGCCGTGATAGCCCGCACTGACATCACGTGAAAGAGGCATCCGTGGATGGATGCTACCTGGGGCTGACGCGCGCCTGTAAGCGGATAAAATTACCGCCCAGCACCGCGGCCTCCATGGCCGGATCCAGCTGCAGGCGGCGCACTTTCTGAAGTTCCGAATCCGGGTCACCGAAGGGAAAGTCCGATCCGAACATCAACCGCCGGTGACCGTATGAACGCAGGTATTCGCGAATCTCATCCCGGTCGGCCAGTGCGGTATCCGCCCACACGTTTTCCTGCGCCCACAGTCCGGCCTCGGCGATGGATCGAAAACCGCCGTTGAGCATCCCCAGGTGAGGGATGATCACCGTGATCCCGTCTGCCAGTTCCCGGATGAAACGCACCGTTTGGTCGAATTCCTCCTCCAGAACCACCGGCAGACCTCTGCGCCGGATCTCGTCCAGGGCCGACCGGCATCGGGGGTCATCGTAGCGGTACACCGGTTCATCGGCATGGCGGTGCCACTTGATGCCGCAGTGGGCCGCCGAAAGCTGCTCCACGGCGAAGTCGTTCCAGATGAAAAAATAGGGATAGACGGTCTGTTCAACGGGTTTTAGCGAGAGCAGATAGGCGTTGCTCTCTTTGCGGCGCAGGCGCCAGGCAGGCGTGTCCACAAAGCCGTCGTCATAGCGGTCGTAGATCTCCATGACCGGTGAGAAAAGGGCCACGCCGCCGATGTCCGTTTCGGCCGCATGCCGCGCATACGCCTCGAATGACTGAGGCGGACGGCGGTCAAGGATGCCGCAGTGGGCATGTGCGTCGATTACCGGTAGCGGGGTTTTCATCATGCGTTTCGTCTCACTGACGTTTCACCAATAGCTCGCACGTAATTCGTTAATTAACATCCAACGGGGACCCTGATTCCGTTATCCTTTTTGTATCCGGCGTGAGTGCATTTTCTTTTTCCGTTCGATCTCAATCGGTGCTCCCTTATTCCATTATCCTGTTCAACTCATTGAACAGGGCAAGAAATTCTTGGGCAACCTTGTGGTTGGGATCCAGGTTGACGAGTGGGGTGGCCTTTTGGTGCGATTCTCTGATTTTAACCGAATGAGAAATATAGGTGTCGAGAATCGGCAGCCCTTCTTCGATCATCGCAGACACCAGCGCTTTGGGCAGGTTGGCGCGCTGCTGAAAGTGATTGACCACGATGCCTTCCACTTGAAGACCCGGATTGTGGTCTTGCTGCAGTTCATGCACACGCTCAAGAAGTTGATACAGGGCGCGGCGCGAAAAATCGTCGCAGTCAAAGGGGATCAAACAGCGATCGGCGGCAATGAGTGCCGATAAAGTGAAAAAATTGAAGGCCGGTGGTGTGTCGATGTAGACCGCATCGTAGCCGTCCAATTGGTCCAGTGCATCTTTGAGTTTACGAATTTTATAACGCGACTCCAACCGATACATCAACTCACCGAGTTCCGCATGGGAAGGTAAAAGCGCCAGGTTGTCAAAGGGGGTGGATGTAACGTATTCTTCTGCGCGTTTGGGGAAAAAGGTAAAGCTGAGGGTCTCTTGGTAAAAATCCACCAGCGTCAACTCGAGGGAATCAGCTTTCTCGCCCAGCAGATACTGAGATGAATTCGCCTGGGGGTCCAGATCGACCAGTAAGGTTTTCTGTCCGGCGGAGGCGCTCAATGCCGCCAAATTACATGCAATGGTCGATTTGCCGACACCACCTTTTTGGTTGAAAATTACCCTTCGCATATACCCATCCTTATAACTTTATAAATGTAAATAGGATCCACGCTGCAGAGCATAGGCAATATGTTCACCTCGCGTCACCTGTTCAGAGGTGTAGTTTCGATCAACCGATAAGTCAATGCATGAAAAGGTCTGTGCATAGAAATTCCGGTAATCACTTTTGTTTTGCTCATTTGCTTAATACTGGTTTTTCTGATATGCGAAATTTGGTTTTTTACGGGATGCTGAATCCCGAATCGCAATCCGGCCGGACTCCAATCTGGCCGGGCCGCAATCTGGATGGATCAGATTTCCGGATGGATGATCAGCGTTGATTGACATCAGTCGTATACCCCCCACCGAACCGGTGCGGATCATCATCGGCGCCGGCGATCAGCGCTGGCCCGGGTGGATTGCCACCCACAAGGAAACGCTGGATCTGCTGCGGCCCGACGATTGGGAACGCAGCTTCGGCTGCCGCCTGGTGGATGCGTTGTTGTGCGAGCATGTGTGGGAGCACCTGACTGAAGCCGAGGGACGGTCAGCCGCCAGATTGTGTTACCGCTGGCTCAAACCGGGCGGCTATCTGCGTTGTGCGGTTCCCGATGCCAATTTCCCGGATGCGTCTTACCAGCGTAATGCCCGAATCGGCGGGCCGGGTCCTAAAAGCTACCCAGCCGCGGATCATAAAATCGTTTATGACTATCGACGCTTTGCAGAGGTCTTTGTTCAGGCGGGTTTTTCCGTTGACCTGTTGGAGTATTGCGACGAACAAGGCCGGTTTCATTACCACCAGTGGTCGCCGGAACAGGGTCCCATTTACCGTTCCCTGCGCCTGGACCGTCGCAATCCAGGAGGACAATTAGTATTCGTATCCCTGATCATCGATGCCAAAAAACCCGACTGACAGGCATTGTGGCATCCGGGCCCAGGGGTGTGGTTGAACCGCCGCCGATCCGCCAGCCAGGGCCCCATGGCCAAAATATAACTCCCCATGCAATTTCTTACCAACCATCTCAACCCGTTCTTCAAAGGAGGCACTTAAAATGGCCCAAATGACCCAACGCATGCAGGAATTGTTCAACACGGTTCGCACTGCGATACTTTCCACCGCCACTGCAGACGGAACGCCAAACGCCGTCCCAGTGGGTGCCAAGAAAATCATCGACGGCCAAACCATTCTCATCTCCGACCAGTTCTTCAACAAAACCCTGGCCAACATGAAAGCCAATCCCCAGGTGGCAGTAACATTCTGGGAAGGCCGTGAAGGCTATCAGCTCAAAGGCAACGTCACCATCGAAACCAGCGGCCAGCGCTATGAGGAAACGGCCCGATGGATCCAGGAGTTGAGCGAGAAGGCCGGTTTTCCCCTTAAGTCCAAAGGAGCGGTCATCCTTCACATCAAAGAGATTTTCGGCGTCTCACCGGGCCCGGGAGCCGGCAAGCAACTGGCATGATGTCCATTCGCAAGCCAGTGGACACAATCCAGATTGACAAAACAGATATTCGTTCACAGTTTGCGTTTTAATGACATCCCCCTGGCGACTGTGTTGGGGTGCTGAAAAAAGGAGAAGGGAGCGACCCATGCCGCAACGTAAAGAACACAATCGCCGTATCGTATTGGCACAGCGTCCTCAGGGCACGCCGGTGCCCGAAAACTTCCGTCTGGAGAAAGGGCCTGTGCCTGAACCGGCTGAGGGCCAGGTGCTGCTGCGCACCGAGTATCTCTCCCTCGATCCCTACATGCGGGGCAGAATGAGCGATGCACCATCCTACGCAGAACCGGTTGAGGTTGGCGAAGTGATGGTGGGTGGCACGGTTTGCCGGATTGAAGCATCCCGGCACCTTGACTATAAGGTGGGAGAGTGGGTCCTTGCCTATAGCGGCTGGCAGGATTATGCGCTTTCCGATGGTACCGGCCTGACCCGATTGGGGCAGAACCCCCAAAATGCCTCCTGTGCATTGGGAATATTGGGCATGCCGGGGTTTACCGCCTACATGGGACTGTTGGATATCGGCCGACCCAAACCGGGAGAGACCCTGGTCGTTGCTGCGGCCACCGGGCCGGTGGGGGCGACAGTAGGCCAGATAGGGAAGTTGAAAGGCTGTCGGGTTGTCGGCGTTGCCGGTGGCAGCGAAAAATGCAGCTATGCAACAGAGGTCCTTGGTTTTGATGCGTGTCTGGATCACAAATCTTCGGATTTTGCCCAACAACTTGGTCATGCATGCACCAAGGGGATTGACATCTATTTCGAGAGCGTCGGGGGTAAGGTTTTCGATGCGGTTTTACCGCTGCTCAATACAAAAGCCAGAATTCCGGTGTGCGGGCTTATTTCTCATTACAATGCGACGACGCTTCCCGATGGACCGGACCGCCTGTCTCTGCTGATGCGGACCATTTTGGTCAAACGGTTGAAAGTTCAGGGATTTATTATCTTTGAGGATTATGGCCACCGCTATGACGAATTTGCAAAAGACATGACTCAATGGCTGAGCACGGGACAGATCAAATACCGTGAACATCTGATCGATGGGTTGGAGCATGCGCCGGACGCTTTTATCGGCATGTTGACCGGTAAGAACTTCGGAAAATTGGTCGTCCGGGTTAACCGCGATAGCGAGCGCATTCCTCGCCGCTTGCGGCGGGGTTAGCGAGCGAACTGAAAACAGACTTTCATCCTTATGGTGAAGATTCCCCGCGGCTTGCCGCGGGAAGGGTTCAATGACCAACAATAGAACCTATCTCAAAAATAAGGATCAGGGTTCAGGGCAAGGCATGCAACGGCGAAAAAGCGGCGCATACAGGTAGTATGTGAGCATGTTGAGCCGTTTCATAACGCTGCCATGGGCCCTTGGACTATTTTTGAGATAGGTTTAATTAGAAATGGAAATGCTTATGAATATATCGACCGATTCGACTCACAATTGTATAGGGCATCTCAAAGATTTGGATGAATAGGTTTCGATGATCACTTCTTCTGGTACGTACCCAGCTTAAAGTCCGACTGGAATTTGTGGCCACATGAAGGACAGGCCATGAGCATCCCACCAATGTCGTCAGGAAATCGTAACTGCTGGCCACATTTCGGGCACTTCTTTACCGTATAATCAGTCATGGTCGGTTAGCCCCACCTGAATAAATTCAATATACATGTACAACAATTGACAGGCCACCCGCAACGTCTTGGTTTTATGGTCATCATTTCCCATAAACAAGCTTTCCAATCATTCGCACCCGTTCCATCTCCGCTTCCGTCAAAGGCCCCTGCTCCAACACCGCCAGGTTCTCCCTCATCTGCTCGATGTTTTTAGCCCCCATCATACACACATCCACTGCCGGATGCGACAGCACGAAGCGATAGCACTCGGCAGCGGTCAGCGGTCTTTCGCCGGGCGGCAGCCTTCTTTTTCCGAGAAGTTTGCGCCAGTCGGTGGCCGTAAAGCCCACCACACCGGGGCGTTCGTCGTCGATGAGATGGGGAAAGGTTTCGGTTTCCGCGCCTCGGTGGGCGGCGTTGTAGCGGATGTGAAAGATATCGAAAAGGCCTTCTTTGGCCAGCTCGGGAAACAGCTTGCGGTTGTGGCTGGTCAGGCCGATGAAGCGTACCAGGCCCTTTTGCTTGAGTTTAAGCGCCCCGTCGATGACCTTCTGCGGCGGTCGCTTGGGGAACCAGCCCAGCAAAAGCACCTCGGCGTATTCCAGGCCGGCCGCCTGGAGACCCTTGACGAAAAAATGCTCGGTCAGCCAGGCATGGTGGGCATAAGTGAGCATGCCAACCACCAGATCATCACGCTTGCCGGCCGATGAAATATTGCGTATGGCCGTGCACATGGCAGCCGAGCGTCCCCGGATGAAGGTGCCCCAGGTGAAGTAGTTGCACCCTCTATCGAAGGCCTCTTCGTAGGCGGCGGTCGGGGCGCCGAAACTTGATGAAATCCCCAGCCGGCCGACCTTTAATTTGGTTCGGCCAAGGGTGGCGGGATCTAAAAAGGTCATCAGACGGTCCTCTCCTTTATTCACCAGTATACACGGAAAAGAAGATCAAAGATATTTCTGTGTACGCCGTGTTTTCAAAAGCAATGCTTTTCGCAAGCGGTTGGCGGGAAAAAAGGAATATCCCGTTGGGATGGTTAGTGAAACCTGTGGGGATGTCAAATGGTTATTTCCGAATTGAATGGTTTTTGCCGCTCATTCGCTCACCTTTGCGTTCGCTGAGACACGGCGGTGAAGGCCACCAAAGCGTTCGACAACACCCCAAAGGTGTTCTAACTTAACACATCGCGATCTAACCGGTTTTTAAGGTCACTGCTAACCGCATGGAAAGGGGACCCAAATGAAAGTCAAATCAAGGCAATACACACTCTGGTATCTGATCGTACTTGCAGCTGTTGTCGCGGCCTGTACAACGGCCAAACCGATCGCCGAATGGCGCAACGAGGCGTATACCAGCGGTCCTTTCGACAACATTCTCATCGTCGGAATATCGGATCAGGTGACTGCACGCCGTGCATTTGAGAATAACTTTGTCGACCGGCTTGGAGAAGAGCAGATCAAGGCGACCGCCGCTTTTGCGGTCATGCCCGATAATGCCCGTCCGACCGAGGAGAATATCAAGGCGGTAATCGCAGACATCCGCTTCGATGCAGTGCTGATTACCCACCTGGTCGGTGTGGATGAAAAAACAGTCTACCAGCCGGCCACCTACCGCCCGGCGCCCTACTATGACAGCTTTTACGGCTACTACGGCCATGTCGGAAGGTATGTGTATGAACCAGGATATTACCGCCGTCATACCTATGTTAAACTGGAAACCAACCTCTACGACGCCGGCAGCGAAGCACTGGTCTGGTCCATGCAATCGGAAACGATTGATCCGGGCAGCATACAGAAACTGATCGATGCCAAAATCAAGATCGTGATCAAACGCCTCAAGGTGCAGGGGCTGCTGCCGGCCGGCTGATCCACCGGCCTGTGAGAAGTGGGGTCTCTGGTTTGTCGTTTCTGGTTCAGGGTTACCGTTCCCATTTTATTGTTCGCCGATTTACCGTAAAGGTGAAATTGATTTTGCCGGCTGAATGCCTATTTTTTGTCCTGTGCATCGTTAAACACGCATTCGTTCAAAGATGGAGGACATCCGATGAGCATACTAAAAACCGATTAGAATAGCTTTTTACGCAACCATCATCCTTTGGCTGGCGGTATCTTCCAGCGCGGCGGACACGTTCCCTCATCCAAAAGTGGAGTTCTCGGCCGACATGACCATGACCATTAAACAGGCGGGTACGACCCGGCCCTATATCATCCAGGGGAAGATCTATTCCGTCAAGGGAAAAGAACGACGGGAAATATCCAGTTTCGGCCGCCAGACGGCCATCATCAATGACCGGGACAAGGACCAGATGTGGACGCTCATGCCCGATCAGAAGATGGTCATGACCAATCAGGATCCACGCGCCAGAAAGAGATCCGGAGCAGATGATCCGGGACGGGGAACTCAAAATGACCGAAATGGGCACGGAGAAGGTCAGCGGCCAGACAGACCACCAAGTATAAAATCGAGTCCACCGACAAGGGTGAAGACGCTTTTTCAGGATTTGCCTGGCTGAACAAACAGAATATTCCCGTGCGATTTGAAGGAACGGCCAGCGAGAGCGGCATTCGCCAGGATATCGAGATCGAATACACCAATATTGTCGTCGCCCGGCAGGATCGGCAATTGTTTGTCGTGCCGGCCGACTATCGCCCGATGAACGCCGGCTTGGGCGCCATGGGCACCTCCGGTAAGACCTTGACGCCGGAACAGATGGAGCAGGTGATGAAGATGCTCAAACAGAAACAGGGCACCAACTAGGCGGAATGGCTGATAAGCGATGAAGCTGAGAGCTCAAGGCAAGCATTTGGAACCGGAACCTGAACCCGAAGCCCTGAACCATCGGAACCTGAACCCAACTCATACTGGGCGATGGCCAGATCCGGAGACCGCTCCTCGACCAATTCCACCAGGTGCCGGTGATGGGTGAAAAAGATCACCTGGGTTTTCCGGGACAGTTCGAACAATACGTTCAGGTGGCCAGGGACCGCTCGTCATCGAAGCGCAGGAGGATGTCGTCCACCACGAAGGGCAGTGGCTCGTTATGCTCCAGGTACTGCTCCAGACTGGCCAGGCGCAGGGACAGGTAGAGCTGGTCGGCCGTGCCGTCGCTCATGCCGTCGACGTTGACCGGCGCGTCGGTTGCCGATCGTATGCCGACCAGGACCGGGTTGCCCTTGTCGTCGTATTCCGCCCGCAGCCGGCTGAAGGCACCGAGGGTCATCTGGGCAGAACAGTTCGCTGGCCCGGGAGATCAGCGGCCCCTGGTGCTTTTCGCGGTATTGCTCGACGGTTCGGGAAAGAATGATCGATGCAATTTTCAAGCGGGCGTATTTCTCGACGTCCGACTCGAGGTCGGCCAGCAGGCGTTCGGCATTCTCGGCGTGCATGGCGGCCGCGGATCTGCCGTCCATCTGTTCGAGCCTGGCGTTCAGCGCACCGATTTGCTGGTCGAGCGCCGAACGCTCCAATTCCAGGGTTTGCGTTGCCTCATCCAGCTCCTGAAGTTCAGGCGCGAGGCTGTCGGCATCCAGCGATGAGGCCTCATCAATGAAGGCGTCCACCGTTGCCCCGGCACTCAACCTGCGCAGCTGTTGCTCGATGCCGCTTAGCTCTGTGACCAAGGCATTGCGTTCCAGGGCCCGTTTTTCCGTTTCGGCCAGCAGTTCGGAACTGGCGCAATGGGCCGCTTTGCACAGGGATTCGATCAGCGCCTGGCATTCAAAAAGTCGCCGCTGCGCATCTTCCAGCTCTATTATTGAGGATTCCAGCCGTTCGACGAGGCCTGCGTGCCGGGACGCATCTTTGCGGGCATGGGTCAACCGGCCATTGAGCAGTTCGGCGGCCCGGTCCCGGGATTCGGCTTTGAGATCCGGCGCGAGGGCCTCGACCAGTTCATCCACCCGGGACGTGAAACCTGCCGAATCCCGGTCGATACCATCGATGCGTTTGCGCAACACGTCGGCTTCACTAATTTTGTTCCTGAATTCACGGATGCTTTCAACGACGGCCAGCGCCGCTGTTGGATTGGCTTCGGCACGGATGCCAATTTTTTTGACACTATTTTCCCAGCTGGTTTTCCACCGGGAAAGGGCATCTGCAAGCTCCGCAACAGCTGACGCCCCCTCCTCCAGCTCCGCCTTGAGGCGGATCAATTCCTTGTCCGCAGTGGCGATCCCGGATTCGAGGTCCCTTTGGGCCTTAATGTGGGCCTGGGCCGTCCGTATCAGCCCGGACAGCGGAGCCTTTGGGTTTCGGGGAACCCCGGCGGCCTCGAGCACCGTCATCAGGTCCGATTTGAGAGACGCCAATCGGGCGGCAAGCGTTTCCGACCGGCGCTTTCCGGATCGCCAATCTGCCAGTTTGTCCCGCAGCGATTCGATCGCGGCCAGCCAGCCCCGCATCTCCCTCGGTGTTTGCGGGGTTATGCCCGCCGCCTCCCACACCTGCTGCCACCCGGTTTCCAGTTCACGGTGCTGCGCCAGAGACCTTTCAAGCGCTGCGCTGACATCGGCAAGCGCTTTTTCCAGCTTCTCTTCTTGTGCTTCCAGCAACCCTTTCTTGCTGACCTGGTCGGCTTCACGCCTGAGACGATCCGAGACGTGATCCGCCCGAACCATGCTCTTTTCGAATGCATCGGGCAGGCCCAAGGCATCCTCAAAATGGCGTAATAATTCCCGAGATGCTTCAGCCGGGGGCGTCTGGCCATCCAGCGTCTGTCGAATCACCCCCCACCCCTTGTCCCGCAGGGCCCTGATGGTTTTCAGATCCGTTTCGGTGGGCACTTCCCGGGCCCGATCGATGGCCTGAATATCAGCCTGGGTCCGGGCGATCTCGCCTTGCGTCGAGGCCTTTGCCTCGCGCTGTTTTTCAAGCGCGCGCTGTAACGCGTCAAAGCCGGCGTCGAACCGATCGATGGTCGCTTTGGATGGCAGCGGCAGTTCGTCGATATCCGCCAGCGCACCATGCCAGAGCGCCTGTCGTTTCAGGGTGCGGTTCAGGTCGCCCTCGAGCGCATCGCTAAAGGTGCACATCTCTTCCATCTGTGTTTCGATGGGGCCGGCCGCCATTGCTGCCTGCAGGGCATGGTCGAGATGGGACACATCCACGGGCGCCGACATCGCCCGGCGTTGATCGGTCAGCTGGTTGAACCGGATGCTGCGTTTGCGCTGCTGTTCGGCGGCCGATTCCTGCCTGACGCTCAACCGTTCGTATGCCTTTCCAAGTTCCTGGATCTCACCCACGGTCGATGGAGGCAGCTTGAAATCCCCGGAGGCCTCACCCGAGATGTCCGCGCTGATCTCCTCAAACGTGTCGGCGGCCTGTTTCTGCAGCGTGCGCATGCGGCCTTCGAGTCCGGGCCGGTCTTTCTGGGCTTTGCGAAAGCCACCCAGCTCCTGCTGGAGCGACTCGATGGCGGCGGCATTTTCAAGCAGGGCCTGGTGAACTGGCAGGGCCCCTGCCTCCCGGCTGATTTTCTCGATGGCGTCCCGGGAACGCGCCACATCCCGGGCAGCCATTTTCAGTTCTTTTTCCGCGTCATGTCGCTTGTCTCCGAAATCGTCCGCAAGATCCGGAACCCCCCGATAAGCCACAAGGGCGCTGTCGATCTCTTTTTTGCGGGCGATCGACGGCAGTGCTCCTTGGATGCGCGCGAGCCTGGCCTGCCTTTGTCTGTGGGTTCCGAGCGTTGCTTTTACTTCATCCATCCGATTTTGGGCATCAATCAGCTCGAGATGTTGCGCCTTCCAGGTCTTTGGCAGCAAAAGGGCATCCTTTTGCTCCTGGCGTGCGGCCTTGATCGCCTTGATCGCCTGGTTGATCGATGGCGTCGACCCGCTGGGCTTGAAGAGCGCGCCGCATGCGCTTTCAAGATCCTTTTGAACATTCTGAAGTCGGATCAGTCCCGAACCAGCTGCGAAGAGGGCCTCCCCGATGTTGCCTTTGCCGGATATGATCTCCTCACCGCCCCGGATCAGGTCGTCGTGACCGATGGCAAACATCTGCTCGAACACGTCAGGGCTGACACCGCCCAAAAAAAGAGCCAATGCGTCATCGTCCAGCACGGTTTCGTCGTCCTTGCCGCGCAATGTTTTGACTCGCCCCTTGCGGCGAAGAAACTCGATTTCGTCGCCGCTGCCGTTAACCAGCTTGGCCCCGACACGAAGCTTGGGGTAGCCGTGAAGGAAATTAGCCGGTTCCTGTGCCGGTATGCCGAAAAGCATGTGTCGGATAGCTTTCAAGGCAGAGCTTTTACCCGCTTCGTTGGGTCCGAACAGCATGTGAAAATCCGGTCCGCTGTTGAGCAGATCGATGGTCACGTCGGTAAAAGGTCCATAGGCGGTTAGCCGGATGCTCCTGATTTTCATGACGCGGAGTCCTCCTTTTTCATGCTGTTCACCAGCAGCGCATGGGCCTGCGCCACCAGTTCGCGCAGCTGCTCCGGGTCGTCCGGCTGGAGCCTTGCGTCCCCCTGGCGGTAATCCGGCGGCAGTTTTTGAAAAAGGTTCGACAACGCCTTGCCCAGGTCCAGTAATTCCGGGTCATTGGACATCAGGTCGTCCACCAGCGCGCTCAACTCGCGCAATGGCCCCGGGTCGGCAACCGACCTGACCTTGGGTCGGGTTCTGACTTTTACTTTTTCGATCCAGGCCCGGTCACCAAAATGGGCAATCGCCATTGACCGGACTGCGTGCTTGAGGTGTTCGGGGTCGGCTGCGATCAGGTCATGAACGTCTGTTTCACCGCCGAACTCCACCCGGGCAATCACCGGTTTGGGGTCATGCCGATCGATGACGTCTTCGAAGATCGTCAGAAACCGTTCAAGGATCTCGTCGACGCGGGTCACGCCACCCAGATCGACATGCACCCGTTCCCAGCGGATCACATCGATGTCGTGACGGGCTATCTCAAGGGGTGTCCCCTCTTCCGCGGTAACCAGCACACACCCCTTGGCGCCGGACTCCCGAATGTGGCGTCCCTGGACACACCCGGGAAACACGACCGGCGGATCATCGGCAACCCGCTCAAACTGGTGTACGTGCCCCAGGGCCCAGTAGTCGTAGCCTTTGTTGATCAGGTCATCGAGCGAGCACGGGGCGTAGTTTTCGTGCCCTTCCCTGCCGGTGAGGCTGGTGTGCAACAGGCCGATGTTGAAATGCCCGGGAACCGGGTCCGGATAGTCGAGGGCGAGGTTGTCCGTAATGGCAACCTTTGAAAAGCTTTGCCCGTGAACCGCCACTTTCAGGTCTTCGATGATTTGGGTTTCGGGTGTTCTGGATGATAACACGTGAACGTTGTCAGGATACGGCAGGGCTCGCGTCATCTTGCCGGCCGCGTCGTGGTTGCCCGAAACAATGAACACCTGAATCCGGGCCTCGCTGAGCCGCCTGACCTGCTTGACGAAATAAAGGCCTGTGTTGTAATCTTTCCAATCGCCATCGAACAGGTCGCCAACAATCAGCACGAAATTCACAGCTTCATCGATGGCCAGGTCAACCAGGTTCTCAAACGCCCGTCTCGAGGCCTGGCGAATTTCCTCGACGGGTGCCCCTTCGTAAGCTTCGAGGCGCTGCAGTGGGCTGTCCAGGTGGATGTCGGCGCTGTGGATGAATTGAATCATGGCTATTTTTTAACCTGCTCGATGGCCGCTTCCCGTTTCTCGACCTGCTCATGGGCGCTATTATAGATAACGTAGTATTTATTGATGTTGCTGACATACCGGACCGTCTCTTGGCCGACGATTTTCAGCATGCCAATTTCCACATTGCGAAACCACCGGTTGGGGTCCAGACGCATGTTCCTGGCCTTTTTTCGGGCCCGATGCATCTTGACCGGGCCGGCGTTGTAGGCGGCCAGGCTGAAGCGCACCTGGTCCCGGGGGCGGATCGCTTTATCGCTAAAATAATGGTCTCTCAAAAAATTCAGGTATTTGACCCCTGCCTGAATGTTGTTTTCCACAAGACTGATGTCAGGAATCCCGACCTTCGGGTCGGCGGCGGTTTCCGGACGAATCTGCATGATGCCAACCGCCCCCTGGGGGCTTACTTTGCTTTGGTCAAAACCGGACTCCTGGAATGCCATGGCGCCAATCAGGCGCCAGTCAAATCCGTAACGGACAGCGAACTCCTTGAACAGCGGGGTGTATTCTGCCAGCCGCTTTCCCGAGTCACCAGCCAGCGGATTTTTAATCCAGGTCGTATTCTCGTAATAGCGCGTAAAAAGGATGTTACCCAGGCGGGTCCCTCTGCGGTGGGCCTTGACAAAACGATCCAGGCTGGCCTTGAGCGCCGGGCTGGTTTTGCGTACGGCCCAGGCGATATCCCCACCCTTTCGAAGGGTCACATCGCCGGCGACCCGGATGTCGGTGAGAATTTCAGCCCACAGGTCGGCAATATGGCTGTCACAGACCGTTCGTGCGATCGCCCCGGAGTTGACCAATTCCAGGATGTCTTCGGTTTCCAGATTTTCATCCGCTTGGACGATCTTGACCGGCCGCCTCCCCTGTGCAATCAGCTGCCGGTTGAGGGCCAGCAGGCTCTCGTAATAGCTGCTGCTCCGGCGAACGAAGACGCTGTGCCCGGAAAGTGCCGTGAGGTCTTGAATGGGGGCCACCGATTTGTGTGTGACCAGCACCTCATCAATGTCGGTCAAGTATGGGTTGGTAAAATCGACCTGCTTCTGCCGCTCCGGCGTGACCGTCAGGCCCGCGGCGGCGATGTCCCCGTAGCCGTCGACGAGGTCGGGAATCAGGCGGTCACGGGACACCGGGATGAACTCGAAGACGATCTGGATTTCCCTTCGGGTCGTCTTTTTGTTCAAGGCCTTCCGGTACTGCCTGAGCAGGGCATATTCGAAGCCACGGAGCTTGCCGTTGGCCAGGAAGAAATTGGTCCGGTTATAGGTGGTCAGGACACGAATATATTTTCTCTCCAGCAGCGCATCCAGATCTTCGGTGTAGCTTTCGGTCAAGTGCGAATCGAGGGGATGGCTCGCAGCGGCGTCCTGGGCCCGGACCGGTGCGAAGGCGATCAGGCAGAAAACAATCGAGAGCAGGGCGGTAATCGTCCGGATCATGGTTCGCAACGCTCGGTTCGAGAAGAGCACGGTTATCAAATTGAATCGTGTTTATTTTCAACCGCCCGCTATGCATTTGTCAAGGCACCAGTCGTTTCCAGTTCGACCATCCAAAAAAGGTCCCCGTCGCCTGCCGATCAGACTGGATTCGGTCGATCCGGAGCCGCCCTTTTAAGAGCGGCTCGCCCCTGAGGGCCCCTGAGCCGCACCAAAAAGAGGATTGACACACAAATACCGGTCCGATATGCTCACTCGGGTGAAGAGAAAGCCCTCACTTTTTCCACCTTATCCCTCAATCTCCGTGCTACGATTATCATCTCGCAGAGCTTTTAACGCATCCGACTTAGTCGGTAAACATTAAAACGGCCGGCAAGAAAAAGAGGGGTCCGCATGGTTGAAAAGCAGGGAACAGGACAAGAAAACGCTGAACATTCCTTGCCGGCGGCCATCAGTGCCCAACGCGTCACCAAAGTTTTTGGTGATGGCAAAAACAAGGTTCTGGCGCTTGACGATGTTTCTCTGACCATCGAGGAAAACGAGTTTTTTACCCTGCTGGGACCTTCGGGTTGCGGCAAGACGACCCTTTTGCGTCTGATTGCCGGGTTTGACCAACCAACCTCGGGGGCAATCATGCTCAGGGGTGAGGAGATCTCGCATCTGCCGCCCAATCAGCGTTCGGTCAACACCGTGTTTCAGAATTATGCGTTGTTCCCGCACATGACGGTCGCAAAGAACATCTCTTTCGGGCTCGAGATGATTGGCAAGTCACACGAATTTATAGAAAAAACGGTTGGCGACATGTTGACATTGGTCAAGATGGAGGCGCTTCGCGACCGTCGCACCGATCAACTTTCCGGCGGACAGCAGCAGCGCGTTGCACTGGCGCGGGCCCTGGCTCCGCGCCCCCAGGTATTGCTGCTCGATGAACCCCTTTCAGCCCTCGATTACAAGCTTCGCAAGGAGATGCAGATCGAGCTGAAGCAGTTGCAGCACGACACCGGAATCACCTTCATTTTCGTGACGCATGACCAGGAAGAAGCGTTGACCATGTCCGACCGGATTGCGGTGATGCACGTCGGCCGGATCCTGCAGATCGGCTCCCCCCGCCAGATATACAATCAACCGTCCGAGCGATTTGTGGCTGATTTTATCGGCAAATCCAACTTTCTTTCAGCTGAAGTTCTTGCCGTGGAGGGTCGGCACGCCAGGTTAAAACTTTCTTCTGGGCGTGAAGTCAGTGCCGCGATCCCTGACGGCATGACTCCTGACGGCAGTGTGACGGTCGTGGTAAGGCCGGAATACACACAAATCTTTTCAAAATCGAAAGATGTGGGCGATCTGGAGGGAGTACTCGAAAACATCGTTTATTTAGGCACGGATACCCATTATCACATCCGCCTGCCGGATGAGGCGATGTTCGTGACGCGAAGCCAGAACCAATGTAAGGTGACAGAGGCCTTTAAGGCAGGACAATCGGTAAGCATCGTTTTCACGCCTGAGTCCGTTCAAATGTTGAGGTCCTGATGTGAGAAAAGACAAGGCCGCATCCGGTCCGGTAAAAGACCTGCAAAGAGGCAGGACCAGAAGGAACTGGCTCTTAAGTGCGCCTGCGTTGGTGGTTCTGGCAGTAGCAGCTTCCGGACCGCTTTTGATCGTACTTATCTATTCGTTTCTGAGCGCCGGCGAATATGGCGGTGTGGTTTGGACGTTTTCAACCGATGCGTGGTTCAATGTGGTTTTCTTTCGTGACATCTTCGATGGAACAACCTCTTTGGCCGACGCGCACATGAAGATCCTCTGGCGATCGATTCGGCTGTCTTTTGTTACCACCTTGATCACGCTGATGGTCGGCTTTCCAACCGCCTATGTCATCGCCACCCGACCACGCGAAACCCGCAGCTTCTGGTTGTTCCTGATTACGGTTCCGTTCTGGACAAACCTGCTGATCCGCACATTTGCCATTCTTGAAGTCATTCGCAACGAGGGCCTGATCAACATCGGCCTGCAAAGGCTCGGGATTATTGATGCACCCATACAGATGCTCTATACCGATTTCGCGATAATGGTCGGTATGACTTATGTATACCTGCCGCTGATGGTTTTGCCGTTGTACGCATCCATGGAGCGCCTGGACTTCAGCCTGGTTGAGGCTGCTTATGACCTTTATGCCACACGCCATAAAGTGCTGCACCGGATTATTATTCCTCTGGTCAAACCGGGGATCATTGCCGGGTCCATTCTGGTTTTCATTCCGTCACTGGGCGCATTTGTCACCCCGCGGGTGCTGGGTGGGGGAAAGAAGATGATGCTGGGCAACCTGATTGAGCTGCAGTTTGGCGCAGGACGCAATTGGCCGCTCGGTGCCGCGCTTTCCGTCACCCTGCTGGCTCTCGTCATGGCCGCCCTGTTGATGTATGTACGATCGACCCAGCGCCATGCGGGGAACATGCGATGATCTCTCTTATCAGGAAACGCCCGCCCTTCTCCCTGAAAACCCAACCTGGGTTCGGCTTGATCGCCGGCCTGTGTTTTTTGATGCTGTATGCCCCGATTATTACCCTGGTTGTTTATTCGTTTAATGCGGGCAAATACATTTCAGTGTGGGAGGGGTTTTCATTGCAGTGGTATGTTGCGGCCTGGGGGAATGAAGCCGTGCAGGACGCGACGATTCGTTCACTTTTCCTGGCGGTACAGGCGTCGGTCTTTTCGACCATACTGGCGACGATGGCGGCGCTTGGCACAACCCGCACTCGTCCTTTTCGGGGGTTGACGGCCATCTACGCGATGATCAACCAGCCGTTGATGGTGCCGGAAATCGTCACCGCCGTAGCGCTGTTGATCCTCTTTGCGATGATTAAATCGCTGACCGGCATTCAGGGCATGTTTTACCTCGTCATCGCCCACACCGCCTTTTGCATTCCCTTCGCCTACCTGCCCATCCGGGCACGCCTGGAAGGAATGGATCTGATCCTGGAAACGGCGGCAGCCGACCTTTACGCCACGCCCTGGAAAACCTTCTGGCGCATCACCCTGCCCCTGCTCTGGCCGGGAATCATCGCCGGGGCCATGCTGGCGTTTGTCATCTCGCTGGATGACGTGGTAATCACCGAATTCGTCAAATCATCCGGGCAGGAAACCTTGCCGACCTACATGCTGGGTCAACTCCGCCGTGTGGTGACCCCGGAAATCAACGCCATCTCTACCGTGTTGCTCGGACTTTCCATACTGGTGGTGTGTGTTTTGTTTTTCGTCGAAAGGAAATTCGGGAAATAGACGCCTGGCGCGTCGAAGATCATCATCAGCAGCATTCCAACCATAACCAGGGAGGTATCACAATGAAAATGAATGTGGTTTTCGTCACCGTTGCAGCAATCGGACTCTTCTTTGCGGGTGTTGTGCATTCAAGCGAATTGAATCTGTACAACTGGGGGAACTATACCAGTCCCGACCTGATTAAAAAGTTTGAGGCAAAATACGACGTCAAAGTCACGATAACTGACTACGACTCAAACACGACTGCTCTGGCTAAGGTTAAAGCCGGCGGACACGGCTACGATATCGTTGTGCCGTCGGCCAACTACGTGAAGGTATTCATCGCCGAGGGCCTGGCGCTTGAAGTTCGCCCCGATCAGATGGAAAACTTCAAGTATGTCGCCCCCGAATGGCGCAACCCCTCATTTGACCCCGGCCGCCACTACAGTGTTCCGTGGCTGTGGGGAACGGTCGGCGTCGCGGTGGACACCGATGTCTATAAAGGTGACATCAATACCGCTTCCATCGTTTTTGACCCACCCGAGGAGCTGGCGGGCAAGATCAACATGGCGCCTGAAATGGGCGATGTTCTGGGGATGGCATTGCTGTATATCGGCAGCGAACCCTGTACAACCGATAAGGTTGCCCTGAAAAAGGCGCGTGATCTCCTGATGGCGGCAAAGCCGAAGTGGGTGTCAATGGACTATGGCCTGACAGAAAAAATGCCCCGCGGCGACTTTTCTGCGGCGCTCTACTGGAACGGCGCGGTCTACCGGGCAGGGCTGGCAAAATCGTCAATCAAGTTCGGTTACCCGCGTGAAGGCTACGAGATCTGGATGGACAATGCGCTTGTGCTGAAAGACGCGAAAAACGTCGACAATGCCAAAAAGTTCCTGAACTTTGTCATGGAGCCGGAAAATGCAGCGCTGATTTCCACCTTTGCCCGTTATGCCAACGGCATCAGCGGCTCGGAGGAATTCATGCCTGCCGAGATGAAAACCGCGTCAGCGATCAATATCCCGGACGAGTTCAAGGCTGCCGGCAAGTTTTTCCCCGCCTGTTCCAAGGAGGCCACCGAGTACTACACCGCTATCTGGACGGAGTTGACCAAGTAGCCTTCAGGCGGGATAGATATCGACATCTTCTGCTTTGGGTGTCGGTTTTGGTATTAAAAATACCAGGAATCGGGGTGTATTATTTGTCATGCCCGCGCAGGCGGGCATCCAGGCTTGTTGAAACCGTCTCTACTGGATAGCGCACATGCTTCACTGCGTGCCCCGCTTTCGCGGGAATGACATCGCTGAGATCGCAAAACGCCCCGACCCCTGAAATATACAAGAGGATCTGATTGCCGGGTCCTCTTGTTTTTATTCTCCCCCACGCGAATGACCCGAGTCGTAAGGAAAACATGGAAACGACGGTTACGCTTGCCAACTGGCGAATTGCACCGCATAGCACACAGTCCTTTCACCATGTAGATAGAATCATCCCGGTCTCCCGTATTGGCGCTTCGAAGCCTGTTTGCGAGATTTCAACCGACCCGCAATCGATAGATGCGATCGTTTTCGAAGATCAACACGGGCAGGAACGACAATTGACGGAAGTTCTCGATGCAACCGCCACCCGGGGGCTGGTCGTACTGCGGGGGGGACGAATGGTCGCTGAGCGCTATCTGCATGGCTATGACGGGACAACCCCGCATATTCTGTTTTCGGTCAGCAAGTCCCTTGCCGGGGCATTGACCGGGATTCTGGTCGATCAGGGAAGAATTGACCCGGACAGTCCGGTGACCCGATACATCCCGGAGGTATCCAATTCGGCATATGGTGACTGTACGGTGCGTCATGTGCTCGACATGACGGTCAGCTCGTCATTCTCCGAAATCTACCTCGACCAAACCGGCGAATTCGCCCGCTATCGACGCGCCATGCTCTGGAACCCGGCCGAGCCGGGAGAAGATGCCGGCACCCTGCATGATTTTCTGGCATCCCTCTCACCGGCGCCTGAACCGCACGGAACGGTTTTTCGCTATCTTTCACCGAATTCCGATCTGCTTGGCTGGTTGGTGGAGCGTGCCTCAAGCCAGGATTTTGCCGGCCTTTATTCCGATCTGATCTGGAGACCCATGGGGGCTGAAGCCAGCGCCTATGTGACCGTCGATGCTGTCGGATCACCGCGCTCGGCTGGGGGGATTTGTGCGCTTCCGCGTGATTTGGCCCGATTGGGCGAGATAATGCGCCTGGGCGGCAAAGGGATACTGCCGGATTGGTGGGTGCAGGACATTCGCAGCGGCGGCGAAAGCGAGCCGTGGAAAAAAGGCGAGTTTCACCATATGTTTCTATCCGGCCGCTACCGCAGCCAATGGTACCAAACCGGCAGCGCATCAGGCGCCTTTTGTGCGATCGGCATTCATGGACAATGGCTGTGGGTCGACCCCCAGAGAGAGGTTGTCATCGCCAAGGTGTCCGCACAGGAAGAACCGGTCGATGAGGAAATCGATTTTACGCTGATCCGCGCTTTCGAGGCTATCGCCGAAGCCGTTGAATAAATGCTGCTTTTTCCGAGTTCATCAATAAATAGATGATCAATCCTTTTCCGGTGTTTTCAGCCGGGCGACGGTATTTATGTCACACACATCGAAGATCTGTCCGCAACCCCCGCAAACCATCTCGCACTGGTCGACCTTGCGCGATCGGCGGCGCTTCAGTTCTGCACGACACTCCGGGCATTTCAGATCCTGGGTCTGATCATTGGGTTCAATTTTGTCGCGCATACGGCGTCCTCCTTTGGGTGGAATCCTGATGGTCGAAAAACGACTCCCTTGTTATTAAGGCCAACGCGTGGCCAATCGTGACGTTATATTGGTGGTCCGGCTCGATGAGGGGTAGGCCTGTGAATCCCGACATTGCGCGGCTATTGGCTGGAATGCAACCCCACCATATTGCCCTCGGTGTCTGATACCAGGGCTATAAAGCCGTATTCGCCAATGGACATTTTTTCACGGTGCACCTGACCGCCATGCACTTTGGCGCGCGCGGCCTCGACCGCACAGTCCAAGCAGCTGAAATAGACCATCGTGCTGTTGCCGCCCGATGAGACGCCTTCCATCTGAACCAATGCACCGGGGGCACCCATTCGATCCATGGCCATCGGAAAACTCCACATGGTAGCGGCCGGACTGTCCAGGCGTTCCAGTTTGACCTGAAACACCGATTCGTAGAAGGCTTTGGCACGGGCGATGTCCTGAACGTAAATTTCAAACCAACCAACTGGATTGTTTATCATTTTATATCTCCTTGACTGAAGTTGCCGACAATGGGCGCGACCTGTCTGAACATCACGAACTGCACGACAGCATCGAGCAGCCGGGGCGGTGGCGGGCCCAGTCCGGCCGTTTGGCGGCGAAGGCTTCCTTTCCCGGCTGGTCGTCGTAGGGGCGGCGCAGCAGGTCGAGCAGTTCGTGAATCAGCGAAAAATCATCCTGTTCGGCCTTGTCGATGGCCATTTGCGCCATGTAGTTCCGCAGCACGTATTTGGGGTTGACCGCATTCATGCGCCGGCGCCGGGCACGGTGGGGGGTATGGTCCAGGCCGGCCCGCTTCAGATAGCGTCGCAGCCAGTTGGCGGTCCGGCTGCGCAAGTCTGCCGTCAACTGGTCGGGAACATAGTAGGCGTCCATAAGCGGGGCCATGAGCGCTTCATCGGCGGCTGCCGCCAGGGAGGGGTCTTCCCCATCCAGCCAGGCGAGCCGGCGAAAGAAGATAGTCATGTCCGTTTCGACCAGGGGTAAAATAGCCAGCAGCTCGGAGATCAGGGCATCGTCCGTTGCCGGATCGTATGCAGAAAACCCCAGCTTGCGGGCCATCATCTGCCGCCAGCCCTCCCGGTAGATGTTCACGTAATCGTCCAGCACTGCCTGCAGGGGTTCGACCTGCCCGATCAGCGGATGGATAGCGTTGGCCAACTGGGCGAGATTCCACTGGGCAATAGCCGGTTGATGGCCGAAACGATAGCGGCGCCCTGCCGCGTCGGTCGTGTTGGGTGTCCAGTCGGGGTCGTAATTTTCCAGCCAGCCGTAAGGGCCGTAGTCGATGGTCAGGCCAAGGATCGACATGTTGTCCGTGTTCATTACGCCGTGCACGAATCCCACCCGCATCCAGTGGACGATCATTTCAGCGGTGCGGCGGCACACCTCCTTGAACCACCGCAGGTAAACATCCGGCGACGGTTCACCCAGGTGGGGGAAATCGGTGCGGATCGTATAGTCCGCCAGCTGCTTCAATACGTCCATTTCTCCACGGGCGGCAAAGATCTGGAAACTGCCGAAGCGCGTAAAAGACGGTGAGACCCGGCAGACCACGGCGCCCAGTTCCAGTTTGGGATGACCGTCGTAGAACATGTCCCGCTCCACCTCCTCACCGGTCAGGGTCAGACTCAGTGCGCGGGTGGTGGGCACACCCAGGTGAAACATGGCTTCGCTGCACAGAAACTCGCGCACCGACGAGCGCAGCACCGCCAGGCCGTCGGCCGTTCGTGAATAGGGCGTGGGGCCTGCCCCTTTGAGCTGCAGCATCCAGCGCTGCGAATCACCGTTGACGATTTCGCCGAGGTTGATGGCCCGGCCGTCGCCCAGTTGCCCGGCCCAGTTGCCGAACTGATGGCCGCCGTAGCACATGGCGAAGGGTTGCATACCCGGCAGCAGGCGGTTGCCGGTGAACACCTCGGTGAACGCATCGATTTCGCAGGTTTGGATTGAAAGACTCATCAGATTCGCCACCTCCCGCGAATAGGCGACCAGTCGGGGCGCTGCCACGGGCGTGGGATTGACCAGGGAATAACAGGCTCCCGTTACCTGACGGCGCCGGTTTTGACGATCAGGATCGGCAGGCAGGTCACGGGTGAAGCGGTTGTCAAAACGCAGCTTATCCAGGGTCTCATGTGTTTTCGTTGAAGTCTGACTGGGTGCAATGAAATCGGTTGATTCAAGAAGGTTCATCCGGACCGTCCCTTCGCCTGTCGGCATATCGCACACCGCCACCAGATTGCCCGAGGACGTTGCCTGAATGGCTATCACTGATGGCCGGTGTTTTGTTTTTAATCAGATTAATTCTTTAATTTAAGCACTGAACGCTGATGACGCCATACCTCGGGCTCAAAACGAAGGGACGGGGGCTGCAGGGAGCGGGCTTGAACGATTTATTTTATGGAGACATCGACGCACAAGATTCGGGTGATCGGCATCGTCGACACCTGTGTCATTCCACGACAGGTTTTTTGGCTGCCCCGGCGCCTTCCGCAGCGGGTGTGTCTACCGGGATGGCAGCCTCCGGGGTTGAGGCACCTTCGGCCGATTCCTGTTTGGCTTCCTCTACCGCAGCGACTTCGGTCTCGGCTGCTTCCGCTACGGTGTCGGCCGGTTCTGGTTCGTCTGCCGGCGCAGGCTCAGTCTCAGCGGCCGGTTCGTTTTCTTCCTGGGAGGTCTGGGGCGGCGATGAAAACGAAATGGCGCTGTCGGTGCTGCCGGCGTCGGCTTTTCCGAACACCGTAATGGTGACGATCTTGTCCGAATCCCAGACAATGGAGTGGTTCAGGCTGCGCAGCAGGCGCTTGAGCCCCTTTTCCAGCGGCAGATTGGTGATGGTGGCACTGACCGGATGCTCCTTCCACCTGCCGTTGAGGTTAAACCGGTAGCCGGTGTCCTGGGCAATAATTTCAAGCACATCGCCCAGGGGTTTATTTTGGGCCGTCAGGCTGATCAGCGGATCTGCGGTTGCATCCTGCGCCATGGCCGGATGAATCGCAACACCGCCGACAAAGCAGAAAAAGCAAAGGAGCAGGCAATAGATAGATTTCATGGTAGCACGCCAATCGATACGGGTTGCCGGCCACGGCCGCTGAAAGGTTTGATTCGTATTCGATAATGGACGGTATTATTTTAGTCTATTTCCCCACATTTCTCAACGACTGAATGCCGCCAGGGCTTTTTTCGCGACATCTTCACCCCATTCGGGAACAAAGTGTCCCGCCTCCTCGATTTCAATGGGGTCCGGGCAATTGCGGATATCGTTTTTCAACGCCCGCATCACCGGCCCACCCAACACCGGATCCCGCATGCCGATGGCCATGAACGACCGGCCGCGCCACGATTGAGCAAGCCAGCGCCTGGCATCGCGGGACAGCCGGGCGCCGTGTGCATCGGGGTGATCCGGCACCATTTCCGGAAAGCGCCGTACGCCTGTCTTGTAGCGGCCATCGGGAAACGGCGCATCGTAGGCGCTGCATTCGGCCGGGGAAAGCTGGGGGCAGCTCCGCTTGAGGAGCCGCCCCGGAGAGATGTCGGGGTTCTTTTTGACCCAGGCCCGCCACTCCAAAAATCCTTTGGAGAGCTTATGATCGCCGGATCCAAGGGTGGTGTTCATGACCAGCAGGCGGGAGAAGCGCTCGGGCATCGCCATCGGCAGCGTCAGGCCGATAATCCCGCCCCAGTCCTGGCAGACCAGGGTGATATCGGTCAGATCCAGCTGTTCGATGAGGGCCAGCAGGGTATTGCGGTGGAAATCGAAATGGTATGCGGATGGGTCAACCGGTTTGTCCGACCGCCCGAATCCGAAAAAGTCCGGTGCGATTACGCGCCCGCCGGCCCCGGTGAAGACCGGTATCATACGGCGGTAGAGGTAGCTCCAGGTTGGCTCGCCGTGCAGGCACAAAAAAGTCGTCTCGGCCGCGCCAGGCCCCTCATCCAGGTAGTGCAGGTGAAGCCCTTCGAAACCTTGAAGACTGTCCAGGTAATTGGCGGCAAACGGGAAATCGGGCAGGCCGTCGAAGCGTTCATCCGGTGTTCTCAATGCATCGAGCATCGTGGATCTCCTCTATCGGAGGATTGGAAAAAGATTGCGTGTGGCTGAATAATACGTCTACAGTATCGTCAGCTTACGCAAGTAGTCACGGACATAGTGCGGCAGAATATCCGATTTTAGATAGGTATTGAAATCCGAATGGGCGATTTCCGGGTTGAGCGTCCACGTGGCCGCCGCCCGCTTGAACACCTCGTACTCGCTGATACCCTGGTTGCGGGCGTGGTTCCACAGGCGCTCCTCATCTGACAGGGGCGTCCGGTTGGCCCAGTATCTGTCCAGCCGACGCATCAGCTCGAAATAGAGCAGGGCTGCCAGAATAACCAGCAGCATGGGCCATTGAAAAATAGCTTCCTCGTTCATGGTGCACCTCCGACAGCAATCACCAATCATACAATAATGCCGGAAATTGAAAAAACAGCGGCTGCACAAACTGCCTCTGCAGGATGATGGCGGGCACATGAATCGATTTAACCGCATCGGTCCAAAACACGGATTGCAACTTAATTCCCAATAATTTTTACGAGCACCCGCTTTTTGCGCCGTCCGTCAAACTCACCGTAAAAAATCCGTTCCCAGGTTCCGAAATCCAAACGGCCCTCGGTAATGGCAACCACCACCTCACGCCCCATGATCTGGCGTTTCATATGGGCGTCGGCATTGTCTTCTCCCACATTGTGTCGATACTGGGAAACCGGTGCGTGGGGGGCGAGCTTTTCCAGCCATTCATCATAGTCATGATGCAGGCCGGATTCATCGTCATTGATGAAAACCGAGGCGGTAATGTGCATCGCGTTGACGAGCACGAGGCCATCTTTAACGCCGCTCTCGTCGATGCACTGCTGCACGTCGGGTGTGATGTTGATGAAGGCCCGCCGGGTGGGCACTTCGAACCAGAGTTCTTTTCTATAGCTCTTCATTGGAGGCTCCATTAATTTGAGCAATCATTAACAGCCCAACTATGCACAGCTCTTTTAGGCTATGAAAATTGTGCTGGTGTGGCTGGCCATCATTCGGCGGGTGAAAAGGTAGTAATTGATCCGATATCACTGACCATGAAATATTGATTCTTTTCCTCCACTGACCCATCCGGGTTCCTGTAAATCGTCGTACCATATGGTAGACCGCCAATTAGCTTCTCGAATTGGATGAAAAAGACATCCCCTTCGACCCAGCTTTTCCCTATATCTTGAAAAGATCCCATGAGGAATTTAAATTCTCCGTTTGTTGCCCATTCCCACCGCAATTGCTTACCAGTTAACATGGCGGTTCCAGTAATCTTACGACCGAAAAGAAGCGTCTTGACCGCTTGTCCGTTGATTCGGTTTTCCTTTACTATTTTATAGTAATCAGTCGGTTTTCCCGGGGCTCCGGCTTTTACCAAAGCGTCGGCTATGCATTCAAGCTTCTTAGGGTCTACGAAAGGAAAGTAAAGCAGGATATCGTTCAGGTTGCGAACCGGAGACATCCTGCTTTTCAAAAAAATTTCATACGCAGTGCGGGCTTCTTCGATCTTACCTTGAATTCCATAGATAATCGATTGAGAAAGCGCAACTGATCCAGATAGTTCCGGGTTTAGCCGCATTGCCCTTTCCAGTGCTTGCATGCTTTTTCCAAGGTTGCCATCAGGCAAATATGATTTACCCAGCTGCCTTAAGTACGTTGCTGGATTGTTTGGATCCAATTGCAGTCCCATTTTTGCCGATTCAATGGCCTCACTATCTTTACCCATGAGCCACAGTATTTCTGACATCCAGGCATAAAGGTCAGGATCGTTGGGGTCCATCGCAACCGCCCGTTCAATCTCAGCGAGGGCTTCATCGTGCTGGTACCGCAGAAGATAAAATTGGGACATCAGCCCATGAGCCAGGGCCGTTGGTTTTTTCATGCCTTTTTTCAACAGGAGTTGCGGTTTCGCCTTAACTGCAACCAACTCCTTGCGGTTCGTCACGCCCAACCCTTGCCTAAGCTCTGGTGCAGCGAGCTTAACTGCTTTCCAATATAGGACGGCCAGCGCCGCATAGGCTCTGGCAAAATCGGGATCGAGTTCTACAGCCTTTTCCAAATGAGTTTTTGCTTCGGCGAAGCCAGCTTTCGTCAACAGACGATAGCCTTGCCAGCCTTTAAGAAACTCATCGTAGGCTTGAATATTGTCAGTCCCCTTATCAATTATGGCTTTCAGTTCGCTTGAGGTGAGTTTCAACGCCAGGGCAAAGATAATCTTGCGGGTGATCTTGTCCTGCAGGGCGAAAATATCGCTCATATCACCGTCGTAGCGCTCGGCCCAGAGGTGATGCCCACTTGTAGCATCGATCAACTGGGCGTTGATTCTAACCTGGCCTCCGGCTTTGCGAACGCTGCCTTCCAGCAGGTAGCGGACACGGAGATCCTGCCCGATTTGTTGTGCGTTTACCGACTTCCCCTTGTAAGTGAAGCTGGAGTTTCTGGCGATAACAATCAGGCCGGAAATTTTGGAAAGATCCGTGATGATGTCCTCGGAAATACCATCGCTAAAATATTCCTGCTGCGGGTCGTCGCTCATGTTGTCGAAGGGCAGTACAGCAATGGAGGCCTTTTCCGATAACGGTGTGGCTGTTTGTACTTCCGAGGCGAGTCTTTCATCGGTAGGCCGCGGATAATACATCCACAGCAGCAAAATACTGGCAACCAATATCATGGCAGCGGCAGCCTTGGCAGGCTTACTCATTTTAGTCGACCGGACTGCAGGCACCCCGATGACTCTGCCTTCGTCTTCCGGTGCCAACAGAACGCGGTAGATCCTTACGGGTTCGGCGATGTTCTTGACCGCATGCTCACCAAGATATTCAAAACCTTGACGGACCTTTTTCTTGACCTGATCGTAAACCCCTCGGGAAATACAAATGCCGCCCGGATCAGCCAGGCTTTCGATGCGTGCGGCCACATTCACGCCGTCACCATAGATCCGGTCATCCTGGTGAAGAATATCACCTATGTTGATGCCGATTCGAAAATCCATGCGTCGATGATCGGGCAACTTTCCGTTTTCGGTTTGCAGGCGTTGCTGGATCTCGATGGCACTGTTTACTGCATTCAGGGTGCTGCCGAACTCCGCCAGCATGTTGTCGCCGGGTGAATCAACCACCCGACCCTGGTGTGCTTCGATCAGTTCGGCAATGATTTGCCGGTAGACGGTGATGGTCTTGACAGTGGATTCGTCATCGTCGTCCATCAGCTGGCTGTAGCCTTTGACATCCGCACTGAAGATGGCCTTCAATTGCCGTCGTATGCCGTTTTCAACCACGGGGCACCTCAACATATTGCGTTGTGCGATCACGGGCGGATCGTCGATCAGCATTGGTCGAACAGCAGAGGCCGCTATCAGATGCAAGATTTTGGAGTTATCGCGATGATCTTAAAAAAAGGAAGGGGAGTATGAACCAATGCTAATATTTATGAATAGAATAGATTGGTTGCGTTGGTCAAGAGGCAATTGTCACTGAATTGTGGACATCGCAGAAAGATTCGACTTGTTAAAAACAATTGCAGCCTGGATATACCCTAATTTTTTTTGATGAGTCTGAAATGCCTTTTCTGATAACTTCCAACCAATCTAAATAATAATGGATTCTTATAATTACCATGGCAAACCAAATCTGCTTGGTATTGACCAGCACGAGGCTATCTTAAACTCCGCTCTCATCGATGCACTGCTGCACCTCGCTGGTGATGTTGATGAAGGCACGCCGGGTGGGCACTTCGAACCATAGTTCTTTACGGTAGCTTTTCATTGGTGGCACCTTTTGAAAGAAAAAGCTCTTAAAATACGGCTAAGATACTTGTTTAAGGAGCATACGTTAATAGATCAGCTCCGAACGGATCTTGATCTCTGCAGAGAGTGTTCGGTGAACTGGGCATCGAACGGCTATTTCCAAAAGCCGCTTGCGTTGAGTTTCATTGAGATCTCCTTCCAAGCGGATTTGACTGCGGATCTCGTCGAGCATAGCGTCTTTGGTTGCACAGTCCTCACAATCCCTCGCGTAAACACGCCCGTGGCTGAGCCGCACCTCAACGCGCTGCAAAGCTATAGCTTTCCGATCCGCATACATGCGGAGAGTAATGGATGTTCAGGAACCAAGCGCGGCAAGCAAGTATGCGTAGGGTCCCGGCCCACGGTTGGAGCCGCCAAATGATGTCTGTTTATCCACGAGAAGTCGGTGCTTGCCGGTCTCAACAGTTTGGGTGAAGCGCTCCCCAGGCATGGAACGCACAACGACATATGGAACCATAATGACCTCCTATGTGATTCATCGCTCCTGCCATCGATCGAACCGTTTTCGAAGCGGCCAGATTAAAAAACCGCCAATACCACATTTCCCTAACTGGCTTGCCAAAATAGCCGGATGCACTTAGAATTGATGACAACACCCAATCAAGGAATCCATATATGAATCCGGATACAAATGAAGGATCGACGCCGCCAGTGGCGTCCGGCCGGCCGATTCTGGTCTGGGATCTCCCCACCCGGCTGTTTCATTGGCTGCTGGTAGCCCTGGTGATTACATCCTTTGTCACCGGCAACATCGGAGGCTTATGGATGCAGTACCATGTGTGGAGCGGTTGCGCCATTTTAGGGCTGTTGTTGTTCCGTCTGGCCTGGGGCTTTGTCGGGGGTCGGCATGCGCGCTTTTCGGCTTTCGTACGCGGGCCGGGCGCAGCGCTGCGCTATGCGCAAACCATGCTGCGTCGGGACGCACCCAAGCATCTGGGGCACAATCCCCTGGGCGGCTGGTCCGTGCTGGCCATGCTGATCGCCTTGTTGATTCAGGCGGTCACCGGCCTCTTCGCCAATGATGACATTTTTATCGAGGGGCCCCTTTACTCCTGGGTGAACAAGGCCGCCAGCGACTGGCTCACCCGTATCCACCGACTGAACCAGGAAGCTGTCCTACTGATCGTTGCCGTCCATGTCATGGCAGTGCTTTATTACCTCATCATCAAGCACGAAAACCTGATCCAGCCGATGTTCACCGGCCGCAAACAGTGGCGCGCAGAAGAACAATCGTCGTCCAACCAGCTTGGATTGGCGGCACTCATTGCAAGCCTTCTGGCCGTCGGGATCTTTCTATTGCTACATTGACACGTGAAATGAACCGCCTGCCGATTGCTGGGCAAGCGGTTCTTCATTTTGAAATGGGGGTCGACCTTAATTGGCCCCATGAGGCCGCAAACCCCTCAGGCGTATAGATTAGCTATTTATTCCGGTAGGTCGAGTGGCAGGCTTTACAGCTCTTGGCCACCTCCCCGAATTGCGCTTTGACGGCCTCCATATCACCGCTTTTCGTCGTTTGCTCCAGTTTTTGGACAGCACTCTCAAACTGCTGTGCCACGACCATGAATTTGTCCTTTTCCTTCATCGCCAGGGCACTAAGGGTGGTGTCGCCTTTGTCTGACCCGGGTACCATGACAGCCTCCCACGGTAACTCGGCCATTGTCCGAAGCACCGCCGCATTGCGTTCAACCTCGTCCTTACTGTAGGGTAATTCTCCTTTGACCATAGCCGCGATGCGGCCGAAATGCTGACCAATAACCGTCATCACCGCTTGGCGATAGCGAATGGCATCCTCAGGTTTGGCGAATCCTGCGAATGCCAGGCCAACCATGGCAGTCAAAACGATCCCACAAATCACCACCTTTAGTGAAATTCTCATACATCCCCCTTTCATCGATAAATTTGAATATTCAACAGCACCTTTAGGCCTTCAGCCTGGCAGCAATGGCTGCGACATGCTTGCCTTGAAAACGTGCCGCGGCCAATTCATTCTCACTGGGCATTCTTTCGCCGGCCCCGCCCGCAATCGTTGACGCGCCATAAGGCGATCCCCCGGTGATCTCATCAATTCGCATCTGCCCCTGAAATGCATAGGGCAGTCCCACAATCACAAAACCATGGTGCAGAAGCGTTATGTGAAATGACAAGATAGTCGATTCCTGCCCCCCGTGCTGCGTCGCGCTGCTGGTGAACACACTTCCGACTTTGCCCACCAGTGCCCCTTGCGCCCACAGCTGACCCGTGGCATCCAGAAACTGACGCATCTGCCCGCACATATTGCCGAATCGTGTCGGTGTTCCAAAAATGACGGCATCTGCGGTAGCCAGTTCTTCGACTGAACAGATCGGCACCTGTGCCATTTTTTGCTGGGCGTCGACCGCTCCCATCTTTTCGAGCACATCTTTGTGAAGCGTTTCGGGTACACGCCGCATGACCGCTTCTGCACCCTCGATTTTCCTGGCTCCCTCTGCAACCGCTTCCGCCATCTTGTGTACATGCCCGTAGGTCGAGTAATAGACAATCAATATTTTCATACTAAATTCCTCCTTTATCTTGAAATGTTGTCAACGGTCAATTTTTCATTCTTGATAAATGCGCCTTCCTAATATTAACGGGAAGTCCTTTCCAACGTAGCTTGGAAAAAGTATTAAAGCCTTCGATTGAGTTATGCGTTCAAGGTCGAAATGCCAATCATGGTCGAACAATGGTCAAGCGAACTCAGATACAAGATTCCGCATTTATCGCTATGAACTGGGAAAAGGGAGGGAGCATGAACAAATACTAATGTCTATGAATAGAATAGAATTGCTGTGGTGGTCAAGGGGCAATTGACCTGTGGGCATCCCATAAAGATTCGATTTGCTAAAGCCAATTGCAGCCCGGATAAACCCTAATTCTTTTTCATGCGTCTGAAAGGCTTTTCCAGGAAACTTCCAACCAATTTAAATGCCAATGAAATCTGATTTTTATCATGGCAAGCTAAATATGCTTGGTATTGACGAGCACGAATCCTTCTTTAATGACGCTTTCGTCTATGCACTGCTGCACCTCGCCGGTGATGTTGATGAAGGCACGGCGAGTGGGCACGTTGAACATGAGTTCTTTCCTGAAGCTTTTCATCGGTGACTCCATGTATTTGCTACTATCCTTTTTAACAAAAAATTTACATTGACTTAACTTACTAAATAATTTAAATAAAAAGCGTTTATATCTGATATTTAGGATAGCACATGCATAATAATTAAGCTCCCGATCTAAGCGTATTTGGCACTACTTCCATACAGAATTTAAAGTGATTTTTAGGTTCCAGAGGAAAATGTGGGTAAGAAAAACGCTAAAAATGAACCTCAGCGGATCGACATGAGTACCGCAGTCAGCTCTCAAGAAAAGTCTTTTCTGCTGCAGGCCGCATTTTCACGATATTTCTTTTTTGCTTGCTTTTAAGAGAACGAAATAAAACCTGAATTTAAAGTATACGAGCCGACCTTACAGATGATTTGCGGGTCTATAAGGACCTGTTCGACGGTATGGATTCGAAGAGTAAAGACGAACCCGAACAGTAAAAAAGCAATTCAGGAGACATTAATTCGGAGAGGGTCCCAGTATTTAAGGGATTTTTCAAGATCAGAATTGGATGAACTTACATCATCGTGGAATTCAATCCAAAAGAACATCAGTTCACGGTATTTTTTACTTCCGAAATCAACTTCGAGAGTTTATCTTCTGGCTTTCCACTCGGGCCGACCTTACTAAAGCCCAGAGGTTTTGCCGGCGACTCTGAACTGATGCGCATGATTTATTTAAATGATTACCAGGGCGATACCACCTTTGCCAAATTAATGCACAAGCATGCCGTCGAGCATGGAGCTGGCCAGTCGGTGAGAAACAGAACAGCGTTAATAGGACGGATTGTAAATGATTTTCAATCCCGCTACGACGGTTTGTCTGCAGATAGGCTCAAGGTTTTGTCGGTGGGATGCGGGCCCGCTTTTGAGCTGGAAAATATTTTAAGATATTCCAAGAATCCGAATAACTTTTATTTTTCACTTTTCGACCAAGACCCTTCGGCCCTTCGCGATGCATCGGATACCGTCCGTGGGGTCGAAAAAAAACTGGGGATCAGAGCCAGCCGTTGACTATGTCCGCGGGTCGGTGAGAACCATGCTTTTCTCCCGGCAGTTTAAACAAGAAAAAGGGCAGTTCCATTTCATTTACATCATGGGGCTCCTTGACTACCTTAGCTCTCGGGTTGGAAAAGCCGTCTTGATCGTCTCTACCGACTCCTGAAGCCAGGCGGAGAACTTGTGGCAGGAAACTTTCACGTATCGAATCGATCTCGATACAAAATGGAGTACTGGGGTGATTGGTTCCTCATCCATCGAACCGAAGCGGATTTCATGGAAATGTTTGATATCGATGGTGCCGGTAGAGCCTCGGTCTTTTTCGAAGATACCGGAAATCAAATGTTTCTTCACATCCAAAAACCCCTGAAAGGCCAATAGGAAACTTATTTTCCATCCAAGGGAAAACCGTTCCCCAGCAAGCTGCTGGGCATCTCCCTTCGCTTCCGTATCCAATTCAATTTGTCAATCCCAAAGCCATTCTTGTCTGCCAAGCATCTTCTTATTTAGAGTCGTTTCAAAAATTCAGTGTCAGAAAGTTGACGTTTTAAAGAAAAAACCCGCTTGAACAGACAATTATCTGTCGGCCAGGTAAATTCTTTGACTTCCAGGGCAAACATCCCTCCTGGCAGGGTAGCTGCGAAAGACCATTGAGGCTTCTCTGCAGCAGTCTGTGAAGAGTCTTAGGTCATTGAGAAAGCGATAAAATACTTTACATACGCCAATGCCTCATGTGGTTCTCTCAGGCCCATATTCCTTTAAGAGAATGGCATGTAATTTGCTGACTTGGTTGATGTTTCATTGCACAGGCAGAAGGCGAGGTCCTAAGACAAGTTTATTATTTCGCTTTTTAGATAAATGCGATCAATGAAAAAATCTATTCAATCAAATTTCGTATTTAATACGGGTGAGGCTGACAGCCTAATGGAAAAAATCATTGGATTGCTTAAGGCTCATGATTGTTCAGATGATTTCACGAGAACCCAGATTAAAATAATCGAACAGTTAATAGAAAGAGGAAGTCATTTCGGGATGAAAAATACCGGGGATCCGGAAATGAGGTTATGTCTTAGTATTGAGGAAAAAGAAGTTTCGGTAGAGGTAAAAATAAAGGTGTCCGAATCGGATCAAGACAAGCTGGAAGACCTGGATCGAACCATTCAAAGGATCAGAGGATGTCAAGCCCCTTACCGTCCACACAAGGCAAATTTCAGACCGGCGCATAGTCATACGAAAAATAATAGCATGAGAGGTTTCGAACTAAGCAGGCTCGTCTTTGACGCCGGCGTTGACTTTGATTTCTATGTGAACGAAGAAGACATTTTAAACCTGTTCGCCGTTAGAAACCTGGAACAAGGTTGCGGCATAGATGCATTAACAGAGGTTCGATAAATGACAGAGGGGGCTTCCGCACAAATTAGTTTTCGCATAAACTGGGTGACATTGTCTTTTTCAGGAAATCTTGAAAAACGCTTTTTAGAAAGCTATTTCCAGGATTCTCTGAAACAGGTTCGCATTGCCTTGTTAATGGGTTTATTTTTATGCTCCATTTTTGGATTCCTCGATGCTTGGCTTGTACCTGAAGCCAAACTAAAATTGTGGTTTATTCGCTATGCAATTTTCGCCCCCTCCGGTATCCTAATTTTCCTGTTTTCTTTTACCCGGCATTTTAGAAAATACATGCAATTATCCATGGCCCTGTCTGTCCTTGTCACCGGGCTGGGTATTATTGCCATGATATTAATTGCCCCTTATCCGGCCAGTCATTCCTATTATGCAGGATTGCTGCTCGTTTTTATCTATGGCTACAATTTTTCCAGGCTCAGGTTTTTGTGGGCTTCGATTACCGGGTGGTTGATTGTCATCGCTTATGAAATTGCCGCCATTTGGTTGAGTCCGACCCCCATTCCGATTTTGATCAACAACAACTTTTTTTTCCTATCCGCCAACATCATGTGTATGTTTGTTTGTTACTCAGTGGAATATTATTTGCGACAAAACTACATACATTCACGATCATTGGAGGCAGAAAAGAAAAAAGTCACCGAATCCAATTGCAAACTCGAAAAAAGGGTGCATGAACGCACGCTGCAGCTGGTGAAATCAAACAAAGTTCTCAAACAGGAAATCGTTGAACGCCAGCGGGCGGAAAATGCATTGCGGCAGTCTGAGGAAAAATATCGCCTTTTGGTTGAAAATGCCGACACGGCCATATTTATCGCTCAAAACAAGATAATCAAATTTCCCAACCCAAGGGCAATAGAGATGTCCGGATATTCAGCAGATGAGTTGCCCGGGTTGTCCGTTTTAGACCTCATTCATCCTGAAGACCAGAACATCGTTTTTGGAGGAAATAGGCAAAAGCTAAAAAACGGCTTTCCAAAGACCTGCATTTTCCGAATCATCAACAAAAACAAAGAAATGCTATGGGCTCAGCTGAACACGGTTCGAATTACCTGGGAAGGTCAGCCGGCGACACTTAATTTTTTAAAAGATATCACTGAACAGAAAAAGCTTGAAGATCGACTCCAGCGGGCCAAGAAGATGGAGGCTATCGGCACATTGGCAGGAGGAGTGGCTCACGACCTGAATAACATCTTGTCGGGTATTGTCAGCTACCCGGAGCTGCTGCTCCTCGACATCGATGAAGACAGTCCCTTGCGAAAACCCCTGGTTACCATACGGGAATCGGGACAGAAAGCGGCGACCATTGTTCAGGATTTGCTTACACTGGCAAGGCGGGGGGTTTGCATCACGGAAGTAATTAATCTAAATCAGGTCATCAATCAATATCTAAACAGTCCTGAACACCAAAATCTGATCGCCTATCATCCCAACGTAAGGATCGAAACAGTTTTGGAAGAAAATATGCTGAATACTCTGGGATCTTCTGTCCACCTTTCCAAAGTAATCATGAATCTGATTTCCAATGCCGCCGAAGCCATGCCCGAGGGAGGACGTATTCAAATCTCTACCAAAAATTGCTACGTTGACAGTCCCTTAGAAGGATATAACACAGTTGATGAGGGAGATTACGTTGTCGTTACCGTTTCCGACAACGGCATGGGGATTGCTTCAACTGACATCGACAGAATATTTGAACCTTTTTATTCCAAAAAGAAAATGGGAAGATGCGGAACGGGTTTGGGGATGGCGGTGGTGTGGGGGGCCGTAAAAGATCACAAGGGCTATATTGACGTAAAAAGTACCGTTGGAACAGGAACCACATTCAAGCTTTATTTCCCTGTAACCAGAAGAGAATTGGCGGTTGATGACCGCCTGTCATCGATCAAGGAGCTCATGGGGAACGGGGAATCGATCCTGGTGGTAGACGATGTCCGGGAACAGCGCGAAATCGCTTGCGGCATGTTAAAGAAGCTGGGTTATCAGGTGAAAAGCGTGTCGGGCGGTGAAGCGGCCGTTACTTTTTTAAAAGACAACAAGGTGGATCTCATGGTGCTTGATATGATCATGCTCCCAGGTATAGATGGCCTTGAGACATACAAAAGAAGCATTCAGGTTCAGCCCGAGTTGTTGACCATTATTGCCAGCGGATATGCCGAAACCCGCAGGGTCAGGGAGGCCCAGAAGCTGGGTGCCGGAGAGTATATCAAAAAACCCTATTCACTCCTTAGAATCGGACAGGCTGTCAAAAATGAATTATCGAAAAAGTCTACCCGCAAGAACCCAATGAATTCATACTCAATTTTGACAGTCGTCCATTAAATGCTGGACACAAAATAATCCAACTGCAATCTTCTGACAGGATTGCCTTTTGATCTACTCATTAATTTAAGCGCTGTTTGGGCCGGTTTGATCGCAACCGCAGTCTACTTCTCGGGCTCAAAGCTGAACTTCTGACCGCCCACAGTGGCTTCATACATCAACCCCCCTTTGGCGTGAGTGAACACGGCCATCCCCTTGTAGTAACTCGTTTTGGCTTGAACGCCGGTAGCCGGGCCGGCGCTGGCGCCGGCACTGGCGCCCTCGGTACCGGCACTTGCCTGCACACCGGCGGTGATGGCAACGGCAGACACACCGGCGCCGAACTCGAAGTCGCCGCCGGTGAATTCATCATAGGCGCGCTTGTCCTCAAAGAAAACCATCTGGCTGAATGCCTGCCCGCCGGCCTGAAAACCGATAGTCGCCTTGATCAGTTTTGTGGTGCCGGTGACGTTACCTTGCGCTACCACCTGACCGGTACCGTAAGAGCCTCCTACAATGAACCCTCCCTTGCCCACCGTCGGAAAAACCGCATAACCATAGCAATTGTCGATAAAAGGCTTCACCGCCGGCGATTTTTTAAAAACATCAACGGTATCCGAGTATTGGTCAGCATGGGCAAAGTTTAAACAGGACGCTGCCATGACCAGAAAGACAGGAAAGATAATCAATCGAAGAATCTTCATGATGACTCCTTTTTTATATGGGGTATTGAACCGCGACAGCGAGCGAACTGGAAATCGATTTTCATCCTTACGGTGCTGCGCAGCGCTGCCGCTGCAAGCAGAACCCTCCCCGCGGCAAGCCGCTGGGAGGGTTCAATAAAATTGTCGGGCAAGCCATTTACTCATTAGCGAGACGAAATTCACAGTAAAACTATTTTAATCACGAGATACTGAATTGCAAACTTTTGAGATTGAGGTCACATCAGGAAACGGGTTTCTGTAAAATAGGTGCTGCCGAACGCTGCCAGGACATTGTCGCCAGGTGAGTCGACTACTCGGCCCTGGTGCGTTTCGATCAATTCGGCGATGCATTCCCGGTAGGCGGTGATCGTAGTGACAGTTGACTCGTCATCGTGACCCATGAGTTTGCGGTAGCCTTTTACATCCGCACTGAGAACGGCTTTCAATTGCCGTTGTATGCCGTTGGCAGCCATGCGGCACCTCAACGTTATCTGGTTCCGCGGTCAAGGGACGATTGTCAGTTGTGAACCTCCAAAAAAATTCGTCTTGTGAAAGCCAATCGCCGTCTGGATAACCCTAATTCTTTTCCACACGGCTGAAAGACTTTTTCTGATATCTCCCAACTATTTTAAATGTTGATAAATTCTTATTTTTTCACGGCAAACTAAACATGCCCGTAATAATCACGATGCACGCAAATCGAATAGGCGAAATCCATAAGCGTTCCCCAACTGAAGATCGGAATGCCAATTTCCCGCTGCAGAGCCCTGGCAAATGGCGGGAACCCCGTGCACTCCAGAACCATGGCACCCATGTTTGGGTAGTCGTTGAAAAATCGAGTGCCGATACGCACAAAATCTTTTTCGGCTTGTTGATACTCCGCTCGGGGGACTGCCGGTCGGATCCCCTCGGTCCATAAGTTGTCGAATTCAGGGCATTCCCCCAGGTCCATGGCACCACCGATCACGTAATTGCTGCCAAGCTTGACCCCGACATCGGTCAGGTGTTTGTCCAGAAGCATCTCCTTGGCAGACATGAGAATTCCCACAACCTTTCCGGGGCCGATCAAGGATTGCGCCCATGGGACCTGCAGCAGGCTGGACATAAAAACCGGGACGTCCATCCGGGCGGCAATCTCTTTCTGGAAATAGGCAAAATAGCCGCACTCGGCGAGAATGGCCCGGCAGCCCATGTTTTCAAGCTTGCCGGCCGCTTTCAGAATCGTTTCAAGGTGTTGATGTTTATCCTCGTCCAGAACGAGTTTTTGAATATCGAGGCCTTCGGCCACTTCGTACTGAATGGGATAGGGAAAAGCGCTGGGATTGCGTACATCCCCTGGAAATCCAGGATAGGTTTCATCCAGAAGCACAATTCCCAGGCCAGTGCCGCAACAATATTTGTTTTTGCTCTTGATCCGGCGGACTCCGAGATCTCTGGACAGGTACATCGTTAGCCCTCCATCTTCCGGTCTGATGTCGTTGTGTGCCGAATTACACGGCGTGACTGGCCTTGGCAACTGCCGCTAGAACCTGCTCCGGCACCCCTTGGGCAATCATGTATGCATCGATCCGTTTAAGGGTTCCTTCAGGCAGACATGGGCACCGATATTGGTTCTCAAGTTTTGCCAAAGCATTGGCTATGTTTTCCGTCAGCTTGGTGGCATCGTCTTGCAGGTCGACGGTCGTGCGCGGTGACAGCCCTGAAAAATATGGAACGGTGCGGCAGTGCGCCAAGGTATGCATTTTGGTAATATATTGTCCACCTGGCCCGGTTTCCCGAATGACATCCAAAGCGAAATCGTCATCGGTTAACGAAGACGCCTCGATGCTTCTAATGACCATACGGATCATTTCCAAGTCGATAATAAACTGTTCATAGCTGAAAGCGGAAAAGCTGGCCAAGACACCCGCTGCATGGATGGACAGGCTGGTTCGCCTTTTGTAGTCATTTATCAGCGTGAACATCGCTTCATATCCGCTTTGCACGGATACCTGCCCCGCATCGGTCACTGCGCCAATGCCGCGGTTGGGCAAATGGTATCTCTCGGCTAAGCCAGCAGCCAGATCGGCAAAGGTAAACCGCGCTGGAGAAGCTAGAGACAGACCACCGGTGCGCATATCCGCGGGAGCCCCCAGGCAACCGAAAACGACCGGTAGGCCTGGCGACAGAAACTGTGCCGCACAGAATGCGGCCAGGAATTCGGTATTGGCCTGAATCACGCTTCCAACTGTGGTTATGGGTGAGGTTGTGCCGAACATGACACCGGGGGTGATCAGCAGCGCTTGATTATACTCCGCACAAACTTTCAAGGTGGCCAGTGCCTGGGCATCCATTTGCAGGGGGCTCAACGTATTTACAAGGAAAAGGAAGTGTGGTGATCTTTTGAACGCATTTTCATCGCCAGATAAAATACCGCCGATTTCCATAACACGACGAACCTGGAATTCGCCACCTTGAACGCCAATTAACGGCTTGTCGCTAAGGCACATGGCGCTGTACATCATCACCAGGCTGGACAGTTGCCCGTTCACATCCTCGGGCTGAACCAGCACGCCGCCGTTGAGGGTAAGCAAGGGTGTGGTATGCACCAGTTTGGCGATGCGAAGATAGTCAGCCAGAGTGGCATTGCGGCGACGATTCTCCGGAGTAACCACCAGCGATGCGCCGTAGGCTGGGGCCAGGCATTTACTGTCGCCACCGATGCGCACATCCTTTTCCGGGTTGCGCGCTTTGAGGGTAAACGCCTCTGGAGCCATCGACAGGCAATCCATCACCTGTGCTGCGGTGAACCTGACATGGTTGCCCGCCACCCCAACCCCCATCATCGCCAACTGTTCCAGAATTTCAGGGCAATGAAAACGGACACCGATTGAAGCAAGCAGTTCTAAAGAGGAACGGTGGATTCGATCCAGAATGGTTTCCATTGACGCTTCTCCAGCAACCTGCAATTTAACGAGATTCAGTTCGCTCGCTATCGCGGTTCAAAATCGTTGTCTATCTCTAATTGATGCTAAACAGACACCTCAACAATACGCTTTTTTTATGCAGGTGGTCAATCATTTGCCAATGGTTACACTGGCCGATCGGCGATGAGCAAACGAGATGATGCTCAGCCATTTTCAAAAGAAAATTGACTAAGTGGTTGGGCGGACCAAATAATGAGTATGCCGTTGTACGTAAATATCTTAATTTCAAGCCAAGGCGATCGTTCCGACGCTGATTCGATTACGATACAAAGAATCATACGCTTAAAAAGATTACCCCTGATGCATGTGAAACGCAGCTTATGAAATGTCCTGCCTGTAAAACAGACAATCTTGAATCTGCCAGGTTTTGCAACCAGTGCGGCCGTTCGATGGCGGAACGATGCTCGGCCTGCGGCCAATCTAACCCAGCAGACAGTATATTTTGCAACCAATGTGGAAAACGATTGAATGGTTCCCGGTCAGCCCCTCCCCGGCAGGAGCGCCAACCCCTTGCTTACACGCCCAAGTTCCTGGCTGAAAAGATCCTCACCAGCCGCGCGTCCATCGAGGGAGAACGAAAACTGGTCACCGTGCTCTTTGCAGATGTGGCCGGTTTTACGGCCATGTCCGAAAAGCTCGATCCCGAAGACATGCATGCAATCATGGATGGCTGTTTTACCATCCTCATGAACGAAATCCACCAATTCGAAGGCACGATCAATCAGTTTACCGGCGATGGGGTCATGGCCCTGTTTGGTGCGCCGCTGGCCCATGAGGACCATGCTCAACACGCCTGTTATGCCGCTCTGGCCATTCAAAAAGAGCTCAAGGGCTACAGCGGTGAGATCCAACAACGATACGGCGTGGCGTTCCACATGCGCATCGGCCTCAACTCCGGCCCGGTGGTGGTGGGCGCCATCGGCGACAACTTGCGCATGGATTATACGGCTGTCGGGGATACCACCAATCTGGGCGCCCGGATGGAAAGCCTGGCCGACCCGGGTACGATCCGTGTCTCCCGGAATACGGTCCAGCTCGTAAGAAAGTATTTTAAGTTCAAAGCCCTGGGAGCAACGAACGTGAAAGGAAAATCGGAGCCCCAGGAGACTTTCGAGTTGAGCGGGGCGAGTCGCCTGACCAGCCGGCTGGATGCATCTGCGGCACATGGATTGACTGCGTATGCCGGGAGACGGGAGGAGTTGGCAATCTTGACCGAAGCCTCCGACAAAGCCTTTTCCGGAAAAGGACACGTGGTCGGGGTCAAGGGTGATCCGGGAGCGGGCAAATCAAGGCTGATCTATGAATTGAGACGTTCCATCGGCGGACGACTGGCTTATTTCGAAGGCCGGTGTGTGCCGTTCGGCAAGCCGATTGCCTTTTTACCACTCAGGGACATTTTACGCACCTACCTCGACAGCAGCGAGGTTGACGACCCTAAATCCGTCACCCAAAAAATCAGGCACCATCTCCAAAAGCTTGGATTGGAGGCTGACGACGCCCTGGCCGCTTTCCAGGACCTTCTCGCCCTGCCGGTGGATTCCCAGACCTGGCCGAGCCTGTCTCCCAAAGAAAGAAAGGAAAAAACCTTCGAGACGCTTCGGGATTTTCTGCTTCATGCAAGCCGGAAAGATCCCCTAATGCTGGTTGTGGAGGATCTCCACTGGATTGACAACGCATCCGAGGCGTTTCTGGATTTTCTCATCCAAGCGTTGAACGGCACCGCCATCCTGCTGCTGTTGATATATCGGCCGGAATACCGCCATGACTGGGCGAATCGCCCCGACTTTCACGAGATCACGCTGGCGCAGCTTCCCCAGGAAACCGGGACGGAAGTGATCGGCTCGATTCTCGGCAGTGCCGATGTCGCCTCAGGGCTTATCCGCTTTGTGCTCCAACGCACGGACGGCAATCCGCTATTCATGGAAGAGCTCACCCGGACATTGCTGGAAAACGGATCGATACGAATGGAATCGGGACGCTACGGACTAGATAAAACCGCCGACACAACCAAAGTTCCCGAAAACATCCACGGCATCATTGCCGCCCGCATGGACAGCCTGGAAGACGAAGTGAAACGGGTTGTTCAGCTGGCGGCGGTGATTGGGCGCGACTTCGCACACAGGGTACTGCAAAGCATCACCGGGCAGAAGGAAATTTTGGATGCCAGCCTTGAAACCCTTCAGGAGACGGGTTTCATCTATCGAAAAAACCGCTATCCCGAGCTGACATATACATTCAAACATGCGCTGACCCAGGAGGTGGCCTACAAAAGCCTGTTGCGCCGGAAACGAACGCGCTATCACGCAGATGTCGCCGGTGCCATTGAACAGCTTTATGCCCAACGGATCGAGGAATCATACGAAGTCTTGGCCTATCACTATGACCTCAGCGAAAATGCGCAAAAAGCATACGAATACCTTAGGTTATCAGGTGAAAAAGCGATTCGCACTCATTTTTTATGGGAGGCATACGACTACTTCAAGAAAACACTGGGAGCGCTGGATCGCCTGCCCCATGGGGAAAAACCCCGCCAACAGGAACTCGAGGTGCTCCATTTGATGATTATCCCAATCATCGCCCTGGGACTGCCCGAAGATAGCCTGGCCTACCTCGACAAGGGCGTCAGGGTTTCAAAAGCGTTGGATGATCACAGCAGCATGACTCGATTTTACGGCAACATCGGCGTTTTTTACATGAATCGCGGCGATTATGATCGAGGGACGGCATACACCCAGAGAGCCTTCGAGACCGCCGAGCGCATCGGCGATGTGGACGCCATGGCGCAAACCGGTCCCGACCTGTGCCAGGACTTCATGAATGCCGGGAAATTCAGGGAAACGATCCAGGTTGCCACTCGGATTGTCGACGCCGTTGAAAATGCCGGCCGCGAGTCTGATTATTTCGGCGGGATGACCAATATTTATTCGGTTATAAAGGCCTTTGTCGGGTACAGTATGGGGGTGATGGGAGACTTCACCAACGGGCTGGCCGTCTGCGAGAACGCCCTTGCCGGTGCGGTCCGCTCTGCCGGGCCTGAAACCACAGGGGTTTGCGAAGTTCAGCTGGGCAGCCTGCATTTGCTCAAAGGCAGCCATGAGCTGGCATTCAATTTTATCGGTGACGGTTTCCGCCACCTCCAAGAGGCAAACTTTTATTGGCATCTGCCCTGGGGCCGGAGCATGTTCGGCCTTGCCCAAACTTTTCTCGGCGACCCCCGATCGGGACTGGTTCATTTAGAAAAGGCCTTGGCGGAAAACCAGAAAATAGGAATCGAGTGGCGCAGGTCTGAGCTGCTTTTCAACCTGGGCGTGTGCCGATTCATCCTGGCGGATTATCAACCGGCCATGCAGGCGATGAACGACGCCCATGTTCTGTCCGTGGCATCCGGTCAGCGATATGTCGCCGGTAAAGCACTGACCTGGCTGGGCCGCATTCATTCCAAAATCGATCCGCAGTCGGTTGAAACCGCATCCACCCTCATCGGCCAGGGAATCGAAATTTTACGCAGTCTCGACAGCCAACCCGAGCTTGCCCTGGGTCATCTGTTTTTAGGAAAACTATGGGCCCGCTCCGGAGAGAGCGCACTGTCCGCCGAACATTTAAGCCGGGCTCAGCAGATGTTTCGGGACTTAGGCATGCACGTCAAAAGGAGTAAAGGATGACATCGACCGCATTCCAGATGCTTTATAAAGCTTCAGCCTGTATATTGGGTGAAGGTGCGGTTATCGAACGTCTGCGCAGAAACAGCGACTTCGAACTCGATCCCCATATCGTCAATTCGGCGTTCATCTATGACAAACCGAAACGCGAGTCCCTGGCGGCCATCTATCGGCAGTATCTGGACATCGGCCGCCAATTCGACCTGCCGCTCATCCTTTCCACCCCGACCTGGCGTGCCAGCCGGGAGCGGATCTCGGAGGCCGGTTGCAAGGATAAAGACGTGAACGGGGACAATTTTCGTTTTCTTGACCAGTTACGAAAGCACTACGGAACCTATGCGAAAAAAGTGGCCGTGGGCGGGTTGTTGAGCTGCCGTGGTGATGCGTTTAACCCGGATGATGCGCTTTTGGTCCCGGCGGCCCGAACGTTTCACGCCTGGCAGGCTGAACGGCTGACCCAAGCCGGGGTCGATTTCTTGCTGGCGGCCACCCTGCCCGCACTAAGCGAAGCAATCGGCTTGTCAGCGGCCCTTGCCGACACGGGAACACCTTATATTATCAGTTTTGTTGCACGTCCGGAAGGCACATTGATGGACGGCACCCCACTGAAAGAGGCCATCCAGGCTATCGATGCTGCAGTCAGCCCAAAGCCGCTTACCTATATCGTCAATTGCACCCATGCCTCAATTTTTAGACAGGCGCTTTTTCATGAAGTCAATTCATCTCCTCTGGTCAGGCAGCGGATTGGCGGATTGTTGGCCAATACGGCCGCGCTCAAGCCTGAAGAACTGGATGAGCGTGAACACCTGGTGACTGAAGCACCTGAAATTTTCGGTCAGGCCGTAGGCGATCTTAAAAATGATCTGGGCATGAAGATATTAGGGGGTTGCTGCGGTACCGACGATCGTCACATTCGGCAATTGGCAAAACGGCTTGCTGAGTGATGTTGATGACAGCCGACCGGGTGGGCACTTCGAGCTTTTGCGTAGTGGTCGTGTTGATAAATCAGGCTTCACGTTGGCAGGGTAGCTGCCATCTCCCGTTCAACCAGCCTTCCCAGTTCCCGCAGCAAGTCAATTTTCACCTTGTCCAGGTCGCGGGGACGGGTGTCAATCAGGCACAAGGTGCCGGGAGAGGTCCCGTTGGGAAGCGTCAAGGGGTATCCGGCATAAAAGCGGATACGGGGTTCTCCGACCACCAGCGGATTGTCTGCAAAGCGGGCGTCGAGAAGGGTATCGCGAACAATCATGACTTTTGTGTCAAGGATAGCATGGGCGCAGAATGCCTGGTCCCGCGGCGTTTCGGTGGCACTTAAGCCGAAGTGGGACTTGAACCACTGGCGGTCCCGGTCGACGAGAGTCACCAAGGCCATGGGGACATCGAAAGCCGCGGCAGCGATCCGGGTGATTTGTTCAAAACGCTCTTCTATATTCGTATCGAGGAGTTGCAGCGCGTTAAGCGTCTCGATCCGATGCGCCTCATTCTCCGGAATCGGGGCCCGCCCCCAGCGGCACATGCTTCGCATGACCCATGCACGCACCCGTGTACGCAGATATTCAGGGGTAAAGGGCTGGATCAGCCAATCCGTAACACCGACGTCGGCACCTGAATCGGAATAGGCACTGGCTGCGATGACAACCGGCAAGTCGCGGGCCTGGTCGGTATCCATACTCCTTATGGATCGGCAGGTTTCCAGGGCGCTACCTCCCACCCGCCCATCATCGAGAATGACGAGAGATAGTCGTGTCGAGCGGACAATCTCAAGGACATCCCTGGAACTCTCGGCGCGTAAAATTCGCAGGTTGTCGGCCTTGGCGGCCTGCTGGATCTTCTCAGCCAATGTTTCGTCTGCGATACTGATCAAGACCTGGTGGTCCAAAAGAGCGGGTTCGATCGAGGCGACTGCCGAAAAGCTCTCCAAGTCCTCTTCTTCTTTGGTGTCCAACGATGCTTCCAATTCGACAACCATTCCTTCGGCTGCGGCGAAGACATCCATCGGTCTCCCAGCCCGGGGCAGGCTGGTGCGTACTTCCTCACAAAGCGCATCGACACGGTCGTCGCTTCGCAATGGATCGTGGTGCGTCAACGCCAGACGCCTGACGCCGGCAGTACGGCACATGTCAACCGCACAATCCACCGGGGTGTGCCCCCAACCAAACTTGTCCGTATACTCCGTCGTCGTGTATTGGGCATCATGAATCACCAGATCGGCCCCTCTCATGAAGGCGATGTGGCGCCGGTCCTGTTCGCTCATGGTGCCGGTGCCCTGGGCGTACTGACGGGAGTGCGGCTCATGGTCACAGGCATAAACGACCGAAACCCCGTCGGCTTCCAACCGATATCCCAGGGTGAGGGCAGGATGGTTCATATACAGTGTCCGGACCTTGATATCCCCGATTTCGAAGACGCCCTCGACGAGGTCGTGATAGCGGATGGCTGCCCCAAGTTCTTCCAACGTTATAGGAAAGTAGGTGTACTGCATCTGGCCCGCAAGGGAGTCGCGCAGGGACGAACCCAGGCCGCGAGGGGCATATATGTCCCACTCGTTGCCGGGCACGAAAAGGGGATCGAAAAACGGGATACCTTGGATGTGGTCCCAATGGGTATGGGTGATGAGGATGTGGCCACGCAGGGGATGGACGCCGCTTTCCATGAGGTCTTGGCCGAGCCCGTGCGCCCCGGTGCCGCAATCGAGGATAATCATGGTGCCGGAAGCAGAACGGACCTCAACACACGACGTGTTGCCTCCGAAGCGGACGGTCGATGGTCCCGGCTTCGCGATGGATCCTCGTGTGCCCCAGAATCGTACTTTCATATTAAAGGGCCCTTCCTGACTGATTCTTAAGCCATATACCGGTTGATCGCCAACCTGCGACCTGCTGACACGTTTCTATGGCATTCCGCTTTTTCCTAATTTAAAGGAGCCAAAACGACACTGCATAATTTAATGGGTTTTTCCTTGAATGCAACTATATGAAACCACAGCTTCCACAGGCCTGTTGTCTTAGAAATTGTTGAATGTGTCACAACTGTCCATGTCGCCGCTTGCCAAACCAATTTTGAACCATTTCACCCGTTGCGCCGAACTGCCATGGGTAAATGAGTCCGGGCTGACGTATCCTTGTGACTGTTTCTGTAAAGTGTCATCGCCAATGGCGCTGGCAGCAGTCAAACCTTCTTCGACATCACCGACTTCGAGCAGTTGTCGGTTGCGGTTGGCATGATGGGCCCATACGCCTGCGAGGCAGTCAGCCTGCAGTTCCTGCCGGACGGAGAGCTGGTTGCCTTCTGCCTTGCTTAGTTTTTTGCGGGCCGCTTGTACGCTGCTGGATATACCCAGAAGGGTCTGGATATGGTGACCCACTTCGTGGGCAATGACATAAGCCTGGGCAAAGTCACCCGGTGCGTTGAAACGATGTTTCAGCTGGTCATAAAAACCCAGGTCGATGTAGACTTGCTGATCACCTGGACAATAGAATGGTCCCATGGCTGATTGAGCCAATCCGCAGGCAGATTTTACAGCGTCACGAAACAGCACCAGGCGTGGTTCCTGATAGGTTTTCCCCCTTTGTCGGAACAAGGTGGTCCAGGTATCTTCGGTGTCGGCCAAGATGACTGAAACGAAATCCACCAGCTCTTTTTCCTTCGCGGTTTCATGGACCGGCACTGCGGGCCTGCTGACGGATGTGTCTTGTTGCAGACCAAGGCCTCCCAATAAATTGCCAAGGTTCCCGGTAAATAAACCGTAAGCACCCACACATACTGCCAGGATCAAGGTACCTTTAAATCCTAAAAACTTAAAAACCAAGGGAAGAAGACGCAACATACCACTGCCACCACCTAAACTTTCGGATCCAGAGGCACGCATACCACGTCTATCTTCCACATTGCTACTTTTGCGATTTCCACGCCAACGCATAATTATTCTCCAGTCGGCTGATTTTTCGGTATTATACGGAGTTATTCTGAAAAGGGTTTACGTCCGGTTCTTAAGCAAATCTCTTATTTCCGCAAGCAATACTTCCTGTGCCGGCGGTTCTGGTGGCGCTTGAGGGGCTTCTTCCTCTTTTCGCTTGAGGGAGTTAATTCCCTTGATGGCGATGAAAATGGCAAATGCGATAATAGTGAAATCGACCGCTGTCTGAATGAACTTGCCATACCCGATGACCACAGCGGGTATATCACCAGAAGCTTCTTTTAGCGTTATTGCTAAGTTGGTGAAATCGATTCCACCCACCAGCAAACCAATTGGCGGCATAATCACATCGGCAACAAAGGAAGAAACAATTTTACCAAATGCCGCACCAATAACGATGCCAACCGCCATGTCGATAACATTCCCTTTGACGGCAAATTCCTTAAACTCTTTCATCATACCCATGAAAAATCCCTCCTGATTAAATGTTGGAATATATAAGGAGCCCTTTACTTTTCTTAAAAATGACAAAAATTTTCTTTGGTTGAAATCGAAATGGCGGACACATCACGTGAGGAGAGGAATCAATTCATTTCAATGTTAATGGTAATGGTAATGGTAATGGTAATGGTATCCGGTTGGAAAGCAATTCGCGGAACAATAAAGATTGAGTACACCACATGGATGGCTCGTGTCAACATCCCAAATTATTTACATAAAATTAACACACGGCCTCGATGAAAATTATCCCAACCATTGTAATCAGAGAGGATATCGCCCGGATGCAAATAAATTCCGGAAAACCCGTTGAACCGATGCCCGCCGTCTCGGTCTCCGTGCAGGCGCGGCGTCCAGCCGCCACCGATGTTGGCTGAAAAGCCGTGATATCGCGTAAAATTGCCGCGCTTACATGCGAGGGGGAGACGATTGGATTCGAATCCGGGATTTTATTCGTTCGCAATCATACAGATAACAAATCAAGGTCATCAAAAACCAGTTCCACCGACCCATCTTCGGATGAATCGTATAACGCCATGACTGATTCGGCAATTTTGGTGGCATTGGGTTCAATGGGAAATATATTGTGGGTCCGCAGTATCGACAGCAAGGCATTCATTCCTTTGGAGATGGAACTAATGACAATCTCACTTTCATAGTTTTCTTCGCAGAGCAATGTAAAACTACCCCTATTCAGCATGGGAGACGCCGCTTTTTTGAGATCTTTATCGATGATCGCATATTCCTTGATGTTAAGCTTTTTTTTGCTGTGATCTCGGAATATCATGTATTTTTGACGCATCTATTTTTCTCCTTTTCATCCGTTCGCTATACAGATGAATCATCTTTCTCAGCCTGAGGTTCAATGGCGTTTTCATCTGGTTGCACAGTACTTTTTTCCAGTCGGCTTTGTCTTTTTTCGGCTTTCTTTTTCTTCCTTGCCAATTCTTTTTGACGTTTATTGAATTGATAATTTGATCTTGCCAAATTGTCACCTCCGTGGCGGCTGTATGGACAATAAAAAAATTGAAGGGGCACCCCTTCACCATTAGAAGGAATGCCCCCATTACGTGAAACATAGGGTCGGATCACCGTGACATTTTCAGCGGCAAGGCCTTTCTGCCCTCGCTCTGTATCAAAGGAAACGCGGTCACCTTCCTCGAAGAATTTGAAATTTCGTCCGCATTGATTGATTGGTACAATAACCTTTATCAGGACATAAATCAATCTAAATATTTGTTATTTTTAATAATTTTGTATTTATTGCATTTAACCGTGAAAAATATAGGTGTTACGCGGAAGATTTCGGAGAGGGCGCATTCATTACCGGCATCCGGGCATCCAGGAGCGGGTTGATAATTTTACGTCGGCAGGGCGTTGAAAAGGAAGGGTGCTGCAAGCAACCGGGGCACCCCGCCATTTCTGGCGGAGTGCCCCGGTTGTGAATCAATGCGATGTTGTCAGGTTGCTCTTCTTACATTCTTGGCCTCAGGTCCGCGGTCACTCTCCTCTACTTCGAAAACGACCGTGTCCCCTTCGGAAAGCGTCTTGAATCCCGTCATGTCGATAGCGGAAAAGTGCACAAAGACGTCCCGACCTTCGTTTTCATTGATGAAGCCATACCCTTTTTTGTCATTGAACCATTTTACGATACCATTCGCCAAAGCACTGACCTCCTCTCCTCAATTATTCCCCTCCAAAATGTCCCTTTGCCTTTGCAGACGATACTCCGGCTCATGGAAGATTGCCGCTCAGAAGATGTCAGATCAGGGGTTGCATTGGCCAAACTATCATCCAGAAAAAATCTTTAGCCAATGGAATACTCATTGTCAAGAAAAAAACTAAAGTGGAAATCGTTTAATATCCGCATGTTCCTTCACTTTTTCAAGGTATGCGTCGATCTTTTTCGCCTCTTGCTCCTGGCGGAGGCGGGCGGAAATGGCCTCCTTTACATCGTTGAACGCCATGGTCTGTTCGGTCTGGCGCTCGGTTACCCGGATGAGATGGTATCCGAAACGGGTCTGCACCACATCGCTCGTCTGGCCGGGCTGAAGGGCGAAGGCGGCTTCGGAAAAGGGCGGAACCATTTGCTCCCGGCTAAAAAAACCAAGGTCGCCCCCCTTGGCCTTGCTGGGGCAGTCGGAGTTCTCCTGTGCCAGGGCGGCAAAGTTCTCACCACTGTCGATACGCAGCTTCAGCGCCTGGATGGCGGCCAGGGCTTCTGCCTTCTTGGCCTCAGCGGCGTCTGCCGGCACTTGAATCAGAATATGGGAGGCTTTGACCTGCTCCGGCTTGCGGAACAGGGTTGGATTGTCGTCATAGAATGCACGGACTTGCTGATCGGAAACGGATACCTTCTGGAGCACCTCTTTGTCGATGAGCGTTTTAATGGTCAGCCCCTGATTAATCTGGCTCTTGAGCATCTCCTCGGAAAAGCCCATTTCAGTCAAAGCATTCTGATAATCCTTCTCATCTTTGAATGCGGCCTTGAATTCATCCAGTGCTTTTGCCACTGCTGTGTCTTTGACATCTATCCCCGCCGATTGGGCCTGCTGAAGCAACAGGGTCCGGTTGATCAGGGTATCACGGATCTCCCCCTCGTACCGCTTCAGTTGCTGGCCCTCCACGGGTCGCCCCTGGCGGGCCAACTTCAGGGAAACCAGCTTCATCTCTCGGTCCAGGTCCTGACGCAGCAAAACGGTATCATTGACCCGGGCAATCTGTCCGGCAGGTGCTTCCGCGGCGATAAGGGTCGCCGGAGAAAGCAGGAGGACCGCTGTCATGGCGGCGACAGCGGCGAAACGTGTTCTGGGTTGAATAAGGGTCATGGATTTCTCCTTGATGGGTTGCGGGGCGATAACACCCCAGGAATTGGTCGATCAGAAAGACCACTATGTCGGCCATTATGGGTTTACGGTAAAGCGCGGCGGTCATGCAACCGGTGTGCTGAGGCATGCCGCGGTCCGAACGGTGGCCGCTTTAAAAACCGCCACTGTCGACAATGGTCATCCATGTCATTCTCCTGTCTGATTCCCCGAAGGCAGCGGACCACTTCCCGTTACGCTCACCAGTTCACCGGAAAAGCTGCCCACGATCACTTTGCTTTTCAATTTCACCGGCAGACGCCGGTGGTCCGCTGACACCCAAAGCTGAATTTTTGCGTCCGGGCTCTTCTCGAAGACACCGCCCACATGCGTCAGGTCGGGCTCGATGAGAAAGGTGTCGAATGTACCCGCCGGCACCGTCACGGTCTCCCGCCGGACCACATCGGCCAGTCCCATTACGTGCTTTTTCCCGTCGGTCACCGGTCGGTGTATGCGACCACCGACGACCAGGTTCGCCGACCGGGCCCAATAAAAAATGGACAGGGGATCAAAGGTACCGGCTGTAATGGGAATCGGTTCAAGGACCTCGCCGTGGTTGGTATATTGGACGGTCATCTGCTCCCTGTCGAAGGAGACGGTGATGTCTCGACGGGTGTTGCCTTCATGCTGTTTTTTTCGGTACAAGAAAGACTGACGCATGCCACTGTCCGCCCAGGCGTCGATGCGGTCACGAACCATGTAAAAGGCGTCCACAAAGGCATTGGACCGGGCCGTCAGGACAAAGTGATGGGCATCGATCCCTGCCATGCGCTCCTGGGGCAGCACTTCCAGCACCGCCTCCCCGGCCGGGATGATGGTCCATTTGAGTATGAAGGTCAATCGTTCACCCGGACGGTATGCCGGGCTGGAAAACGGTGCATCGGCGGACCAGACCGTACCGGCAATGAACAGCCAGACGACGGCCCACACGGCGGCAGTCCAACGGGTAGCATAGCGGCACCCGGCATCCTTGATCCACCCCCAGTCTATCGGCCGATGCGGCAGAAAGGTGACAAAAGAGACCGGCAGGATGATCTTGCCCATCCAGAGAAAACCCTGCCACCCTTTGACGGCCCCGCGTTCAAAGCTGGTTTTAATCGGATGTGTGATCGTCTCCACGGTGGTGTTCCTGTTTGCGGCCTGTTATAGACCGGGTCAGAAATGAAAAAGACCCTATATCACAGTTTTCTGGGCAGGGCACGAATTGAAATGCATGGCGGGTTTCACGATTAGAAAACACCCGATAGCCTTGCGGCTGCCAGGTGTTGATCGTTCGCGTCTTTGGGAAATGGCCGGTCTGCATCCATGTAGAAAGAACGCTCAACGCATCAGGTAGAATCCCAGGGCAGGGTCGTCCGGCTCGTTGGGGTGAAAGGAGGCCCCCACGTATAACCCGCTGACGTTGCGGACGATCACACGTTTCTCCATGGGCGTTCGTTTGCGATCGTCCAGGCAAAATTCCACCAGCAGCTTGGCGCCGACGGGAAAGGATCGGGGTACGGTCATTTTCAATTTCAATCCGGTGGTGGAGAGATCCACCACCTTCGCCAGGCCGGTGTCCTCGGGTCCGTTTTTTCCCAGAAGGGTGAATTTTCCTGGCAAATCGGCACCTTTTCGGTATTGTTTGCGCTTTTCCAATCGACAGCGGAAATGATGGCCGCAGGCACAGGCGCAGTTGACCGAAATTTTCTTGTCAGACGCGGCATATTGGCTCACGTCCGCGGTTTTGGCATGACCGCATTGAGGACAACGGAAGGTGGCGGTGTTGTTTCTGGATATGAAAACGGTCTGATCCATAAAATTACCATTCTGTTTGAGTTTGCACCCGTGCGTCCGTCGACGGCGAATGGTGCCCTCTGACTTTGATGATTTCAGGTTTGTAGCTGGCCTTGGTGGAGAGGCGCCGGCCCGTGATGCGAATGACGATGAAGGCCAGCCCGAAAAACAGGAACCCGAACAGCGCGGAAAGCCCGGATGGATCAGAGCCCCGCCTAACAGCCACCGCCTGCCCGAGCACCGCACCGGCAATCATGGCCAGGATCGGGAAGACATAAAGCAGAAAGGTCGCTTTTAACAAGGAGGCCGTCTTAATGTTCAAAACGATCCGATCCCCCACCCGGGCATCGGCCGTGTTGATCGCCTCCACCTCCATCTCTTTGCCACCACCGCCACCCTGGCAGGCGTCTTTGGATGAACAGGACGCACAGGCGCTGGAACGGGTGGTTTTTACCCATGCCGTCCCAGCCTGTGAACTTCCCAATTTAAATACGACACCTTCTTCAGTAGCCATTAGGCGCTTCTCAGCATATCGTTGTGTCGACCCGTGCGGATGATCAGGCGTTTACGGCGTCCCTGATCTTTTCCAGCGGCCGCTGATTTTCCGCATTCTTATAGCAGATAAGACCACAATTGAGGCACCGGGAAGCCTCTGCCAGTGCTGCCGCTGTGTCGAAACCCTTCTCCAGTTCCATCAGCTGTGCCAGGTCCCTGTCGTCGGCCAGAGGCATGATTCGCCGCTGGCTGGTCACCACTGCCTCCACATGGTCCACGTTCTGGATGGCTGCATCGGGCTTCAGAACGTTTTCCGGCAAATCCAATGGAATGTCGTAGATGAGTTTATGGATGGCCGCGGCGGCGCGGCGACCGGCGCCGATGGCCTTGATGGCACCGCTGAAATCGGTCAGGGCATCACCCTTGGCAAACAAACCGGCATCGTCAGCATGCTCCGGCTGTTTGTAAGGGGCGACGGCCGTCCAGGTTCCCGGGCGGCTTTCAGCGTTTTCACCCCCCAAGGGTCGGGTAAAAATCAGCTCGGGAAATCTTCCCGAAGAGAAGACCAGGGTCTGGGCTTCAAGCAACCGGGTTTCACCGGTATCCACATTCAGGACTTCAAGCCCGGAAAGGGACTCCCCTTCACCGAACAGGCGGGTGACGCCGGCTCGTAAAAGTACGTTGGCTCCGGCTTCGGTCAGCGCCGATACGGTGGCGTTATCCAGGCTCTCCCGGAAAATAAACGTGACGGTCTCGGCGCCTAGTGAGCGGGCTTGGGCAAGGGCTTCGCCGGCCAACCCTTCGCCGCCGACAATCACCGTGTGCCTTCCGCAGAAAACCGTTCCATGTCCCTTTCTGCCGGAACGCAGGAGGTCCAGCAGCAGACATCCGCCGGGCAGCGGCGCTTCCACCGTTTTCTCGGCACCCCGGGCCAGTCGGCTGTCCCAGCCACCCGCGGCGAGAAACACCGCTTCGTAACCGTCGTCCAGAAGACCGGCCACGGTCACGTCGCGGCCCAGCATCTGACCGGTTCGGGCGTCCACGCCCATCCCCAGGATACCGTCGATATCCCATTTGAGAATCGATTCTGGTAGACGGCACTTGGCAATGGCGGTATTGAGCAGGCCGCCCAGGTGGTCCGTCCCTTCGAACACCGTTGCCCCATGGCCCAGACGTGCCGCGAAAAAGGCCGCGGAAAGGCCCTGGACGCCGCCACCGACAATGGCGACGCGGCGGCCCGACTCCGGCGCCTTGAATGGCTGGATACGCGCCTCCTGGGTGCGTTCATAGTCGGCAGCAAACCGTTTTAGAAAATTGATCGCCACCGGCTCGTCCACATATTTACGCCGGCAATCATTTTCACAGGGTCGGGGACAGATTCGGCCGATCACCGTGGGAAAGGGATTGCGCTCCTTGATGGTTTGAACCGACCCGTGGTAGTCGCCTTCGGCAATCTGCTGGATGTACCGGCTGATGTTGATCCCCGCCGGGCAGGCGCGCTGGCAGGGTGTCGTGCAATCTTCGGTGGTGTACTCCTTGAGGATTCTCCGGGTAACCGATGACAAGGTGATGATGTGCTTGGGACAGATCCGCTCACAGGTGCCGCAGCCGGTGCATTTGACCTCATCCACCACGGGAAGTCCCTGAGGTCCCATGACAATCGCGTCGAAGGGGCAGGCAGCGGCGCAGGTGCCCAACCCGAGGCAGCCGATATTGCACACCTTCATGCCTCCGGAGAGCAGGGCGACGGCCCGACAGTCGTTCATGCCGTCATAGCTGTATTTGACATCCGCGTCGGCCACGCCGTAGGTACACCCGGGCAGGGCGATGTCCGGCTCCTTGGCCTCGACGCTCACGCCGAGGATGGCGGCAATGGCCAGGGCCACGTCTTCGCCGGCGGCCACGCAGGAGTTGGGTGCGGCTCTGCCCGCCACGATGGCTTCGGCATTGGCGCTGCAGCCGGGCAGGCCGCAGCCGCCGCAGTTGGCTCCGGGCAGGGCCTCTTCGACGGAAACGATTTTGGGGTCCACGTAAACGTAAAAAACCTTGGAGGCCAGCGCCAGGCCGATGCCCACCACCAGCCCCAGTCCGCCCATGAGTATAATGGCTATCGTCATCTCAACGCTCCTGTTAAAAAATAGCGTCGAACTTGCACTTGTCGTAGCAGGTCAGACACTTGATGCATTTTTCCTTGTCGATGCGGGCCAATTCCTTCTTTTTCCAGACGACGGCATCGGCCGGGCAGGCTCTGAAGCACATGCCGCAGCGGGTGCAGGCATCCGGCTCCACTTCAAACCGCAAAAGCGCCACGCAGCGCTTGGCCGGACATCGCTGTTCGTGAATGTGAGCCTCGAACTCATCCCTGAAGTAGCGCAGTGCGGAGAGCACCGGGTTTGGCCCCGTCTGGCCCAGGCCGCACAGGGCGGTCTCGCGGATGGTCTGTGACAGCTCGACCAGGACGTCGAGATCGCTCGGCTCTCCGCGGCCCTCACAGATCTTCTCCAGAATCTGGAGTTGGCGGCGGGTGCCCTCCCGGCAGGGCGTGCATTTGCCGCAGGACTCGTCCTGAATGAACTCCATGAAAAAACGGGCCATATCCACCATGCAGGTCTTTTCGTCCATGACGATGGCACCGCCGGAGCCCATGATGGCACCCACCTTGGCAATGGCCTCGTAGTCCACCGGCGTGTCCAGGTAGGCTTCCGGAATGCACCCGCCCGACGGGCCGCCCAGCTGAACCGCCTTGAATTTACGTTTGTTGGGAATGCCGCCGCCGATGTCGTAGATGATCGTACGCAGGGGCGTACCCATGGGCACTTCCACCAGTCCGATGTTGTTCACATCGCCGGACAGGGCGAAGACCTTGGTGCCCTTGCTAGTCTCGGTGCCCACACCGGCGTACCAGGCGCCGCCGTTGACCATGATCTGGGCCACGTTGGCCAGAGTCTCCACGTTGTTGAGGATGGTGGGCTTCTCCCACAACCCTTTATGGGCCGGAAACGGCGGACGCGGACGCGGCATGCCCCGCTTGCCCTCGATGGAGCGCATCAGGGCGGTCTCTTCGCCGCAGACAAAGGCGCCTGCGCCCTGGTAGATCTCGATATGAAAGGAGAGTTCCGATCCCAGGATGTTGTCGCCCAGCAGCCCGTAATCCTTGGCCTGCTCGATGGCCAGGGCCAACCGCTTAATGGCCAGTGGGTATTCGGTACGCGCGTAGATGTATCCTTTGTGCGCTTCGATGGCCTTGGCGGCGATAATCATGCCCTCTAACACCGCGTGGGGGTCCGCCTCCAAGATGCTGCGGTCCATGAAGGCTCCCGGGTCGCCCTCGTCGGCGTTGCACAGCACATATTTGACGGCGTCGGTGCTCTTGCTGGCGAAATCCCACTTCACCCCCGTGGGGAACCCGGCGCCCCCGCGCCCCCGCATGCCGGAAATTTTCATCTCTTCGATGATCTGATGGGGAGTCATGTCGAACAGCGCCTTAGCCACGCCGATATACCCGTCGCGGCCGATGTACTCGTCGATGGACTCGGGATTGATCAGCCCCTTGTTGCGCAGGGCCCGGGGCATCTGGTGGGCAAAAAAGGGAATCTTCGTCTGGACGGCGATTTTGGTTTTGGAGACCGGGTCCTTGTAGAGCAGTCGCTCCACCGGCTTGCCGTTGATCAGGTGGGATTCCACCAGCTCGGTCATATCATCCACGCTGAGCTTCTGGTAGAAGATGTCGCCAGGGTGAACCACCAGAAGGGGTCCCATGGCGCAAAAGCCGTTGCAGCCGGTTTCGATCACCTGGACCTTTTGGCCCAGTCCCTTATCCTCGATGGCCGCCAGCAGAGCATCCTTGACCCGAATGGAGCCGGTGGCATGACAACCCGTGCCGCCACAGATCAACAGGTAGGTCTTGTCCTTGAAGGCCAGCCGCTCCTTGTGCGCACGTCTGATGCCGTCCAGGTCCTGAGTGGTCAGTTTCGCCATATTCCGTCTCCAGCAGTTTTTACCAGGAACCGTCCAGCCCCCTGATGCCATTCATATAAAGTCGCCCGCAGGCCACAAACAACGAATATTCGGTGATCATCAGCGGGATTTCAAAAGAGTTGGCCATTTCCACGAATGCCGCAGGGGGGGTTTTGCCCCTGACGATGACAATGGCCCCGACACCGACGATTTTTGCCGTACGCATAACATGGTCCGTGGTGACACCCGTCAGCAGGACACAGCCCTTGGCCGCAGCCGCCAGCACATCGTCCATCAGGTCCGACGCACCACCGGCAGGGATGACCGTGTCCATCTGGTTTTCACCACAAAGCATGGTGCCTTTGAGGATGTCTTTAATTTCGGAGATCTTCATGGTCGCTCTGTCTAAAAAGCAAACGGAGTTAAGGGATAATATCGATACCTTTAGGCATAAGCATCGAGCAGTCCAAGCACCTTGTCCGAGCTCACGTCGCCGTGGGTGTCCTGGTTCACCACCATCACCGGTGCCAGGCCGCAGGCACCCAGACAGCGAACGGCTTCCAGGGTGAACCGCCGATCGTCGGTGGTGCCCCCCTCTTTCAGCTGATATTCATTTTCAATGCGGCTCAAAGCCTCCTTGATGCCTTTGACGTAGCAGGCGGTGCCCATGCAGATCTTGATCGTGTGGCGGCCCTTGGGCACCATGGAAAAAAGGGAGTAAAAAGACGCCACGCCGTAAACATTGCTGGCGGGCAGGCTAAGGCCCTGGCTGATGTAATCCAGCAGTTCCACGGGCAGGTATCCGGCGATGGTCTGGCACTCCCTGAGAACCGTGATGACGGCTCCGGAGATGGGCCTGTTTTTTTGGATGACCGCATCGATCTGCGACCACATGTCGTCATTGATATCCGCATGGTGCGGGTGATGTGTCAGGGTCATGTCTGGAACGCTCCTTAAATCGGAAAAAGGCAACGGCTTCGAATCGCGCATCGATTTGACGAATAGGCGGCCTGTAGCGCAATGCAAAAGAATCACCGGTGACCGCGTGGCAACATTTCATAAATATATATAAATGTCAACGCTATCATGGCCGTCCGCCCGCGCCTGACAGCGCTTGACGGGGCTGCAAAAGCTGGTCTATAACCCAACCGCCCGCATGGTGACAAAAATCGATGGCGCACGGACCGGAAAGGATAGGAAAACCCCGCAAGCAGACACTGGAGGCCACCCTTGAACCGCCTGATGGAAAAAGTCCGCGAAACCGCAGGATTTCTCGAATCGAAACTGGACGGTACGCCTGAAACCGGAGTGATCACCGGCACGGGATTGGGCGAGGCCGTCGGCCCGCTGGGTGACGCGCTGACGATGAATTACGCAGACATTCCGAACTTTCCCGTGTCCACTGTGGTCGGCCATTCGGGGCGATTGATCGCCGGAATGCTGGCCGGGCATCCAGTAATCGTCATGCAGGGGCGCGTTCACCTGTACGAAGGCTATGCCCCCGAAACCGTGACCTTTCCCGTGCGGGTGATGCGGGCGCTGGGCGTTCAGCACCTGATCGTCTCCAATGCGGCCGGCGGCATGAACCCCGCCTTTCGCCAGGGAGATCTGATGGTGATCCGCGACCACCTCAATCTCACCGGTGAGAACCCGCTGACCGGAGCCAATCACGACGACTGGGGGCCCCGATTTCCGGACATGACGGCGGCCTATGATCGAACCCTGGTCCAGTTTTCCCGCCGGGCTGCCGACAGTCTGGGCATTGCCTTAAAAAGTGGGGTCTATGCCGGATTGAAGGGGCCGTCTCTGGAAACACCGGCAGAAATCCGCTATCTGAAAACCATCGGTGCCGATGCGGTTGGATTTTCAACGGTGATGGAAACCATTGCCGCCGTGCACGCCGGTATGCGGGTGATGGGGCTGTCAACCATCACCAACATCAACGACCCGGACCGTCCGGAACCGGCCTCCGTGGATGAGATTGTGGCCGCGGCCAAACGGGCAGCACCCGACCTCAACCGTCTGATCCAGGCCGTGGTGGCCCAGATCCACAAGGGCACGAGAGCATGACCACCACCGCAGACCTGCTGATCACCAACGGCATCGTCATGACCATGGATACGCATGGCCGCGTGATTGAAGAGGGGGCGGTAGCGGTCTGCGGGGATAGCATTGCGGCGGTCGGTTCGGCCGCCGAGGTTGGGTCGATGGCTGCAAAGGAGACGATCGACGCCGCCGGCGGCATCATCATGCCCGGTCTGGTCAACACCCACACCCACGCCGCCATGACCCTCTTCCGGGGCCTGGCCGACGACCTGCCCTTGATGACCTGGCTCAACGAACACATCTTCCCCGCCGAAGCCCTGCTGGACGAGGACAAGGTGCATGCCGGCACGCTGCTCGGCTGTGCCGAAATGATTCTTTCGGGGACCACCTGCTTTTGCGACATGTACCTGTTCGAAGCGGCCGTGGCCCGCGCCGCCAAGGCTGCCGGCATGCGGGCGGTTGTGGGGGAAGTGCTCTACGACTTTCCCTCGCCCAACTACGGCCCCATCCAAAAAGGCTTCGACTACACCCGGCGCTTGATCGACGCCTGGCACAACGACCCGCTGATCACCATCGCCGTGGAACCCCACTCCCCTTACCTGTGTGCACCGGACCTGTTGACCGAGGCGGCCGACATCGCACGGGAGCACCTCGTGCCCCTGGTGATCCACCTGTCCGAGACCCATAAGGAGGTCCACGACATCCAGGAAAAATACGGCGCCACGCCGGTGGGTCACCTGGCCAACCTGAGCGTGCTGGGCGCCAACCTGCTGGCCTGTCATTGCGTGGTGCTCAACGACGTTGACATGGACATGCTGCTGCAGCACGACGTCAAGGTATCCCATAACCCGGAAAGCAACATGAAGCTGGCCTCCGGCGTTTCACCGGTGGCCGATCTGGTCGAACGGGGGGTGTGCACCGGTTTGGGCACCGACGGCTGCTCCAGCAACAACAACCTGGATCTGTTCGCCGAGATGGACATGGCCGCCAAGCTGCACAAGGCCAGCCGTCTGGACCCCACGGTGATGGACGCCACCACCGTGCTGCGCATGGCCACCATCGACGGCGCCCGCGCGTTGGGGCTGGACGGCATTACCGGCAGCATCGAAACCGGAAAGCGGGCGGACATCATCGTCATCGACACCCGCAAACCCCACCTGACCCCCATGTACCACCCGGCTTCCCACCTGGTGTATGCCGTCGGCGGCAGCGATGTGCGCGCCACCGTGATCAATGGCCGGGTGCTGATGAAGGAGCGTCGACTCATGCACATGGACCTGGAAAAGATCATGGCCGACGCCCGGCAGATCGCCGAAGCGATCCGGGGAGACTAGCATGGACGTCGATACCGTGATCCACAATGGAACCCTGGTGACTGTGGACGACCGGATGCGGATCGTCGACAACGGGTGGATCGGCATTCATGAGGGCGTCATCCGGGCCGTCGAATCCACCGCACCGGGTTCACCGCCGCCAAGGGCCAAAATAGCCATCGACGCAGCCGGCGGGATCGTCATGCCCGGACTGGTCAACACCCACACCCATCTGCCCATGACGCTGTTTCGGGGCCTGGCAGACGACCTGCCCCTGATCGACTGGCTCGAGAAGCACATCTTCCCTGCCGAGGCCCGCTTTATCGACCCCGAGACGGTGCGTTGGGGCACGCTGCTCGCCTGCGCGGAGATGCTGCTGTCCGGCACCACCTGCTGCTGCGGGGGTTATTTCCACGAAGACGCGGTGGCCCGGGCCGTCGCTGAAACAGGCCTGCGGGCCGTGCTGGCCCAGGGGGTCATCGATTTCCCGGCCCCCGGCGTGCCGGATCCGGCGAGAAACATCGCCCACGCCAGGGATTATGCCGAACGCTGGAAGGGCCGCAGCCGGCTAATCACGCCGTCCGTCTTCTGCCATGCACCCTACACCTGCAGTGACGGCACCCTCCTGGCCGCCAAGGCTGCCGCCGACGACATGGGCCTGATCTTTCAGGTGCATGTGGCCGAAACCCGTTTCGAGCGCGATCGATCCATCAAGGAGAAAGGCCTTAGCCCCGTCGCCCACCTGGACCGGTTGGGCATTCTCGACCACCGCACCTTGTTGGCCCATTGCGTCTGGGTGGACGACGCGGACATCGCCACCATCAACCGGCGCGGCTGTGCGGTCTCCCACTGCCCGGAGAGCAACATGAAGCTGGCCTCGGGCATCGCACCGGTCACCGCGATGCAGTCATCCGGGATCACGGTGTCGTTGGGCACCGACGGCTGCGCCAGCAACAACAACCTGGACCTGTTCGGTGAAATGGGCACGGCCGCCAAGCTGCACAAGGTCGCCACCTTTGATCCTACGGCCATGAATGCGGCCAGCGTGCTCAACATGGCCACCATCGACGGCGCCCGGGCCATCGGGCTGGCGGATCGCATCGGCTCTCTGGAAGTCGGCAAACAGGCGGACATCGTCATCCTCGACACCCGGGCCCCCCACCTGACACCCATGTACCACCCGGAGTCCCACATCGTCTATGCGGCCGGCGGCGCCGACGTGCGCCACGTGCTGGTGGCCGGCAGGCAGGTGGTGAGAGACCGGCGGTTGCTGACGATCGACATCGGCGAAGTGATCGATCGGGTCAATGCGATCGCTCAAGAGATTCGATTAAGCCACAAATAGTGTTAAGCATAAGGAAAAAGATATGGACTTAATCCCCATTATCACCGCGGCCCGGGGCGACGCCCCGGTGGACCTGCTGCTGGTCAACGCGAAAATCGTCAACGTCTTTTCCGGCCGGGTCATCGACGGCGCCATCGCCGTCAAGAACGGCACGATCGTGGGCTTCGGTGACTATGACACCGCAAAAACGATCGACCTCGAGGGCCGCTACGTGGCCCCCGGGTTCATCGATTCGCACGTCCACATCGAAAGTTCCATGACCTGCGTCGCCGAATTCGCCCGCACCGTGGCCCCCTGCGGCACGACCACCGTGGTGGCCGATCCCCACGAAATCGCCAACGTGCTGGGTGCGGCGGGCATCGACTACATGCTGCGATCGGCCGAGGGCCAGCCTGTGGACTGCCTCTTCTCCCTGCCCTCCTGTGTGCCGGCCACAGACATGGAAACCGCCGGCGCCCGGCTGGATGCCGGGGACCTGGCGCCCTTCTTTGCGCATCCGCGCATCGTGGCCCTGGCCGAGATGATGAACTACCCCGGCGTGATCTTCAGCGACGCCGATGTAATGGCCAAACTGGCCCTGGCGCGCAGACACCGCCGACCCATGGACGGCCATGCCCCAGGGCTTTCCGGCCGCCAGCTGTCTGCCTACGCGGCCGCCGGCATCGCCTCGGACCACGAGTGCACCCGGGCCGGCGAGGCGCTGGAAAAGCTTGAACTGGGCATCCACATCATGGTGCGCGAGGGCACCTGTGCCCGCAATCTGGACGCCCTGTTTCCGGTCATTGACGAGCATACCTGGCACCGGATGATGTGGTGCACCGACGACCGACACCCCCACGACCTTCTGGCCGAGGGCCACGTCGACGCGGTGATCCGCAAGGCCGTCGCCAAAGGGTTGGATCCGGTGACGGCCATCCGCATGGGGACCATCAACCCGGCCGACTACTTCGGCATCCGGGATGCAGGGGCCATCGCTCCGGGCCGCAAGGCCAATCTGGTGGTCTTTTCCGACCTGGCGGACATCCGCGCAGAAAAGGTGTTTTACATGGGCCGGCCGGTGGCTGAAAACGGCCGCCTGCTGCCCGGGGTGCATCGGCCGGCCCCGGTGGCCGTACCGCCGTCCATGCGTCTGAATCCAAACGGTCTGAATTTCTCGATACCGGTCAAGGGCCGGCGCATGCGCGTCATCCGGGCCATCGCCGACCAGGTGGTCACCCGCTGCGAAATCATGGACGTGAAGGAAAAAGACGGCATGGCCGTGGCCGATACGGCCAGGGATGTGATCAAAATGTGCGTGGTAGACCGCTACACGGGACGGGCCCATACCGGCAAGGGATTCGTGACCGGTCTTGGGCTGAAGCGCGGTGCCATCGCTTCCAGCGTGGCCCACGACTCCCACAACATCATTGTTGCCGGTGTCATCGATGCAGACATGCAAGCGGCGGTAACGGCTGTGGCGCAGATGGGCGGCGGCTTGGTGGCCAGCAACGACGGCAAAGTCCTGGCCAGCCTGCCCCTTCCCGTGGCCGGACTCATGTCCGACCAGCCGGTGGAGACGGTCCGGCAGCAGATGGACGGGATGATCGCCGCCGCAAAAGATCTGGGGGCTGGCCTTTCCGACCCCTTCATGACCCTGGGTTTTCTGGCCCTGCCGGTCATCCCGGACCTTAAGCTGACGGACAAAGGGTTGGTGGATGTCACCCGGTTTGAAGTCGTCTCCCTTTTTATTTGACAATAAAAGGATGGCGACTCAACCACGCTTGCCAATTGCCGCATCGAAGGCCGCCCGAACCGAATCCGGAAACCGGGTGGCCACCGGCCGGCCCTGTGTATCGCGCAGAACCCACACGGCCCGGTGCATGCCATAGGCGATCTTCACCCGCGAACCGTCCGGTTCCAGACGGAGATAATCCACCTGGAAGATCACGCTGCAGGCCCGCAGTTCCTTGACGGCCAGGGTGAGCACGACGCGGTCGAATGGCATGGCTTCGCGCAGGTGATCCACGCGGCTCTCCAGGGCCAGCAGTTCTCCTTTCTCCCCGATGCCTCCGAAGTACTCTGGAATCAGTTCGTAGAAGAACCGGTCGCGGATCTGGCCCTGCCATTCGTAGTAATTGGCATAATAGATATTGCCCACCAGGTTGGCGTGGGCGAGGGTGGTTTCAAAGGTTTGCTCACGCACAATGGGACGCACCACGGGCCCGGACGGAGCCATGTAAAGGACGGGATCATCCTCGACGTCGAACAGGTGACCCAGGGATTCCGGCATGGGTTCGGGCGTGTCCGGCGCGTCGAACTGCGGGCACATATCTTCGATGAACTGGCCGTAGTAGACCGGATACGGAGCCACTTTCGCCACCCCCGGCCCCAGGATTTCCACCCAGGTGGTCTGCAGCCGGCAGAACGCCAGGCGCTGGTAACCACCGCCTTTGAGCATTTTGCGAAAATCGTAGGAGAGGGTCATGGTGGAATTCTCCGGCCCGCTGTTGTCGGACACCCACATGAGAATTTCAATCTGGTCGCTGGTGCCCGCTTCCCCTAAAATCTTCAGGTGGCCGTAGTTGGTCACCCCGCCCCAGCGGCCACTGGCAAACTGACCGGACATTTCCGCCAGAACCGGCCAGGCCGATGCCTCACGGGTGTTTCCCATCCACTTGATGAAGTTGGAGAAGTAGACGGTGCGGCTCAGGTTGGCACTGGGTTGGAAGGTCACCGGCAACCGCTGGACGAACACCAGCTGGCCCTGGGGCCCCCCTTCGATCATCTCGAACGGGCGGGTCTCATACAAGGGTTCGTATCCCGGATAATCTGAGGTCAACAGGTGTTCCGGTACACGCGGCAGGGCCTGTTCGGCGACCGTGACGGCCAGCATCTGCCCCCCCCCCCAGGTCAGACGGATTGCCAGCGTGAGGATCTGGATAGATGTCCCGCCGGCACCGCCGCAGGCAAACAGCACCGCCTGGTCCTTTTTACTCACGATCCTGAGGCTTGCATCAGACTGGCCGCCGGCTTTGGCCAGGGTTTCGGCCGCCGCCCAGACCCGTGTGCCGGCATCGTCCAAGGTCTCCCCCTGGTCGATGAGGCTGTCCAGCAGGTTTGTTCGACCATCGCCCAGCAGGCCGTTCCAGCCCTTTCGGTCCCTGGCAGTGACATTGGCCAGGTCACAACCCACCGGCCCGGGCCCGCATACACACAGGCAGGTCCGGTCCTCGTGGGAGAGAGAAACATCCAGAACGGATGATGCCACATTGGCGACGACCGGCTTGCCGCTTTCCTGCCACTGAACCGACAGCGGCAATTCGGAGACCTCGTATCGATCGACCGCGGCGGATAGGGCCCGTTGCAGCATCGGCCCCTCCGCCTCCCGCCGTTCCTGCTTGCTCCTGCCGTGGATATCGGGGATAGGCGCCAGTTCCAGGTGGGGCGACGTTACCGAAAAGCGTCGACACGCCTCGTCCAGTGCCTGACGGACCATTCGGCGATCCCGATCCGCGGGCGACACGAGATCGGTCACCGTCGGATAGTCGTCATGGTGCTTGAGGATTCTCAATCGATAGCCCTTCAGCTCCGCCCTCACCGCGCCGTCTTCACTCACGGCAACCACCCGGTAAACCAGGTCCCGATCCTCCTGCCCCACAAGCTCCACGCGCACGGTGGCGGGGGAGGATGCGCTGAAAAATTCAGGGAACAGGTCCATGCGGTCGATGGACACGGGCAGGCTGGTATCCTGGGGCACCAGCAGGGCCGCACTCTGCAGCAGGGTGTCGGTAAAAAATGCATCTCCCAGGCACAGTCCGGTACGGTTCTCCCCGCCAAAGGCAGCAATCGACACCTGATCTGCCGGCGTCATGCGGGCGGTAAAGAGCGCTGTCCCGGCTTTCTCACCGGTTTCCCGGATATCCCAGATGGTCTGAATGCCCTGGAATCGAGGCCCCTGGAAAAGCAGGCTGGGCCGATACAGGTCGGTCTGGGGCACCAGGGGCATAGGTGTGTCCGGATGGGCAAGGGTTTCCAGCGGCGCAGGGTCGGTCGCACCGAAGACCAGCGTGGCCGCAAAAAAGTCCGACTGGACCCCGGTTCCATGTTTGATGATGGCGGCGTGCACCACGCGTTGGCCGTCGGCTTGGGTCTCGGCCAGGATCGCGCGGACGGTGATGTCGGCACCCGTTTCGGGATCGACGGTGATCGGCCGCAGGAGGAGGACATCCCGGATCTGCAGCCGCGACAGATCAGTGTTGCCGCATAGGTAAAGCGCGGCCTGGGCCATGGCCTCCAGCCCGAAAACCGTCGGGAAAAGATAGGATCCCTGGAAATAATGGTCGCTTAGATAGGGGTCGGTCTCAAGGGACAGATGCGTTGAAAAAACCGCTTCCACCCCGGGGATCAAATGGGTTCGAGCGTCCAGAAATCGACGTCCCTGAGGCGCATCGGGCATCACCTGGTTCCAGGTGTCCAGCCCGCCCATACGGGCGGTCACCACCACCTGCCTGCTGCCCGGATCATGGGTGAAGACCTTGAGGAACCGGTTGACTCCCTCTTCCGTAGGAATCGCATCGATGCCCTTGTCACGCAGCAGATCCACGCTGCCCATGCGGGCGCCCATGCCTTCGTCGCGCCAGATGCTGTAAGCCACATTGGCCGTGCCGGTCTGGGGATGTTCGACGGTAAAGCCACGAAGGGCAATGTCCATCACCTCATTGGAAAAACCGTACCAGCCGTTGCCGGGCATGCCGGTGATGCCGATGATCGACCCCATCCCCACAATCAGCTTGGGTGGTTTCGCGTCGAGTGCATCCAGCAGGTGCAGCATGCCCAGCACCTTGGGGGCGGTTTCGGAAAAGGCCTGCTCGGGTTTGACCTGGCCGGTGAGCCGCGGCCGGTTGAGTCCGGCGCCGTGGATGATCCCGGTAACCGGTCCCAGACGCTCTGCGACCGCGGCCAGCATCGCCATCACCGCATCTCGGTCGGTCATGTCGCAGGAAAAATAGTCGACTGCCAGTCCCAGGGCGGCATACTTGTCCAAAAGGGTGCGGATCTCCTGCGAAGCGGAGGTTTTCGCCGACTGATCCGGATGCGGGGTCCGCCCCACCAGGGCCATACGCACACCCGTTTCCCGCGCCACGGCCAGGGCACAGGCCGCGGTGATGCCCCTGGCCCCGCCGGTGACGAGGATCACATCATCGCCCGACCACTGGACCTTCCGTTTCTCATAGGCAGCCGGCTGAACGAGCCGCGGAGACAACGTCCGGCGGATGCGGTTCAGATCGTATCCCACGGCGGCAAAGCTGTCTTGGGTGATGGTCTCGGCCAGGGTTTCCCAGGCGATCGTTTCCGCGGACAAGGTCGGACAGAAATCCATCACACGAACCCGAAGGTCCGACCGTTCCAGGTGAAGGCTAGCTGCCAGGGCCACGGCACCACACCGATCCAACCGTGAAAAGCGCGGTTCCCGACCGAAAAATCCGCCGCCGAACTGAATCCAGGCCACGGTGGTGCGCCGTCTCGGGGCACTGGCCGCCGGCGGCACCGATATCAGGCTGGCCCGCATACGGATCAGCCGATTCAGCAGCGCCGATCGATCTTTTTCTCGATGACCGTTTTTGGGTAAAATGGCCACCAGGTGGGAAAAGGCCGGATCGTGCACATCTTCTGCTGCGCCTTCAGCGTCGAAAACGTGCACCCGGGTGAAGGCCCCCCGCTGAAAATAATGCCCCCCGAGTACCTCAGCCACATCTGCCGTATCTTCACTGTGAAGAATCAGTACCCGGGCTTTCTGCCAGTCGTTTTCCGAGCGCATCCGCCAGGTGTCGGAAAGCTGCGGGTAAGGGGTTTGCAGCAAATCCATGCTGAAATTACGCACCCAGGTGGGCTGACCGGCACGCATCGCCGGACCGTTCCCGGTGCCCCCGGCAACGGAATCATGCTGTTTCGCAGCCATCCGGTTCAGGATCTCGCTGATCTGTCGCAGGCTGCGTGTGCGCAGGGGATCCAGGTCCAGGTGGGCCTGTATTCCCAGGGCCGAGGCGGTCTGCTGGACCAGCGATTTAAGCTTGTCCGGCCCAAATTGAAGGTCCCGTTCAACCTGCAGGTCCGGATCCAGGTTGTCACCTGAGAATCCGGTGATTCGAACGGCTTGGTCGATCAGTTCGGCCAGCGCATCCGGCGGTGCCGACGCCACGACCGGTTGCGATCTCAGTCCGGCGGCGATCCGATCAACCACCTGCTCCAGACTGGCATTGGCCAGCGACGACGCATCCACACGACCTGACCCCCCTGCCTCCGCAGACAGGCGGACGATCAAGTCGCCCGCCTTGATGGAATCCAGGTTCAGATCGTCCAGAAGCCGCATGGACGGATCGAGGCTCGCTTTGGGAAACCCGGTGACCTCTGATACCATGTCTATCAGCCGCCCGTTCAGTTCAGTGCGGTCAACTGCCGAAGGGACGTCCGCCCCCGGGCCATCACCGCGCAACCGCTGGGCAGCGTCGGCCAGTTCGCCTAAAGCGGCATTGGCCAGCAGCGCCGGATCGGGAAACACCACACCGCAGGTCTTGGCAAAGCGGGCGATCAGGTCACCGGCCTTGATGGAGTCCAGGTTCAAATCGTCCAGAAGCCGGGACTCCGGGGAGAGGGTCTCGGGTGAAAATCCCGTCACCTCGGCGACCAGCCGCCACAAAATGGCCTGGGCCGGCGCTGGACGGCCTGTCGCAGGCACCCCTTTTCCTCCCGCACCGGCATCCACCAGCCGGGCGTCGGGGTCCCAGAAGGCGAGATCCGCCTGCACCACCCGATTTAAAAATGACCCCCGCGACTCCAGATAGCGAGTCACCAGTGCCTCCGGGACACCGGTAAAGGCTTCGGCCAGTATGGTGTGGATTTCGTCGGTCGGCATGCTGGCGGTATCGTCGTCCTGACTGTCGGTCCGGGTCTGACTTTCACAGGGGTTGACCACAAAGGTTTTTTGATCTGCCGGTACGAAGGGACGGATCAGCCGGTTTTCAAAAAGCACCTCCCAATGAATCGGCACACCCTGGGCAAAGACCGCACCGAGGGCGCGGTTCAGGTCCAAGGTACCGCCGGCGGTTCCCTCCACCGGCAGGCATGCCGGCCCCGTTTCACCGAGAACGTCTCCGGTGAGTCCGGTCAGCACCCGACCCGGCCCCAGCTCGACGATCAGGTCACAGCCTGCCGCCATGCTCCGGGCCATACGGATGAAATCGACCCGTGACCGGATCTGTCGGGAGAAGTGTTCGTTCAGGGGTTGTCCAGGCTCAATGGTATCTCCGTCGATGCTGGAAATGATCCGGCACGCCGCCGTTTCCATCGGTCTCGAAAGCAAATCCATATCGGCCACCTGCCGGGCGGCATCCGCGCACAGACGGCTGTGAAAAGCGCCGGAAACCGGCAGTATTCGTGCACTGATCCCATTTTCCCGGGCAATTCTGACCATGGCTTGCGCCGCCTCCGCTTCACCGGAAAGCACGGTCTGGCGGGGACTGTTGAGGTTGGCCACGGTGAGGTACCCGTCAACCTGCGGTATCAGTGCCAGTGCCGTGGACGCGTCGCAACGGAGGCCGACCATGGCTCCCGGCACACCGGCCTGACCGGACATGACCAGTCCGCGCCGGGCCGAAAATTTCAAAAGGGTGTCCGCATCGAATCCACCGGCGGCGAAACAGGCCGTCAGTTCTCCCAGGCTGTGTCCACCCACGGTTTCAGGACGGATTCCCAAACGGGTGAAAAAAGCAAGCCACAGCATGGAGGCCAGACAGATGGCCGGCTGGGCGTTTTCCGTTCGGGAAAGCGCGCTGAACCATTGGTCTCGCGCTTCGGGACCGGGTGCCCGGTCGGTGTCCCGGAATATCAGTCGGCTCACCGGCATGCCGGTCAGGTCGCGGGTAATTGCATCTGCCCGTTCCACGAACGATTTGGCCCATGAAAACCGTTGCACCAGCATCCGGGCCATATTGAGCTGCTGAGAGCCCTGGCCGGGGAACAGGAATCCGATCCGCGGGTTGGCGAGGCCCATTCCCAGCCAGATGTCGGGCCCCAAGGCAATGGCCAGACCGGCGTCATCGTCGGTCTCATCTCGCCGAAGGAACGTTTCCAACTGGGTCAGCCGGGCGGTCAGGTCGTCGGGGCGGCCGGCGACGATGGCGGCCCGGATGGTTGCATCGGTCGGCAGCTGCCGGCTCAGGTCGGCGGCAAGGTCGGCCAGTTCGGCCACGCTGATGCCGTCGGCAGTCTTGATCAGGGCCGCCATGTTTTCCAACATGGCGGCCTTGCTGCCGGCACCCAGCACCAGCAGTTCACTCTCCTGGGCATGGGCCATCAGCACCCCTTCATCCATGTGGGGCGCCAGCCGGTCGTCGGGTTTGTCACCGGAAACCAGCGTGATGTGGCAGTTGATGCCGCCAAAACCCATGGAAGAGACGCCGGCGGTCAGCTGCCTGTCGGCAGATTCCTGCCGGCCCAGGCGAACGGGGTAGAGGCGCCTGGCATCCGTATCGAAGGCTTGGTGGGGTTCGGTGCAGGCGGCGGTCGGGGGAACCACCCGGCGGTTGACCGCCATCACGGCCTTGAGCAATCCACCGATGCCCGAGGCGGCCTTGGTGTGCCCGAGGATGGATTTGAGAGAGGTGATGCCGCAGGGACGCAATTGGCCGTGGGGGACGGGTGTCCGCCCCAACACCCGGGCGATGGCTTCCAACTCGGTGCGGTCTCCCACGGTGGTGCCGGTGCCGTGCCCCTCGATGAAATCCAGGTCTTCGATCCCATGGGGTGCATGCAGGTAAGCCCGTTCCAGGGAAAGGGCCTGGCCGGAGACGCTAGGCGCCGTGATGCCTGCGCCGCCGCCGTCCGAGGAGATACCCCAGCCGTGAATCACTGCGTAAACCTGATCCCCATCCCGTCGGGCGGCGGTCAGGGTTTTAAGCACCACGAAACCACAGCCCTCGCCGGGGATGAACCCTTTTCCGCCGCGGTCATACACCGTCATATCACCGTCGGTGAGTGCACCGGTTTTGGCAAAGCCGATCAGCTCGAACGGATCCAGGCTGACGTCCACGCCTCCCACGATAGCCAGGTCCAGATCCTCGTCCACCATGCGCGAGGCGGCATGGGCCACGGCCAGCAGCGAGGAAGAGCAGGCCCCGTCGACGGTGAAACCCCCGCCCATGAGGTTGAGATGGTTGCAGATGCGACCGGCAATGGTATTGGAAAGCCCGCCGGCCAGGGTGTCCTCGTCCACCGGCGGGAAGACGGCGGTATAGCGATCCTTCAGGGTCCGGGAGAGCCGTTGAATCTGCCGGTCGTCCATCCCTTGGGCCCGGGCGGCAACCTGCAGCGCCCGGCGAACAAAGGGCCAGCGCAGCCGCATGGTGTTTGCCCGGGTCTGCTCGCCGGTTAGCGTGTTGCCGATAATGACGCCGGTCCGCTCACCGGGCAGGGTCTCGCGGGTGTAGCCGGCATCAGCCACAGCCGCCAGGCTGGTTTCGAGGGCCAGCCAGTGTACGATATCCGTGGTGCGTACCGTGGAAAACGGGATTCGCCTGCCAGCCCAGTCGAAATCGAAACCGTCGATGACTGCGGCTTGGCGGCCATAGGTTTTGTCAGGCGCTTTTTTATCCGCATCATAATAGTCCGCAAGCGGCAACCGACAATCTGGAATACGCCTGAACTGCCGCCGTCGGGCCAGAATATTTTCCCACAGGTGTCGGGGCGTGGCTGCGTCAGGATATCGACATGCCATTCCAATCACGGCAATGGCCGGTGGCGATGACCGGTGCGTCATTTCCCCCTCACTTTCTATATTAAACTTAATATCGAAGTGTTAGGTAGTAATTAGAACGCTGCTCAGCAAAATGGCTTGATGCAGACACACACGATCATGAAATATCCATGCCAAATCTCCAAAACCATCAGATATCGTTATAAAACAACCGAATCACCAACCATCGGCAGTGCTGTTTCCGATCCAGCCGGATTTAGACTCTCGCAAATTCATGCCGATTATGAGATAAAGTTATCATTGTGTCGGCCGTCGTCGGCACTTGTGTCGACAATCGGTGTATCTTTTTTAGAACACGGTTATCATTCAGAAAATGGGAACAACGGGCATGAAGCTGCGTACCTGTGTTTCACCGGCGGGTCGGTTTATCTTTGGCTTGCACCAGCCGCATTTCACCGCAAACAATTTTCGTGAAACGGATCGACTGGCCAACCTGGGCAGGTTACCGGAGGGTGCGCGTCACCGCAATGACGCCAATTTCCCTTGTGGGCCAGTCCACGAACCGGCGGCGGACTGGATCTTCGAGGTTCCCAACGCCTTCCCTTTCAGGGGCACCACCTACATCGGCAAAACATGGGCTGACGCCCGTGCACGCAAGCCCGAGGCCATCACGCTGCCGGAGGCACCGGAAATCTCTTTCTTTGAAAGTCATTCCGATAAACGGGCGGCCACCCTGGCTATCCGCAACTTACCCCGCCCGCTCCAGCTGGCGCTGGCGGTCACATCCACCGATGCCCGGGACCTGTGTGCGCTGGCCCATATGGCCTGCACCTTATGCGTGGATGAAAACAGCGGTCACCCCTGGGGGCTGGCCTATGAGAGGCGATCTGACGGACAACTCAAGGCGGTAATTGCGGATGAAGACCTGTTCGAAGCCGTGGCCAACAACCGTGACCTGCCCCACGCCTATCAACAGGCCATGGTGCTTCGCCCCGGCGCCCAGGGTGAGAGTGAGATCGTGGGTGAATGGTGCCAATCGAACCCGGACAGCCATGTGTTCGAATACCTCCGCAGGAACTCTTACATCCCCTGGGGTCACTATGCCGCCAACATGGCCGACAACACCGTGCGATACCGCTTGCAGGATCTGACCCTGCAAGATATGACCGGCCTGCGCCACCTGTACTACCAACGGAGCTATTCCCGCTTCGCCGGCTTGTTGGGTGTGCCACCCGTTGCCGACGGGCGAACACTGACCATCGATGAATTGGAAATGCTGCGGCTGGCTATCTTAAGGGAGTTGACGGGAGATAAAACCATTGCGTTTGACCGAACCCTGTGGGGCTGGAATTTCGGGTTTGACTACGCACCCAGCGGATACCGCCTGCATGCCTCCCACCAGCAGATCCACCAGCAGTTCGCACTGATCCCGACCGAGGTGCCGCTGGCGGCGGACGAGGGGTCCCTTCCGGCATATGCATGCGGGGATCTGGTAGGTGATTTCGTCAAAGCTTTCCGTCACGAAACGGGGAGAGGCTTTTTTGAATGCTATCAGCAGGCGATCATGGCTAACCGGCGGATGGATGGAAACGCGCAACGCGAACAGAGCCTGGTGGTTTTTGAAGACGATCGGGTGATGCTGTTCGTGCCCAAGGCCCAGACCTCGCAATGGGAGCTGAACCTGATGCCAAAAACACCGGTGGGCAACATCGTTGAGGCCGATACGTCCACACGCCGATCCCTGGACCAGGCCATGTTGACCGCCGTCAAGGTACTGGGGGCCATGGGGGCCCGCATGATCACCACCATTGAATATTCGACATCCATCGTCAGTGGCGATACGGACCATCGCTTGCTGATTGCCTTTCTGCCCAGACTGCCGGATTCCCCCGGAGCATTCAGCGAAGCCCAACTGCGCTGGATCAACGGGCACTACCCGGAAGATTTTGCCTTGGCCTGCCGCCGCCATCTGCCTGAAGAGGAGGTTACTAGCCAACGCCGGTGAAAGCCCGATCGATACTATTCTTAACGGGCCATTTATGCATCGCTCCATCAACCGGCGCGTCATAAAAAAAGGTTGCCAATCCGCAGGAAATACGGTTTATATGATAAACGGCAATCGCACTGGATCTGACTCTCCCGCAGGGACGTTTCCCGTTTCCCATCTTACCCGGTTAGCGATTTCAGTGCCCGTCAATCCATATTCTGATCAATAATCATGTGGACGGTGCTTCCATGAGAGAAATGTTGATGCGCCTGATACAATTCAAGTTTCGCAAGCGGCGGCGGCACAAGGCGCGTACGGGCCTCTTCGTGACCTTTGACAACACCCTTTCCAGAAACCAAATCGGCGACATCCATTTAGGCGGCCTGTCCTATTACTACGAGGACCATGGTTTCACCATGGGAATGCGCGCCCAGGCCCTGCGGATCGTTACGGCAGATGACCCCACCGGCATCAACCATATTCCCTTTAAGATCGTGTCCGACAGGGAGACCGGTTCGCTGCTTTTTAAAAATAGGCGAATCAATCGTCAGGGCATTCAATTCAGTGGCCTGACACTGGTCCAGAAGCGCAAGCTGAGAGATATCATCCAACACTACACCTACGAACCGACGGATCTCGAAAGTGAAGCATCTCTGCCCATCTGACCGACCCGGCCAAACCCTTTTCCCGTGCACCGCCGCAGCCTGATCCGCCGACAGGGCCGGCGGACACTGAACGATAACGTCACCCGGTCAGATAGACGATCATCAACGTATTTGGCCTCGCCGGTCCTTGTCTTCCACAACAAACGCCTGCACAATGGCGAAAAGATCACTGACGCCGTATGGCTTGAGCACAAAGGCATCGGCACCGGCCTCGGTTGCCCGCAATTCGTCGGCAGGGTTGCCCGATGCGAGAATGCAGATAATTTCGGGTTGGGCCGCCTTGATTCGGGCGGTCAATTCAAGACCATCGATATCGGACACATGGATATCGGTAAAAACAATATGAATGGGATTGAATGTCTGAATGTACTGCCAGGCCGAAAATCAGTTGTCGAAGGTGTGGACTTTGCGGTTTACGCTGAACTCAAGGGTGTCGACGACAAAATCCCGGACCAACGGATCATCTTCCACCACAGCAATTTGAACGTTGGGTATGATTGCCCACCTCTCCCCGTTTCAAGTCAAAGCAAATGTTTTGCACCCCTTTAAAATTCGGGATGTCTGCCGGTAATCACCGTTTTGCCGTCAAGGTGCATGACCGCCACGCACCACCCTGCGGCAACGAATGTAACCTGATCCGAAATTTTGGCCAAGAAGACCCTGTTCTCGCCAATAAGCATCCTGCCCATGGGAAGATGACTGGCCAATCGGGATTGGCAAACCCCATTTTCACGAGTTCAATTGTCTTGACTTTGGCTATCTCCCGGCTTAATTTTTTCCGGCAAACGGCCGGAGTAGTGACAATTTGCGCAATGTGAATGGAAAAGGAGTATATCTTGCCGCCTGTTATCTCCATCGTGGGCAAGTCGGAATCCGGCAAAACCACGCTCATCGAACGACTGATCCCTGAGTTAAAACGCAGGGGCTATCGCATCGGCATTGTCAAGCATGCCCATCACGGATTTGATATGGATCGGAAAGGGAAAGACAGCTACCGTCACAGACAGGCGGGTGCCGATACGGTGATGATCGCCTCCCCCGGCCAGATCGCTATGATCAAGGATGTGCCCAGTGAGTGTCTGGACGATCTGATCCCTTATTTCGAAGACATGGACTTGCTGATCACGGAAGGATTTAAAAGCGACCGTGCTCCAAAAATTGAGATTTTCAGAGCGGAACGACATCAGCATCCCGCCTGCCTGGGAGACGACACCCTGATAGCCATGGTTTCCGACACACCCCTGGACGTGACGGTTCCCCAGTTCGCGACTGCCGACATCCAAGCGATCACTGAATTTATCGTGGATAGATGCCTTCCCCACCCCTAACGCAACAAGTGAAGGCCATCACTGCCCAGTCGGCAGAAGACCCAATATGCCTTCAGAACTGTCGTCCAGGATCGATCCCGATCAGGCACCACGGTAAATGGGTCAACGGAGCGGACCCACGCAACCGCAGCCCTTCGGTCCCTGCCTGATCGTCGCTCTGGAATGAAGCCGGCGTAAAAGAACCGGCGCTGCTCAATGCTTATCCGATGCTCTCCCTCATGGTGGATTGTCAGAGCAATGGCCGTGCCACGATGACCGGTATCCACCGATCAGTCGTTTATTCGACCCGTGCATCACAATTGCCGCCTGCGGTTACGATTGTTGCGCAGGGGGTTACTTTTTTTTTTGTGAACACCCGTCGGTGTTTGATTTGCCTCGGCGAGTTGTGTTAACGGAAACAACAAAAGTCAGAAGAGATGGTTCACACTTTATTGGAAAGCACCTCTGCCAATGAATCTGAGATTTGGAATCACCGGGAAACTGCTGGTCTGGTTTCTCGTCATCATCGCTATTTTCTATGGCACAATCCTGGTCCTGTATATCAATGTCCAGCAGGTGGTCAGACTGTCCGGATCCATCGTGACGAAAAATTATGCCATTGCCTCCGGGACGAAAAAGATGATGGAAACCCTGCTGAGCATGGAAGAAAACAAACAGAAGTACCTGCTGCTCAAAAAAGCCGACTACCTGGTCTTCTTCAATGAAGCGCAGCAGGCCTTTGAGGAAAACCTGGCTCAGGTGATCCGACTGACGGCCATGGGCCATGACATTTCCGATGTGTGGCGAGACATCAGTCATGATTACGACACCTATCCCAACGCGACGGAGGTTCACACATATCTGAGCGGCAAGGTTAAAGACCCTGAAGCCGTAAATACCTTCTGGATCCCCGAAGCGATCGTCAACAGTTGGATCAGTAACATTTCCGACGAACGGCTGAAAAATGAGCTTGAAATCGAACAGGCCACACGGGAAGTGAATCGCAAGGGTCGGCTTTCCGCAAAAAACGGACTCATCGGCCTGGCGGTCTCCAGCCTGGTGGGTTTTTTGGGCATTTGCTACCTGGCTTATTCCATGATCCGCCCATTGCGGGAACTGATGAATGGCATCCGGGAAATCTCCTCAGATCGGCTCAACATCCCCCTTAAAGTCCGCAGCCAGGATGAATTCGGCGAATTGGCCCATGCCTTCAACGAAATGTCCAATCGCCTGCGCAAAGAGGAGCGCATGCGGTCCGATTTCATCTCCATGCTCAGCCACGAGATCCGCACGCCATTGACATCCATCCGCGAGTCAGTCAACATGATTCGGGAAGAGGTAATGGGTCCCATCAACAGCCGGCAGGAGAAATTTCTTGGAATCGCCAGCGCGGAAATCAGCCGTATAAGCGACCTGCTGAGCCATCTGATGCAGGCGTCCCGGCTGGAGCCGGGCCTGCTGAACATGCAGTTGGAGCCCATCGATCCGCACACCTTCATTTCCGAATGCGCCAACAGCATCAAGCTGGCTGTCGAGGCAAAAAACATCGATCTGCGTATTCAAGTCCCATCCCAATTGCCTCCGATCGTCGGCGACCGCCAACAACTTCAACAGGCCATGTTGAATTATCTGTCCAACGCCGTCAAATTTTCCGAACCAGGCACCCGTATCACCGTCGGTGTCCGTCAACACCGGTCACAAAACCGGCTCTCCTTTTTCGTCAAAGACAACGGCCCCGGCATTCTGGACGAAGATCAAGCCTTTTTGTTCAATAAATACTATCGGGGTCAGCGCGAACGCGAGCGGTTGGAAGGCGTCGGCTTGGGACTCAGCATTGTCAAAAACTTAATTGAATCTCACCACGGCACCGTGTGGGTCAGCAGCCAGGTGGGCAAGGGAAGCACCTTCGGATTCACCCTGCCCAGCGCACCCGAGTGATGATGCCGGCTTGTCGGTTTGAACAGCAATCGTGAATTTTCTTGAATTGTCGTGCGATGGGGATTAAATAGAAAGCGGTATGAGTTAAAGATGATGGATTTGTAAAAAGTCGGTTTCCGACGGCTTCGTAAAAGGTTCGAGATCAGGGCCTGCGAATCCCGAGGTATGAGGCGTACTTACGGTACTCCGCAGTGACGAAGGATGAAGCGTAACGCAGATATCGGACATTTTACGAAGCCGTCAAGGATGGAAACAGGAACCACATGACAAGTGCATGGAGCCAATCGTACCGCCTGACGATCATCCTGATCATCGTCACTGGCCTGCTTGCGGGCTGCGCGTCCGTTTTACGGGATTTTGACGACAGGATGAACCGAAAGCGATTCACGCCGGACTATGCGTCCTTTGAAAACGCGCTGTCGGTTTATAAGAATGGGGATTACCAGCAAGCCATGGATTTGTTCAGGACGCTTTCGACGGCAAGCGCAGATAAAAAACTGGCTCGAAAAGCGTGGCTGGGGGAAATCTGTTGCCGCCTGATGCTGGCGAATACCCAGGCGGACTATACCGTCGCCATAGGCCTGTGGCACGATTTCGGTAAATCTGCACCGGGAAATGATGATGCCTGGGAACTGACCCTGCTCGATCCGGTAATCGTTCGCATGACACCCAAAAGGACCACTCGGGTGATCAAGATATATCCACCGGCGGAAAAGAATTCCGCCGAAACCGCAGCGCCTGCCGAGAGGCCCCAGGACCAGCAGCAGCAGAGCGACCAACCGTCTAAAACCGAGCAGGCCGCCCTGAAAAAAAAAGCGGCGCATGCGGCTGAATTGCAGCGGCAATTGGATGCAGTCACAGCCGAAAACCGTTCGCTCAAGGAAAAAATCAAGGCGCTGGAAGCCATCGACCAGAATATCCAGAAGAAAAAAACGGAAATGGTTGCTCCCAGCGAATGAAACAATGAAAAATAACACCCCCCCCCAATCGGTCCTTGTTGTGGACGACGACCGAAATGTATTGGAGGTACTGGATGCCAGGCTGTCCAGCTGCGGGCTTACTGTATTCAAAGCGGATGGCGGACGCAAGGCGCTTCAGATTTTAGAGACCCACCGAATCGATCTGGTGGTGTCCGATATAAAAATGCCCGAGATGGATGGCATGTCCCTGTTGTCGGAAATCATCCAGATACAACCAGGATTGCCGGTTATCTTTCTGACTGCCTATGCCAACGTTCCCGATGCGGTGAAAGCTGTCAAATCCGGTGCTGTGGACTATGTCGAAAAGCCTTTTGACGGCAAAGCCCTGACTGAAAAAATACAGCTGATGCTCTCGGAATGCCAGGACGCGGACCCGCTTCAGGCTGTCGATCCGGTTGCGGAAACAGACACTGACGACCAGGTAAAAAGTCCTGCCATGAAGAACCTGCATGGTCTGGTTAAAAAGGTGGCCCGAAGCAGTGTCAACGTCCTGATTCTCGGGGAAAGCGGGGTGGGAAAAGAGCGCATCGCCAACCGGATTCACCAATTGGGCCACCGCCGGAAGAAACCGTTTGTCGTGGTCGATTGCGGCGCCACACCCGCCGGTCTTCTGGAAAGCGAACTCTTTGGCCACGTCAAGGGGTCATTCACCCATGCCGTAAACGACAAAATGGGACTCATTGAAACGGCGGATACCGGGACGCTGTTCCTTGACGAAATCGGTAACATCTCCCATGAAATGCAGATCCGGTTGCTCCGGTTTATCGAAGACCGGACCATCAGGCGAATCGGCGGACTCAAGGGAACCCCCGTGGATTGCCGGATCATTGCGGCCACCAATGCCGATCTGGGTGAAGCCATCAAGGACGGTCGGTTCCGGGAAGACCTGTTTTTCCGCCTCAGGGTGGTGACCTTGACCATTCCCCCGCTGCGGGAGCGAAAGGCGGATATCCCTTTGTTGGTCGACCACTTCACCCGACAGTATTGCAGCCAGCACGGTGTGGAGATGGTTCGCGTCCTTGAAGAAACAATGGACTGGATTTGTGACTACGCGTGGCCCGGCAATGTTCGGGAATTGAAGAACGCCATCGAGGGGGGCATCGTCATGTGCCGGGACCATGTGCTTCGGCCCGAGGATTTTCATGTGGCAGGAATAACGGGAACCTGCGCCGAGAATCTGGCCGGTGACGATTGCCTCTCCCTGGAAGAGAGCGAAAAGAACACCATCCTACGGGCCTTGGAACAGACCGGCGGGGTTCAGAAAGAGGCCGCCGAGGTGCTGGGTATCAGCCGACGGGCCATCCACTACAAAATCAAAAAATATGGCATTGACGCCGGAAGTATCAAGGCCAGGCACTGACCCCCGCAACAACCGCCCTACACTGTAACCGAATCCCCCCCCCAGTCTCATTGGTAACATGGTAAAAACCGATGGACATCAATCCTATAAACACATATGAAAGGAAAAAAGATGAAGGAAATATTGATTTTGCTGGCGGTAGTGGGCGTCTGGATCCTTCTTCAGACCTATATTCTGCCGAAACTCGGTATCTCTACGTGAATGCGTGGTGCCTGTCAGGTGACAGACAAGAAAACCAATGTCGAACCCGTCGGAGAAAACGAAAAACGACAATAAGGATACCGAACTGGTCCGGGCGATCAACGGCGGTCGTCAGGATCTCTTTTATGAATTGGTCAATCGTTACGAAAAAAGCCTGTACAACTTTGGCCTGAGAATGTGCGACAACCCCAGTGATGCCGAAGACATGGTGCAGGACACATTCTTGAATGTCTTTAAATACCTCGAGGGATTTCGACATGAAACTAAATTCAGGAACTGGTTGTACCGGGTCGCCACCAGTGCCTGCCTGAAAAAAAAACGCCGATCAAAATATGCACCCGACAGAGAACTCTCTCTGGAGGAATTTCTTCCGGCAGACGAATCGGCCGTATCTATGGACCTGCCTCGCTGGGCGTCTCAGCCTCTGGATCAGGTACTTGACGGGGAACTGGCCGGCGTCATCAGACAATCGCTGCTGAACCTTCCGGAAAAGTACCGGCTGGTAGTTGTTTTACGGGACGTGGAAGGGTTCACCACTCAAGAAACGGCTGAGATACTGGACCTGACCCCCACCAACATCAAGGTGCGCCTTCACCGGGCGAGGCTTTTTCTCAGGGAAGCATTGAAATCTTATTATGAAACAGACTGACCCGCACCATTCCCACGAAAACTGCCTGGCGCTGTTCGAACGGCTTTCCGAGTATATCGACAGGGAACTGGACGCACCCACCTGCAAAGATATTGAAGCACATATCAAGGCATGCAAACCCTGTCAGGTCTGCCTGGAGACACTGAAACAAACGGTGGCCTTGTGCAGGAACCTTGAACGCCGCCGGGTGCCAGAAACCTTTTCCCTGAAATTGAAAAGCGCCATCTTCGACCTGGTGGACAAAAAATCCAACTGAATGCACCGCCTTTCATCTTATCACCTCATGTGCGGCCGATTCTTTTTTTCATCTTTCCCGCTGGACGCACCGAGCATCTACGCACCCATTCGACCCCATATGATTGTGACCGTATCGGAAAACTGCCGTTGGCGTATTCTAAAAAGGCCACTAACTGGCACATTCCGAGGATACTGACACGATATGGGCCAGGTGGCGTGCAGGAATGTGCTGATTGTGTAAACTTTTTCATAGTTAAATAGACGGTTGTGAAGTACGCACCATAACTTTTCCGGTGGGTTCCCCTGCACTTAAGGAACGCCAGAATGCCGGAAAGACGGCGCAAAAATAAATAACCAATTGATAAAATTCATTTATAATTCATTCCAACTAATAAAATCGTTGATTTGTTTTCCTTGGCACTTTCGTTGCTCTATCAACAGAGAGTTTTGAAAAATTGATTTTTATTCCTGAACAGATGAGATATTTCAATGGGACTGGCAGTCGCTGTTCGCATCGCTTCAGAATTCACTGGTAGGTTGCAACTTACTGTTTTTCCATATCTGTTGGAACGCCTTATCCAGGTCCGCCATCATTCACCCATAGCCCTGCCCGACCTATCCCGGCTCATCAGAATGGATCCGGCGTTATGCTTCCTGGCCATGCGCCTCGACCGATCCATGAGTTTGAATGCTAAAGCGGCTTATCCTTCCGGCATTGACGATGTGGTCCGCCGTATCGGGTTGGCCAGCATCGATGCCATTACGACCCAAGCCATAGCCGATCAGGCTCTAAACGGCGTCCACCATCGACAGGGCCTGGCGCTTGGATGGTTGTGGCGGCATTGCCTCACCACGGCCCTGCTGGCACAAGGGATAGCACTGGCGCTAAACTATCGCCCCGTGGAAGATGCCTATTCCGCCGGCCTGCTTCACGACATCGGCAAAATGGCACTGTTCGCCCGAACACCGGCAGCGTGTGCCCCCATGCTGACCGACCCTGCTGAGGCGCTCCCATTGCTCAAAGCAGAGGAACAGGTTGCCGGATCAGACCATGGCCGAATCGGGGCGCAGTTGATTCGCCGCTACACCGACGCATGGTTTGCCGCAGATACGGCCGAGTACCACACGGCCACCGCGGCAGCGGTTGTCAACGCCCTCCCACTGGTCCAGATGGTATGGTCGGCCAACCGATTGGCCGTCGAGCCGCATCCGTCATCCGAGGCCTACCAGACGGTTGCCGGCCTTTTGAACCTGGATACCCAGCAGTTGAACCGCCTTTCACGAGCCGCTCGGGAGAAAGTCCTGACGGTGGCAAACGAACTCGACGGTGTTCCTGATGTGCCGGAAAAAGAATGGACCGCCGATACGATCACTGTTCCCCTGAGCCAAGCGATCAAAACCAGCACCGTCCTGTCCATCGTTTACCAGAATCTGCTGACGGCGACCGTCCGCAGTGCGATCCTGAGGGTATTGCGGCAAAGTCTCAGCGTCTTTTTGGGCATCGACGCCTTGATCATGGTTGAGCATGATCCCAATAGCAATTTTCTGATCGGACGTTTCGCCGCGGGGGGCCTCTTGCCGCTCCACATGGATCGGTTGCGCATTCCCCTGACCGCATCGGAATGCCTGCCAGCCATCAGCCATGTCAGTGGTGAAACGGTGAATTCATTTTCAGCGGCCCAAAGGAGAAAACTGACGATCATCGACCAGCAACTGATGGCCTACATGCAAAAAGATGGCATCGTCTGTATGCCGATTCGATCGGGCAGCGGTGACGGCAGGGCGATGTTGCTCCTGGGAATCGATGCCGGCGATTGGCCATGGGTCGATCAGCAGACCACGCTGTTGAAGGCCATAGTATCTGCCGTGGCCGGGGCGCTGGAACGAGAACGGCAACGCGACGATCAAAGCGCCCGCCGGGCGGCGGATCGTGCTGCATCGGCCATGTCAAAAACACGCAGAATCGTACATGAAATCAACAATCCGTTGAGTATCATCAAAAACTATCTCAAGGTCCTGACCCTGCGCAGCGATAACCAGTCATCGGCCAAGGATGAGCTCCGTGTTATCAATGAGGAGATTAACCGTGTGAGCGGGCTGATAAAATCCCTGACATCACCGTCAGATCGTATTCCCATTCAACTTGAAACCGTTGACGTGAATGCAACGATCGTCGACATACTGGGGCTGTTGCGTGAAGGCCTGCCCGGCGATGCGAATATCGTTCTGAACCAAAATCTGGATGCGCACATCCCCGCCATTGCATCGGATCGGAACCGGCTGAAGCAGGCATTGATTAACCTGCTGAAAAATGCAATAGAAGCAATGCCCGATGGCGGGACCATTCGGGTGATCAGCCGCATGCTGGAAGCGCCTTCCCGACCAGTCGACAACACAGAAAAAGCGAGCTATATCAAAATCAGCGTCTGTGACGACGGCCCGGGTATTGACGAAGCGATCAAAAATGACCTATTTAGGGTTAATGTGACTTCGAAGACGGGTCACGACGGACTGGGGCTGTCCATCGTCAATGAGGCGGTGACCCATCTTAAAGGTTCCCTGCTGTGCGAAAGCACGCCAGGCAGGGGGACCTGTTTTCACATCGAACTGCCCACCGGCGACAATGAATCGGAAAACAGAACTGCACTGGACTCAGCCACTTAGGAGCGTTGCATGGAGAACCACCCGCGAATATTGATCTGCGACGATGAGCCATTGATGACCGCAAGCGTCAAGGCGATCTTAGACAACGGCACCTATCAGGTTCAAACCACCAACAGCTCCCGCCATGCCCTGACCCTCATCCATGCCGAGTCTCCCGACCTGGTCATCCTGGATGTCATGATGCCGGAGATGACCGGCTTTGAATTGCTCGACGCCGTTGACCGGGAGTGCTGCGACACCGCCTTCATCATTGTCACCGGAGAGGCCTCCGTCGATTCGGCCATCAAGGCCATCCGCAAAGGGGTCGGCGATTATCTGAAAAAGCCCTTCGAACCCGACGAACTGATCATCCGGGTGGAGAACGTGCTGAGACAGCGGCAGATGAAACATGATAACGGGTGCTTCCTGGCTGAAAAACGGCAGCTTGAAAACCAGCTGCGCCAGTCCCAGAAAATGGAAGCCATCGGCACCCTGGCCGGCGGCATCGCCCACGACTTCAACAACGTGCTGAGCATCATTTTAGGCAATGCGGAACTGGCCCTGGCCGACATGCATAGCGAAAACCCCGCCCACCAGAACCTGGAACGAATTCTCACAGCCAGCCTGAGGGCACGGGAAATGATTCAGCAGTTGCTCAGCTTCAGCCGCAAGGAAGAATCCGGCCGCAAGCCGCTTCGTCTCAACAGCGTCATCACGGAGTCACTCAAGCTGATGCGTGCCTCCCTGCCCACCAACATTTCCATCGAACGCGATATCTGCAACACCGAATGCATCACCATCGCCGACGCGACCCAGATTCATCAGATCATGCTCAACCTGTGCACCAATGCCGCCCATGCCATGGAACCCGGCGGCGGCGCGCTGACCATCCGGCTGGATCCGGTGACGCTGGACAGCGCCGCCGTTATCGATTCGGATCTTTCCCCGGGCCGCTACGCCAGGCTGGTGGTCGCCGACACCGGCCACGGCATCGAAAAGGATATCATCAATCGAATTTTCGACCCCTATTTCACCACGAAGAAAACCGGCAAGGGCACAGGCATGGGCCTCTCGGTCGTTCATGGCATCATCAAGGGCTACGGCGGCACCATCAGAGCCTTCAGCAGGCCGGGCCGGTTCACGGAATTTCACCTCTACCTGCCGAGGGTAGACGCGATCATTGACGCGGAACCCGCTATTTTCAACCAGCAGCACCTGACGGGCGGCCATGAGCATATCCTGATCGTGGATGATGAAGAGATGCTCGTGGACATGATGCGACAGGTGCTCGAGCAGCTGGGGTACACGGTCAGCCCATATACCGACAGTGCCGAGGCTCTCAAGGCGTTTCTCGGCTGCCCCCGGCTCTATGACCTGCTGATCACGGACATGACCATGCCCGGGATGACGGGCACCGGCCTGTCCAAAGCGGTGAAGGCCGTGCGCAATGACCTTCCCATTATTCTGTGCACCGGGTTCAACGAGCAGATCAGTCAGGAAAACGCACAATCGTTGGGTATTCAGTCTTTGATCATGAAGCCCGTGGGCATGCAGCAGCTGGCCGAAACCATCCGCAACGTGCTGATGCCAGTCTCAACAGAGCGTCGCAAGAACCCGCGATTTGGTGCCCCTGCAGGCACCTTCGTGGTCTCCCGCATACACCCTTACGAGCGGTTCAGCCTGGTAGACATCGGCGTGTCCGGACTGGCTTACAGCCATGAGATGGATTCGGTGCCGGGCCATCCATCTGACCAGCTTGCCATCATGACGCCCGACGGTGAAATTTTTGTCAACGGCATCCGCTGCAAAAACGTTTCCGATATTCCCGCCGACAGCAGCATCCCCGGCTTCCCCCTCCCCGAAGCCGGCCAGTCCCGTCGCGGTGTGCGCTTCGAGGGCCTCACCATGCTTCAGACGGAACTGATCGATAAATTCATCCGAAACTACGCCACAGAACGCTTACACTGATCCGACCGGTCGGTCACGCACCATCTGCCGGCCACACGCCGGGGATGGGGGTCTGGCAGAATTGGCAGCACCCTTTGGTGATATGGAAGGTGGGTATATGGTAGCCCTGCCGCTCCACAAGCAGCCGTTTGCAGTGGTGGCAGAAGGTGTGATTGCCCGCGTGGCCCGGCACGTTGCCCAGATATACGTATCGGATCCCTTGGGCCATGGCCAGTTCCCTGAACCGGATCAGGGTCGCCACCGGTGTGGGGGCCAGGCGGTCCAGCCGATAACGGGGAAAAAAGCGCAGAAAGTGGAGGGGATAATTGGATCCCAGATGTTCCAGTATCCAGCCGCACATGCGTTGGACCATCTCATCGCTGTCCCCGTAACCGGGAACCACCAGGTGGGTCATCTCAAAATGGACGCCCTGCCGGTGCAGGGTGACAAACGTGTCCAGCACCGGTTTCAACCGCCCGCCATTAAGTCGTCGATAGATATTATCACTGATGGATTTGAGGTTCACGTTGGCCCCGTCCAGTACCCGGCACAAGGCGATCAAGGGCTCCTGATTGATATAGCCGTTCGACACCCATATATTGTGCAGGCCCCTGGCCCTGGCGATACGCGCCGTGTCGATCATGTACTCATAAAACGTAGTCGGTTCGCTGTAGGTGTAGGCGATGGATTGACATCCGCTTTTCACGGCGGCCATGACCACCGCCTCGGGAAACAGATCGATGTGGCGCACATCCTCGGGGCGGACCTGAGAAATTTCCCAGTTCTGGCAGTTGAGGCAGCGGAAGTTGCATCCGGCGGCCGCAATGGAAAAAGCGCGGGTGGTTGGCAGGAAATGAAACAGGGGTTTTTTCTCGACCGGGTCCACGTTGGCCGAGCAGGCATTCCCGTAGGCCAGACTGTAGAGGGTGCCGTCCAGGTTCACCCGGCTGCGGCAGACACTGCGGTCTCCCGGTGAGAGCCGGCAGTGGTTGGGGCATAAGGTGCACAACACGGCGCCTTGGTCCAGCCGGCTGAAATGATAGGCGGCCTTGGACCATTTCCACAGCGAAGCGGGTGCATCTTTTTTGAAGACAGTCCCTCGGATGTCAGTCGAAGAGTCGGTATCGGCGCCGAAGAAAAGCCAGCGGGCATGGCCAGAGGTCGTGCAGCAAAAGCTGACCGCGGTGGCCAGCATGAATTGTCGCCGGCTAAGACGTTTCATGGATCGATCCTGCAACCAGAAAGCTGACCAGCTTCATACCGGCCAGGCATAAGGTCGCCCACAGGATCCCAAAAAAAGGGATCAACACCAGGCTCACCAGCAGGACGCCGACGGCCGCACCCACCAGGTCCGCTGAAAAACTAAGTGCAGCGGCGGCGGCGCTGTCACCGGACATCATCAAGGCCAAAGGGAACTGGAATCCGCAGCAAAAGGAGACGGATAGGCCGAAGCCGTATAAAACGGCGGCCGGCATCCCCTGCCGGGCAAAGACCAAGATCACGCCAAACAACACCAGCAGCATGAACAGCAGCAGATCACCGGTCATCAATGCCCGACGCCGGTTGCCGCAAAATTGCCCGCCTGCCCAGGCGCCTGGCAGCAACCCGGCCAGGAACACGGTGACCAGCACCCCGATCTGAAGGTAAACATAACCATAAAGCGTCTGAAAGGTAAAGATGGTCACCATTTCGGCACCGATATTGACACAGCCGGTGGTCAGCAGCACCCACTGGGGACGGGTAATTCGAGTCAGGTATACCAGCGCCGCAACCGACAATGCTAGAGCGAACCAACGCGATGACTCGCCGTAGCGCGCTAACCATCCAACGAACGCCAGCCGCATTAACCGGGGAGACAGATCCAGGTTTCGCCCGATGCCGGGATCCACGGCGTCGTTGAGCTGGCGGATCCGCTGGCCGGTCAGGTCGCCGGTAAAATACCGGCGGATATGACGGGTGTCGATTCCCTTTTGTTCCAGAAGCACCGGTATGTCGGTCCGAATCGGCCGGTCACGGCAGACAAACAGCAGCCGCTGACCCGGCATGAGCATGACATGGCTAAAATAGGCACCGGCCGTGTTGGCCAGTGATGACAGCTTTTGCTGCCGGATCTCTGAGATGTAGTTGGCCACCCCGTCGATGCCGAAACTGAATACTCCGCCCGGTGCAAGATGGTTTTTTACCAGCTCGAAGAATCCGTCCGTGAAGAACCGATTGATCTGATAGGTTTCCGGCTCCGGCAGGCTGACCAGGATCGCGTCGTAACGCGTCGGTGCATGGGAAAGGTAAGCACGGGCATCCTGGGCGATGAGGGTCATTCCGCGTATGGGCGTCACCAGATCAAAACGAAGCTTAAGCTGGGCCGCCAATGGGTCCAGTTCCACATAGTCCACCCTGTCGGGGCGGTATTTTGCCACCTCTGCCATCATGCCCCCGACGGCGGAGACCAGCAGCAGGCGCCGGGGATGGTCTACCTGGGAAAGCGGAATATGAACGATCTCCTCCGCCAGGGCCGGGTCCTGGGAGATAAGGCTCGGCACGCCGTCACTGAACATGGAAACCTCTCCTGCCGATTCGATCACCTCAATGCGGCCGTAACGACTCTCCGCATAGTGAATCCGACGACCTTCCCGGACGGGCAGCAGGCGATCTTCAAACACGACCCCCGTTATCAGGGCCAGCACCGCTGCGACCCCGAAGGCTGCGCTTCGGCGGGAGATGGCCGATTCCAGCCGAAGCAGAGAGGCTAGCAGCGGCAGGTTGACCACCAGCAGGATCTGGAAAGGGGTCAGCCAATAAACCAGGGCGAAAGAAAAAATCGCCGCACCGGCCACATCCCCCGCGTTGTCAGCCATATACATCCAATTGCCGGGGTATCGGGCCGACCGGTATCGGGCCACCGACAGGCTGTAAGGCAGCACGAAACCCACCAGCAGCGCATAGGGGAAAAGGGTGACGGCAACGTAACCCAGGGTGGGATAAAACCCCACCGACGTGCCATGTATAAAAACCAGGTCCCGCAGCCAACGAATGGCAACCACCTGACCCACAGAAAAAATGACCAGCAGGCAGGAGAGCATGGCCAGGATGGCTGGTGATGGCTGCAGCACCCGGGCCCGAAATCCCTTGGCCGCCAGGGTGCCGATACCGCCGAAAACCAGCCAGCAGAAAAAGATCAGGGCAATGACAATCTCATTGCCCTGGAACTGAGCCAAATATTCACGGACACATACCAGCTGAACGGCCACCGAGGCAATGCCCGTGGCGACCACCACCCTGCGGACGCCGCCGTCATCGGGCCTCTTCAAAGTACTGAACCTGATACACCTGCACCTCCAGGCCCCCTTTCCGCCATTGGTCGGCAGGCAGGCCGGCTTTCCCGCACAGGTGGGAGAGGAACGGTTCCGGCTGGGGCAGTTGATCCCACACCTGGGGTAAAAAAGTGGCACTGGCGAAGCCACTTTTGATGATCACCCCATCGATACCGGGCCTCAACCTGGCCAGCAGATCATCGGCATCGGTGTAGGTCAGCGCGACCGGTTCGGAAAGCACGCTCACCTCGATATGCACGGCTTCCAGCTCCTTTTTGCCCAGGGGGGAAAACCGTGGATCGCGGAGGGCCGCATTCAGTGCATTGTCGCACACCCCCTCAAGAATGGGAGCCCTGGCCGACAGACTGCCGATGCATCCCCGCAGCTGGTTGTCGATTTTCAAGGTGACGAACGTGCCGCAGCGAGCCTGAAACGCTTGATCCGAAAGGAGCGTCTCCAATCGTTGAGCATCGGCCGATGCGATCGTTTCACCGAAATGGTGAGCCAGAGTCTGCCGGGCCAGGGCAACCAGGACGGCCCCCTGCTCAGGGGTCAGCGGTCGACGGTTATCGGTTCGGATTTGCATAGGTTCATCTCCGTAAAAGGCAACGGCGCCATACCCCACCACGGCTTCCCTGTCACCGGCGGTATCGCCGCTGTTGCTGTAATGCAACAGTACCGGCTGCCAATGTCGTTCCCGGGCCATTTCCAGCAGCACCCCCACCGGATAGCGGCCGCAGGTGCGGTTGTCCTGATCCTGCTGCCACCGGGGATCCAGTGAAAGGATTCGGTTCAGCGTCTCCCGATCGCGTTTAACGGCGCCGTCATAGGGCAGGTAATGAGACAGGTCGGCGCTAACCACCAACAAGGTCTGCGGATTCTGCATCAGGGTCGCTACCGCCTGGCTCATTTTATCGGCATCGCAGGGCCCCAGCACCACAGGAATCAATTCAAATCGGGACAGGCGGGACTGTAAAAAAGGAAGCATCACCTCCAGGCTGTGCTCTTGCCGATCCGACGCAGCAATCGTCTCAAAGAGTTCCGGCCGGGCCCTCAGCATGGGACTGAAATCACCGACAGGAACCGTGCCCAAAGGGGTTCGCCAGTAGGCTGCCCCGGTGATAGAGGCATTGCGAAATCCCACCCGGTGATCAGGCCCCAACAAAACCACCCGGCCGAACCGGTCACGGGCAATGGCCAGGGCGGCATGGGCAGCAGTGATACCGGAATAGGCGTATCCGGCGTGGGGCATCATCAGGGCACGCAGCCGGGTGTGTGGACGATGAGCGGCCTTCGAATTCTGTTCGGCCGTATCCGTGAGGCGGCGAATCAACCGGACCAGGTCCTCCCGGTCAGCCGGATAAAACTTGCCGGCCCAGACGGGGTCACGCACAGCGGCGCTGCTTGCTCCTGATAGTGCGATGGGGCACCACAGGAAAGCGGTCGCCGTCAGTATGAGCAGAAACCGCAGGGAGAACACGAGGTGAACCTCTTGCCGTTCGTTCTCTGATGGTAACCTACGACGGTGGAAAAAGAGATTGGCGGTTAACGATCTATGTTAGACGTACAATGGGGCAAAACAGCGTGTCAAGGAATTTGCCGTGGGCCGAAAACCCCTTCAGCCGCTAGTGCAGGAATCGACCGGCATCGATCGACTGTCATCGGCGTCAACATTGGGCTGCCGCCAGTATCCAAGCAGTCCGTTATGATCCGGATCAATACCGAAGTAGTATCCCGGCGGTGCAAGGACCTTCATGAGCGGCAGTATCCGTGTACGGAAAAGGTTTTCCTTGAACTCACAACCGGCCGGTGTTCGACCCAGGTAAACCATATCGTACAGGGCCGATTCGATCCGGGCGGTCTCTTTTTGCATCTCATGCCCAAGATCGATGGAATAGAGAAACCCTAAACAGTTGTCGATCAGAACGCCGATATCCCGGTCCATTCTGCTGATCAATTTGACACGGTTGGTGATAAATTTTCTCACGACGGCATCTCCGGCCATGCACTGGGCTGATGGTCAGCTCAGGATCAAATTACCCGACGACTGAAAAGGGTATCGGCAGCTTTTGGAATTTGCTTTAGCGGCCTTTTGGGGTCGCGGCATGAAAGCACCGTGTATCCTTACCGATGGTCCATCACGAGCACCTTGGCGCCACGGATCCGCCTGCTTTTCAATTCAAGGAGCGCCCGATTGGCCGCTTCGAGGCTGAACGTCTCCACCTCAGGAATGATGGGGATCCGATCGGCCAGTTCCAGAAACCGGGAAACATCCGACCGGGCCACGTTGGCGACGCTTTTGATTTCCTTCTCATGCCATAAATGAGAAGAATAGTCCAGCTGCAGAAGGGCATCCCGGTCGGCCGCTTCCTTGCGAATGGCATTAATGACCAGGCGGACGCCCGGTTTGAGATTTTTCAAGGCCTCCACCACCGGCGTCCAGGCCGGCGTGGTGTCGATGATCCGATCCAGCGGTTGCGGTGGCGTGTCTTTCGTATGCCCGGCCCACCACTTGATGCCCGGGAATCACGGGAAACCGCGGCGGGGGGGTTCGCCCCTCGATTTCATCCAGTTCGGTGTGGCATACCCCGCAGGCCATCACCCGGATCAGAATCTCCTGGTCGCCCGGCGTCGGGATGGGAACCGTCTGCCATACCAGAGGCGCTTCGGTCTTGTTCAGATCGTGGATACGCGCCAGCATCATGGCATTCATCTGGTTCAAGCTTTGTTCCGTCTCCGGTCCTGTCCGGTCCGCCGGTCATTCCGATAGGATAGGCTGACCACCACACCATCCCGGACACTTTTCCGCCGATCTATTCGGTTGCGGCGCTTTTCCGCGAAATTGGATTTTTTGCCGGGAACCCGCGTTACCCGCTTTTTCGGTTCCTCGTTTTTAACGAAAGCGCTGTTGATTACGACGATATCCATGGCTGCGTCTCCTTAACAAGGGATATCGGCAACGATTGGAATCACTTTAACGAAATAATTAATCAAACAGGGCACCGACACTCTCCCCGGTGTGGATGCGCCGAATGGCCTCGGCAAAGAGCGGGGCCACCGAGAGGGTGTGGATCTTCTCGGCCTGTTTGTCCCGGGGAAGGTGCACCGTGTCGGTGACAGCCACGGATTCGATGGGACTGTCCATCAACCGGTTTACCGCAGGACCGCACAGCACGCCGTGGGTCGCCCCCACGTGAATGCTTTTCACACCGGCCGCCGTCAGCGTTTTTGCGGACGCGGCCAGGGTGCCACCCGTGGAAATCTCGTCTTCAAAGATAATGGCATCGCGGCCCTTCACGTCGCCCACCACCAGCCCCTGGACGACTTCGGTATCGGCCACGCGCCGCTTGTCGATGATGGCCATGGGCAGATGAATGCGCTCTGCAAAGCGGCCGGCCCGTTTGGCGCCGCCGGCATCCGTGGCCACCACCACGGCGTTGTCCAAGTCCAGCCGGCAGCGAAAGTGGTCCACGAAATAGGGAATGGCGGTAAGATGGTCCACCGGGATGCTGAAAAATCCATGCACCGCATCCGAGTGCAGATCCATGGTAAGGACCCGGTCGGCGCCGGCGGTCCTGATCAGATCGGCCATGAGGCGGCCGGTGATGGATATGCGCGGGGCATCTTTCTTGTCCGAGCGGGCATAGGAGAAATAGGGAATCACCGCCGTGATGCGCCGGGCCGACGCACTTCTCAAGGCATCCAGGATGATAAACAATTCGATGATGGTGTCGCCCACCGGCGCGGTGAACGGCTGGACGACGAACACATCCTTTTCCCGCACGTTTTCACGGATCTGGACAAATAGGTTGTCGTTGGAAAAGCGGGACACCGACAGGCGGCTGAGCCCGATGCCCAGTGTTTTGCAGATGTGGGTGGCCAGCTGCAGGTTGGCGCCGCCGCTGAAAATTTTAAGGTCGGAGGACATGGTCTATTCTCCCGGTTGGATGATGGAGCACCCCCTTCCCCAAAGGAAGAGGGCCGTTCAGGTCAGGTGTCCACGCGTCTTGACCGGACCGGCCCCAACCAGGTAGAGCAACACGCCGTCGGCCGCCAGGTCCAGCAGGTCAGCCGCCTCCCGGTCGTAAATGGCACCGATCCCACAGGCCCCCCAGCCTGAAGCCGTGGCAGCCAGGTATGCCTGCTGCCCCAGGCGCCCTGCCTCGATCATGGCATAGCGATACCCCCGCGGCCCCCAATTTCGGTCGAGGGCCGCCAGATCGGTCATGAACAGCAAATGCAGGGCGGCGTGCTTCAGCCACATCTGATCCAGGCAGGCTGCTGCCATGGATTCGGTAAGCCTGCCGTCCGACACGCGTCCCAGTCGTTTCGCGTCCGGATCCAGCAGATAAAAACCGGGTGGTATCGGCATCCCCGCGCCAACCAGAAATCCAGGGGTTATGGCGGATCGGCACGCCGTGGGCATGCTCGAATCCGTCCCCATAGAGCGGACCATCAGGTCCACGAATGCCATGAACCCGTCCAGGGGCTCGGGCGCAGCAATAAAGTTTCGGCGGGAACGGCGCTGCCGCAGCACACGGGTATAGTCCGCCGATCCCGGATGATCCGGCACGTCTATATCGACCCACGACGACGGCTGGTTGGCGAGCATGTGCAGGGGCGGGAGGGCTCCGGCAATGGGGCTGCTGAACCCATGTCCTGACCGATGGATGGAAAGGATATCCCCATAGGCGACCTCTTGCCCGGAAACCGTGGATGCCTGGAGAATGTCAGCGGACAGGGGTCTCAAGGGATTGGCCTCTCCAGGCTTTTTCGCCCCCGCGTTACCATCATGCAGATGCACGCAGGCCAGGCAGACCTCCCGCTGCGGATCCAACCCCAGCAGGGTCGCGGCCCGTTCGTCATCGAAATCAAGATGGATGGAAAAGCAAAGATCCAACGCACCCAGGGCCAGCCTCAGGTTCTCCAGCAGGTGGCCGGCATCCAGCAGCACGTAGCGGTAAGCGCGGTTGCGGTATTTCCATGCACTGCGGAAAAAAATGCCGGTGATATAAAAGGTGGCTGAAACAGTGCGGTCCACCGGCGGGATCTCAGGCACCGAACCGTGGCGCAAGGTGGTCAGGGAGAAATCGAAAAGGTCATAATGGTACACCCCCGGATCAATCCCATCCAGGTGGTGAACGGCCAGGTAAATTTCAAACGGGTTCAGCGCACCGGCCGAGGCCACGCTGCGATAATAAAAAGGCGCGCCCGCATGCATGGCGCGGGCGGTAATATCGTGGGTCAGCCTGAATGCCTTTGAAAGCGTCTGGCTGTCCAGTGCATCCGAGCCGCTTGATTCAATGGCCTGACGGCGGTTCATCAGGTCGACATAATCGATCGCCGGCAGCTTCGCTCTGCGATCCAGCGGCAGGCGGGGCAGATCCGGGTAGCGCTTGACCGGCACCGGTTGATTCGCCCAGTCCAGGGTGTGGGGCGTCAGCTGGTGGCGACGGTAGCTGGTGATCCGATGATAATCCGCTGCCGTTAACTTCTGTTCAGTCATGATCGGCTCACCAGGTCCGCCAGTGCGCTGTCGACATCCGCGAAACGGAAGGAAAATCCATCGGCGATCAGCCGGTCGGGACGCACCCTCTGGCTGGCCAGGAGCACCCCGGCGACCTCCCCCATCATCAGCCGCAGGGCCAGGGAGGGGGCGGGCACGACGGCCGGCCGGCCCAGGGCGGTGCCCAGTGCCCGGGCGAAATCTTTTTGGCGGACCACCCCCGGTGCACAGAAATTATAGGGACCGCGCGCATTTTCGTGATCGAGGAGAAATTGAATCGCCGCGAGAAGATCGGCCATGTGGATCCAGGAGAACCACTGCTGGCCGCTTCCCAGAGGACCGCCGGCAAACATGCGAAAGGCCGGCAGCATCTGGGCCAGGGCGCCGCCACCAGTTCCCAGCACCACGCCGAAACGCATGATGGCCACCCGGACACCCTGCTTTTCTGCATCCAGTGCGGCTTCTTCCCAATCCACGGACAAACGTGCCAGGAAATCGGTGCCCGGAGTCGAATGCTCGGCGAGTTCCTGGTCGCCCCGGCTGCCGTAATAGCCGACAGCCGACGTGCTGATCAGGATCTTGTCCTCGCCGTTCATGGCACTGACGACGTTGCGGGTGGTAAGCATGCGGCTGTCGACGATTTGCGCTTTATAGGCCCGGGACCAGCGTTTTGAAATGGTGCGTCCGGCCAGATTGACCACGGCATCAGCCTGGCTCACCGCCGCCTGCCACGTTCCGGCAAGGGTGGTGTCCGCACGGATCCATGTGAAGTGCGCAGCCGATTGAAGTGGATGGGAGGCGGACGTTCCCAACCCGCTCACCACGTGCCCGCCGTCCAGCAGCTGACGGGTCAATGCCGTTCCCACGAATCCCGATGCCCCGGTGATGGCGATCTTCATGTTAGCTCCCAAAAGGGTTCATAGGTTCAGCGTTCTGGGTATGCTTTCAGTCGATTATCTTGGCTGAGTTTATTGCGAAGCATCGGGTCCAATACCCCGTCGCTTGCGACGATGAATTGATCAAATCCTGTGGTGATACCCCGTCCGCTTGCGGCGGGGAGATTCATTGCTAACCCGCAACAACTGAACCCTGAACCTTTGAACCGCTCAACCCGTGAACGGTTTCGTTCCGGCTACCTGTTCAGAAAACGATAAAGAAAACGCTCAATTTCCAGTCTCGGCAAGGCACCGGCGGCCGTATCAACCACCTTTCCATCCTTGAAAAACAGCAGCGTCGGCAGGCTCATGACACTGTACCGGCTGGCCGTCATCGGATTCTGGTCGACGTTGAGCTTGGCGACTTTCAATCGGCCTGCATAGGCCCTTGCCAGGTCCTCCAGGACGGGGGCCATGGCTCCGCACGGGGCACACCAGGCAGCCCAGCAATCCAGCAGCACAGGCAGGGGGCTGGCAATCACCTCGTCGGCAAACGTGCGATCGGTCACCATCACCGGCCGGGTGTTAATGGGAATGGGTGGGAAAGGCTGTTTGCAGCTTCCGCAGCGGGGACCATCCTGCAGCCTCGTCACGGGGATCCGGTTGCGGGTACCGCAGTTTCGGCACCGTATCAGCACACGCTCGTTTGCCATCGACGCTCCTTAATTTGATATCACCCGCCGGCACGCCCATCGTCGCAGGGGCCGTCGTCATCCATGCCCCGCGAATGCTCCGCCGTAAAGCTGGCCGTGCACGCCAGCATGACCTCCTCATTGGCCAGGCAGGCCATGGCTTTTTCGTAATCCGGCTCCTTGGAGATCTCGTCCACCAGTTGGGTGTAGACCACCTTGCCCTTCCCGTCGATGACCACCACCGCCCGCGCCATGAGACCGGCCAGCGGACCGCCGGCAATACGCATGCCGTAAGCATCGCCGAAACCGGGGCTGCGAAAGGTGGATGCGGAGACCACGTGGTCCAGCCCTTCGGCGCCGCAGAAACGCGCATGGGCAAAGGGAAGATCGGCCGATATGCACAGCACCACCGCGTTGTCGGTCTTGCCGATTTCAGCGTTGAATTTTCTCACCGACATGGCGCAGGTCGGTGTATCGATGCTCGGGAAAATATTGAGAACAACGGTTTTCCCTGCAAAATCCTTCAGCGAAACATCGGACAGGTCGCTGCGGGTCAAGGTAAAATCCGGGGCATCCGTCCCCCGCTGGGGAAGATCGCCGGACAATTTTACGGGTGATCCTTTAAATGCGGTTTGAGCCATTTTGTCCTCCTTGGAAAGAATTTTAAATTGCGGCAATTTGCTGCCTGCATGATACATCAATAAACATGCCAGGGCAAAAAAATACGCTTCGCCCAATGGCATTGATATTGCTTTTGTAGTTATGATAAGTCATTTTTCATAAACTTCAAATTATCGGGAGGCTATTCATGGGTCATAAACGCTACCATATCAAATCCGCCTGTCCCCAATGCGGGTGCAGCTTTGCGCAGGTGTTGTCCAAAGAAGAGCTCAAGGCACGCTATGGAGATGCACCGAACATTGAACTGGAATGCGGTGAATGCATGCTCCAATTTGAAGCCGAGCGCAAAAGCGCCTGCCCGGAGTGGGACGACGAGTGCCGCCTGAATGAAGAAAAGGCCTGACCCGCCGGGCGTTTCGTTCTTTTTTAGGTTGACAGCAAACCGGTGAAGGGGGCATGTTCCGGACACAGTCGATTCCGGTCAATACCCATTTTGAGACACCCCTTACGTCAGGTAAGAAAGGCAGATCCAACCATGAGCTACGATTATAATGCGGATGATGTGTTTGAGATGGCTGAGCAAATCGAAAGAAACGGCGCCGTCTTTTACAGAAAAGCCGCCGCAGATATCCAGGACCCGGACGCTAAAAATTTTCTCTCCGACCTGGCGGCTATGGAAGACAGCCACGAAAAAACCTTTTCAACCATGAGAAAAAAACTCACCGAAGCGGAGAAAACATCGACCGTGTTTGACCCGGGAGGGGAAGCGGCATCATACCTCAAGGCCCTTGCCGACACCCGCATCTTTTTCGAAAAGGAGATCGATACCCAATCCTTGCAGGCGATTCTGAAGGCCGCCATCCTGGCTGAAAAAGATTCGATTGTATTTTACCTGGGCATGAAAGACCTGGTTCCGGATGGCCTGGGCCGGTCCCGCCTGGACGGCATCATCAAGGAAGAAATGTCCCACATCAACATGCTCAGCCGCCGCCTGATCGCCACCAAGTGACCGGTCGCGAGGGCCTGTCGATTTAAAAACGGGAAGCGCCCGATGCTGAATGGCTCAGGCGCTTCCCGAGACATCCCTCTGTTTTGGTGTTTCGGCTGTTGCATGAGACACCAGTGTGCCACATTCGCACCTGATACGCTTATCCATCCTGTCGAACACCAGTGAGGTACCACTTTGACGGAAAGGTAATTTGATGAAAACCCCTTGCCTGCGGTTGGCCGTCGCGCTGTTCATGTTCGTCCTGCCCGGCATGGCATCGGCGGAGAAGACGCCGGCGGTCGGGGAACTGCTGGTGGGCATTCGCCTGGACGCGCCCGGGACAACTGACACACGCGCCTATCTGGGGCTCACCGAAGGCGGCAGCTTCGACCCCACGACCATCGCCGGACAACTGCTCATCATCGAGATTTTCAGCATGTACTGTCCCCACTGCCAGCGCGAGGCGCCGGCCGTCAATCGCCTGTATCAGGCCATCGAAGCGTCGGAGACCTTGCGTGGCCGGGTGAAAATGATCGGGATCGGGGTCGGCAATTCCGCCTATGAAGTCGACCATTTTCGCAAACACTATCAGATTGCCTTTCCCCTGTTCCCAGACGAAGACTTTGTCGTCCACAAATCAGTGGGTGAGGTTCGCACCCCGTTTTTCATCATCACCGACATCGGACCCAACGACAAGGGGCGGGTTCTGTGGACCGGTGCCGGACACATGGACAAGGTGGAAACCTTCATCAACCGCCTGAACGGCTTCTTGAGCCTGGATTAATTGTCACGTCCGCCGGACAGCATGCCGTGACGTGACGACCTCAAAAACACCCATTGGTCAAGTCGTTTCATGAAGGTAGAAACATGCGAATGAAGTTTCAAACATGGTGAAACCGATAAACGATGCTAAGCTGCTGAAGCACGTGATGGGGTGCGCCGCCATGCTGTTGGCTGCGATCGCTCCTGGCCCGTGCGCCGCCCAGGAAGCAACCATGCAAACCATGATCTATGATCCCGGCCAGCTCAAACCGGTGGACAGTGTGTTGAAGGTCAAGGTCGGTGATCCGGCTCCGCTCTTTTCCCTGCCGGCCCTGACGGGTGAAACCATTTCCCTATCGCAATACCGGGGAACCTACAACGTCGTGATCTCCTTTGTCCCTGCTGCGTGGACGCCGGTTTGTTCGGATCAATGGCCTGGATACAATATTGTCAGAGACGTTTTCAAGCAGCACGATGCGATCCTGATTGGCATCACCGTCGACAATCTGCCCACCCTGCATGCCTGGACCCGGCAGATGGGCGATCTCTGGTTTCCCGTTCTGTCCGACTTCTGGCCCCATGGCGAGGCGGCAGGGCGGTTTGGCGTGCTGCGAACGGATGGAACCGCCGAGCGGGCGCTGTTCATCATCGACAAGGCCGGGATCATTCGCTTCATCACCGTATCCGATATCAATCGGCGCCCCGATCTGAAAGAGATCGATGGATGCGTTACAGGCGATTCAGTAGCCCATGAACGACGAAACCCTCCCACGCTTCCTGTCTTACGAGACAACTGTGTATCGTGAAAACATGAGACCTTGAATCACGGGCGATTCCATCAACCATGCCAAGAGATCCCGGCCGCCTCCCTCACCACGCGGAATTCCAAGCGAACCAACCTGACCGGCACGATCAACGGTCCAAGGGCGTAGGAAAACTTTTTTATAAATATTTTCATGAAGTTGCTTGTTACTCTATAAATCACCAAAACCTTGGCACGCATCTTGAGTATACCTTCTGTGATACTGTCGGCGCAGCCTGACCGGCCGGCGGCACCCAACCCCTTCGGAGAGCTTCAACTCGTGAAACCGTGTGACCACCATCTCAGACAAGTCATTCTGCTGGCCGAACGCATGATCAAACTGGCACACGATGGCGACGACGACCGTGAGGACACCGGATGCGGCATTCTTTACGGCATGCTTCGCGACTCGGGCTACAAAATCAAGCAGCTGGCCGAAGCGGAGAAGCTCAACCACATCGCCAAAGGCTGGTGGGATGAAAGTTACTGACGCAAATCAGCGTCCACATGCTAAATCCTAAACATCGTTAAAGGAGGAAAACGCTTGGCATCGATTAAAGGAACACGAACGGAGAAGAACATTTTGACGGCTTTTTGCGGAGAATCACAGGCGCGAAACCGCTACACCTATTTCACCAAGCAGGCCAGAAAAGAGGGTTTTGTTCAGATTGCAGACATTTTCGAAGAGACCGCCAACCAGGAAAAAGAGCATGCCAAACGGCTGTTCAACCTGCTGGAGGGAGGCGAGGTGGAGATCACCGGCGCATTTCCAGCCGGGGTAATCGGCACCACCGTCAAAAACCTCGAAGAAGCGGCCGGCGGCGAGAACTACGAGTGGACCACCATGTATCCCGGATTCGCCAATGTCGCACGGGAAGAGGGCCTGAATCATGTGGCATTCATCTTCGAGGCCATTGCCGTGGCTGAACGGCAACACGAAAAGCGCTATCTGGACCTTAAAGCCAACATCGAAGCCGGACGGGTATTCAACAGAGAGCAAAGCGTCACCTGGCGCTGCCGCAACTGCGGTTATCTCCATGAAGGCACCACCCCCCCCGAGATGTGCCCGGCGTGTGCACACCCTCAGGCCCATTTTGAGATTCTGGGAGAAAATTGGTAACCAGTGTCTCCGCACGATTAACCGTATTATCAACTAAAAGGGAGAATAAAAATGGCGGAAAGGTATGAAGTATACAAGTGCGATCTTTGCGGAAACATCGTTCAAGTCCTCGTCGGCGGTGCCGGCGAACTGGTCTGCTGCGGTCAGCCCATGAAGAAGATGACCGAGAACACCGTTGATGCGGCCAAGGAAAAGCATGTTCCGGTGGTCGAAAAGATCGACGGCGGCTATAAGGTCAAAGTGGGCAGTGTCGCCCACCCCATGGAGGCAAAACACTGGATCCAATGGATCGAGCTGATCGCGGACGGCAAATCCTACTTCCAGTTTCTCGACCCTGGCAAGACACCCGAAGCCGTGTTCAAGATCGATGCGGCATCGGTATCCGCCAGAGAATACTGCAACCTTCACGGGTTGTGGAAAGCGTAACCCTGCGTCGCTATAAAAGTCGGGAGACGGTGCCCCCCCTGGCTACCGTCTCCCGAGAACCGAAGGCCGGTCCTGGCTAACCGCCAGGGACGGCACATGATCCGTGCCCGCAGGAGATAGGCCACACGATCAACATCCACAAGGAGGTGCCCCATGGGTAGCTGGAAATGCGGAAATTGCGGATATGAACTGCAGGCGGACAGGCCGCCTGAAAAATGTCCGTCATGCAAGGAGAAATGTGATTTTCTGGACAACACCTGTTACACGCCCGACTGCCAGTACGAGGGCAAGGATCCCAGAATCAAATAAGACGAAAGGGAGCAGGAAATGGCGAAAGCGCTGATTGTGTATGCCACACGCACCGGCGAAACCGAAAAAATAGGCGATCTCATCGCTGAAGGAATACGTTTCTCCGGCCATGAGGCAAATGTGGTCAAAGTGACCGAGATCAAAAAAGAGGAAGACCTTAACGGGTACGATGCCGTGGTGTTCGGTTCTCCGACCTATCACGGGGAGATGGTCCAGGGGATGAAGACCCTGTTGTTCATGGCTGAAAAGGCCGAACTGGAAGGCAAGGTGGGCGGTGCCTTCGGCTCCTTTGGGTGGAGCGGCGAAGCCCCGGACCGCATCTTTGACACCATGAAAAATATCTTCAAGATGAACATGGTGAGCATTCCCTTGCGGCTCAAGTCGGCCAACCTGGGCGGTGGTTTGAAAATGGCCCAGGATTATGGACGGGAGATTGCCGAAAAACTGACCTGATCATCGACGTCAGCGGTTCACCACCACCTCAATATCTTAAATCGCAAAAAGGAGGATGCTATGTCCACACCCCAACATTGCCCCGGTTATCAGACTTTCAAAACCCTGAAATCCTTTATCTGCAAGTGCCCTGAGTGCGGCGAGAGCAAAGAGATCTTCTCCGATGAGTTCAACAAGGACCACACCTGCGCAAAATGCGGCAAGCCCATCGACTTCACCCAGTGCACGCTGGATGGGGGCGCATAGCCTGCCGCCAGGTGCGGTTTACCACCCCATTGTCAATGCATCACCATGGGTCCCACCCCCCCCCAAGGCTGGTTGACTTGAAGGATGCCTGAAGGGCTGGGGACCGCCTGAATGACCACCACAAATGACCAACTGTGTAAAGGGCAGCCGACCCCGTCGGTTGGTTGCCGGCATCGGTTCGAGGAGGAATGAGTATGGACGTTGTCATGTTATCCCGGCTCCAGTTTGCCGCCGCCACGATGTTCCACTTTCTGTTCGTCCCCCTGACCCTGGGGCTATCTGTCCTGGTGGCATATATGGAGACCCGGTACGTGCAGACCGGTGATGAAACCTATTTGCGCATGACCAAGTTCTGGGGCAAACTCTTTCTAATCAATTTTGCCCTGGGGGTGGTCACCGGTATCACCCTGGAGTTTCAGTTCGGCACCAACTGGTCGCGCTACTCGGCCTACGTGGGTGACGTCTTCGGGTCGCTACTGGCCATCGAAGCGTCCGTGGCATTCTTCCTGGAATCCACCTTCATCGGCATCTGGATCTTCGGCTGGAAAAAACTGTCCAAAAAAGCCCACGCCACGGTCATGTGGCTGGTGGCCGGAGCGGGCAACATCTCGGCGGTCTGGATTCTTCTGGCCAACGGATGGATGCAGCACCCGGTGGGATTCACCATCCGCGACGGACGGGCGGAGTTGACCGACTTCCTGGCCGTGATCACCAACAAATTCGGTCTGCTGGAGATCGTTCATACCGTTCCCTCTGCATTCCTTCTGGCCGCCTTTTTCATGATGGGAATCAGTGCCTGGCACCTGCTGAAAAAACAGCACGTCGAGTTCTTCACCCGCTCCTTCAATATCGGTTTGGTGGTGGGGTTGATCTCCTCCATCGTCGTGGCCATCACCGGTGACATGCATGCCGTACACGTGACCCAGACCCAGCCGGCCAAACTGGCCGCCATGGAATCCCATTGGGAGACCCAGACCCAGGCCCCCATCGTCATGTTCGCCATTCCCGACGAAAAGAACGAACGCAACGCGATCGAGATCGGCCGCCTGCCGGGTGCCCTGAGCCTTTTGGGGCACCACGACGTCAATGCGGCGGTAACCGGCCTCAAGGACATTCCCAAGGATGAACGGCCGCCGGTCCTGCCGACATTCGTCTCGTTCCGAACAATGGTGGCGTTAGGAACCCTCTTCCCCTTGCTCACCATCCTTGGCTTGATATTGAAAAGCCGACTGCTTGAATCCCGCTGGTACCTGTGGGTGATGCTTTTTGCCATCCCCCTGCCCTACCTGGCCATCGAGATGGGATGGGTGCTGGCCGAGGTGGGCCGCCAACCCTGGATCGTTCATGGCTTGTTGAAAACCGCCGATGCCGCCTCGCCAGTGGCGGCCTCCCAGGTCATGACGTCACTGGTGGGCTTCGTTCTGGTGTATGGCCTGCTGGGCATCGCCGGCTTTTACCTGATCGCCGATTTCGCCAAAAAAGGCCCGATACCGGCAGCGGCAGACACCAAATCGGCCAACGGCTGAAGCATTTATCAATACAGACAAATCACAGGGGTTATAAATGGAATTACAAACCGTATGGTTTTTTATCTGGGGCCTGCTCTGGGCGGTCTTTTTCATGACGGACGGCTTCGACCTGGGAATCGGTTCGCTGTATCCCTTCCTGGGCAGATCGGAACGCGACAAGCACATGATGATCCACGCCATGGGGCCGCTGTGGGACGGCAACGAGGTGTGGCTGCTGACCGCCGGCGGCGTCACCTTTGCGGCCTTTCCGCTGGTCTACGCGGTGATGTTCTCATCCCTCTACTCGGCGCTGATGCTGATTCTCTTCGCCCTGATCCTGCGCGGCGTATCCTTTGAGTTCCGCAACAAGGTGGACAGCCCCGCCTGGAAGCGGGTGTGGGACACCTGCATTTTCGTGGGCAGTTTTCTGCCGGCACTGCTGTTCGGTGTAGCCTTTGCCAATATATTCAAAGGCATACCCATCGACCAGGACGGGATCTACCTGGGCAACCTGTTCACCCTGCTCAACCCTTACGGCCTGCTGGGCGGCGTGCTGTTTCTGTGCCTCTTCCTGGTCCACGGCGCCCTGTGGCTCGCCGTGCGTGCCGACGGCAATCTGGCCCAACGGGCCGAAAGCATGGCCGGCAAGCTGTGGCCGGTGCTCACCGGCGTAGCGGTCGTCTTTCTGGGGGCGAGTTACATCTTCACCCCGCTTTACAACAATTACCTGGCCAACCCGGTCCTCTTCCTGGTACCGGCCATCTCCGTTGCCGCCATCGTGGGAATCAAGTACTTTCTGATCCAAAAAGCCTTTTTCAAGGCATGGCTGGCTTCGGCGGCCACCATCGTGTCGTGCACTTTTTTCGGCGTTGTCGGGCTGTTTCCCAACCTGTTTCCCTCCAGCATCGATGCCGCGTACAGCCTGTCGGCCTATAACGCCTCGTCCAGCCCCTTGACCCTGAAGATCATGCTCATCGTGGTGCTGCTGTTCGTGCCCGTGGTGCTGGCTTACCAGATCTATGCCTACCGCCTGTTCAGCGTCAAGGTGACCGACGACGACCTGGCCTATGAAGAGATGTATTGAACCATGCTGATCTTAGGACTTCAGGGCAGCCCCCGCAAGGGCGGTAACACCGACACCTTTCTGGCCTCCTTTCTGGAAAAAGCCGGCCAGGCAGGCGCGGCCGTTAAAACCATCCAGGTAGCCCGGGCCGGCATTGTGCCATGCAAGGGTTGCGGTTACTGTGAAACGCACGGCACCTGCGTGATTAGCGATGATCCCATGTCGACGGAAATATTCGGTCTGCTGCGGCAAGCGGATCTGGTGGTGGCCGCCACCCCGGTCTTTTTTTACGGCATCTCCGCCCAGCTCAAAGTCCTCATCGACCGATGCCAGACCCTCTGGTCGCGAAAATATGTTTACAAACTGAAAGACCCGCTGGCGGCCACCCGAAAAGGACTGTTGTTCAGCGTCGCGGCATCCCGGGGACGCCAGCTGTTCGACGGCATCCACCTGACCACCAAGTACTTTTTCGATGCCATCGACGCCCAGTTCAGCCATGCACTCGTCTACCGGGGTGTTGAGTCCAAGGGTGCCATCCGCCATCGCGAAGGCCTGGCCGCGGATATTGACGAGACCCTTCAAAAAACCGTCCTGCCCCTTGTCACGCGCAAGCGCGTTCTTTTCGTCTCCCCGACAGGCGCCTGCCGTGCACCCATGGCGGCTGCCATGGCCCAAGAGCGGTTCGGCGACGCTATCCGAACCGGATTCGCCGCCCTGCGACCGGCGGCCGAATTGTCTGCGCCGATGAACCAGGTCATGCAGCGGGCCGGTGTGGACATGGGCTACCGTAAACCACAGACCGTCGAACAGGCCCTATACGGCAACACGCCCGATCTAACGGTCGCCATCGGCGATGGTGTTGATAAGAGACCGCTTCCGGGTATAAAGATGGTGCAATGGTCCCTGCCCGAGCCGGCATTTCCGGATGATGACACCATGGAGCGCCTGCGCCTGGCGATTGAAGCCAACGTCGATATGCTGATGCAATCGTTCAAATGAACTGAAAAACAAAAGGAGTCCAAAATGGCCGAACCGCACGAAATGTACCAGTGTCAGACCGCTAGCTGCGGGTATATCTACAACCCCGACAAGGGAGACCGCAAAGGCAAGATCGCCAAAGGAACTGCGTTTGACGATCTTCCAGACGACTGGAAATGCCCCATCTGCGGCGCCGGGAAAAAGATGTTCAAACCGCTGGGATAATCGCCGTCAATTTCGATTAGACACCACGAGACCCTTCATGGTAAGGAAAGAGATACCTTTTTCAACATGAATGCATCACCACCCAGGATGGCATGTTTTACCATTAACGCTTAACTGTATACGGAGGTAAAAATGGACAGATATGTTTGCACACTCTGTGGCTATGTTTACGATCCCGAAGCGGGCGACCCTGACAATGGCGTGGCTCCCGGCACCAAATGGGCGGATGTACCCGGGGACTGGGAATGCCCGGTCTGCGGAGCGGGTAAAGACGATTTCGAGAAGGAAGAATAATTCACTCTGTCCCTGCGCAGCGTTCATCTCAAAAACGGCTGGCGCCGGATGCCCTTTTCCTGCTCATGGGAAAAGGGCATCTCGGTTATTGATCAACCCGCACCAAACGAGAACACCCGGTCGACCAGGCAGGCCTGACGCTATCGACCGGTGTTGATCCACCACGCCGTCCAGAAAACGGCGACAGGAATCCGCATATGCAACCGACTAAAATTGCAGACGGCGTCTACGATGTCGGCGTCATCGATTGGAACATCAGAGATTTTCACGGCTACTCCACCGATCGGGGAACCAGCTACAACGCCTATCTGGTCATGGACGAAAAGGTGGCCCTCATCGACACGGTGAAGGCGCCTTTTGCCGACCAGCTGATCGGCAACATCTCCCAGATTATCGATCCCAGAAAGATCGACGTGGTGGTCAGCAACCACACCGAGATGGACCACTCGGGTGCGCTGCCGCGTATCATGCACCGGGTGGGAGAAGACAAGCCGCTGTATTGTTCCAAGATGGGCGCCAAGAACCTGGCCAGCCACTTCCCCGACGCCTGGAACTACCACCCGGTTGAAGAGGGCGAGGAACTCTCCCTGGGCGGGCGCACCCTGACGTTCATGGAAACCCGCATGATCCACTGGCCGGACAGCATGTTTACCTACCTCAAGGAGGATCACATCCTCTTTTCCAGTGACGGGTTCGGTCAGCATTACGCGGGTTTCGACAAATTCGATGACCAGGCCGCCACGGATCTCATGGAGCAGGCTAAAAAATACTATGCCAACATCCTTTTGCTCTATGCGCCCCGGATTCTGAAGTTGGTGGAAAAAGTGGCGGCATCGGGAATTCAAATCGACATGATCTGCCCGGACCACGGCGTCATCTGGCGCAAAAATCCAGGCAAGATCCTTGACGCCTACCTGAGATGGAGCCGGCAGGAGCAGGAAAAGAAAGCGGTGGTCGTCTATGACACCATGTGGAAAAGCACCGAAACCATGGCCAACGCCATCGCCGAGGGCATCTCATCCACCGGTGTCATGGTCAAGCCCATCCACATTCGCAGTTCCCACCGCAGCGACATCATGACCGATGTGCTGGATGCGGCGGCGGTGGTGGTGGGCTCTCCCACCCTGAACAACCAGATGTTCCCCACGGTGGCCGACATACTGGTCTACATGAAAGGGCTCAAACCGGAGAACAAAATCGGGGGCGCCTTTGGCTCCTATGGCTGGAGCGGCGAATCGATCAAGCTGGTGACGGCGGAACTGGCGGCCATGAAGTTCACCCTGATCGAACCGAGCCCCCGGCTTCAGTACGTTCCCGACGACGCCGGTATCGACGCCTGCGTCGAATACGGCAAAAAAATTGGCAACGCCGTAAACGCCAAACAGCGATGAATATACCCGTAGTCGATATCGGCACCTGCACCCTGTGCATGGGCTGTGTGGCCGTGTGCCCGGAGGTGTTTCGCGAAAACGATGCCGGATACATCGAAGTCATTGAATTGGACGCCTATCCTGAATCGTGTGTGAACGAGGCCATCAAATACTGCCCCGAAGACTGTATCAGCTGGGAAGAGGAGTAGTGGATGAAATCATGGGCAACCGTGAACGTAAAGCCCGCATCGGGCAACTGCTTGGCCAGGAAAATTTCGAAAGCGCCCTGGAAACCATCCGACGAATGCCCGGTCGCCAAGCAGTGAATCCCCTCTTCTCTTTTTTATATTCAGGAGAAGAGAAAATCCGCTGGCGGGCCGTCACGGCCATGGGTGCAGTGGTTGGCCACCTGGCCGACACCGCCATGGAATCGGCACGGGTGGTGATGCGCCGGTTCATGTGGAACCTGAACGACGAGTCCGGTGGCATCGGCTGGGGATCGCCCGAAGCCATGGGTGAAATCACCGCCGGCCATGCCGGTCTGGCGGATGAGTTCGCCTGCATCCTGATTTCCTATATCGATCCGCATGGCAATTTTCTCGAGCACGAATCGCTCCAGCGGGGATCCTTGTGGGGTGTGGGGCGGCTGGCCCACGCCCGGCCGCTGCTGGCGAAACAGGCGGCCCCCTTTCTGACCGCATTTTTCGATTCACCCGACCCCTACCTGCGAGGCACGGCGATTTGGGCGGCCGGCCCCGTCTTTGACGGTACCATGCGCCGGCTGATAAAAGCCCGACTGTCCGATGAGGCGCCCCTTCGACTCTACCGGCAGATGCGCATGACCCATACCACCGTCGCTGAACTGGCCAATGCGTCCCTTGCCGGCACGCGTGCTGACGCCTGACCGTCGGTTTACATCGCCCTTGGGCCCTGCTGATTCACACGGCGGCAGCATTACCATGCGTGCATCGGCATGGCTGTAACCTGAAGGTGAAAGGGGGCTCTATCTGCCCATTGGAACCAGATATCCGACCATCAATCATGAGGAGGAGGGAATGCCAAGGACCGCGGTTTTTCTGATGTTGACCTGTGCCATGGCCTGGGCCACGACGTTTTTCGGATGTGCATCGAAAGATGCCTATCGATACGAAACGATCAAGACCCAATATGCCGATATGGCCTGCAATCTGGACCAATCCCAGGCGGCCGACACGCCGCCTGCCACTTGTGCCGTCAACAGCAACCTGACATTGCAGGATGTGCTCGACATCGCCCAGGCCAACAATCCTGATCTGCTGATGGCCGTGGCCCGCATCGAACGGGCCCGGGCGATGCTGGAAAAATCAGCCGCCCCATTCTATCCCCAGGTGAATCTCTACACCGAATATATCCAAGGTGATGCTCCGTCGGCATATCTGTTCAAATCCATCGACCAGCGCAAACTGCCCCCGGGCACTGACTTCAACGCCCCGGGATGGTTCGAGAATTATGAAAGCGGGGTCAGCGCCGGCATCAACCTGTTCAACGGCGGCAGGGACGGCCTCAACCGGGAGATGGCCAAGACCGGTCTGACCATTTCTCAACTGGACCGGGACGGCATCGAAAACCAGGTCATGGCCACCGCCATCGGCGCCTACTACGATATTCTCGCCGCCGCCAACTTCACCTCCGTGGCTGAAGAATCCGTGGAAACCACCCGCTCCCAGCTGCGCATCATGGATGTCCGCTTTCAGGCGGGCGGTGCCTTGAAAACCGATCTGCTCTCCCTGCAAGTGCGCATGGCAGAAACCGAAGAAATCCTCGTCCAGAGCCGTAACCGTCAACGCCTGGCCAAGGCCGCCCTGGCGGAAATTCTTGGTGTTGAACCCGATGTGCCTTTCGGTGTCGTCGATGCACAACCCCAGGCGGTCAATGTCCCCGACGACCCTTTTTCGGCTCTGGACTACGCCCTGATACATAGACCCGAACTGGCCAGCATCCGTGAGCAGCTGCGCCGCTCAAAAATGGCAGTGGATGCCTCACGGGCCGGCTACCTGCCCCATGTGGATTTCATGACCCGCTACTATGCCGACGACCCCGACATGAAATACAGCTCAAACCGGGACAACTGGACTGCCGGCCTCTATCTGAACTGGAAGATCTTCGATGGTTTTGCCACAAAAAGCGACCGGGCCGAAGCCCTGTCCCAGTTGCAGGAAACCATGGCTGCCGACCGCAAGACCCTGCTGGCCGTCAAGTTCGACGTAAAAAGAGCCTACCTCAACCTCAATGAAGCCCAGGAACGGCTGAAGGTGACGACGTCCAATGTACGCACGGCCAAAGAAACCTTTGAGCTGGTCAAGCGTCAGTACGAGGGCGGATCAGCCGACATCACCCGCTACCTGGAAGCCGAACTGGCCTACAACCGTTCCAGAATGAGCGAAACCGCCGCATATTTCGACCGCGAAAAAGCCCGCGCACAGATCGCCCGGGCTATCGGCCACTGGACCGGCAGCAGTAAGAGCGGCACCCAGGAGGGGTGACCCGGTTAAGGGGGAACCCCCGATCGACAGTGACACGTTTATCAATATTCTACTGACTGCGCTCAACCATTCGGAGGCGTTCGCTTTGCCGTTGGCACCCATTTGGGAATTAAGAGAACCGGAATATCGGTTCTGTCCATGGCCTTGGCATTCATCCATTCAGCCACGATTTCGCCATGGCTGACCCCCAGAATGATCAGATCCGCAGGCGTCTCTAAAGCCACCTCAACAATGGCCGAAGCGATCTCCCCTCGCCGCAGGATTGTTTTTACCGACACCTTCTCTCTTTTTCCAATTTCAACAAAACGCCCCAGGCTATGTTCTCCCGCGGCCTCAGTCTCGCCGTCGGCAAGGACTCGCAAAACGACCAGCTGAGCGCTGAGTCGTTTGGCGATGTTGACAACATAGTCTGCGGTTCTCTCATCAGACACCGGTCCGGCGGAGGGCACAATAAGTATCATATTCGCCTCCTTTCTATAACCTGCGTTGAGCGATTGTTGGGAAAGCGCTGTACCGACTATCCTTTTCCTCTGAACCGCGATAGCGAGCGCTGCTGTCAATGTCAGCTGTCGCTATGAAACCTACTTATTGTGCGTTGACCGGTGTGATCAGCACATCGATGCGCCGGTTGGTGGCTCGTCCGTCAGCAGTCGTATTGGGCGATAGGGGCCTGTCCGGACCATACCCGGTAGCCCGGATACGATTTGCCGGAAGGGTCTTGTTGGCCACCAGGTAGGTCTTCACCACCTCTGCCCGCTGTTGGGAAAGCTCCTGGTTGGTCTGTGCGGAGCCGGAACTCTCGGTGGTATCGGTATGGCCCTCGATGGTAACGGTCGGTTGACCAAACGTCTGGATGGCTTGCTGCACCTTGCTGAGCAGGACATAGTTTTCAGGGCTCAGGGTAGCCTGGCCCGCCGGGAACCTGATGCCCCGCATCCGAATCACCAGCTGGCTGCCCTGTTTGTAGACGTCTGCTTCGTCGGGCCTGAAATAGCGCTGAACCGTACTGAATTGCTGGCTGAATTCGCGTTCGGCGGCGAGTTTTTGCCTGGCGTCCTCCTGCTCCCGCGAATAGCCTTTTAAGCTGCTAAGCTGTTCTTCCAAAGTCGCCGCCCGAGCCTGGTAAACTTGATTATCTTTTTCAAGGGACTTCGTTTGTTGTTCCATCGTTTCGACGGCGCCGGTCAACGAACTGAGCTGACCCTCGACGCTCTTGTCCCGCAAATCTCCGGCATTCATGGGCTCCCCAAGACGCTCGAGCAGGCTCTCCACGTATAGGGCAGACGCTTCCGGTGCCATCGCCTTGAATTTTTGGCTGTTTTCGCTGATGGTCATCATCCGCCGGGCCATGAATTCGGCATGGGCGGCCTTCTGGCCGATGGTGTCTGCCTCGTAAGGGTTCTGGCCGATATAGGCGTCGGCCTCGTTCAAAGCACGGAGGGCCTCGGTGTACGCGGTTGGAGCGATTTTCTGGATTCTGGCCCTATCGGCGTCGGCCATCATCTTGCGTGCATTGCCGATGGCACTGTTTTTAATGGCCATGATTTCCAGATCCCGATAAGCTGCCTGAACCTCAGCGGCATTTTTCTGCGCATAGCTCAAGTTGTCATTTTCGATGGACTTGGTGAGTTTCAGATACTTTTTTTCCACATCCATGTATGGCTCGCCCAGCCTGCCGGCTCCCACTTTAAGGGCTTTATCCCTGGCTTTGTTCGCTTCACGGAGCACTGTCCGCGAGACCTGGGCGATCTCTTCGGCCTTCTTCAAGCTGGCGTTCCCCTGGGCGACATAGTCGCTTATGGCAGACAGCTTGGCACCTTTCTCCAAACTTTGTTTGGCCTTGATAAATGCACTCTGGGCGTCGCTGAACAAGCCCGGTGAAAGAACATCCACCTGATTGGACCGTGCCGTGGCCAGGTCGGCTTCCAATTGGCCGACCTGTTGTTCAGGGTTTGTGGATGAGGCCGCCGGTGCCTGCGTTGTGGAACAGACGACGATAGATACGAAAACCCACCCTGCCAACAGAAACCGCAATCGCTTTTTCATTACGCCCTCCCTAATTATGTCTCCAATTAATGATATTTCATCTTGATTTGCCCAATGGCATGGATACAGGCAAACGGTGCATCGGGTGATCTTAACCGCCTTTGCCGGAATGGATGGCAACGGTGCAATGCTGCCGCTTCGTCTATTTCGAGGCGAATAATAGAATATCCGTTACAATAATCACCAGGGAATAGCTATCAAGCGCTTAAGATATCAATTTTTTTGGTGATACACAATTAACACTTTTCCCACCTTGCGTATCTTAGTTAAGCGGTTATGGTCAAGACAGATGGGATCTGATACTTATGGCAGAATTGATTGCTGATACGTAAGGAGGGATAGATGACTTATCCTGCGGAAAAAGTCTTTGGCCATCTGCGGGCAATATCAGTTCGAGCCTTCGAACTGATCCATGATCTTGACGCACGGCGCAAGTTAATTGACCAGTATTTCTGCGTACACCCGTCAACCTCGGAAATACATGGGCAGTGGTATCCCGTTAAAACGGGTCAAATTCCGATGGAATGGGTGGTCACGAACGGCTCAGACCCCAATCGTCGAATCCTCTATATTCATGGCGGCTCCTGGATTTCAGGTACGCTTGCCGGCTATCGCGCTTTTTTGTCACGCATATCGCAAGCCACAGGGGCGGTGGTCCTTTCAGTGAATTATCGTCTGGCACCAGAGAACAAATTTCCTGCCGGGTTGGAAGATTGCATTCAGGCCTATCAATGGATGCGGGAAAATGGTCCGGACGGCAAGGGACATGTCTTGGCCGCTTACCTGATGGGCGACTCAGCCGGGGGCAACTTGGCGCTGGCCACCCTCTTGAAAGCCAAAGATTCCAAGCGCCCCCTACCTGCGGCCGTGATTGCCATTTCTCCAGCAACTGATTTTACCGCCGGGAGTCCTTCGTTGGTTTCTCGAGCTTCAGTAGACCCGATAATCAATCCGGAAATTCTGCCCGCGCTCATCCCTATCTACCTGGGCAAGCATACTGAGCTCACCGATCCGTATGCATCGCCTCTGTTTGGCGATTATAGCGGGATGCCCCCGCTTTTATTGCAGGTAGGTGACGCTGAAGTGTTGCTGGATGATTCCACTCGATTGGCCAAGCATGCGGCCGAGCAGGGGTGCGATGTGACACTTGAGATATGGGATGGCATGCCACATGTGTTTCAAGGATTTGCCCCTTTCCTTCCAGAAGCCTCAGAAGCGATAGCAAATATTGGAAACTTTATCCGGCAGCACTGAATGAAATTACCAGCAGCGCCAAGTTTTCCATGACCACAATCTAGCGGGTTTGATCAGGCGCTGGTTTGAGTTTGTAGACTGGCAAGAAAGCACAAGCCATGCCAGGTCTATTTTTTGTTGGATACCCATAATCTATCAAAATATTAGAAACCATCTACAATATATAGATGTCTATTTTAGGATTGCAGCCTGTTAAAGTTGAGCCCGATGCCGCTGGCGATGATCAGAACGCCACCCAAAAAAGTTCGCACACCCAAGAATTCCCCGAAAATTAGCAGCCCAATGCAAAACGTATGGCGGTGTTAAGCCCTGCGTAGCAAACCGCTGCAACGAACGCATAAACCAGACCAGTCAAGGATGACGGCGAAACGGTCATGGATTAATGCTTGACGAACAGTTGTTGAGGAAATTCAATGAATTTTTCACACCCGCTGTCGGTGATCAGCACCGGCTCGCTGCATTCAAAGCCGTAACTGTCCAGCCAGATGCCCGGCATGAAGTGGATGGTCATACCTGGTTCCAGCACCGTTTTATCACCGGGACGCAGACTCACCGTATGTTCACCCCAATCGGGTACATAGTTCAGGCCATAAGAGTAGCCGACCCGGGAGGGTTTAACAACACCGGTGTGTGCGATGGCTGCCCGCCAGTGTTCCTCTACCTCTTCGGCCGTTACACCAGGGCCGATAAATTGGAGTGTCTCCTTCAGCCCCATCACCACGCCATCGGCGGTATTTAGAAGATCGTTTGGGGGGGCACCGAGGAAAAGCGTGCGGGAAAGAGGCGCATGATAACGGTGCCTGGCGCCGCAAAGTTCCAGCAATACCACATCGTCTTGGCTATATTGACGGTCCGGATCATAGGTCAGGTGCGCGGTTGAGGTCCTTTCCGCCGAGGGCATGATCGGGAAAATAGCAGGCGGTGCACCGCCGTAATCATCCGTCCCGGCAATCTGCGCTGCCGACACCAAGGCCGCAGCATCCTTTTCCCAGACACCGGGGGCAATGGCGTCAATGGCAGTCTGCATCACGTTCTCACATATCCGCGACGCCTGCCGCATATAGGCAATTTCAGGTTCGGACTTGACACTTCTGACCCAGTTGACCAGATTGGTGGCGTCCATCAGCGTCGCCCGTTTCAGTTCCTCCTGGAGGGTCAGGTACATCCTGGCACTGAACCAGTAACCGTCCATCTCCAGCCCCAATCGCTTTTCCTCCAGACCCTGGTCGCGCAGCAGCTGGGCCACATAACGCATGGTGTGGGTGTAGCGTGACTGCACATACGCATCCGGGTAACCGAATATACATTCATCAGGCAGCCAGGTGGTCAGTCGGGCGCCGTTGGCATCCTGCTGTCGACCGAACCACAGGGGATGGTCGGCCTCCAGGGAGAGGAACACCCCCTGGTGAACGTAGAAGGACCACCCGTCGTAACCGGTGAGGTAGTTCATGTTGGCCGGATCGGTCACCAGCAGCAGTTCCATGCCGCGCCTGTCCATCATTCTCCTTGGTCCGCCGAATTCGTCGGTCGTATTCCTTTTTGGAAAAGATCATCTTCTTTGGCATCTTCAACACTCCGCGCATCATGAAACAGTCAGACCGATATTTCTCTCGGCAGCGATTTTCAGGGTCTTGATGGCGATCATGGTGTCCTGCACCCCCACACCGGTCAGGTCACAGACGGTAATCTGGCCGTCATCGCTGCGTCCGGGGATGCGGCCATTGATGATCGCCCCCAGTTCGGTAACCGGAGCTTCCGCCGTCATCAGGTTCTGTTCAACGGCGCTGCGCAGTTCTCCCAGCCGCATGCTCTGGGCTTTGAGATCGCAGGCCACGATGTCCACCCGGGCAAACACGTCGGCTTCCAGTTCCTGTTTTTCTTCTGTGTCGCTGCCCATTGCCGTGATGTGCAGCCCGGGGTGGAGCCATGTGGCTTTGATGAAACCTTGGCGGGCGGGCGTGGTGGTGACCACGATGGCACTCTCTTTAACCACAGCTTCGATGCTGGATGCTTTTATCACCCGTACATTCAATTGTTGCTGCATGTCATGTACATAGCGATCCTTGACATTGTCGGTATCCAGGCTGAACATGCGGAGGGTGGAAAATGGACGTACCAGCATCAGGGCCGCCATCTGAAAGCGGGCCTGCATCCCCGAACCGATCACGCCAACGCTGTCGGCGGTCTGCGGAGCCAGGTACTTAGCTGCCACCGCCCCAGCAGCGCCGGTGCGCACCTGGGTCAGATAGCCATTGTCCAGCAGCACACCTTGGAGAAATCCGGTTTCGGCGCTGAGCACAAGCATTTGACCGCTCTGCGAGGGTAAGCCCAGCCGGCTGTTTTCGAAAAATCCGGAGGCCACTTTGATTGCCAGTTGGTCGTAGCCTTTGATGTAGGCACTTTTGATGTCCACCTCACCCTTCTTTTCCGGCACCGGGATCATCATGATTGGAGGAACCAGGGCATTGCCCTTGTCTAATTCACTGAACCCAGTCTCGATGTCCGCGACTACTGACAAGTCAAGCGAGATAATACTTTTGATCTCTTTTTCGCTGAGTATTCGAATCATGAATGGGATTTCCTTTCCAGCTGCTCCTGAAGGATCTGCAGATATGTTGCAGTGTCGACTGTGCCGCCGGAAACGACCGAAACCACGCGCTTGCCCTTTACATCGACCTTGCCGCTCAGCATGGCCCCCACGCCCACGGCGGCGGCGCCTTCAGCGATGATACGGTGGGTGTCGAAAAGATGGAACATGCCGGCCTTAATTTCTTCCTCGCTGATCAGCAGATGTTCGTCCACGTATTTTTCAAGCATCGGCAGGGTATATTGGTTCTCGAAGCCGATCCCGCCCAGCAGCGAATCTGCAATGGAGTGCTTCTCCTGCACTTGTACCGGTTTGGCGGCTTTAAGGCTCTCGAACATGGCCGGAGAACGTTCGATGGATAATCCCACGATATATATGTCGGGATTGATGGATTTTGCCGCCATGGCCATGCCTGCCAGCAGGCCACCGCCGGACAATGGGATCAGCAGCACCTGCGTTTCCGGTAACTCATGCAAGATCTCGAGGGCGATGGTGCCCTGGCCGGCGATGATCAGCGGGTCATCGAAGGGTACCACAGGGATACACCCCCGGTCCCGCATCAATTCCCGGTAGTTGACTTCGGCTTCGTCTTGGGAGCGGCCTTTCACGGACACCTGCGCACCGAGATTTCGGATCATCTCCACCCGGTAGGCCGGAACATGCTCGGAGAGGCAGACCGTCGCAGAAATGCCGGCCCGAGCGGCCACATAAGCAACAGCCATGCCGTGATTACCCGTGGAAAAGGTGATGACTCCCCGTTGCCTGGCGTCGTCGTCGAGGTTGAGGATTTTATTGGCCGCTCCCCTGACCTTGAAGGCACCGGCGTGCTGCCGGTTTTCCATTTTCAGATGGACACTTTGGGCGCCTCTTTGAACGGCCAGTTCAGGCGCTTCCATCAACGGGGTTTCCCTGACCATGGACCGGATGCGGCAGCGAGCTTGGTAAACATCCAGCAGGGTTGGCATTTGCTTCATGGTGAATCCTCGGACATGCCGGTGAAGACGCCCTCTGCCATTTACCCCCCCATGGCCATATTCGGTAGAAAGAGCGCAATCTGTGGAAAAGCGATCAGGATGATCGTCGCCAGAATTAGAATCAACAGAAACGGCAGGGCGTGGCCAATCACCTCGAGGTAGGGACGCCTGAAGATCAGCTGCGCCGTGAAGATGTCGCAGCCGAAGGGCGGCGTAGCCGAACCGATGGCCGCCTGCAGCGTCACCAGGGTGCCCAGCAGAATGGGATCGACACCTGCACCGACCACATAGGGTTGAAAAATGGGACTGAGGACGAAGATGGCCACGATGGGATCCACAAACATGCAGGCCACAAAATAGACCACCACGACGATGGTAATGACCCACAGCATCGACGGATCGGTTCCGAAAAGCGGTGGCAGTACCTTGGCCGGAATCTGCAGGAAACCGATCAGAAAGGAAAATGCCTGGCCGGCGCCGACCAGGATGAAGACCACACCGGTAATGACGCCGGTCTGCAAAAATGCATCGATGATGCGTTCGAAGGTCAGGCTCTTGTATACGATCGTTTCCAGGATCAGTGCATAGAGCACTGCCGCTGCAGCGGCCTCGGTGGGGCTGAAGAAGCCCGCATAGATGCCGCCCACGATGATCACGGGAAAACCCATGACCGGCAGCCCGTCCTTGACCGCGGCCATGCGCTCAGACCAACTGGCCCTGGGCAGGGTCGGGATCTTCTTCACCTTGGAGTAGACGTAGCAGTAGATGGAGAACATCACCAGGATCAACAAACCGGGGAAAATGCCGGACAGAAAAAGCATCCCGATGGAGGTGCTGGTGGCTACGCCGTAGACGATAAACCCGATGCTGGGCGGGATCAGGAAGGCGATGTCACTGGCATTGATGATCAGTCCCAGGGTAAATGAGCTGCTGTAGCCGGCCTCCAGCAGCATGGGGCGCATGGTCCCGCCGATGGCCGCCACCGTGGCCTGGGTGGACCCTGAAACGGCGCCGAAAAGCGTACAGCTGGCATTGGTGGTGATGGGCAGACCGCCGGGCAGATGGCCGACGAAGACCTTCAACATTCGGATTAGGCGGATGGAAGATTCACCTGAAGTGATAATACTTGCCGACAGGATGAACATGGGCACACACACCAGCGCCGGTGGCGTCACACCGGTGATCACCTGCTGTACCATGGTGATGATCATCTTCGGCGCGAAGTCCGGCATATAGACGAACAGGTACAGGATCAAGGACCCCAGCAGGGTAACCATGAAAGGGAACCCGAATAGCAGCATGGACGCCAGGCTGATTCCGAAAAGTGTCATACCTGTGCCCCTCCGATCTTTTCATCTTCGTATTCACTCTGTTGGTCCGGAGACTGCCAGGGCTCCTTCTCGATGAAGTTTTTGAGTATCGTCCGGATGTACTGGATGGCGGCCAGGCCGAAACCAATCGGCATAATCACATAAAACGTCCACTTAGGCACCCGCAAGGCAGGGGTCATGTGTCCCTTGGACATGGCGTTGATCATATATTCCCAGGAAGCCCAGGCCATGATCGCCATCACGGCGGCGCTGACCAGCGAAATAAAAATGATAAAGGACTTTTCCATTTTTGGCGGCATGGCATCCAGAAAGGCCCCCATGCGGATGTGGCGCGCCTTTCGGACGCCGTAGCTCACACCGGTGAAGGTCATCAGCATCACCAGAAATGTTGAAACCTCCTCGGCAAAGTAGATGCTCTGGAAAAACGTACGCGCAAACACATTGACGATCAACAGGATTCCCAGGGCGGCCACGCAAAAGACCAGGATGGAGACCTCCAACGCATTGACCACCTTACCGACGGCGCGGTTGAACTTTCGCAACGGACCAATTTTCACTGGACGTTGACTGTCTGTCTGCATGGATGTGACCTCGTCTTGCTGGAACGACAAGGCCCTGCCACAACCCAGAAGGCCGCGGCAGGGCCCCGTTATTGCTTTATTTGAGTTTGAGCGCTTTTTTGGCGTTCGTGATGTCTTTCAGCAGGGCGTCCAGAACCGCCTGGGCGCCTTCTCCCCCGATTTTGGTGTATTCCGGATAGACCGTTTCGGCCTGCGCTTTGAATTTGGCGATGGTCGCATCGTCGAGAACGTTGAATTCAAGCGACGGCTTGGCCGCCTTCATCTTTTTCATGTCCTCGGCGTTACGTTCGGTGATCCAGTTGCCGGCGGGGACGATGGCCTCGATCCAGAACTTGCGCATCTCGTCCTGGGCCTCTTTGGTCAGGCCGTCGAAAAAGGCCTGGTTGACGGTGGGGATGCCGATGAACGGCTCGCTTTTCAGCTGGGTGAGATGGGTCTGCACCTCATAAAACTTCATGCTGTAAATTGCAAACAGCGGGTTTACCTGGGCGTCGATCAGGCCCATCTGCAAGCCGCTGTATACTTCACCGTAACTCATCGGTGTGGGACTGGCCCCATACGCTTTGTAGTCTTCCACGAGCAGTTTGGACGACATCAGCCGCAGCTTGAGGCCCTGCATGTCTTCCAGGGATTTGATCTCTTTTTTGGAAGTCACCCATTGCCAGCCTTCGAACATGATCGCCAGCGGTACGAGGTCGTTTTTGCGGAATGCTTTTTCCAGCAGCGGCAGGAATTCGCCGTTTTTGGCCATCCAGCCGAGCACCTCGGGCACCTTTTCGGTGGGGAAAATGTAGTTCAGCGCCAGCGCCTGGGCCTGGGGAACAAAGGAGCTGATCCAGGCATGATCGGAAAAGACGAACTGAACGACGCCCATCTGGGCCAGTTCATTGATGTCACCGGTATTTCCCAGCGTGCCGTAAGGGTATACCTCGATGTCGATTTTGCCGCCGGACCATTTTTTCATGTGGTCAGAAAAATTCCTGGCCCAGACGGTCATGAAATCGCCTTCAATTTCTTCGGAAGCCAGTTTGGCTTTGATTGCCGGTCCGGTGTAACTGGCAGCCATGGCGGTGCCAAAGAGGGTGAGAATTAAAACGGCAGTTAACAGCAAAATGCTTCTCTTCATGGTCCAACTCCTTTCATCTACAGCTCGTCGGGGCGAGTCTGAGGCGGTTAAGATTAGCTATCAGGGTTCTTTTGTTTTCTACGTTTACCTCCTTTTCTGATTTCCTGCGGTTTTGAAATAATTGAGGGCGCCTTGAACATACATGGCCACACCGTTTGAAAGGACGTCTTCATCGATGTCAAACCGTGGATTATGGTGGGAAATAGTCGTGCCTTTTTGCACGTTGCCGGCACCGAGAAACATGAACACCCCGGGGACGCGCTCGCTGAACTCCGAGAAGTCCTCGCTGGCGCTGGTGACGTTGTCGATGACGGCATCTTTCCCGCCGAATACCTCTGCTGCAGTCCTGCGGGCCAGCGCGGTCATTTGCGGATCGTTGATCAACGGGATGTTCTCGTGGGTGATGTCGATCTCGCAGGTGCAACGGTGCGTGCGGCAGACCTGCTCACTTATCCGTACGAACCTTTCGGTCGGCTGCTCGATGCTGTCGGGACCTCCCTTGTATAGAAAGCGGATAGAGCCTTCCAGTTCGACCTTGTCCGGGATAATGTTGCTCTTGGTTCCAGCGGCAATTTTACCGAACATGATGATGGTGGATCTCAGGTTGCTGATCTCCCGCGTTTGTATCATCTGCACGGTCTGAATCAAGTTGGCCGCGGCAATCACGGGATCCACGGCATCCTCCGGGACGCCGGTATGGCCCCCTTTTCCGAAAATGGTCATTTTAAACACGTCCAGCCCGCCCATTACCGGCCCCGCTGTGATGCCGATTTTTCCAGCTTCCACCGGTGTCCAGACATGTAGGCCCATCACCGCATCGACCGTGGGGTGGTCAAGGACACCTTCTCCAACCATGGCCCGGGCACCGGCGATCTCTTCATCGGGCTGGAAAACAAATTTGATCGTTCCCGCAACGGCGCGTTTATTCTGCGTCAGGACCTTGGCCGCCACCAGCAGCATGGCCATGTGTGCGTCGTGGCCACAGGCATGCATAACGCCCGGGTTTTGGGACTTGTATTCAAATTCATTCTCTTCGCTGAGCGGCAAGGCGTCCATATCCGCCCGCAGCATCAGAACGGGACCGGGGCGGGATCCTTCCAGGAGTGCAACCACCCCGGTTTTGGCCATGCGTTGGATGCTCAGACCCAGGTCCTGAAGGTAGGACTCAATCACTTTAGCGGTACGATACTCTTCAAAGCCAAGCTCGGGATGCTTGTGGAAATCCCGCCGAAGAGCGACCAGTTCATCGCGGCACGTTTCGATCTGTGCAGATATCTGAATGTCCATGTCTCGTTGGCCTCTTGATAACGAATCGTATGGCAACTTTATATGAAGCCCTCGTAGGGTTGTTTGACCACTGCCGAAAAAACGAAGTTGATCATTGTGATATAGTCAAACACCGGTACCTGAACGGCTGCCTGCAGTGCTGCGGCATAGGGCGGCAACAGACTGCACTCCAGCAGCAGGGCCTTGATCGTTTCGTCCCGGTCCATGAGATGCCGGCCGGCCCCCACCACTTCGGCAGCCACTTTTTCAGTCTCCAGCGTGCCCGTCTCCTGGATGGCGAACCGGTGGAAGTATGGCTGCGCTTCCAGCCCTTCGACAACGAGTCGATCGGCATCGGTCACCCCCACAGCGGCCAGCAGGGCTTCGTCCAAGCTGCGGCCATCGGCTGTGAGAACACCTACCTTGCTCCCTTTACCCAGAATGGAAAGCATAAAGGGAATCTGCAGCAGGCTGGACAAAAATACCGGGACTCCAAGATCACGGGCCAGGCGTTGCTGGTGAAGGGCCATGAACCCGCAGTCACCGGTCACGGCCCTCACGCCCTGGTCCACAAGCTCCCGGGCTGCCGTTTTCAGCGCGCCGTAAATCGTCGGGTCCTTACCAATGGCCCGCGCCACCGTGAACCCCTCAACTTTGCGAAAACGAACGGGGAAGGGGTAGGTGGTGGCGTTGGCCACATCCCCGGGGATGAAAGGCACCGACGTGTCCAAGAGGAGGATGCCAATGGCCTCTCCGCTGCTCGTCTGTCCTTTTCTGGCGTGATAGATCATGCGATTGTTTATCCCTTGACGAACAGTTTGCGGGGCACATCGGCGAACGTCTCGCAGCCGTCCTTGCTGACACGGAACGATTCGCTGCACTCAAATCCGTAATCGTCCATCCACATGCCAAGGATCATGTGAAAGGTCATGTTGGGTTCGAGAAGGGTCTCATCGCCGGGGCGCAGGCTGGCGGTGTGCTCACCCCAATCCGGCGGGTAATTGAGGCCCATGGCATAGCCGATGCGTGATTCCTTCTCCAGCCCGGCCTTGGCGATGTGCTTGCGCCAGACCAGTTCCACCGCCTCGGCACGCATGCCCGGCTTGATGGCCGCCAGAGTGAGATTGAGGCCTTCCACGGTGTGGGCGGCCAGGTCCACCAGCTTGGCCGGTGGGTTTTTGCCCAGGTAGGCCGTCCGCGCGATGGGGCAATGGTAGCGATGCCGGCAGGCGGCCAGCTCCAGGTTGACCATCTGCTCACTTTCATAGGGTGCATCGGTCCAGGTCAGATGGGGTGCCGAGGTCTTCTCCCCGGTGGGCATCATGGGTACGATGGCCGGATAATCTCCGCCGAATCCCTCGGTACCCGACATCTGGGCCTGGTAAACGGCGGCCACGGCGTCACACTCGCGAACGCCCGGTTCGAGATGATCGATGGCCGTCGTCATCACCCGGTTGGCGATCTGCCCAGCCTGGCGCATCAGGGCAATCTCGGCATCCGATTTGATCAGGCGGATCCAGTTGACCAGCAGATCGGCGCTGGCAAACCGCGCGTCAGGCAGATGTTTCTGCAGCTCGGCATAGGCACGGGCGGAGAAGTAGTAGGCATCCATCTCCACGCCGACGGTCTTCCTGCCCCAGCCGCGCTCGGCAATCACATCTCCCACGAAATTCATAGGATGCCGCGCCAGAGTCTGAATGTAGTTTTCAGGGTATCCGATGATTTGAGAATCAGGCAGAAAGGTGGTGTGCCGCGCTCCGGCCACGTCCATTCTACGTCCGATCCACAGCGGGGTGTCGGCATCCAGGCTGACCACCACACACTGGGGTACATAAAAGGACCACCCGTCGTAGCCAGTCAGGTAGTTCATGTTGGCCGGATCCGATGATACCAGCACATCAATTCCGGTTTCTGTCATCCGCACTTTTGTCTTGCGGATCCGTTCAAGGTATTCCGCTTTCAGGAACAAGGTCATTTTACTCACCTCTCGAAAAACAAATTGAATCCTCCCCGCGGCGAGCCGCGGGAAATGTGTTCGCTATCCCGGTTCAGGATCGCAGGGCCGCCACACCTCGCCCGATGCGGGCAATCCCTTCTTTCAACTGGTCCATGCTCGCGGCAAAGGAGAGACGTACATATCCTTCACCGGCGCGTCCGAAAATACTGCCCGGCACAACGGCCACCCGGTGCTCCTTGACGAGGTACTTGGCAAAATCCCATGAAGTGCGCCCGGTGGAAGAAATGTTGGGAAAGGCATAGAAGGTCGATTCCGGATTCAGGCAGGTAACCCCATCGATGGCGTTGAGGCCCTCATGGACGAGATGGCGTCGTTTATCATAGGTGGCAACCATCTCCCTGACGCAGTCTTGCGGGGCGGAAATCGCCGCCAGGGCCGCCCGCTGGGCCACGGCGGTCACCCCGGACACCATGTGCTCCATGAGCTTTTCCATTTCGTCGATGACCGCCTTGGGGGCCACAGTGTAGCCGACCCGCCAGCCGGTCATGGCATAGGATTTAGAGAGCGTAAAAGCGGAAACGGTTCGCTCGGCCATACCCTCCATGGCACCGATGCTGAGGTGCCGGTGACCGTCAAACAAGATGTGCTCGTAGGGTTCGTCCGAGAGAACCCAGATGTCGTGTTCGATGGCCATGTCGGCAATGGACCGCAATATGGCCTCGTCGAAGATCGCCCCGGTGGGATTGGACGGTGTGTTGATGATCATCAACTTGGTCTTATCCGTAATGGCGGCCCGGATATCGGCCGGGTCCACCTTGAACCGGTTCGATTCATGGGTAGCAACAGGCACGGGCACCCCACCAAAAAGACGGATTTGCGAGTAGTAGTCGTAGCCCGGGTCCATGACGATCACTTCGTCTCCCGGGTTGAGCAGGTGCAGGCAGGTATTGAAAATGACCTGCATAGCCCCCACGGCCACGTAGACTTCGCTATCGGGGTCGGCATCGATGCCGTTTTCCGCTTTTACTTTTTTAGCGATTACCCGACGCAGGTCGGCGAACCCCTTGGCCGGTGGATAGCGGGTGTAGCCGTCATCCAGGGCCTGTTTGGCGGCATCGCGGATAAATGCGGGCGTGTCGAAATCGGGTTGGCCGATGCCCAGGTTGACTACTCCGGGGACCTCCTCGGCCAGGGCAAACATGATGCGGATGCCCGACCATTCGACTTGATGCGTTCGATCGGACAAGTAGTTGGGTGTTGTCATATACGGTTTCCTTAAAATGTTTCACCGGCAAGAAAGCACGGTTGACGGTTAAGCCACCACCGGCAGGACAAGGTCCGCCGGTCCCTTCGCGGATGTTTTCAACTCAGGGGCATGCCTGTGCATGATCTCCAAAACGATGGAGGCAATCTTGACTTTTTCGCGAATGAGATTGGCGTGCCAGGCCTCCTGAATCCAGGGTTTGTAGATGTCGCCTTCCGAGGTCCCCGGTTCGAACTTAAAGTAGCATGGCGAGGCCACGCGAGCGATTTCGGGGGCCTCGTATGCCCTGAACATGCCACCGAAAGAGTCGACGATGATCACGTACACATCCAGCGGCATATTGGCTGCCTGGCGGATGGAACCTAAAATTGGCAGCGATACATCCGATATGGGATTCATCGAGTTGGCGCCCATGGATTCAATCACCTTGGCACCGGCGGCACTGCAGTATCCGCCAAAAACGGAGAATTTGAAGATAGTCTCTGCCGGAATCAGGCCTTCGGCGCGCATTTTGTTCAGGATGAAAAGCACGCCTTCGTCGTAGACCAGAAAACCGCGGTGGCCGGCCTCGATGTTGCGCATGATATCGGCAATGTGATAAGAGATGTTGTCTGATCCTCTCAAACGAAAACCCTGCATGCCACCTTCCGGGGTAGAGATCTCCTTAGATCCGGCATCCCAGCCTTTGCGGTGACCGACGGTCATGATCATCTCGATCTTCTCATCGTGGGCCATGCGGGCCATGTCTTTGAGTTCTTGGAAATCACAGTAGGTGGATCCACCCACGGCGGCAATGCACCGGTGAATGGTCACCTTGCGTTTGCGGGCCTCGTCGATCATGGCCTCCATCGTGGATGCTCTCTCCACGCCGGCAATTTCGATCCGATAATTGGCACCATCGGGAAAGGATTTGGCCGACGTGGGCAGCGCATGGGCGTCCCGTCCGGGGATGCCCTCTTTTTCCATGAAATCACGAATCGTTTTCAACACAGCAGACATTTTTTCCTCCATCGGTTAATATATTTATAATTTTCGTTTACCGGTTGCCGGTTATCCATTTAATAGCTTTATAAGCTTCGGCAGTTCACCCTCCACCATTTTGTATGCGTGCTCTTCCTTGGGGAATTGTCCGTTGCGGGCCTCCTGGGCATATTGCTTGAAAGCGCTGACGGTCTTTTCACCTAAATTTTCATATTTTTTGACAAATTTGGGAGTGAAGGCCTGAAAAATGCCTAATACATCGCTGCAGATCATCAATTGTCCGTCGGCTTCCCACCCGGCACCGATGCTGTATACAGGTATGGTAAGCTTTTCGCGGATAATGCCGCAGACTTCAGGCGGCACGGCTTCCACCAGCAGTGAGAATGCACCGGCGGCCTGGATGGCCATGGCATCCTCGATAACTTCTTTGGCGGCTTCAGCCGTCCGACCCTGCGCCTTAAAACCGCCCTGCTGGCCGGAACTCTGAGGCGTGAGCCCGATATGGCCCATGACCAGCATCCCGCCGTTCGCAATAGCTTGTATCTGGGGGCAAACGCGAACGCCGCCTTCCAGTTTGATGGCGTCAACACCGGCCTCTTTGTGAAACCGCCCAGCATTTCGTACGGCTTCTTCCACGCTGACCTGATAGGATAGAAATGGCATGTCACCGATAATAAAGGTGTTGGCCGCACCGCGCCGCACCGCTTCGCTGTGCCAAATGCATTGATCCATTGTCACCGGAATAGTCCCGCTGTACCCGTAAATACACATTCCCAGGGAATCGCCCACCAGTAGCATGTCCATTCCGGCCTGTTCGGCAAAAGAGGCTGTCCAGTAGTCATATGCGGTTATCCAAACCGCCTTTTGACCATCCTGCTTTAATTTCAGCAGGTCAAAACGGGTCATTTTTTTCTTTTTCATGGGTTGTGCTCCTCCTTTAAATTCGAGTCCTGACAAACTAAGTTATTTATTTCATCTTTCAGGTGCACCAATCAGCCGTGATATTCGAAGGCACAGCGGCAGCATCTTCGTCTTGATTGCATCAATTTTCTTTTTCGACATCCGCTGGGTGGGACCGGAGACGCTCAAGGCGTAGGTCGGCCGGCCTGTGTGGTCAAACACCGGTGCGGCCACGCAACGAAGTCCCAGGCTTAGTTCTTCGTCATCGATGGCATAGCCGCGTTGTCTGATTTTCTCGATGTCGGCCTTTAACTTTTCCGGGGTCGTAATGGTTTTAGGAGACATCGCCACCCACTCCACCGAATGGAGATATTCTTCGAGTTCACGATCAGGAAGAAAAGCCAATATCGCTTTGCCCAGACCGGTGCAATAAGCCGGTGCCAGTGCCCCCAGACCTACGTCCAGTCTTAAAATTTCAGTGCTGTTAATCTTGTCCAGATGCACGATGGCGGTTCCGTCCCAATGTCCGAGGTTCACTGTTTCGCCACAAGCAAGGGCCATTTCCTGCAGGAAGGGATGCACACTATGGCGGATCTTGAATCCGTCAAGCTTTTTCATACCCAATTCAACTACTTTAAATGTCAACCGAAACCGCCCCGCCTCTGTCTTCTCGACATAACCCAGATCACGCAGGGTAGCTAAAAACCGGTGACTTGCAGCCCTGCTGGTATCCAGGTTACCTGCCATGCGTGAGGCAGACATTTCGCCGTTTGCGGCCAGGAGCTCCAAAACACGCAATCCTTTAGCCAGGGACGCAACAAAATAATATTTTTCACCTTTTGATGGCATCGGCCATCTCTCCCCTTGCAATGAATCAGCTAATTTGCTTCGGCGCATTAGGATCTATTTATGTCTCACTATGCGTGACTTCGTCTCTTTATGTGTGACATCTTACGGACATGAACACGCCTTGTCAAGGCTTATTACCAAACACTTTGGCGCTAATGGTAGATTGGGTTCAAGCATCCAAAATACAAGGAAAAGTTTTCAAGATAGAGGTTAGAGGCGGTATATGACCACGTTTGTAAAAAAAATCAGTGAGGCCGCTGAAAGTACGTTGGTGATACGATCTTTAATTGAACCCTCCCCGCGGCAAGCCGCGGGGGAAAGTTCTGCCTGTGACGGCAGTGCTGCGCGGCACCGTAGGGATCAAAATCGATTTCCACGTCGCTGGCTAACCCCGCCGTAAGCGACGGGGAATGCGCGCGCTATCGCGGTCCAAAACCATCACCAGTTCTGATGGTAAGTATCAAAACAATTCATTGGACAAATGTTTTTAGCAGCCTTAAATTATTATCCAGTCTTGATGCACAGTGCGTTAAATCCGTTTTGCGCCAATCCTTTCTGGAGGACAGGTATCCGCACGCTTGCTGGAACGCGCATGGGCTATGGGTTTAACGCTCGCGTATTGGCTTTGGTCGCAGGAATATGCCTGATTTGCTTGAGAAGGATTAAGGACCATTATAAATCTAAGGAAGAGGAAAAATGAAAATTCTTATTGTAGGTGGTAAAGGGACTATTGGCAGAAAAGTCAGCAATCATCTCTCAAAAAAACACGATGTTGTGGTTGCGGGGAGAACTTCAGGCGATGTAACCGTGGATATCACCGACATCCAGTCCATTGAAGCCATGTTTGCATCCGTCGGCAAAGTCGACGCCGTTGTCTGTATCGCCGGCGATGCCAAATGGGCGGCCTTCGATACCATGACCGAGGAAGACTTCTACATCGGTCTGAGAAGCAAATTAATGGGGCAGGTGAATCTGGTGCGAATTGGTCAGAGCTATTTGAATGCAGACGGTTCTTTCACCCTGAGTACGGGCATCCTTGCTGACCATCCAGTTGACATGACCACCAGTGCCGCCATGGTCAATGGCGGCATACACAGTTTTGTCAAGGCCGTATCCCTCGAATTGAAAAACGGCATCAGAATCAATGTGGTATCGTCCGGGCTGGTCGAAGACGCCGTCGATAAATATGAGGCCTATTTTCCCGGTCATAATCCCATACCCATGAAAAAAGTGGTCAATGGTTACGCAAAAAGTATAGAAGGAAAGGGCACCGGTGAAATAATCAGGATGTATGACAACTGTTGATTATTGAAGCATTCTGAAGCATCAGGAGGGTCGAGCCCCAACATCTGGCGATCGGCCTTTCGCAATCCAAACATTTGATCATTATGAACCTGCACATCGATTTTCTCAGAACCTTCATTGCCGTCGCCGAGACGAAGGGATTTACCAAAGCCGGAAAACTGGTCCACCGCTCTCAATCAGCCGTAAGCATGCAAATCAAGCGCCTGGAAGACGAAGTCGACAAGCCGCTGTTTGCAAGGATTGGGAAGACGGTGAAGTTGACTACCGACGGGAACCTGCTGATCGGCTACGCCCGGCGAATTGTCAAGGAGCATGACGATGCAGTCATGGCACTGTCCAAGCCGGCGCTGAAAGGGCTCATCCGCTTCGGCTCTCCGGAGCACTATACCACGGGCGTACTGCCCACCCTGCTGGCCCGGTTCGCCTCATCCTATCCGGATGTCCTGGTCGAGATGCGTTGTGAGAACAGCGATGTAATTAAAAACGCGGTCGACAAGGGTGAACTCGATGTTGGACTCTGCACGCAGATCCATGGCGGGGGGCAGGTCATCTATCATGACCCGGTGGTATGGATCGCCGACCCCGGCTTTCTCGCCCCAAAGGATAAGCGCCTTCCCCTGGCCGTGTTCGAAGAAGACTGCATCTTCCGGGCATGGGCCCTGAAAGCCCTGGAAAAGGCAGGCGTCGAATACCGGATTGTTTATGTCAGCCGCAGTATGTCGGGGATCATTGACGCAGTCCGGGCCGGGCTGGCCATTGCGCCCATTGTTCAGAGCAACGTTCCGTCGGACCTTACGACGCTTGGGCCGGAGAACGGATTGCCAGTGCTGCCCATATCCGATATCGTGCTGCACACGGTGAAATCGCCGGTGCCTGAGACCGTTGCCTGCTTTGCCAGTCACCTCATCAAGGCTTTCAGAGAAAATTGAAGATGCTTCAGGAACTGTTTGATATGCTGCTTTTAAAATACACCCGCAATTTAGTACTGCTGGGGATTATGGACAGTTCATTAAAGGAACATACCGCTATTTTTAATGGTTTGGTAGATAGAGATGCCGTAAGTCTGAACAATGCCTTGTCTGCGCATCTCGACCATGTGCGAACCCACATTACTGAAGGTTTTAAAAGGATGTTTGTCAGAAAGAAAGAATCCATGGTGGATCTGTTTACCTTTCAGTAGCGGTTGAAATCAAGATGATGAAGGAGAAGGCACCGATAACAAATTGAAAGCCAATCCTGATGAAGTGGCATCGATTCATCGAATCCCCTTGGCTGAATTGATGCGCGATGATGCTCCGATGTTCCAAGAAATTCCGGAAAGCGAACACCCCGTTCTATTCATGCCAATCGGAAACAGCAGCGTCGCGGCGCCGACGGCGGCGATGATGTATCAATTTCGGGAAGTCGCCCTATTGGGCAATGATATACGCGTGGCTCATTATGAGCAGCCTCATTTCGCTTGGCAATAAATGTTTGACGCTGAGTAAAACGTTCTTCACGATCGCCTTGACGTTTTCCCCTCCAACACCCACGCCTGCGGATGCCGATGCATGCCAATGTGCGGATAATAGTCGACGGCCTTGGGGGCTGACAGCAAAATGATCGAGCAGCGCTGCCCGAGTTCCGCCCGGGTCCGGGCAATCAGCTCCCTGCCGATGCCCTGCCGCTGGGAACCTCGGTCAACGGCAAGATCGGAAAGATAGCAGCAGTAGTAAAAATCAGTGACGGATCGGGCAATCCCCACAAGGGTCTTTCCGTTCCAGGCGGTGATGGTCAGGTTCCCGTTGGCCACCATGCCGGCAATGCACGCCGCATCATCGACCGGACGTCGCTCCGCCAAGCCGGATCGTTCGAGGATGTCCACAAACTGCCCGGGGGTAATTGTCGCGTTCTTTTTGTATGCTATCATCTCAAGGACTCAGTTTTGCGTTTATAAGGGGGTGCGCCGTCATTGCACCGTTGTCCAGCCGACTTACATTTGACATCATCGGCCATCCGTATCGTCCCGCCTGGATTTCGATCGCGCGTCGACAAACGCTTCCACGGACCGGTTCACATCCTCGCGGGTGGTGACCCAGGAGCTGACACTGATGCGAATGGCCGGTTGGTCGCCCCATTGGGTCCCGCCGCACCAGCAGACGCCCGACGCCTGGATGTTCGCCAGTATTCCCCGGGTCTGCGCCGGCGTGTCACCGGCTACCAGAACCTGGTTGAACACCACCTCGTTCAATATGCGAAACCGGTGGGCGGCCAACTGCTCTGCAAATTGCGCTGCACGCGCGCACATCCCGTCAATCATTTCCGCGACGCCATTTCTGCCCAGGTACCTGAGGGTCGCCCACAGGTCGACGGCCCGGGCGCGGCGGGACATCTCGGGGACATGCATCATCCCGTCCCGATGGTCGCTGTACTGGATATAGTCGCCGCTGGCCTGCATGGCGGCAACCAGCGAATCCTGCTGCCGGCACAGCACAATGCCGCAGTCATAGGGCGTGTTCAAGGTCTTGTGGCCGTCCACGGACCATGAGTCGGCCAGCTCGACGCCCCGTGCCAGCACCTTTCGTGCTGGGGATGCTTTCACCCACAGGCCGAAGGCGCCATCCACGTGCACCCATGCATCATTTTTCTTGGCTGGATTGCAGATCTCCTCAAACCTATCGAAGGCCCCGGTGTTGACGTTGCCCGCCTGGAGAAGCAGCAGGCATCGGTCGTCCAGAGCGGGAATCCGGGAGGCATCGATCCGGCCCTGGCTGTCTGCCGGGACGCGCTCGATGCGATCCCTGCCCAGACCCAGCAAGGCCAGGGCCTTGAACACCGAACTGTGCGCCTGACGGCTGACAATCACGCGGATCGGCGGCGCACCGAAAAGGCCGTGGGCATTGACATCCCAGTCCAGACGCCTGAGCAACGCGAACCGTGCCGCAGCCAGGCCGCACAGGGTCGCCGTGGACGAACCGCTGACGTAGCCGGCCACGGTACCATCGGGCAGTTCCAGCATTTCGCGCAGCCAGCTCTCGCAAACCTGCTCAAGCTTGCCGACAACCGGCGAAATCACGTACAGCGCAGGATTCTGGTCCCAGGCATCCGCCATCCAGCGGGCGGCCAGGGCGGTAGGAACCACACCGCCGTTGACGAAGCCGAAGTAGCGGCCACCGGTCTGGGCCACGGTGGCCGGCGCACCATAGGCATTGAGCATGTCCAGTGTGCCGGCGCCGGATTGGGGACATTCCGGCAGGGGCTCGTCGAAGCGATCCAGGTTTCGGATCGCGTCTTCATCCGGGAAAACCGACCGTTCGTCAACGGCATCGATGTATTCATCAACGTATTGCCTGGCCTGATCGAGAAGTGCCTTGCTATCCCTTTCACGGCGCATTTGAGCGTGTATGCCTGATCTTTTCATATTATCTACCGACTCCAAATTTAGTCGTTCAAGAATGAATGCAGTCAGCTCCATGCGAACGATCGCGCCCTCACCGCCCCTTCTCCCTTTGAGCGCAATAGAGGAACCATTTACTTCTTATTGAACAGCATCACGTCATTGGCAACGACATCGAGGCGGGCATCGAACCGCTGCGCCAGGTATTCAAACGTAAGCTGGCTATAGAAGCAAATATGCGTCATATCACGAATGTAGTGCCATTGACGGAACGCCTGTTTATCCGTCACCAGCTTGGTCATGATACCCAGCCATCCGCCTGGTTTTAACACCTTGAACAATGCGGCAAATTCCAGCTTGGGTTCGCGAAGATGTTCTACGACCTCGGTGGCACAGATGAAATCATACGTGTTATGAAACACGGAAGGATCCTTGCAGTAAATGGGGTCGTAAAGATCCACCTCATGACCGTGGGCTTCCATGAGGACCGACAGGGTCGGACCAGGCCCACAACCGAAATCCAATCCTTTTTGCCTGGCCGCCAGCCGCTCCAGAAGCGGCGTAATGAGTCTGGAGAGGAATTGGCGGTATCCCTGGTCCTGCGGATCGTTTTCATGCAAATCGTAGGTTGCTTTCTCCTCTTCGTCGCTCAGCCAATAGTAAGAGGGAACGAAGACCAGTTTACAACCCAAACAGCTCAAGTAGGTCCTGTTTTCGTCCTCGTAAAAAGGATCGATTTCATCACCGCTGCACAAGGGGCAAGGGGGTGTATATGATTCGGTTTTCATCTGCAGAGGGCCCGGTTCATCGGATCTCAGCCGTTTCGGTTTCTTAACGATTGCGGATTGCCGGTTTCCCGAATGTCGGCCATGGGGTTTTCGGGCATCGGCCGGGCGACCCCGTGGGCTAAGTACCCCTGTTCGTAAATACAGTGATGCACCGAGATCGCCGAGGCGCCCGGATCGCAAGGCGAGAGAAGCGGCAATAGCAGCGCTATTGGCGCGCCGAGCAACGCAGCAAGTCGGGATGCATCGGCGATTGAATACCATCATATTTACGAACAGGGGTACTAAGGGTGCAGCGATTCCTTAATGGCATTACCGAATGCCGCAAGCGTGTATGGCTATTTGATGTAGCTGCCGGCGCCGAGGCCAATCGCATCGCTGCCGTCAGATCCAGTGAGAGGCGCCGTCTACCACTTTACCCCTATTCTGCACTGCTTGTCATTCGTCTCAAAGCAAGTTAAGCTCTGCGATCATTGGAGTGGCGGCAGATGTTTGCGCTAAGCCGTGCAGACACTACGAATCACTCCTGATCATAAACAACCAACAGATTGAGGTACGAGATATGAAAAAATTAAATATTGGAATCGTGTGGATCATCCTGCTGACCCTGCCGCTATCGGCATTTGCCGGCAGCTACGGAACGTCTAAAAATACATCGGGCGCCATGAACACAGTGGACATCGTCGATACGGCCGTGGCGGCGGGTTCTTTCAACACCTTGGTTGCGGCCATACAGGCTGCCGACCTGGAGGATACGTTGAGAAGCGCGGGGCCGTTTACCGTCTTCGCACCCACAGACGAAGCCTTTGCCAAGCTACCGCCGGGAACCCTGGAAAACCTGCTCAAACCGGAAAATAAGTCCCAGCTGCAGGCTATCCTGACCTACCATGTGGTACCGGGCAAGGTCATGGCATCGGACGCCGCCATGCTCACCTCGGCGAAAACCGTCAACGGTCAGAGTTTCCGCATCTCCGAATCGGGCAGCGGTTTGATGGTGGACAAGGCAACTGTGATCAAGGCGGATATCCCCGCCAGCAACGGGGTCATCCATGTCATCGACCAGGTCATTCTTCCGGAATAAAACCCTGGTTAACGGCTCCGTCATAGTCGTTCCAAACGAATAACTCCTTAGGGGTGGGTGCTTGTAGATAAGACCCGCCCCTTTTTTATGGCCTCAGGCTGGATCAGGTCGGCGGCCAGTGCGCCTTTGAGGCGCGCCCGGAAGAGGCTGATCATTTCATCCCACTGGGTCTCCCGGCTGAATCGGTTCGCCTGGTAAAGTGTCTGGTGGGTCTGGAAAATGTTGTCGGGAACCAGGGGGTGCGACAGGTAGATGGAGATACCCGTGGCTGCACAATCCGGCGTGTGACGGGCATAAACGAGGACACGATTGGCCAATAGATCCAACACCCGGTCGCAGGCGGTTTCCAGTTCGGGTTGGGTGACAGCGGCACGCAAATGGCGCACAAAGCCCAATAGATCATAATATTCCATCTTCAAAAAGCTGGCAAAAGGCTGGGCGGCGGACAAGGCTGCCCGCATTGCCTGCACCACGTTGGCTTTTTCAGCGTCTCGAATCAGCTGTTGGGCCAGGACATCCAGCGCAGACACCAGCTGCGGCATGTCAGCGGCATCCACCAGGGCCATTCCACCTGAAAAGCGGCAGGTCTGTCCAACACCGTCAACTGAGGGCAAGCTTACCGCCTGTTCGTAACTATCGACGTGACTGTCAACCAAGGCCCGACCAACCTCCCGGACATCGGCGGCAGGCGTCTTTTTCAACCCTGCGATCAGCTGCTCAAAACGCATTCCACGAATCTGATATCGGCCCGGCGGGTCGTTCACCAGACGGATCTCGTCCTGGCTGCCCACCAGATATCGGGTCACATCGCTCATGGCGTAATCCACCTCCACCATGTTGGCCAGACAGGAAAAAAACACCATCATTTCAAAGCGGCTGCCGTTCAGACCCTGTTTCAAGGCCTGGTGAAAATCGTCCAGAGGCATCTTTTCACCGCTGGTGTCGTCCCGGGACATGGAAACGCTCTTGACCGGCTGCACTGGCCCGTAATCACGCGTGTCAAGGACACCCTGGCTGTGGGCGAAGATGTAGAAGTACACCTGCTCAGCAGGATAATCCTCCATGGCCGTGCGTAAAAAGCGCTCCAGGGTGTGGGGCGCCCCCATATTGGCCTCGCCCCACTCTTCCAGAACCGGCGAGGTGATACGACCGATACGCGGATCGGCTTGCAGGTGAACCAGCCGCGTCCGGGACCAGGCCGCATCATAGGGTCCCAGCCATTCGGGATGGCCGTCTACCAGGGCAATTACGTTGACCCGTTCGGAAGATCCCACCGTTTCCATCATGTCCAGGGCGTACAGAACCTCATTGGCCAGATCATTGTCGCCGTTCATGTAGCAAAGGATGGTCACGGTAGGCGGGGACGGCGTGGCGGCGACGTCACAAAAACCCGCGGTGCCAAAGGAAAAGAGCAAAAGGCAGAGGTTCAGGTGTAGGATCAGCAGGGTACGCATTTGCATGGAAAGGACCAGAAACGCAAGTTGCGCCGGATACCGTCAGTAGTCCCAGCGATGTGCAGGTCAACAGAGCACGATGCCGCACCCGTGTCAACATCACCTGCAGGAAATCTGTTGACTCAACGTGGCATTGGTTACGGCTGAAAATGCGCCCCGGGCCACCGGCACCCGTTTGATCGGGTAATCTTGGCTTCTTTTAACGCACGCGCCGACTGGCCTGCGGTTTCCATAACTGCCTTATCGGCAGACTGGATGCTTGTATAAAATGATTGCCCGCTTTTATGACCGTGATTTTCACCTGGTTGCGCTTTAAATGTGACCCTTCTATCGACCCTGGAGTCCCAGCGCTTCCCACTGCTCCAGAATCCAATCAACCTTATCCGTCACGATATCCCGCGCCTCCCAGCGATCATGCCCCATCATCAACAGCTCATCGTACGGCGTTTCCGTGTGACGGATATGCGCAACGACCGCCAGGCGAACGGCCCCTTCGTCGAAGCGCCTGGCCCACGCCGTGCGACCGATCCGGCCGCTGCATGCGAGGCAGGCATGCTCGGCAATGGACATCTCACGCCCGGAGGGACATCCGGGAAAAAGCTCGCACACCCGCATCGCAAATCGCGCGGTGTATTCACGATCCAAGCGCTCTCGACGGAGCGCTTCGCGGGACCGTCTTCTCTCCCTGGCCTCGCTGTCTGCCAAATAATCCTGTTCAGCCTGCTCCAGCGCCCGGGCCTCCACCAGCACCCCCTGCCGTTCATATCGTTTGCGGGCGCGGGCCCATTTTAAAACAACCGCTGACAATGTCGCGTATTTTCGCGCACGCCGGGTGAGCGCGGCGTCGCCGGAAGGCAGAAAGACGAGATGGTCCAGGTCGGCGCAAGCCAGGCACAGGGCGCCTTTTTCTCCGACGAGGGTAATCCACGCACTGCGTCCTAAATTCTCACCGCACTCACCGCAGGTGGAGTCCGAAGCCGAAATAAATACTTTTATGTCTTCTTTTTTCTTCATTTTGACCATGTGTTCATGAATGGTTTCCGCCTCCTGGCGGCAAAGCAAGATAAAGCCGAGATGCAACCACGATAGGTAACGCTCCGTGGTCCAGCGGACCAAGTCATGTATAGTCAGATTAATCTGGACGACTGAAAAGGATACAACAACTGAGGGGTATCCATTTTATTGGTCGCGGTCAAGAAATTTTCGAGTTTGGTGGGTATTAGGCAGGTCTGGCTAAACAGCATTCAAGTTCCTGAATGTCTTTCTCCCTGAGGGCAAGTTCCAGAAAGCCGGTTCCTTCGACGACGACTTCCAGGTTGGGGAACTGCGCTTTGAGAATCAGGTGCATGCTGCCCTGCAGGTCCAGTCACGGGCGCATGCCCTCGGAAAGCCGGATTTTCTGCATCCAGCCTGGAAGATCGGTTTTAAAAGATGGCAGGGTGCAGATCAGCCCGGTCAGGATCAGAAAACGATTGCGGATGAATCAAACTTAAATTTTTATGGGCATCCCCATCATGGGCCACAGAAAGAAAACCGCAAAGGCCAGGACGGCCATCAGGATGATACTGGCGTAGACGCCATAGATGAAAAATTCCGCGGTGGTGAACTGCTTCGAGTCATAGGCGATGGCGTTGGGTGCGGCGCCGATCAGCAGCATGAACGGCATGCCGGCCGTGACCAGGCAGGCGTAGAAGATCACTTCGGGGGCGACGCCCAGATAAGGTGCGATCACCAGGGCCACCGGCAGGGAGATGGCAATGGCCGCCACGTTCATGATGAAGTTGGTCATGATCATGACGAAAAAGCCGATGCTCATCACGAAGACGAACCAGTTGGCGTTCTTGAACATGGCCAGCCAGTTGACTGCCAGCCAATTGGCCGCTTCGGTCTCCCACAAGCAAAGCCCCATGCTCATGGCGCCGGAAAAGAGCAGAATGATGTTCCAGGGGATCTGCTCCAGATCACTGATTTCAAGTATGTTGAGCACATAGAACAGCAGGGTGGTAACAATCAGGATAGCGGATTTGTTCAGCTTGGCCAGCGGCGGAAAGAAAGGACTGCAGGGCCAGCACCGCCACACAGGTGAGGATGATCGAAGCGGCCATGATCTCGCTGCGGGTCAGCGGCCCCATTTCGGCTCTGAGTTGTCGGGCCCGCAGCTTCAAACCCGGGATGGTCGCTTTTTCCGGTTTGCACAGGATCATGATCAAGCCCCAGATCAACAGCATCATCAGCCAGCCGATGGGGAAAAAATAGTAGCTGTATTCGAAAAAACTGATGCTTTTACCGGCGATATCCCGGAAGAAGCCGATGGCCACCGCGCCGCGCGCGGCACCCAGCAGGGTAATGATGCTGCCGGCACCGGCAGTATAGGCCATGCCGATAAACAATCCCTTACCGAAGCGGGTTTGGGGGGTATCGCTGCCGTACAGGTGATGAATGGCCACCATCAGCGGGTAGATGGTGGCTGCTACGGCGGTGTGAGCCATGAAATGGGTCAACACCACTGTCACGCTGAAACAGCCCAGGTAAATCATGGATGTCCGTTCACCCACCACCGAGAGCATCGTATAGGCCATACGCCGGGTCAGGCCCGTTTTGGTGAAGACCTGGCCGATGACGATGGAGCCGAAGATGAACATCACCGACGGATCCATGAAGTTGCCGAAAACATCCTTGGCCGGCCGGATGAAAAAAAGGGTCTGAAACACGCCGATGGCCAGGCTGGTGATGCCGATGGGCAGCACCTCAAACACCCACCAGGTGCCGGCCAGCAAAAATACCGCCAGGGCGCCTTTGCCTTCATGGCTCAGGACAAAGTGCTTGCCGGCCGGGTCGATGGCATCGGGCCACGGGGGTGAGTAAAAGGTCAGCACGAAAAGACCAATGCCGAGCAGCAGAAAGAACCAGCGTTTGATCTGCCCCTTGTCGATGGTTGTGGCGGCTGAGGCGGTAACGACCACGGAACGTCTCCTTCGCAGTTGACTTACGATTCCATCACCATTATCCGATGCGCAGAATCACATCACCGGTGGCGACCTCCGATCCTTTTTGAACACGGATCTCCGTGACCATACCCGAAATATGCGCGGTCAGGTTGTTTTCCATCTTCATCGCTTCCATCACGGCCACCGATTGGCCGGCTTGGACCATATCGCCGACCTTCACCTTGATTTCCAGAATCAGGCCCGGAATAGGCGCCAGAACGGTGCCTCCGGCAGCGGTTTCCACCGGCTTGTTTCCAGCCGATGCCACTACCGCCGGCCTTTGCGATACCGATTCTTGGGCGGTCTCGGCGGGGGCCACCCGTGGCATTGATGCCGGGGTATCCTGAACGAGGGTCACATCATAAGGGGTGCCGTTGACGGTAACCCGAAGGATTCCGGCCTGCTGCCCCCCGACTTCCACGGCGAAGTCCCGGTCACCGATTTTGAGTTGGTATCGCATATCCTTTTGCCTTTGCTCTCGCCTTTGGTTAATGGAATGACCGTCCGTCCGGTTTACCGCCCGCATGGCGAAAAACCGCCAGCCGGTCGTGCATGATCCGCTGGCGACCCGCCTGTGTCCAGGCCATGCCGGGTTGTGCGGAGGGAACAGCGGCGTTACCGGCTGGCGAAGCATCGTCCCGAAGGTATATGGCCGCGGCGATGGCGGCAGCGATTACCTCTGGAACCTGCCCGGACGCTGCGCAAGCCTCGGTCGCGGGCCGCAGGGCTGGCTTAGGTTCCGGGTCCGGTGTGGATTCCCTGCGCCGGTCAAGCCTTTTAAAAATCAGTCCAGAGGCAATCATGCCGATCATCAGCAGCGACAGGACGAAGAAGATGCCGAAGAACCGGATGAACAGCGTTCCCAGGGCATAGCCCCAGAACGAATCCCGGGGGCCGCCGATCATCGTGATCTGCCCGTCGGCCGCACCGTCGGCGTCCATTTTGCCGCCGTCCTGCACCTGAACGACCAGCTCGCGGACCCGTTGGGCCAGGGCGCGGTTCTCCTTCTGGACATCTTTGATCCACGGCGCTGCCTGTTTGGGGTTGAAAACATAAAAGGCCGTCGAGAGGCTGAAGAAGTCCGAGCGCATGGCCACCGTGGCCATGCCGCCCCGGGTGACGTCGCGGATATCGATTTCGAAGGCGGCGGATTTAAAATTCTTGACGTCCACCTCGGGCCGGTCAACGTTGGCGAAGTCGATGCCCTTGACGGCAGCCAGTGTCCCGCCTTCCGTGACCTGGAATTCAACCGTCACGCTGGTGCTTTTGGCCCGGGGGATAAATTTGGCCACAATCCGATCTCCGCTCGGCGTAAATGTGGGGTTGGGCTTCTCCACATCGCCGAAGGAGAAGAGACCGGTGGCATGGCCGTTGGTGCACCAGCCCGGGAAACCCATTGCCACGATCAAGACCGACCTGAGAATACTATGTTTGAGCGCATTGCGCATGATGTGGCGCCTCCTATTGAAACATGGCGATGAACATGCCCGCCGCCGCGGCCGATCCGATCACACCGGCCAGGTTGGGCCCCATGGCATGCATGATCAGCCAGTTGTCAGGGTCGGCTTTCAACCCCTCGGCGTGGGAAACGCGGGCCGACATGGGCACTGCCGACACCCCGGCCGATCCGATCAGCGGATTCATCTTCTCTTTGACGAAGAGGTTCATGATATGCACGGTGAGAATGCCGCCGAAGGTGCAGACCACGAAATCGAGCAGGCCAAAGCTGAAAATCAGCAGCGGCTTGACCGTCAGGAACTTGTCCGCAGCCATGGTGGCCCCCACCGAGAGGCCCAGAAAAATGGTCACGATGTTCATCAGGGCGTTTTGGGAGGTATCGGAGAGACGCTTGACCACCCCGCACTCGCGCATGAAGTTGCCGAACATGAACATGCCCATCAGCGGCGCCACGGCCGGCACCATCAGGATGATCAGCACCGAACCGATCAAGGGGAAGAGGATTTTCTCGCGGCTGGAAACCGGCCGCAGCTGACGCATTTTGATCCGGCGCTGCGCCGGGGTGGTCATCAGACGCATGATGGGCGGCTGGATCAGGGGCACCATGGCCATGTACGAGTAAGCGGCCAGGGCGTTGGCCCCCAGCAGGTGGGGAGCCAGTTTGGCGGTCAGGTAAATGGTGGTGGGGCCGTCGGCACCCCCGATGATACCCACCGAGGCCGCCTCCTTGAGGGTGAAGCCGAAAAAGAGCACGCCGATGTAAGTGATGAAGACCCCCAGTTGCGCACCAGCGCCGATGACCAGTGTCTTGGGGTTGGCGATCAAGGGACTGAAATCGGTCATCGCCCCCAGCCCCAGAAAAATCACGCAGGGGATGACTTCCCACTCGACCCCGTACTTGTAGAAAACCCGGATCAATTCGGGTGCCCCGTGTTCGCTGAAGCCCATCAGGGGCACGAGGGGAAAGTTGACCAGAAAGATACCGAAGCCGATGGGTACCAGCAGGAGCGGTTCGTATTTCTTGGCCACGGCCAGATAGAGGAAGAAAAAGGCCACCCCCATCATGACCAGCTGTTTGAATACCAGGTTGGGTATGCCCGACTGGGTCGTCAGAATACTGACAATAAGATCGATGACCTGTTCCCAGGACATGGTTGGTTCTCCTTGATTTTATAGCGGGATGTTGCCGTGTTTTTTTGGCGGATTGACGTCCCGTTTGGTTTTTAGCATCCGCAGGGCATCGATCAGGCGCGGGCGCGTGTCGGCCGGGTCGATGACATCGTCGATATAACCCAGCTCGGCTGCCCTGTAGGGATTGGCGAATTTTTCGCGGTATTCCTGAACCAGCCGGTCGCGTTCGCTTGCGGGATCGGCAGCACCCTGGATCTGTTCGCGGCTGATGATGTTCACCGCACCCTCGGCCCCCATAACGGCGATCTCGGCCGTCGGGAAAGCCAGGACCAGGTCACCACGGATGTGCCTGGAGTTCATCACGCAATAGGCGCCGCCATAAGCCTTGCGGGTAATCACGGTGATGCGCGGCACCGTAGCCTCGCAGAAGGCATAGATCAGCTTGGCGCCGTGCTTGATGATTCCGCCGTGCTCCTGGTGGATCCCGGGCAGAAAACCGGGTACATCTTCATAAATGATCAAAGGGATGTTGAAGGCATCGCAGAAACGAACGAAACGGGCACCCTTGACAGAGGCGCTGATGTCCAGACAACCGGCCATGGCCAGGGGTTGGTTGGCAACGATGCCCACCGTCGCGCCGTCCATGCGACCGAATCCCACCACGATGTTCTGCGCATACAGGGCCTGCACTTCAAAAAAGTAACCATCGTCCAGGTTGGCACGAACCAGGTCACGCATGTCATAGGGCTTGTTGGGGTCCGCCGGCACCAGGTCACGAAGGCGTTCATCGCGGCGGTGCGGGTCGTCGGCTGTCGCCAGCCGCGGCGTCTCCTCCATGTTGTTCTGGGGCAGAAAACTGAGCAACTCGCGAATCCGATCCAGGCAGGCAGCGTCATCCGGCTCGGCGAAATGGGCCACGCCGCTGACGGTGTTGTGGGCCATGGCACCGCCCAGGGCCTCCTTGGTGACCGATTCGCGGGTGACCGCCTTGATCACCTCCGGCCCGGTAATGAACATGTACCCGGTTTTTTCAACCATGAATATCCAGTCGGTCAGGGCCGGGGAGTACACTGCCCCGCCGGCCGACGGCCCCATGATGGCCGTGATCTGGGGAATGACCCCCGAGGCCATAACGTTGCGCAGAAAGATGTCGGCATAACCGGCCAGGCTCATGACGCCTTCCTGGATGCGGGCACCACCGGAATCGCAGAGTCCGATAACCGGCGCACCGACCTTCATGGCTGTTTCCATGACTTTACATATTTTTTCGGCATGGGAGAGCGAGAGGGATCCACCGAAAACGGTAAAATCCTGGGCAAATACGAATACCTGACATCCATTAACCAGACCGTGACCGGTAACGACGCCGTCACCGGGAATTTTGTCCGCATGCATACCAAAATCGACGCAGCGGTGGGTCTTGAAGCGATCCATTTCGATGAAGCTGCCGGAGTCCAGGAGACGGTCGATGCGTTCCCGGGCACTGAGTTTGCCGGCGGCATGCTGTTTGGCCATGCGGGCGTCGCCACCACCGGCCAGCGCCTGGACGCTTTTCTGGGTGAGAATGTCGAGTCGTTCGCTGGAACCCATGAGGCCTCCTTTGGAAGGGTCGTGGTCTATCGGATAATGAAATCGGGTGTTGATGCATTCATCAAAATTGATCGGCTCAAAACAAGCCGATTTTGCCGTCGTTAGAACGAGCATTGACTGTGCCATCTTTGCTGCCGGGACCAGGCGCGCGGATATCTGATTGAAACTAAGACTGAAACTTTCGATGCGGTGGGATGAGCCGATGATGGGCAATAAAGACCAGGCCGTTGCAGGCCTATTTTATGGAACCGACAATTCCGATTATGAGCCCTATCGGAGTCTGGAAGACTGCTTTGATGGGATTAACGCTTCGCCACCGGAGGCTTGCTTTCCTCTAAATGGTCTTCGGATGGAAATGCTAATTGGCCGGATTCGGGATTTCGCCCGTTTCGGTAACGAGGTGGTCGATCATCGCCAGGTCGACAAAATCATGCGAAAAGGTTGTCAGGTGAAAAGTGAAGTCCGCTTCGGTGCGATCCTCGTTCATCATGGATATGCTGATCTGCCAGGCCTTTATGGGCAAACTTGATCGATTCGACAAACAGGTAGACCGGCACATGGTACCAGTGACAGAGGCTGACCACATTGGCCGTGCCGACGCCGGTGACCGCCTGATTGTCCGAGCTCACCGAAACCGCGCCGATGAACAGCTTGGTGGCGGATTTCAGATAATGGCTCAGATTGTACTCGGGAATCAGGAGATGATCGACCCGGTGGTACGCCAGGTCATTGACCAGTTCTTTGGTGCGGATAAAATCCTGTTTCAATGCCAGCACCTTGAATGTCCGCTGCAGTTCCCTATGGGCGCGAACCAGGGCGTTGCGAATATAAGCCGTGGTCGAGTGGACAATGATAAAATCGTCCGGCGCGATGCAGTTCATGCAGTTTGCCGTGACCGTGGCGGTGGCAGTTTCAAAGTGTTCCAGTTTATGGGTCAGGACGTCGACTGCCCGTTTTTTTTCGAGCTCGAGCGAAGGCTCACTGAAAGATTCCATCTCGGCCTCGAACGCTTCGATCAGATGCACCAGGGGGATGACCTTGGGCTCGGTGTTTTTGATCACCGTATTGAGTCTTGCAAGCATGGGCCTGAAGTCGGCGCTGGTGCACTTAAGCCGCCCGACGGCATCGATGTATGATTTTAGTGCCACCACTGTGGTCCGCGATGTCCCCAGGGAGTGCAGGTAGGCGCGAATCAAATCATACAGGGTCCGGTTGGCTTGGCTGTTCATAGGGAGATCCACAGGTAGCCAATCAGCACGATGGAACTGATGAAAAGGGAGAGAATCGCTCCTGGCGCACTGCTGCGCGTGTATTCAGCGAAAGTGATTGCATGGCCGTGCTTTTTGAGCAGGCCCGCCGAAATGATATTGGCCGAAGCGCCGATCATGGTCAGGTTGCCTCCAAGGCAGGCGCCCAGGGACAGCGCCCACCATAAAATGTGGTGGGGCACGGCATGGGCGGTCAGCATCATCTGAACGATGGGAATCATGGTGATGGTAAACGGGATATTGTCGATAAACCCCGAAACAATCCCCGAGACCCACAGCACCATCAGCGTCATGATGTACGGGTTGCTTCCGGCCTGCAGAAAAATGTTGCGCGCCAGCCATTCGATGACGCCTTTTTGCTCCATGGCGCCCACCAGGATGAAGAGCCCGGCAAAAAACAGCAGGGTGCTCCATTCGATCTCCAGCAGAATATGTTCGATCTCCATGCGGGTAATGATGAAAAGAATCAGGGCCACGGTCAGCGCCACCACGCCCGGTGAAAGACCGGTGACGGTCTGGGTGACG
>CAVONM010000021.1:0-36534 GCA_963697225.1 uncultured delta proteobacterium
GTGTTGCTGCTTTAATTCGGCCACGGATTCTTCCAGGCAATGAATCCGCTCCATGATGCCCGGCCCCGCACCGCTGACGACCCCGTTTGACCGTCCTGCCAACCGAATGCTCCTCGCCGACCGACATGCAAACCTTGTCGGCAATTACCTTTTCGACCACCTTCCCTTCGATGCGTTTCAGGTTATCCGCAAACCCGTAAACCAATGCCGTGTCGCACATCAGGTTGATCGTGCGCGGGATGCCCCCCGAGTGTTTATAAATCATCTTGATGGCGTCCGGTGAAAAGAGGTTCGGCGCCCCACCCGCCTTTTTGATGCGATACCCGATGTACAGGTGGGTCTGATCGCCGTCCAGGGGGCTGATGTGATAGCTGACGGCAATCCGCTGGGCCAACTGCCGAAAACTGGGCCTATTCAGCCGGTCTTTGAGTTCCGGCTGGCCCACCAGCACGATCTGCAACAGGATTCGGTCGTCCGTCTGGAGGTTGGAGAGCATGCGGATATCCTCCAACGCGCCATCGGACAGGTTTTGGGCTTCGTCGATGATCAGGAGCACATGCCGTTTCTGGGCATATCGATCGATTAAGAATTGGTAAAGCAGCGCCAGGTGACTCTCTTTGTCGGCGGAGTCGCAGGGGATGTCGAACTCGCTGAGGATCCTTTGGAACATCTGCTCCGAGTTAAAGTTGGTGTTGAAGATCACGGCCGTGTCGGTTTTCGACTCCATCTTGTTGAGTATGTGGCGGATCAGCGTCGTCTTGCCCGCCCCGATCTCCCCGGTGAGCAGGATGAAACCGACCTTCTCGCTGAGCCCGTATTCTAAATAAGTCAGGGCGTTTGCGTGGTTTTTGCTTAAAAACAACATCTCCGGATTGGGAACGATGCTAAAGGGCTTGGCCGTCAAACCGTAGTGTAATTCGTACATGATCTTTCCATTCACCTTCTGACGGGTTTGATTGACAAATGACATCCCCACAACACTGTTTTTTACAGGTTGAGATCCTTAATATAACACGATCAAGCAATCATCCGCAAACATCGCGATAAGAATATTGCCCTTTACCCGGCGAGGCCGCGGCACAGCTAGTACCTGTTTTGCCGGCAGGGTTGATAAAATAGCCGGGTCCGCTGCGATCTTACGATCATCCAGGTGGGCGCTGCGGATGCTGCGGCTCAGCTCGCCGGGGTAGCGAGCGGCAGATCCTGCTGGAGGTCGCTGCCGTCGACCCGATACCCGCTTCCAGCAGACCACCGCCGATCTCTCTCTGGCCACCATGTTGAACAGCTTTACCGTGACCCGTCCCGGTGTTTCGCAGATGCCGCACACATCGCCGTGTTGCGAGATGTCCTTGCGAAAGGCGGCGTATCGTCCGCCTTTGCGCATGGTGGCCCCCAGCAGGCCTGGCATGGCTGCACTCAGGGCCAGAACCGATCCGTCCCGAACCACCGCCTTATCCACGTTGTCCACCGGCCGGGCGTCCAGAAACAGGGTCTGGACCGGCTGGTCGAGGTAATCGTCGGCGATGCCCAGTTGGCCGCACAGAAAATCCCGCAGGGCGCACTCCGGTTCTTGCGGTCAGGACCACGCCTTTTTCAACAGGGAGTAAAACAGGGGTACGCCAGACGCGTCGACCTGCAGGTGGAGTCGGGTCATGGGTGTTTCTCCGGATCATCGTTAAGCAAACGGGGAGATCCTTAGGGATCTCCCCGTTCGTTTTCTTTTTTGCCGCTAAAAAAAAGTGCTACCAGTTGAAGACGGTGTCCAACTCCTCATCCTTGACGCCGAAGGTGACGTTGTGGGGCGCCAGGGCTTCCGTTTTGAAATAGTCCGGCAGCCGGTCGTCTTTGGCGGTGAATCCGGCGGCCAGTGTTGAAGGCGCGCTCGTTTTTCAGCACCGACTTGCCGAGGTTGGTGACGTCGTCGGCGGTCATCGGCTGGCCGATGAAGCCGCTGACCATGATCCACCAGGGCATGAAAGGTGTCCGGCTGATCGAGAATGGCAAAGGCGATGAACAGGCACATGCCGGTGGAGTCGATGGCCGCGGTGGCGATCTGCAGGTTCCGGGACAGTTCCACCTGGCCCTCGGCCTTGAGGGCGTCCACGCTGCCGCCGACGCCCAGGAGGTTGGTGGCCACGGCGTAGCCGGCGGTGTGGTCGGCCCCCATGGTGGTGGTGGCGTAGGTCACGCCGATGCCCTGTGACGGCGCGGGGGTCGTAGGCGGGCATGGCCTGGCTTTTGACCAGTGGGCACCCGCTCCACGCCGAAGCACTGGCCGGTGACGTCGGCGCCGTTGCCCAGTATTCTGCCCAGCGGCGTCCCTCGCCGACTTCCTTGACCAGCCGGATGGCCGCCTGGCCGTCGCCGAACTTGGCCAGCCCGGCCTCCATGGCCACCCCGATGGTGGCGCCCATCTCGATGGTGTCCAGGCCGAAGTCGTCGTCCATGCGGTCCAGCTGGGCGATGACATCCAGGTCGTCGATGCCGCAGTTGCCGCCGTGGGCCCAGACGGTTTCGTATTCGGGCTGCTTGGTGAGGTAGTTGCCGTCCTTGTCCATAGAAGGTGCCGGAGCAGCGGATGACGCAGCCCCGGTGGCAGCCGTGGGTGGCCGATCCTTCCCCGCCGCGTTCGTTTTCCAGGGCGGCCTGGGTCTCGCCGCTGATGTTGGAGGCGCCGGCAAACTGGCCCGTCTGGAAATTGTTGGTTGGGTAGCCACCGGCCTCGTTGACCACGTTGGTCAGTACGTTGGTGCCGTAGGCCGGAAGTCCCTCGCCGGTGACCGGGTGCTTGCGCAGCCCCTCGACAAAGGCCTTGTTGGCGGCTTTGAATTTTTCCGGCTCGGCCGGCGTTCGCATTTTCAGGCCCTCGTCGTCAAGGACAATGACCTTGATTCCCTTGGATCCCATGACGGCGCCGACGCCCCCGCGCCCGGCGTGGCGGGTGGGGCGCTGCTCCATGTCGGTGACGGCGATGGAGGCGGCGGACATTTTCATTTCACCGGCCTGGCCGATGCTGATACAGGCAGCCTTCTTGCCGTATTGGGCGACCAGTTTCTCCACGGTGGCGTAGTTGCCCAACCCCTTGAGATCGGCGGCGGATTCGACCTTGACGCCGTCCTTGTTGATAAAAACCTTATAAAACGTGTCGTCTTTCGCCTGGCCTTCGAGGACAATGGCCGCGTAACCCAGCCGTGCCATCACCTGGGCGGCCTGGCCACCGGAATTGGCCTCTTTGATGCCGCCGGTGAGCGGGCTCTTGCAGCCCACGGAGAGTCGCCCGGACATGGCCGCGGCCGATCCGCTGAGCAGGCCCGGCGCGATGACCAGTTTGTTGGCCGCTCCCAGAGGGTGGCAGGTGGGGGGGACTTCCTTGGCCACGACGGTCGAGGTCATTGCCCGGCCACCCAGGCCGGCATAGGCTCCCAGGGCGTCGGTCTTGACGGCGGGTCCTCCCGGGGCACTCATGTTGATTCTCAGAATTTTGTCCATAGTCTCCCTCCTGTCCCAATGCGGATGGTGTTTGAAAAAATCCGTGATGTGATGGTCGTATTGACGAGAGATGGAAAAACATTCACTCACTAATGTAATTATGAGTGTTCACCGGTAATGTCAAGGAAAACCAAAAATGACAGCCGGGATCCGGCCAATCTGCATACCGGTGAACCCAGCCTGTTTTCGTCGGTTTTTCGACCCATGGGGAAAGGGGCAGAAAAGGCGGGGCAAGGCCAACCGATAACGGCAGGTGCAACGTACAAAAACTCGACAACCTTGTTCAACCCAATTGGTCAAAAAGATTGTCGGGAATGCCCTTGCTATCGCGGTTCAGAAGGAGGGTCGCCTCCGATTCAATCGGTTGGTTAAAGAATGGCGGGAGCGCAGCAACTTCATTCTATTCTGACTCCTGGCTTCTGACTTCGGAATTCTTGGAGAACACTCAGAAAATAGTCCGCACCCTTACTCAGGAGAAACTCAACGGTTGGCATTTGGTCAGAAGCTTTATCCGTGTCTGCCTTCAAACACCTTCATGAAATCCACCAGCGCCTCAACCGCTGCCAGAGGCATGGGGTTGTAGATCGATGCGCGGCAGCCGCCCACACAGCGGTGGCCTTTGAGACCGCCCATGCCGTTTTTCGGGGCCTCGGCCACGAAGGTTTTCTCCAGGTCTTCGCTGGGCAGGCGGAAGGTGACGTTCATCAGCGAGCGGCTGTCCTTGTCGGCCGTTCCCCGTGTAAAAATCGCTTCGGATCCATGAAGTCGTAGAGCAGGCTCGGCTTTTGTCCGGTTGCATGGCCGCCATTTTTTCCAGGCCGCCGACGGTCTCTTCCAGCCATTTCAGCACCAGCTGGACCGTATAGATGGCGAAACACGGCGGCGTGTTGTACATGGAGTTCTTCTCGGCATAGGTGGTGTAGCTTCAGCATGGTGGGGATGCCTCGGGGATGCGGCGCCAGCATGTCGTCGCGGATGATCACCATGCAGACACCGGCCGGTCCGATGTTTTTCTGGGCGCCGGCGTAGATCAGGCCGAATGGTCGCATCACAGCGGCCGGGACATGATGTCCGAAGACATGTCCGCGACGATGGGAACGCCGCCGGTGTCCGGAAACTGCGGCCCACTGGGTGCCCTTGATGGTGTTGTTGGAGGTGATGTGGACATAGACGGCATCGGGGTTGAAAGACGATGTTTTTGGGGATATAGGCAGAAATTCCGGTCTTCGGAGGAGGCCACCACGTTGACGGTTTTTCCCAGAATCTTGGCTTCCTTGATGGCCTTGGTGGACCAGGTGCCGGTGTTGACGTAATCGGCCGATTCGCCGTCCGCCAGCAGATTCATGGGAATCATGCAGAACTGCATGCTGGCGCCGCCCTGGAGAAACAGCACGTGATAGCGGTCGTCCAGCTTCAGGAGCCGCTTGACCCGCGCCACGGCGTCGTTGATGACATCGTCGAACCATTTGGACCGGTGGCTGATTTCGGTGATCGACATGCCGGAACCGGCAAAATTTAGAAAGGATTCCTGAATCTCTTCCAGCACCGGCAGGGGCAGGGCCGCCGGCCCGGCGTTGAAATTGTGGATTCTGTCCGATTTCATGGTAAATACCCTCCATATAGAATGTCTCGGGGAGCCGGTGGCGAAACGGCTATAACGCCAACACCGGGAATTGACCCCACATTTCTACAGATGGTGGCCAATCTGTCAACTGGTAAGATCAATTATATAATGATTGCAGTTCAGCGTCTATTCAGTTGACCCTGGAATGCTGTGAGGCGGGTCCTTGGTGCGGAGGCCATGATTATTGCCGTGCGCCGCCTCTATTGACAAACCCCGGCAATCCACTTTAAAGGAGGTCAACTCAGAAGAAAGGAAAATATCCGATGAAGATCCTACGCTACCCGTCTGCCGCTGCCGATAAAAAGATGAGGCGCATCATCGGCCGGGAAATCGATTTCAGGAAAGCCGACGTCCAGGCCGTCACGCGGATCCTCAACGACGTCAAGCGCAATGGGGACGAAGCGTCTGATCCGGTACTGCCAGGCGTTCGATGCACCCGGCATGACCATCGAGACCCTTGCGGTCACTCCCGAAGAGATGGCGGCGGCCCGCACCAAGGTAGACCGGGCGTTTCTTAAGGCGCTGAACCGTGCCGTGGGGCAGATCGACGGTTTTCACCGTCAACAGCTGCCCAAATCGTGGATCGACACCCGCCGGCCCGGCACCCTGTTGGGGCAGATGGTCCATCCGGTGGATGCCGCCGGCGTGTATGTGCCGGGCGGCAAGGGCGGCAATACCCCGCTGGTCTCCTCGGTGCTCATGGGCGCCATTCCGGCCAAAATAGCCGGTGTTCCCAAAGTGGTCATGGTCACCCCGCCCATGCCCTCGGGGGAGGTGGCCCCCCATCTTCTCGTGGCCGCCAAAAAAGTGGGCGTGGATGCCGTCTACAAGGTGGGCAGCGCCTGGGCCATCGGTGCACTGGCATACGGCACGGAGACGCTGCCCAGGGTCAACGTCGTCGTGGGACCCGGAAACATCTTCGTCACCCTGGCCAAGAAAATCGTCGCCGGGACGGTGGGCATCGATATGATCGCCGGTCCCAGCGAAATCCTGATCGTCGCCGATGGCACGGCGGACCCTGAATACATTGCCGCCGATCTTCTCAGCCAGGCGGAGCACGATCCCCTGGCGTCAGCCATGTTGGTTACCGATTCCGCGGAACTGGCCCAGGCGGTAAATGCGGCGGTCGAGATTCAGCTGGCGGCCCTGTCCCGCGTTGACATCGCCCGGCAGAGCCTGTCCGCTTTTGGCGCGATTCATGGTCGTGGAGAATGTGGACGTCGCCATCGGACTGGCCAATCACATCGCCCCGGAACACCTGGAACTCCAGGTGGCGGAACCCATGGATGTGGCGCCGAGAATCCGCAATGCCGGCGCTATTTTCCTGGGACCCTATCACGCCCGAACCGGTGGGGGACTACATGGCCGGCCCCAACCATGTGCTGCCGACCGCCGGCACGGCACGATTCTCATCGGCCCTGTCGGTGGACCACTTCATGAAAAAAACCAGCCTGATCCGCTATTCACGAGCCGCACTCACCAAAGAGGCCCACGATATCATCAGCCTGGCCACCGTCGAAGGACTCGACGCCCATGCCAAAGCCATTCGGATTCGCCTAAAAAAGAAAGCCAAATAGCGAATAAATTACAACAGTCAAAAAACAAATAACAAATAAATCACAAAACCCAAATTCCAAGCCATATGATCGGATCTTGAGGAAAGGGTATTTCAACCATCAACATTTGAGAAATCAAAATGAGAACCGAGATGGCGAACACATTCCCCGTCACTTGCCGCGGGGAGGGTTCAATCGCCTGTTGTTTTTTGTCCTTATTTGAGATTTGGATATTGTAGTTTGAATTTTATTTGGAATTTGGATGTTGTAATTTGTTGTTTCCGGTCTATTCGGGTCAACCGTCAACAGAAATAAATAGGATAATATTAATCATGGACACTATCGACATGAGATCGGACACCATCACCCGGCCTACAGCGGCCATGAGAAAAGCCATGGCAGACGCTGAGGTGGGGGACGATGTCTTCAAGGAAGACCCCACCGTCAACCGCTTGGAGAAGATGGCGGCCCAACGGGTGGGCAAGCCCGCCGCACTGCTGGTGGGGTCGGGGACCATGGGCAACCTGGTATCCCAATTGTCCCACTGCGGTCGGGGTGACGAGACCATCCTGGGGGATCAGTCCCATGTGTTCTTCTACGAACAGGGCGGGGCATCCGCTTTAGGGGGCATCCATCCGCGGACCCTTGCCAACGAATTGGACGGCACGATTGCCCTGGATAAGATCGAGGCGGCCATCCGACCCGATGATGTGCATTTCCCGGTATCGCGGCTGGTCATCCTGGAGAACACCCATAACCGCTGCAATGGGACGCCGCTGAAACCCGCCTATACGACAGCGGTTGGCCGACTGGTCAACCAGCATGGATTGAAACTTCACATTGACGGTGCCCGAATCTTCAATGCGGCGGTGGCCCTGGGCGTGGATGTGGCCGAGCTGGCCGCGCCGGCGGACTCGGTGACTTTTTGCCTGAGCAAGGGGCTGGCAGCGCCCGTGGGGTCTGTCGTTTGTGGTGATGAGGCCTTCATCGCCCGGGCGAGAAGAATGCGCAAATCCGTGGGGGGAGGCATGCGGCAGGCGGGCATCATCGCTGCCGCCGGCATCGTGGCGTTGACCGAGATGGTGGACCGGCTGGCCGAGGACCACGCCAATGCCAGGGTCCTGGCATCGGGACTGGCGGAAATCAAGGGGCTGCTGATCGATCCCGATGCCGTTGCCACCAATATCGTTTACTTCCGCGTGGTGAAAAACGGGATGGATGCGCCGGCGATGGTGGCGCAGCTGGGCGCTTCAGGGGTCCGTGTGCTGCCGACAGCCAAGGATCAGATGCGGGCGGTGCTCAACTACCATGTGACCCTTGCCGATGTGCAGCGGGCGCTGGCCGTATTCAGCCGGGTCATGAAAGAATAAAAAAGGCGGCCTGCCGGTTTCATTTTCACCGACAGGCCGCCTTTTCAATTCGATGGGGGCGGGAGATTAAACGGCGTCTCTCAATTTCTTTCCGGGTTTGAACTTTACCACGTTGGCAGCTTTGATCTTGATCACTTCGCCGGTCTGGGGATTGCGTCCCTTGCGGGCTTTGCGGCGAACTTTCATGAAGGTTCCGAAACCCACCAAAGTCACTTTCCCGTCTTTTTTCTTCAAGGCTTTGGCGACGTTGGCGGTGAAAGAATCCAGCGCGGCGGCAGCGGCAACTTTGGTGATGCCTGATTCTTCTGCCATTTTCTCAACCAGTTCTGCTTTTGTCATTGCTTCCTCCTTTGATGGGTGTGAAATAGGAACCTAATAATTACGCTTAATTTTTGGCATTACAGCAATTCTTTGGTCGTGTCAACAGCGAAACCGCATGAAACAAGGGTTTGAAAGAAGAAATTGGACTTCAGTGCTTGAAGCTGCGCTGGCCGGTGTAGACCATGGCGACATCGGCCTCGTTGCAGGCCTCGATGGACTGGTAGTCGTTGGTCGAGCCGCCGGGCTGGATCACGGCGGTGATCCCCTCGCGGATGCCCACGTCCACGCCGTCCCGGAAGGGGAAGAAGGCGTCGCTGACCATGGCACGCGCCGATCAGCCCGCCCTTTTCGCGCGGCCACGCGGGCGTCGATCTCCGCCTCTGCGTCCGCGTCCTTCAGGTCGTTGTAGGGCGTCTGCCAGGCCTCGAAGCAGTAGCGGTCGGCCAGCTTGCGGTAGGCCTTGTCCCGGGCGATCTCGGCCACGCCGACCCGGTCCTGCTCGCCGGTGCCGATGCCGACGGTGACCCGGTCTTTGACGTAGAGCACCGAGTTGGAGGTGACGCCGGCCTCGACCAGCCAGCCGAAGAGCAGGTCTTCGTACCTCCCGGTCGGTGGGCTCCGGTCGATCCGGTAGACTTTCCCTTGTCCTCGCACGCGGCGGGCTTCAGGTCCGCCCGGGTTCGTGCCTGGGGCACGAAGGACCACTGGGCGATGATGCCGCCGTCGATCAGGCTCTTGAAGTCCACGCAGCGCTGGCCGACGAAATCCTGCAAGCCGGCCGATGTTGCCGATGCGTATCACCCGCAGGTTCTTCTTGCGGGCGAGGATGTCCAGCACCCCTGCCTCGAACTCCGGGGCCACCACCACCTCGGCGTACTGGCTGCAGATGGCTTCGGCCGTCGCCCTGTCCACGGCTGCGGTTCACGGCGATGCAGCCGCCGAAGGCCGCCACCCGGTCGGCCAGGTTGGCCTTGACGTAGGCCTCTGCCAGCGTCTCGGCCTGGGCCACGCCGCAGGGGTTGTTGTGCTTGACGATGACCGCGGTGGGCCGGTCCGTGAAGTAGCGCAGGATGTTCAGGGCGTTGTCCGCGTCGGTGAGGTTGGTCTTGCCCGGGTGCTTGCCGGACTGCAGCAGTTCGATGTCGGAGGCCAGGTAGCGGCCGGGCTGGATGGTCTCGGTCTCTCCGAGAACGAGGTTGCCGTTGACCAGGCGGTAGAGGGCCGCCTCCTGGCCGGGGTTCTCGCCGTAGCGCAGCCCCTTCTGCACGTCGTCGATGATCCAGGTCACCTTTTCGTAGAACAGGGTCTGCCGCCGGTCCCGATCCACAAAGCTGATCTCCATGTTCGGGGGAAAATGGTCGTCCATGATGGTGCGGTACATTTTTTTCAGATCTTCAGCCATGGTAATTCTCCTTGGCTTAAAAAAGGTCCAAGGGGTCGAGGGGTCCAGGGTCAAGCAACTCAACAAACCCAAGACCCAACGAGCTCGTCACGCACGAACCCACAACTCAACGGACTCAGCGAACCAGAACCCGACGAACCCAACACTCAACGGTTCTCCAATTGATATTCTTTCTCGACAGCCGCGAAACCGGTGTCGGCCAGATAGGCGGCGATGGCCGCGTCGTAGGCGGCGGTGTGGGCAAAGGCCTTGCGGGCCAGCCGGAAGCGCAGGGCCAGGCCGAGGCTCCCCTTGCCGGCAGCCATTTCGTCGACAATCTGCCCGTAGTCGCCCGGATCCACCACCGATGCCACCCGGAGGAAGTTCTTGGCCGATGCCCGGATCATGCAGGGCCCGCCGATGTCGATGTTGCCGCGGGCCTGCTCCGGGGTGACCTCGGCCGGGCGATGGTCTCTTGGAACGGGTAGAGGTTGACCACCACCATGTCGATGGCTACGGCCCCGGTGCGCTCCAGATCGGACTGGTGGGCATCGTTGTAGGTCTCGGTGAGCAGTCCCAGGTAGATCTTGAAATCCAGGGTCTTGACCAGCCCGCCCTGGGTTTCCGGCTGCCCGGTGTAGTCGGCCACCTGGGTGAGACAGCCGTCAGCCTGTGCGCCCAGGATGTCCCGAAGCCGGGCAAAGGTCCCGCCGGTCGAAAAGATCCGTATGGCGGGGTTGATCGCCAGCAGCCGGGGAACAAAGGTCTCCAGTCCGCGTTTTGTCGGAAACGCTGATCAGCACGTGGTTTACACGCACCTGGTCGTCGATTTTCTCTACCTGTTCATGGTCATATCCAATTACCTTTCTCCTTCGTATTCTTCCAAGAACCGGTCGAAAAACCCGTCCATGAACCCATGCCGCTCGTCGGCCATCCGCCGGCCGGTGTCGGTAAGTATGCGGTCCCGGATCTTGGACAGTTTCACCAGATATTCGCGGTATCCCGTGTCGTCGATGGAGTAGGCTTTTGCCTGGGCCACGTCGACCTCCGGACTGTGCAGCCTGGCGCCCACTTCGCCGGCAAACAGGAAGGCCCGGGCCACGCCAACGGCACCGATGGCATCCAGCTTGTCCGCATCGAACAGCACTCTGGCCTCCACGGTTTGCGGGGTGGCTCCCCGGCGAAACCGGTGGGCGGCGATGCAGTGGATGATGTTCTCCCTGCGTTCGTCGGCCAGGGGGCAGGCGCTCAACATCTCCCGGGCCATGGCGGCACCTTTTTCCGCGTGGCAGAGCGTGCCGTTGGCCCGGTCCTGGTGCCCACGACCGATGTCGTGAAGGTAGGCGGCGGCCTCCGTGACGAGCAGGTCCGCCCCTTCGGCTGAGCCGATGCGTCGGCAAAGCCGGTGTACCCTCAAGGTATGGTCCCAGTCGTGGCTCCCCTTGGCCTGGGAGAATTGAGCCTGGGCCTGTTTCCGGATGCATGCCAGGATCGGGGCAGCGGATTCGGTCATGATTCGTGCATCGCGGGTCTGGGCGTCCTCGGGTCGCACGCGGACGGTCGGCCCACCGGGAGGATTTTCAAAGCCGCCGCAATCGCTTTTACTTCTCGTCTCATTCGACGGACATGATGCCTTCCCACCGCTGATACTCAGTGCCTGTCGGCAATCCTTTCGATTCCAGCAGACGGATGATTCCCGGGTCGTTGAACCGCAGGTAAGGGTTGACGGCCCGTTCGTCGTCCAGGGTGGAGGTTACATGGTTCTTGTCGTAGCGGCCGGCGTAGGCGTCGATGGCACGGTTGTTCGGGGTCAAGTGCCGGGCAAAGGCCAATGACGCCGCAACATAATCGTGGCCGGCATAAACGCGGGTGGCTCCCGGATAGTCCATGAGCAGACGTATAGAGCGGTAAAAGGCCTTCAAGTCTCCGGAGAAGCAATTGCCCACCGTGCCGTTGAACAGGGTGTCCCCGGTAATCAGACAAGCATCGGTGGCAAAGGTGACTGAATCCGCGGTGTGGCCCGGGGTCAGGCGGACGGTCACGGTTTCGCCACCCAGGAGGAGGGTGTCGCCGTCGCGGAACCGGCGATGGTCGAGGTAATCCGCCCCTGCCGCTTTCACCAGCCGCCGGGTGCCGGTGGTGTGGTCGCCGTGACCGTGGGTGTTGGTGACCTGTCTCCAATGTCAGGCCCGTTTGCCGGACAAAGGCCATGATTTCATCGACGGCGCCGCCGTCGATGGCCAGTGCACGGGTGCCGGCGTACAGGAGATATCCCAGATTGTCGCCGCCGTAAAAAAATTGCTTGATTTTCAATGGGTCTGTTTTCCGCCGTGGGTTTATGTCGGAGTTAAAATGGATTCTGCATTGATATCGATATATTAAACTGCGAGTTCAGGCAACAAAAAAAGCGGTATCGGGCGCCTGGAGGCATTGTGACGGCTAGTTTGCGCGTGAGTGGGTTGTAAATCAAGATCCTCTCCACTTTGCTCCACCTTATTGACGTTTCGGTTTTTTTTCATTTAACTTTCAAAAATTATTAGTAAAATAATGTATCCTAAAGATGCTTTTTCTCTTGACTATTCAATCATTTTGTACTTTTATCCAAAGATAGTGGATCAAAGTGGATAAAAATGGTGAATAATGTTCCAGGGCGCCTCCTATCATAGCATTGACCCCAAAGGGCGGATTATCATTCCCGCACGGTTCCGTGATGTAGTCAAGGCCAGCGGTGTCGACGGTGTCATGATCACCCGCATGGACAGTTGCCTTTTTGCCTACACCCATGACCAGTGGCGGATTCTGGAAAAGAAGATACACGATCTGCCCCAAAAAAGCGATGACACACGTCTATTTCAGCGACTTTTTATCGGTGCAGCCCACGATTGCAGGTGTGACGCCCAGGGACGCGTGTTGATTCCGCCTTTTCTGAAGCAATACGCCGGGCTGGAAAAAGAGATCGTTCTGGTGGGCGTACCGGGTCGATTCGAAATCTGGTCGCGTGAAAAATGGGATCTGGAAAATGAGCGCTTCGAAGAGAAGCTGAGCACCGAAAAGATGAGGGACGTGGTCACCCAAATAGGGATTTAGCCCATGACCGACTTCCATGTCACCGCCATGCTCGAAGAAGCGGTGGGCATGCTGGCATGTCGGCCGGGCAAGATCATCGTGGACGGCACCCTCGGCGGCTCCGGCCACGCCCGTCGAATCTGTGAGCAGATCGGTTCCAGCGGCGTCTTTATCGGTATCGATCAGGACCGGGACGCCATCGACTGGGCCCGCAGGGTCCTTCCCGCCGACCACCGCCGGATCCATATCGTTCACGGCAATTTTGCAGACCTGCCGTTGTTTCTTTCTCAATTGGGGCTCGACGCCGTGGACGGTATTCTCATAGACATCGGACTTTCCCTTCATCAGATCGAGGCCAGTGGCCGCGGTTTCAGTTTCAACCGTGATGAACCCCTGGACATGCGCATGGATGTCCGGTCTGACCTCACGGCGGCCGATCTCCTGGCATCCATGGACGAACGGGAACTGGCGCAAACCTTCAGCCGGTACGGCGAAGAACGCTGGTCCGTAAGAATCGCCCGGCATCTGGTCGCGCAGCGCAAGACAGGTGCGGTAACCACCAGTGGCCAGCTGGCCCGCCTGGTGTCGCAGGCCGTCCCGGCCGCCGCGGTGCGAAAACAGAAGATCCATCCCGCCACCCGGGTTTTCATGGCCCTTCGCATCGCCGTGAACCGGGAACTTGAGGTGCTGGATCGATTTCTGGAAACGGCCGTGGATCTGCTCAATCCGGGAGGCCGCCTGTGTGTGCTCTCCTTCCATTCCCTGGAAGACCGGATTGTCAAACACCGCTTCCGGACCTTGGCGCGACCGTGCACGTGTCCGCCGACGTTTCCCCAGTGTGTGTGTGGCCGCCAGGCAAAGGTTCGGTTGCTGACGCGCAAGGTCCTGCGACCCACCGATGCGGAGATCCGGAAAAACCCCATGGCCCGCAGTACGCGGTTGAGAGCCGTGGAAGCGTTGTGATGGCGGCAGCAAGCAAAACCAGTCGCTCCGGGACGGATATCAGGGCCAGGGGGGGGCAGGGCAGCAGCCGCAACCGGCGGTTGCGGCCGCTGAGAAAAACCATGACCGGCCTCTGGATTGTTCTGATGGTTCTGTTTTTCGTGGAGGCCCTGTTTTACGCATGGTGCCGGGTTCAATGCGTCAATGCCGGTTACGGCATTGACCGGGAAAACGGTCGGCACCAGGCTTTGCTCAAAGAGCGCAACACCCTGAGGATTGAATTGGCCCGGCTTAAATCGCCGGAGCGGATCGAAACCATTGCCCGGACCCGTTTGGGGCTGGTCATGCCGGATGTGCAACAGAAGGTGATGCTTCCATGACAACCACGGCAACCATACGGACTCGGCTGCGGACCGGAATCGTCGGGGCGCTTTTTCTGACGGCCCTTCTGGCCATCAGTGCGCAGGCGATCCGTCTGCATGTATTCGAGGGTGCGTGGCTTTCCGAGCGGGCGGCCCGTGAGTATGAGCGTGCCATGCTGGTTCAGGGCAAACGGGGCGCCATCACCGATCGCAATGGCAGCCCGCTGGCCGTGAGCATCGACAGCCCGTCAATTGCCGCCTTTCCCCGCCAGATGGCGGATCGCCAGGCGGCGGCCAAGCAGCTGGCCAAGGCCCTGAATCAGCCGCTGCGGGAGGTGGTTAAAAAGCTGGCCCCAGAGCGCTCCTTCGTGTGGCTCAAGCGCCAGGCCACGCCTCGCCAGGCCGAATCGATTCAAGCGCTGGGGATCAAGGGCGTCGATTTTATCACCGAGCACAGCCGCTACTATCCCAACAAAACGCTGGCGGCTCAGCTGGTGGGGTTCGCCGGCATCGACGGCCACGGTTTAGAGGGACTGGAGTTTTATTTTGACGCCACCTTGAAGGGTGGTGAGCAGGAGATCACCATTCTCAAGGATGCCCTGGGCCGGCGGTTCGAAGGCGCAGGGATGCCGGTAGATCTGGCCGGCGGCAACAATGTGGTGCTGACCATCGACCGCACCATCCAGCACATTACCCAGAAAGCCCTGGATGCTGCCGCGACCCAATACGGCGCCAAGTCAGGCATGGCCATCGTCATGGCGCCGGCCACCGGTGAGGTGCTTGCCCTGGCGCACTATCCTTTTTTCAATCCCAACAGCTACGGATCTTTCGAGCGGGAGTTGTGGCGAAACCGGGCGATCACCGATCCGTTCGAGCCCGGTTCCACCATGAAGATATTCAGCGTGGCGGCGGCCATCGACAGCGGCGTCTGTTCACCGTCCACCATCTTCTACTGTGAAAACGGGGAATACCGGATCGGCCGGAACACCATCCACGACACCAAATCCCACGGGTGGCTGTCACTGCAGCAGATTGTCAAGTACTCGAGCAACATCGGATCGGTAAAAATGACCGAAAAGCTTGGGGCCCGTCAGCTTCACGCGTATTTGAACGCTTTCGGCTTCGGCCGGCGTTCCGGCATCACCTGTCCCGGTGAAACTGCCGGCAGCCTCAGCCCGTTCAAATCCTGGTCAGCCATCGATACGGGGGCCATCTCGTTTGGGCAGGGTATTTCGGTGTCTGCGATTCAGTTGATAGCGGCGGCATCGGCCATCGCCAATGACGGACTGCTCATGAAACCGATGCTGGTCAGAGAAATCACGGACCGCAACGGAGGGACGGTGAAACGCTTTTCTCCGGAGCCGGTTCGGCGGGTGATTTCTTCCCACAGTGCCGCCACGGTGCGGCGAATCCTGAAGACCGTGATCACCGAGGGAGGCACCGGGGTGAACGCGGCCCTGGAGGGGTACTCCGTGTGCGGCAAAACCGGTACGGCCCAGAAGATCGACAGCAGCGGTACCTACGCAAAAGGGCGGTATCTATCTTCCTTTTTGGGCCTTGTCCCGGCGGATCAACCGGAGCTGGCCATCCTGGTGCTTCTGGACGAACCGACGGTCCAGTCCTATGGCGGCATCGTGGCGGCACCCGCCTTCCGCCAGATCGCACTGGAGACGCTGAGCTATCTCAATGTCCCGCCGGGACCCGATGCGGATCGACTGCGGGTATCCCGTGGAAACAGGGCTAACGGATGAGGCTTTCAACGCTTACGGATCAGCTGAGCGTCCAAGGGACAACCGCGGCGGGTCCGTCCTCGGATCCTGAGGTTGCCGCCATTTGCTACGATTCGCGCAAAGTGACCCCGGGGGCCCTGTTTGTGGCCATCGAGGGGTTTGCCGCAGACGGGCATCGCTTTATCCCGGAGGCTGTCAAGCAGGGCGCCGTGGCCGTCGTCTGCCGCACACCGGTGGCGGTTGACGCGGTGGTGATTCGCGTGGCGGATCCCCGGGCGGCACTGGCGCAGTTGTCCTGCCGATTCTACGGCCGGCCTGCAGATCGGCTGACGCTGGTGGGTGTGACCGGCACCAGCGGCAAGACCACCGTGACCTATCTGCTGGAACAAATCCTTGAGAAGGCCGGTCATCGACCGGGGGTGGTGGGTACGATCAACTACCGCTATGCCGGCAAAACCTTTACCAATCCGGTGACCACACCCGAATCCTTGGAGCTTCAGGAGATGCTTCGGCAGATGACGGACAGCGGGACCACCCATGTTGTCATGGAGGTCTCTTCCCATTCCCTGGACCTGCACCGCGTCGACGGCTGTCGCTACGATGTGGCGGTTTTCACCAATCTGTCCCAGGATCATCTGGATCTTCACGGCACCATGGACCGCTATTGGCGCAGCAAAAAAAAGCTGTTCGGCGACTACCTGAAACCGGCGGACAGCGATAATCCAGTTCGCGCCGTGGTCAATACGGACGATCCCAGAGGAAGCGAGCTGGCCGCGGCCCTGGGGGCCATGGTACTGCGAACCGCTGTATACGGAGACGGGGACATCGTTCCTGTTGGCGTGGTTCGTGACCTTTCGGGCATTCGCGGCAGCATCGCCACGACCCATGGCGCAATTCCCTTCGATTCACCGTTGGTGGGGGATTTTAATCTTGAAAATATTCTCAGTGCCGCCGGCGCGGCGCTGGCCCTGGGGATATCACCAGCAGCGATTGCGGCGGGTGTCGACAGCACCGGATGCGTCCCCGGACGGCTGGAGCGGATCCCGGAAGGGGGCGACCGCTATATTTTCGTGGATTATTCGCACAAGCCGGGCGCGCTGGAAAACGCGATCTCGGCCCTGCGGTCACTCACGGCGGGACGCCTGATCACGGTTTTCGGATGTGGTGGGGATCGGGATCGCTCCAAACGACCGGTCATGGGAGAAATTGCCGCCAGACTCAGCGACCTTACCGTGGTGACGTCGGACAACCCACGGTCGGAGGACCCGCTCACGATCATTGCCCAAGTGGAGTCAGGGGTGCGGGAGGTTTGCACCCGGCGATTGTCGGCCGATGCATTGACCGCCGGGTGGCAGAAAAAGGCTATCTGGTGGAGCCGGATCGGCGGGCGGCCATCGCGGTGGCCATCGCGGCGGCCGATGCCGGCGATGCCGTGCTGATTGCCGGCAAAGGACACGAAACCTATCAGATCCTGGCCGGCGAAACCATCCATTTCGACGACCGGGAAGTGGCTCGCCAGGTGCTGGCCGCCATGAACGAGGCCGGAGCATAAAACCATGAGGCCATTCGGGTGGACGACCCAACAGGTGCTGACGGCAACCGGCGGATCCATGATTTCAGGATCGGCGGACATGGCTTTTACCGGCATCGGTATCGATTCGCGCACGATCGGTCCGGATGACCTGTTTGTGGCCATTGCGGGTGAATCCCACGATGGGCACCGATTCGTGGCCGAGGTGCTCGATCGCGGCGTCAAGGGCGTGGTGGCGGCCGACGACCAGGTGGCCAGCCTGCCCACAACACGAATGGCCGCCGCCAACGTTGCCTGTTTTGCCGTGGCCGACACCACCCGGGCCCTGGGTGCGATGGCCCGCTTCAACCGAAACCGGGCAAGCCTCAAGGTGGTGGCCATCACCGGATCCAACGGCAAAACGTCAACCCGCATGCTCATGGACCAGGTGATGTCCAGGACGTTCTCGACACTGAGCACCAGCGGCAACCTGAACAACCACATCGGTCTGCCCCTGACACTGTTCCGGTTGACGCCGGGGCACCAAGCCGCCGTGCTGGAACTGGGCATGAACCACGCCGGTGAAATTACTCGCCTGGGCCGCATCTGCGAGCCGGATGTGGGCGTGATCACCAATGTGGGGCCGGCCCATTTGGAGGGGCTTGGCACCATCGAAAACGTCGCCCGGGCCAAGGGTGAGCTGCTCGACACCATCCGTCCCGGCGGCACAGCTATTCTTAACGCCGACGATCCGCGTGTCGCGGCGATGGCTCGCGGCCTGGACCATCCGGTGGTTTTTTTCGGTCTTGCCGGTGCGGCACAGGTTCGGGCGGACGATATTCGCTGCACCGAAGCGGGCATGACCTTTACCCTGACCATGGCGTCGGGAAGCACGCCGGTGACGTTGGCCACACCGTCACCGGTGATGGTTTCCAACGCCCTGGCGGCGGCGGCTGCCGGCGAGGTCATGGGTGTGCCCCTGGCGGATATTCAGGCGGGGCTGGAAGCCTTCTATCCCCAGGCCGGGCGCATGGGTATCCGTGGACTGGGTGGCGACCTTCGCCTGGTGGACGACACCTACAACGCCAACCCCGGCTCCATGGTTGCGGCCATCGAGACCCTGGTGCGGATGCGTGGCAGCCGTCGCACCATTGCCGTGCTCGGGGACATGCTGGAACTGGGGCCGCAATCGGCGGACCTGCACCGTTCAATCGGTCGGGCTGCCGGCGATGCCCGGATCGATCGCCTGTACATCGCCGGCAATTTCGCCGCCGCCGTGGCCGACGGCGCCATGGACCGGCAGATCAACGCCGATCGGATCTTTTGCGGAACCAAGGCGGCGATTATCGAGCAATTGAACCACGACCTGCAGGCCGGCGACCTGATCCTGGTGAAAGGGTCCCGCGGCATGGCCATGGAAACGGTGGTCGAGGCTATCGTCGGCTGGGCAGATCGGCAAACCGAAGCGCAAAGGCGCGATACCCCGAGATGATCTATCACCTGCTATATCCGCTGCACACGACCTTCGCAGCCTTCAATGTGTTCCGGTACATTACCTTCCGGACCATCTACGCCAGCCTGACAGCCTTTTTGATCTGTTTTCTGCTTGGGCCCTGGGTGATCCGGCGACTTGCCCTGATGCAGGTGGGGCAATACATCCGGGAGGACGGTCCCAAGGACCACCACAAAAAGGCCGGTACACCCACCATGGGCGGTGTGCTGATCATTTTCGCGGTCGCCGGTTCCACCTTGTTGTGGACCGATCTGACCAACCGCTATGTGTGGATCGCCCTCTTGGCCACCCTGGGGTTTGGGGCGATCGGCTTTGCCGACGACTACCTGATGCAGGTGAAAAAACGCAATCTGGGCCTGACGGCCCGCCAGAAATTGCTGCTCCAGGTTCTTCTGGCGCTGCTGGTGGCGCTCCTGGCATACATGGTGCCCGAGTTTTCGACCAAACTCAGCGTGCCGTTCTTCAAACGGCTGACTCCGGATCCGGGATGGGGATACATTTTTTTCGCTGCCCTGGTCATCGTGGGGGCGTCCAACGCCGTAAACCTGACCGATGGTCTGGACGGCCTGGCCATCGGGCCGGTGATCATCGCCGCCGTCACCTACATGATTTTTGCCTACGTCGCCGGTCATGCGCGCATCGCCGACTACCTGCAGATCACCCCGGTGGCGGGATGCGGGGAGATCACGGTTTACTGCGGCGCCCTGGCCGGCGCCGGATTGGGGTTCCTGTGGTTCAACGCCTATCCGGCCCAGGTGTTCATGGGAGATGTGGGCTCGCTCTCCATGGGGGCGTCGTTGGGCACCGTCGCCGTGATTACCAAGCAGGAGATTCTGCTGGTGCTGGTGGGCGGCCTGTTTGTCATCGAGGCCCTCTCCGTGATCTTTCAGGTGGGTTTTTTCAAGATGACCAAGGGGCGCCGCATTTTTCGCATGGCGCCCATCCACCACCATTTCGAATTGAAAGGCTGGCCGGAACCGAAGGTGATCGTGCGATTCTGGATCATCGCCATTGCCCTGGCATTGATATCCATGAGCACCCTGAAACTTAGATGATAAATAACAAAAACCAAAAATAAAATAACAAATAAATCACAATGACCAAAGTTCAAAATTCCAAACCGCATGATCTTGAAGGATGCCATTCCAATTTGAGATTTGGTTATTGTAATTTGGAATTTATCTGGAATTTGGTGCTTGTTATTTAACTAAATTCCGATGCCTAGGCCGGGTTTAAAGAAAAATTTGGGTGAGAATGGATCTTCGGAACGCATCTGTTGTTGTAGTGGGCCTGGGACGGTCCGGGGTGGCAACCGCCCGGTTCCTCGTCAACCAGGGTGCCCGCGTGACGGTGACGGACCGTGCGCCGGCCGAATCCCTGAAGGCGCCGGCCGCGGCCCTGCAGGGATTGGACGTTCAGCTGAAGCTGGGCGGGCATGATGCGTTAGACCTTGAAACCGCCGATCTGGTGGTGCTCAGTCCCGGCGTGCCTCACACCCTGCCGATGCTGGAGCCGGCCTGGGCCAAAGGAACCCCGGTCGTTGGAGAGATGGAGCTGGCTGCCGGGTATATCAGCGAACCGATTCTGGCGGTTACCGGTACGAATGGAAAAACCACGACAACCGAACTGGTGGGGAACATGCTCAGAAAAAGCGGAAAGAACGTGTTTGTGGGAGGAAACATCGGCACACCGCTGATTGCCTATGCGGACGGCGCCCATGCCAGGGCCGATGTGGTGGTGGCCGAGGTGAGCAGTTTTCAGCTGGACACCATCGTCGATTTCAAGCCGCATACCGCCGTGATGCTCAACATCACCGACGACCATCTGGACCGGTATCCGAATTTTTCTGCCTACGCCGATTCCAAGTGGCGGATATTCGAAAACCAACTGCCCAGCGATGTGGCGGTGCTCAACGCCATGGATGCCACGGTGGCCGCCATGATCGACCGGCGTCCTCCCAATGCCTGCCGGAGACTCTATTCGGACGAGGCCGTCGTCAACGGTGCACGAATATTGAAAGACAAGATCCTTTTGTTCGATGCGGGCCGGCGGATGACCAGTTTCAGGCTGGACAAGTCCGGTCTCATCGGTCCCCACAATCGGGAAAATACGGCTGCCGCCTGTCTGGCCGCCCGTGAACAGGGTGCCTCAGATGCAGGCATCCAGCAGGCCATCGACGAATTCCAGGGACTTTCCCACCGTCTGGAACCGGTCGGACAGGTGCGCGGTGTGCGCTTTGTCAACGACTCCAAGGCCACGAACGTGGATGCGGTGAACCGTGCGCTGGCGTGCTTCGATGCCCCGGTGATTCTGATCATGGGCGGGCAGAACAAAAAGGGTGACTTCAGCGTTCTCAAATCCCAGGTGCGCCGCCGCGTCAAAACCCTGGTGGCCATGGGGGAATCCAAAGACGAGATCGTCACCGCCCTGGCCGGCGACCCGGAACGGGGAATTCTCGAGGCCGGGTCCATGCAGGAGGCGGTTGAAAAGGCCTTCGGTGCGGCAGTGGAAGGGGAAATCGTTTTGCTCTCCCCGGCTTGTGCCAGTTTCGATATGTTCGACAACTATGCCCAGCGGGGTGACCGGTTCCGAGAAATCGTAGAAAGGCTTGGATGACCGCGACTGCCAAACGAAACGGGGTTCAACCGTTGGTCTACGACCTGGGATTGCTGTTTCCAGTTCTGCTGCTCGTGGGCATGGGTATCGTTATGGTCTACAGCGCCAGCAGCGCCCTGGCCGTCAAGAAGTTTGGCAGCGGTTATTTCTTTTTGAAAAAACAGGCCATATTCTCCCTGATCGGCATTGTCGTGCTGGTGACCTTCAGTTACATCCCCTTCCGCCTTTATCGGGTGCTGGTTTATCCCGTTCTGGCGGCTACCATCGTGATGCTGGTGGCAGTGGTCTTTTCCGGATGGGGCGTGACGGCAGGCGGGTCCGCCCGTTGGCTGCAACTCGGACCCATCCAGTTTCAGCCGTCAGAACTGGCTCGATTGGCCCTGGTCATATACATGGCCTACTCCATGAGCAAGAAGGGGGAACAGCTGCGCGATTTTTACGTGGGGTTCCTGCCCCATTTTCTGGTTCTGGGACTCTTTACGGGGCTGCTGCTGGTTCAGCCCGATTTCGGGTCGATCGTGATTTTCGCCGCCTTGACCTGGATCATGCTGTTCGTCGGTGGGTGCCGCATCAGCCACCTGCTGTCGGTTCTCCTGGTACTGGCGCCCATGGCCTGGCTGTTTATGACCCATGCCGAATACCGGGTCAAGCGCCTGATGAGCTTTATGGATCCCTGGCAATACCCGGCGGACGAGGGGTACCAGATCGTCCATTCGCTGATGGCATTCGGCACCGGGGGGATCACCGGTGCGGGTATCGGCAAGGGATATCAGAAATTGTTTTACCTTCCCGAACCTCACACGGATTTCATCTTTTCGGTGGTGGGGGAAGAACTTGGGCTCATCGGGGTCATGACCGTGATTCTGCTGTACGGTGTGATGCTCATGCGGGGTATCCGCATCGCCCGCCACGCCCGGGATCGCTTTGGCTCCCTGCTGGCCATGGGTATCACGGTGACATTAGGCCTTCAGGTTTGCATCAACATGGGGGTGGCGCTGGGCATGCTGCCCACCAAAGGACTGACCCTGCCCTTTCTGAGCTACGGCGGGACGAGTCTGCTGATCAACATGGCGGCAGTGGGGATCATGATGAATATCGGAGCACGGGATGCACGCTGCTGAACCCGAAAATACCTGGCGGCCACTCAAGGTGGTCGTTGCCGGTGGCGGCACCGGTGGGCACCTGTTCCCCGGAATTGCCGTGGCAGGGGAGTTTGCCGTGAGAAATCCGCAAACCCGGATTCTCTTCGTGGGAGCCGGTCGAGCCATTCGAGAAAGACGCCCTGACCCGGGCCGGTTATCCCCAGCGAACCATCGCCATCGAGGGGATCAAGGGAAGAGGACCGTGGGCTAAGGCGCGGGCGGCCATGAAAATTCCCGGCGCCCTGTTCCATTCCGCCGGCATCCTGGCCGAGGCGCAGCCGGACCTGGTTGTCGGGGTGGGCGGATACGCCACCGGACCGGTGGCTCTGGCCGCCTGGATGAAATGCACCCCGGTGGTCCTGTGCGAGCAGAACACGGTGCCTGGCATCACCAACCGGATGCTTTTCCCGATTGCCAAGCGGATTTATGTCAGTTTCGAAAATACCCGCGGCAAGATCGACCCGTTGAAAAAACGCGTCACCGGCAATCCGGTGCGCCAGCAGATTCTGGCTGCCTCGACCCTTGAAGCAAAAGAGAAAAACAGGTTCACGGTTCTGATCGTCGGCGGCAGCCAGGGGGCCCATGCCATTAACCTGGCGGTCATGGACGCCCTGCCGCGACTCAACCAGGGCCGGAAATTTCATGTGGTTCACCAGACCGGGGCCAAGGATCAAGATCAGGTCGCCGATGCATTTGCGAGAGCAGGGATGGATGCTGAAGTGAAATCCTTTTTTCATGATATGGCCTCCCGCTACCGCCGGGCGGATTTGGTCGTATGCAGGGCCGGCGCCACCACGGTGGCCGAGTTGACTGCGCTGGGCAAACCGGCACTGTTCATTCCCTATCCCTTTGCGGCGGACAACCATCAGGAACACAACGCCCGGGCCCTGGTTGACCGGGGTGCGGCACAAATGGTGCTTGAGCGGGAACTGACCGGGGCGGATCTGGCCCGGCGTCTGGACACGTTGGCCGGGTCGCCCGACCTGCTGGCGACCATGGCTTTGAAGTCAAAGGCACTGGGACGACCCGACGCAGCACAACGCATCGTGGACGACTGTTATCAATTGGTGGGAAAAAAGCGATGTATCTGAAAAAATACCATATCCATTTTGTGGGCATTGGCGGCATCGGCATGAGCGGCATTGCCGAACTGCTGCTGAACCTGGGCTACCGGGTTTCCGGTTCCGATGTCAAGGCGTCGGACATTACGGCCAACTCTGTCGCAGTTGGGCGGCACCATTCATATCGGCCACCGGGCCGAGCAGATCGCCGACGCCGATGTGGTGGTGGTATCTTCGGCGATCGACCGGCAAAACCCGGAAGTGTCCGCCGCCCGGCAGGCGTCGATTCCGGTCATCCCACGGGCCGAGATGCTGGCTGAACTCATGCGGCTCAAATACAGCGTGGCGATTGCCGGCGCCCATGGCAAGACCTCCACCACTTCCCTTGTGGCCAACGTGCTGGCCGGCGGGGGACTCGATCCCACTGTGGTCATCGGCGGCAAGCTCAAAAGTCTCGGCCGCAATGCGGTGCTGGGACAGGGTGACTTTATCGTGGCCGAGGCCGACGAGAGCGACGGCTCTTTTCTCAAGTTCTCTCCGGCCATTGCCGTGGTCACCAACATCGACCGGGAGCATATGGATTTTTATGCGGATCTGGATGCGATAAAAACGGTTTTTCTCGATTTTATCGACCGGATCCCCTTTTACGGCCTGGCGGTGCTCTGCCTGGACAATGAGCCGCTCCAGGGCCTCCTCCCCCACATCAAGAAACGGCTGACCACCTACGGGCGGAGCACCCAGGCCGATTACCAGGCGCGGAACATCAGCTTCGGTGAGATGAAAAGCCGGTTTACGGTGGTTCACCGGGACGACAACCTGGGCGAGTTTATCCTGGCCATGCCGGGCATGCACAATGTGTCCAACGCCCTGGCCGCCATCGCCGTGGGCCTGGAACTGGACATTCCCCTGTCGTCCATCAAGCGGTCCCTGGAGACGGCCGAAGGCGTGCAGCGCCGCATGGAGATCAAGGGGGAGATCGATGGCATTACCGTGGTGGACGACTACGGCCATCATCCCACCGAGATCCAGGTGACCCTCGAGGCAGTCAAAGAGAACTGGCCGGACCGCCGCAAGGTGGTGGTCTTCCAGCCTCACCGCTACACGCGCACCCAGGCGCTTCTGCAGGAGTTCACCCGTTCGTTCAACAACAGCGATGTATTGGTGGTGCTGCCTATTTATGCCGCCAGCGAAGTACCCATCGCCGGTGTCAGCGGCGAGGCGCTGGGCGAATGCATTCGCGCCCATGGCCACCGGAACGTGATCTGCCTGAACAGTCTGACTGAATGCGTCGATCACCTCGAGAAAGCCCTGACATCCGACGATCTGCTGCTGACCTTGGGTGCCGGCGATGTTTACAGGGTTGGGGAAATGGTTTTGAAAAGGTTCAGCGAATAGAAGACGTCTGCATCAAATTCGGAAAGGACTCAAGGACAAGTTGTAAGGGGTAAGGTTTAAGGAAGGAAAAGGGACTAGCGCCTGAGACCAGAGACCTAGAGACCAGAGACTAGAACGATCATATTGATTGAAACCAAAGCCAATCCGCACCAACCAATTCAAGAAAAACAGGCCAGCCGATCGGTCCCTGTTGCGGGACCGGGCCGTTTTCGCCGCCAAGGGGTGTATAGGGGCACTGGCGCTGGTAGCGACCAGCGCTCTCGTTCATCTTCGCCTACGACTATTTTACCCAGACGCGGCATTTCCAGGTGCGCCAGATTGTGGTCACCGGCGTGCATCGGCTCAGCCGCCAGAAGGTCATGGAAATCGCCGGGGTCGGCCGGCAGACGAATATCCTGTCCGTGAATCTGGCCACGATCCGCAAGCGGCTGCTGGCCGATCCATGGGTTGCCGAGGCGACGGTCAGCCGGGAGATTCCCTCGGGGCTGCATATGCACATCCGGGAAGAAGTCCCGCTGGCGCTTTTGGACATGGGGGATGGAGAGGGATTTTTAATCAACCCGGCCGGCGAGGTGTTCAAACGATGGGATGGCTCGGACAGTGATGCGCTGCCCCGGGTGCAGGGGCTGGATCATGCGGACCTGCCCGTTTCCGGCACACCGGCCAGTGAGGGCTTTGGCGCGGTGATGACCCTGTTCAGGCTGGCCGGGGAAAAGAACAGCCCGCTGCCCCTTTCCGGCATCCGCCGTATCCAGGTGGACCGTGAAATCGGTGCCACTGTATACACCGGCGAAAACAACCGTGTGGTGAAGCTCGGGTTCGGTCACTATCGTGAAAAATGTCAGGCGCTGGGACAACTGATGTCGCGCCTGAGCAGAGACAGCCGGCTGACCCGCTACACGGCCATCGATTTGTTCGATGTCAATCGAATTGTAATCACGCTGGCACCGGTCGATCCATCATCTTCGGATCACAAGGAGGGTTAAGTTGCAGGGATCAAGAGAAGGAAATATCGTTGTCGGCCTGGATATTGGAACCACCAAAATCTGTGCTGTGGTCGGCGAGGTGACGGGTCGCGAGATCAATATCATCGGCATCGGCACCCATCCATCCATTGGTTTGCGCAAGGGCGTGGTGGTCAACATCGAATCCACGGTGGAATCCATCAAAAAGGCGGTGGAAGAGGCAGAGCTAATGGCCGGCTGTGAGATCTCGTCGGTATATGCCGGGATTGCCGGTGGCCACATCACCGGTTTCAACAGCCGGGGGATCGTTGCCATCAAAGGGCAGGAGATCAACCAGCAGGATGTGGACCGGGTTATCGATGCGGCCCGCGCGGTGGCCATCCCCATGGACCGGGAGGTGATCCACGTCCTGCCCCAGGAGTATATCGTCGACGACCAGATCGGTATTCAGAATCCGGTGGGCATGGCCGGTGTCCGCCTCGAGGCCAAAATCCACATCGTCACCGGTGCGGTCACGTCGGCGCATAACATCGTCAAGTGCGCCAACCGGGCCGGCCTGGATGTGTGCGATATCGTTCTGGAGAGCCTGGCCTCGGGAGAGGCGGTGCTGACCGACGAGGAGAAACAGCTGGGTGCCGGCCTGATCGATCTGGGTGGCGGGACCAGCGACCTGGCCATTTTCTCAGGAAAGAACATCAAGCACACCTTTGTCCTGGCACTGGGGGGTGACAACCTGACCAATGACATTGCCATCGGCGTAAGGGCACCCCTGAACGAGGCGGAGCGCATCAAGCGTAAATACGGAACCTGCAACGGGGCGGCGATCAGCCCGGACGAAACCATCGAGGTGCCGGGGATGGGCGGCCGCCAACCCCGCAAGCTTCCCCGCCAGATTTTAGGCGAAATTCTGGAGCCGCGCATGGAGGAAATTTTCACGCTGCTCCAACGGGAGATTTATCGTGCCGGTATGGAGAACATGATCGCCTCGGGGATCGTTCTTTCCGGGGGCACGGCTCTGCTGGAGGGTACCACCGATATCGCCGAAGCCATCTTCGGCGTCCCCACGCGCCTGGGCCGGCCGCGTGGCATCGGCGGCCTCACCGACGTGGTGAACAATCCCATGTATGCCACCGGTGTGGGGCTGGTGATTTACGGCGCCAGAAAGGAGCCGGAGAAAAAATTTCGCATCCGGGACAGAAATATCTTCAACAGCCTCATTTCGCGGATGAAAAAATGGTTCAAGGACGTCATCTGAAAAAATAAACCACGGCGTACAGGCAAGCGCCATAATGGGCAACTCAAGCAAAGGGGGAAATTATGACTGGTATGTTTACGTACATGGAGAGTGACCGATCGGCAAAAATCAAAGTGATTGGCGTTGGCGGCGCGGGAGGCAATGCGATCAACAACATGATTGCGAGCAATCTACAGGGCGTCAGGTTCATTTCCGCCAACACGGATGCCCAGGCCCTGGATGTATCCCAGGCGGAGATGCGCTTTCAGTTGGGGACGAAGATTACAGAAGGCCTGGGAGCCGGCGCCAATCCCCAGGTGGGACGGGAGGCGGCCCTGGAAAATGCGGAAATGATCAAGGATGCATTGGCCGATTCCCACATGGTTTTCATCACCGCGGGCTTCGGCGGCGGCACCGGAACGGGTGCTGCTCCCGTGATCGCTCGGCTGTGTAAGGAAATGGGCATCCTTACCGTTGCCGTGGTGACCCGACCATTCTCCTTCGAGGGCAGAAAACGGGCCAAACAGGCAGATGAAGGCATCCTCGAATTGAAAAAAGCAGCCGATACGGTGATCACCATTCCCAACGACCGGCTGCGCGGTCTGGCCTCGAAAAACGCCAAAATGGTGGACATGTTCAGAAAGGCTGATGAAATCCTGCTGCATTCAGTCAAGGGCATCACCGACCTGATCATGATGCCCGGCCTGGTCAACCTGGATTTTGCCGACGTGAAAACCACCATGTCCCGGGCCGGTATGGCCATCATGGGCATCGGCATCTCCAGTGGTGAAAACCGGGCCCTGGAAGCGGCTGAACGGGCCATCTCACACCCGCTGCTGGATGACATCAACATCTCCGGCGCCAAGGGGGTGCTGATGAACATCACCTCCAACAGCAACCTTACCATGGAGGAGATGACCGAAGCCTCCGAACGCATTTACAATGAGGTGGGTGAAGAGGCGGAGATCATCTGGGGTGCGGTCATTGACGACAGCGTGGGCGACGAGATGAGTGTTACCGTCATCGCCACCGGTATCGGCGAGAAAGGCAAAGAGAAAGAGACCGGCGCCAGAGCGCTGGACCCTACTTACGGCGGTAAGGTGCGTGACATCACCCCGGCGGATCTGGCACGGTCCACGGAACTGGACGAACCCACCTTCATCCGCCGCCGGCAGGCCGCCAATGCAGGGTCGGCCAGTGAACTCTACCGGGAGTACAAGGGGATCGTCATCGACAACGACGACTTGGACGTTCCCACGTTTTTAAGAAGAAAGGCGGACTAATCCCGTCCCCGGATGAACCGGATCGACGGGGACCAGCTGCGATAACGTTGAACCAGAGGACGGAAGATGCAGCCTAAACCATGCAGCGATCAACCGACCAGTGGACGCAGGATGGGTGGTGATCGGCGGGACTATTCATATGCCTGTTGTCTCCCCGAACGACGCAGTGGCATGGATCGCCGCAGCGGGAAAGACCGCCGCCAGCAAAGCCGGATTTCTTCAATGATGGTGAATGCCGATGAGACCGCCACCACCTTGCCGCGCCGATCGTTAACAGCAATGGATTGAGCGGCGTGCGGACAAAGGTCTGCGGAAACCATGGTAACAGGAACCCCACAGCTACCCAGCGGGCATGCGCCGATTGAGCGCGGCGTTATCCGAAAGCCGGCTGCCGGGCGAATCCGCGTGGCGCTGGTCTATCCCCATCATTACCAGGTGGGGATGTCCAACCTGGGATTCCAGGCCGTATACCGGCTCTTCAACGACATTGACCATGTGGTCTGTGAGCGTGCTTTTTTACCGGAACAGGATGGCGGTAAAATCCGCCGGGTGTTGACGGTCGAGTCCCAGAAGCCCATCGAAGACTTCGACATGATTGCCTTTTCGATCTCTTATGAGAACGATGCACCCGGTGTTCTTACCATCCTGGAAGCAGCAGGACTCCCCCTGCCGGCCGCCCAGCGTGGCGCGACCTTCCCCCTTGTGCTGGCAGGGGGAGTCTTCTGTTTTCTCAACCCTGAACCCCTGGCCCCGTTTATTGATGCATTCCTTTTAGGAGAGGCCGAGGCACTGGTATCAGGGTTTTTTCAGATCTTCGATCCATCGGTCGACAAGCAGGAAAACCTGCTTGCCATGGCCCGCCGGGTTCCCGGCCTATATGTTCCCGCTTTCTACCGACCCCGTTATCATGAAGACGGCACCCTGGCCGAGGTTGAACGGCTGGCGGATGTACCCGCTTCCGTGGGTCGATTAATCGTTCCGGATCTTTCGTGTCTGCCGACAGCCAGCACCATTTTGACTCCGGAGACCATCTTTGGCGACACCTATCTGATCGAGGTCTCCCGCGGTTGTCCCCATGGCTGTCGATTCTGCAGTGCCGGGTATGTTTACCGGCCACCCCGGTTCCGCCCTTTCGGCCTGCTTGATCGCCAGGTGGACGACGGCTGCGCGCTCACCGACCGCATCGGCCTGGTGGGGGCCGCCGTGTCCGATGTGCCGGACATCCGCGAGTTGTGCGACAAGGATCGGGGGCGCGAGGTCCGCTTTTCTTTCAGCAGTCTGCGTGCCGACGCCCTGGACGGCCCGCTGATCGAGGCGCTGAAAAGAAGCCGCGTGAAGACCGCCACCATCGCCCCGGATGCCGGATCGGAACGCATGCGCCGGGTGATCAACAAGGGGATTACCGAAGATCACGTGGTGGCTGCCGCCGAAACCCTGGTGGCCGCCGGTATTCCCAACCTGAAGGTCTATTTCATGATCGGCCTGCCCACGGAAACCGAGACCGATGTGGCGGCCATTGTGGATCTGGTGAAGCAGATCAAACACCGTTTTCTGAGAACCAGCCGGGGCAGAGGGCGCATCGGCGACATCACGGTCAGCCTCAGTTCCTTCGTTCCCAAGCCATTCACGCCCTTTCAGTGGGCGGTCATGGACGAGATGAAGACGCTGAAGACCAAGATCAAGATGGTCAAGACGGGATTGAAAAAAACAGCCAACGTGCGGGTTCACGCAGACGTGCCCCGGTGGGCCTACCTGCAGGGCGTGATCGCCCGGGGGGATCGGCGGGTGGGGGACATCCTGCTGCTGGCCCACAAGAACAAGGGCAACTGGCCCCAGACCTTCAAGGCGTCGCCGGTGAATCCCCACTTTTATGTTCACCGTGAGCGCGGTCCCGACGAGTGTTTCCCCTGGGACTTCATCGACAATGGCCTCGACAAATCCTACCTGCTGAAAGAGTACCAAAGGGCATTGGTCGGCCGAACCTCGGCGCCTTGTCCCGCCGATCCATCCAAATGCAGTATCTGCGGGGTATGCAAGGAGCGCTCTGAAGGCTGAAGAACCACCAAACCAAAGCGCATTTACCGAACTTCGCCGAATGTCTCTAACATGCGAATCTGGTCGAAATACCTTGCCGCCCTTCAATATAAACGACGCTATTTGACGCCGCGGCTAAAACCGGACTGCTTCAGGATTCTCTGCTATGGCGACTCCAACACATGGGGTTATATTCCGGACCGGGGGTCCCGATTCAGCGCAAATATCCGTTGGCCTGGGGTGCTTCAAAGCCGGTTAGGCAGCCGAGCAATTATTTTTGAAGAGGGGTTGTGCGGACGAACAACGATGTGGGAAGACCCTGATGCTCCAGGCCGCAATGGGCAACGATCCTTAATGCCGATCCTAAAGCACTATGCGCCATTGGATTTAATCGTTTTCAATTTGGGTATCAACGATTTGAAATCACGCTTTGATCAATCGGCCATATCGGTTGCCAATGGGGCAAAATGGTTGTGCCAAAAAGCCCAGGCTGCAGACAGCGGCCGTGCTGGCATTGCACCAGTTATACTGCTGGTCGCACCACCACCAATCCCCCAACTTACATCGGCCATGCGAATGGCGTTCGAAGGCGCAGCAGATAAGTCGAAAAGGCTGGCCAGGCATTTTTCAGATGTCGCGTTGCAGCTTAATATCCACTTTTTGGATGCCGGTGAATACTTCACGCCAAACAGCTCCGATCCGATTCACTGGGATGCCTCAGTCCATCAAATTTTAGGTCTTGCTGTGGCCGATAGAGTTATCCGATTCTTGGCAAGATCAAAGTCGCTTAGTTAATTTGGACCGCGATAGCAAGCGCATTGCCCATTCTTGCACGCCGACCCAACAGGCTCAACCATTCCCCTGGCCATTTCCGACGCCTCATTGTTCACCTGCAGGAAGGGAGCGTAAAAGGATGTTAACCCAACCGCCTCCAAACGGACAATGATTGCGCGGTGAGGCAGGCAGGCTGCCGACTTCAGACGCTTGGTCGCCGCCCCTCGCTTGCCGATCAGGTCATCATGTAAAAGCCGATGGTCACATCGCAGGCGTCTTTGCCCATGAATTGGCAGCCGATCGTCTCTTCGGCCACCGAACGCACCACCACTTCCTTTTGAATCACCGAGCCGGCCGTATTGTCGAGGGTGAACTTGACCCGGAATCGGTCGTTGACGCGCACGTCCTGTTTACCGAAGACCTTGAAGCCAATTCCATGGCGGGAGATGTTGTCGACAAGAATTCTTCCCCAGTCGTCCGATTTCAAGGCAAGTCGCTCGCCCCTGCCGCGGATGAACACGCCGTCAAAGTTGACTTTTTTGCGATTCTCCCGGCGCAGTTCGATCTTGATGTACATTTCACTGCCGCAGGTGCAGGTGGCCTTCAGCCGGGTACCGATGGTCCGGATTTCGGAAATGTCCAGCAGCTTCTGGCGGTTGCAGTGCTTGCAGGCGATATTGGCCGTTTTCCCGTCCTTGAGCAGTGCCGTGCTCAGCAGTTCCGGGTCTTCGGGCTCCCCTTCCTCGAAATGCCATTGCGCCGCTTCCTCGGCCTCGATCTCATTGTCAATGATCTCGATGGGTCCGTCGTAGTCGATAAGGTCCTCGCTGGCGGATTGGGGCCCGGGTGCGACGAATTGGAGGATCGTTTCGCGAATATTGGTCGGCGCCTTCTGGGCCTGTCGCCGGATGAGTGCATTGACGATGGTGCTGCCGACGCATTTGACCAGGTTCCGCGTTTCGCTGGACCAGGCAACCGGTTGCTTGACGGCGTCACAGCCGATGATGCCTAGCAGGTAGCGACCGAAAAACAAGGGGGTAAAGAGGAACGATTTGACGCCCGGGGCATGGAACCCTTCATGGGCGGCGGAATCCACAGCTGTCAGGGTGTCGACATCCGCAACGGAGATGGTGCTGCTTTTTTTCATCTGGCTCAGCACTCTGGAAAAAGATTCTAAACTAGCATTTTGCAGGGTCGTTGCCGGAGTCCCGACGCTGTCGCCGAGCCATTCGTGCGTGATGGAAAATCGGGTTTTCCGATCGTGAAACAGGCAGACATAGACCCGATCCGCCCCTGCGACCAACCCCACTTTTTCTAAAGCGTAGACAATGATCTGGTCGATATCGGCAGGGGACCAGACGGAAAGGTCATCGATGATGGAAAACAGGAGGTTGACAAAGTATTCTTTGAGCTGCAGAGCCTCCAGGGCCTGTCGATAAGGGGTGATGTCTTCCACGGCCAACAGCATGCCGGGCAGATGCTGCTTGGGCGTCTCCACCGGTTGGGCATTTACTCTGGCCGACCATATGGTGCCATTTTTTGTCTTGAGTTTGAGTTCAAAGGGTTCTTTCTGCGTCCCGGCGAAAATCCGACTGCGGTTGATGAAAAAAACGGCCTGGTCTTCGGGGGCGATGAACAGGCTGATGGGTTTTTTCAGCAGATAGGATTTGTCTGCGCCGAGCATGTCGACGGCGCGCGAACTGACACCGTCGATGAGGCCGGACTTGTCCAGCGAAATCAAGCCGGTGGTCGATGCCTGCATGAAACGGGAGCAATCTGCCAGTTTTCTTTTAAGCGCGTCGCGTTCGATAACCAGGGACTGGTTGATCGTTATTAGTTCGGCCTGATGGCGGGTCAGTTCCGCGATCTCCTGCTTCAGCGGGTCGGACGGTAACTGTTCGGTCTGGCGGTCGTCTCTGGTCATAACGTTCCCCTCGGTAGATCATCCAACCGCGAGCGGGTGACGTGCAGATGAATAGTCGCGTTGATTAGGCCTCGGAAAAAATAAATTGCACCATCTTGCTTGTCTGTTGGCCCGGCAGCGGCGTTGCGCCAATGGCCCCATACAAACAAGTATGAAACCATTAACGCGCCTTGCAGCCGAACCAACATCCGGCGCCATATCGGTTCAATTTATTTTTTCCGAGGCCCTTACTGGTAGATTTTGCTCAGTTCCTCGGATGCCTCGACGGCCAGGTCCGGATCTTCCGTTGATTGAATAGCCCCCTTCAAGGCCATTCTGGCATTGTTGTAGTCTCCCAACAACCGATACGTCCTTCCCAGTTCCAATAGCAGGGCAGGGTCTTTGGGATTGAGTTTTGCAGCCGATTCGAACATGGACAAGGCGGCGTGCAGTTGTCCGGTGGCAAGGTAGGTTCTGCCCAGATTCAACTGGGCGACAAAAAATTCCGGCTGCAGCTCCAGCGCCTTTTTCAAGTATTGACGGGCCTTGTCATAATCCTGCTTGTTGTAGTATGCCCATCCCAGATTGGCCAGCGGAAAGTGAGGCGTGGCGTAGAGCATGTCTCCGGTTACCTCCTCCAGCACAATGATGGCCTTGTCCCATTCTTTCCGAACCAGGTAGGCACTGCCCAGGTTGTTCTTGGCCAAGGAGTAGTCGGGTTTCAGCTGCACTGCTTTTTCAAAATGCACCACGGCTAGATCAAACTTCTCTTTGGCCATATATACCAGACCCAGATCGTTATGCAGGATGGGGTCGTCTGGATTCAGCTTTTCCGCTTTGAGCAGTTCTCCCAATGCTGCCGTGTAATTTCTGCCGCCCATGTAGGCCTCTCCCAGGTTAATGGCGGCAGACGCCTTTTTTTTATCCTGGGGGGATACGCCTGAGGTGACGCATGCTGAAAACAGCAGCACGGCAAAAAGCAAAGCTAGTATGGCCTTCGGTCGCCAACGTGCCATGGACCTTCTCCTTTTTATGAGCGTGTCCGGGTTGATTCATCTGTTCTGAGGATCCTTGGATATGACTATTGTCGTTCGGTCTCTTTGACCCGGACCAGCTGGATGCCCTGGTCCCGGAGATAAGTTTTAATTAATTCCGGTATCTGTTTCTCGGTGATCAGTCGATTCTCTCCGGTGTCAGTCGGTATGAGTATGCCGTTGACAGAAATGGCCGTGTTGAACTCAGCAGACCGGTTCGCGCCATAAAAAATGGGGGATGCAGTATAGGCCGTGCCGGCGGTTTTCATCAGGCGTTGAATGATTTCCACCGGTCCGGTGTCCACATCGATTTGCAGGATCTCGAGCCCCGTTCCCCTGATGGCATTCACCGCATCACCGTAAAGGTCTCCGAAATCGATGAGAATTTCTCTCCCGTTCCCGAAAGAGAGCAGGTTCGACAAGGCCTGAACCTGAATGCCGGCATAGGGGAAGCTGATGCTGGTGTTGGGTGAGTAGGGAAATCCCATTAAGGCGGCAAACGACGCGATAAGCGCTTTCTGGCTGGTGCCGTCGATGCTGTCAACATCTGCCGCTGCATCCGAGTGGATCGGCCGCCGTGTTGCCTCGGGCGTTCCGGACAGAATCTCCTTGATGAGAATGTCATTCCGGTCCAGGTAGCGGACAATGGCGTCGTGGGTTCGCTCGGAGGCGGACATGATGGGGGTGATGCAGGAATGGCGGGGAATGCGGCCATCGGCCGACGGTTCGGTCCGGATCCATTTGGCGCTGACGCGGATGCTTACCGCCCCATCGTCAAAGGCCAGGTGGTTGGTGGACGCTTCTTCTGAAAAGGCCGAAAAGACGGCTTCCAGAATCTCCTGGGATGACGCGTTGTCGGATACCTTCACCGCCTTGACATTATCCCAGTAAGATTGAACCAGCGGCAGATCCACATTCATCACCCGGTCCTGGGTTGTCAGAATCACCTTGGACCCGTTCTGAAGGTCGATCATGGGGTAGCGGGAAAGGTCCAGCTCAAAATCCTTGCCCTGCTTCATGGGAAAAAAATAGGTCCCCTTGTCCAGCAGGCGGCCCCCGATTGCCGATGCAGCGTCGGCAGCCGGACCGGTGCTGGCCGTCTCCGAGGGAAGCGGGGCCATCTCTGGAGCGGTCGCAGCGGCGGGCTGGGGTTGGGGTTCTACGGCTTCGGTATTCTCGGCCTCCGTCATCTCTTCGACCAGATTGCCGGCTTCGTCGAACATGGCGCTGTACCAGCTCTGTTCCCTGATGGAAGGATCGGGCATGTAAATCTTCTGCCCGGCGAAAATCCGATTGATGTCCTTGATGTGTGGGTTGGCGGCCTTGAACAGATTCAGTCCCTGGCTGTAGGTGGTGTTTCCGTAGCGGCCGCCGAACCGGTTGGCAATCAGCGTGGAAACGGTGTCACCCTGCTGGACGGTGTAGGTTCGGGCATGCTTTTCGATCATGTCTCTGGGGCTGCTGATCATGACGACGGGGATGGTGACCACACCGGAGGATTGACCCGGCAAGGTGCCATGCGCCAGCTTTTTCAGCGGGATGTCCACCACCTGCCCGGGGCGGATCCTGTCGATGTCCTTCACATGGGGGTTGAGGCGCTCGAAAATACCCAGAAATTCCCTGAAATCGTTATGCGCGAGCTCCCCTTTCTGGCGGAAGATCTTGAGCACCCAATCCCCTTGTTGAACCTGGTAAGGGTCGCAGAGGATATCCCAGCCGCGATCATAGCGCACCACGTAGTTTTTATAGAGCATGGCGCCATCGGTGTCTACGGTCAGGAACAGCAGGATACCCACCATCACCGGCATAAGCATCCGACGAATGGTGGGGAGGTGAAAAAGGTTCGCATGTTTCATGGCCATGGGCGTTTGCCTGTCTTTGTCGTTGGGGTTTCGGCTCGGAGAACCGAGTCTTTAGCCGCACCCGGTTAAGTCCTTTTTTTTAATCCCAGTTCAGCAGCGATATGCTCGGAGATGGCTTTGATGAAGGTGGCCAATGCCGCCGGGGCCAGTGGTTTGCCCGGTGCCGGCACCTGCTGCAGACCTTTCGGATGGACATAGCGTGGCAGGTTGACCAGTGCAGGGTTCGGCGTAACGGCGAATCCATCCGGGAAGCTGTTCTGGAAATACATGTCCTGGAAGCCGGAAAACTTGAGGGCGTGGGCCGTGGAATCCACGATGGCCGTTTCGCTGGAGGCGACATAGCCCTTGTTGAGGGCCACCTGCAGGC
>CAVONM010000022.1:0-531044 GCA_963697225.1 uncultured delta proteobacterium
CAAGCTGACCATTCAGGTGGCCTCCATGAAGGATGGGGCAGCCGCCGAGCGAATCGTTGCAAATCTGGAAAAGGATGGGTATCCTGCCTACGTGTCGAGAATTGTCATTCCCGATAAAGGCCTCTGGTTTCGGGTTCGGGTGGGCCGCTACACGGACCGTGAACAGGCAGCATCGGACATGAAGCGGTTGACCCGAAGTCAGAAAAAACCCATTCTGGTTGAACGATAACCCAAACTGCATTCTACATGTATTGATGCCGAGACAGCAAAAATGAAAATATCCCAAAAGGAAGTCCTGCACGTCGCCCACCTGGCCCGACTGGATATCGCTGAAGCGGAGGTCGACCGGCTGGCCGACCAGATCGGCACCATTCTCGATTATGTGGACACCTTGAATCAGGTGGACACCACCGGGGTTCCTGCCACCTCCCATGCCATCACCCTGACCAATGCATTCAGGGAGGACGAAGTGCAGGACCATCTGGACCCACAGGCTTCTCTGGCCAATGCCCCGGAGAAGGAAGATGGCGCCTTTGTGGTACCCAAGGTACTCTGAGGCCGCATTGACGAATTGGCCGTTGTTTTTCCAGACCGTTATTCCGCGAGGAACGGATGCCATGAAACTGCATGAACTGACCATTGAACAGGCCAGCGACCTGTTGAAGAATAAGGAAATTACTTCCGTGGAGCTGACCCGGGCCGTCCTCGACCGCATCGCGGCGGTCGACGGCAAGGTCGGTGCCTTCCTGACCGTCGATGCCGACGGTGCCATGGCCCAGGCCGAAGCGGCGGACCATCGCCTGGCCAGGGGTGACACGGCACCCCTGACCGGCATCCCCTTGGGCATCAAGGACCTGATCTGCACCCAGGGCCTTCGCACCACCTGTGCGTCGAAGATGCTGGAAAACTTCATCCCGCCATACGACGCCACGGTCATTGCACCGACTGAAAAAAGCCGGGGCGGTGATCTTGGGCAAGCTCAACATGGACGAATTTGCCATGGGCTCCACCACCGAGCACTCCGGCTTTCAGACCACCCGCAACCCATGGAATCTGGAGCGCATCCCGGGAGGCTCCAGCGGCGGATCGGCCGCGGCGGTGGCGGCGGACATGTGCCTGGGTGCCCTGGGTTCGGATACCGGCGGCTCCATCCGCCAGCCGGCCTCCCACTGCGGCGTGGTCGGGATCAAGCCGACCTACGGCCGGGTATCCCGTTTCGGCCTGGTGGCCTTTGCCTCTTCCCTGGACCAGATCGGACCGTTGGGCAAAAGGGTGACCGATTGCGCCATGCTTGCTGGACGCCATTGCCGGTCACGACCCCAGGGATTCCACCTCCGTCCCCGAACCGGTGCCGGACTTTTACGGCGATCGCCGATGACGGGCTTGTCGGATGTCGTGGTGGGCATCCCCAGCGACTTACAGCGCCGCCCAAGGGTCTGGATCCCGAAGTCGGTGCGGCGGTGGAGCGGGCGGTAAAAACAATCGAATCCCTGGGCGCCAGATGTATCGATGTCGCTTTGCCCCACACCGATCATGCCGTGGCCGCCTATTACGTGATCGCCCCCAGTGAAGCCAGTTCCAATCTGGCCCGCTACGATGGCGTGAAATACGGTTTCCGCGACAAGTCGCAGGCCGATCTGCTTCAGATGTACCGCAGCACCCGGTCACAAGGATTCGGTCCGGAAGTGCAGCGTCGCATTATCCTGGGTACCTATGCCCTTTCCGCCGGCTACTACGATGCCTATTACGGCAAGGCTTCCCAGATTCGGACGCTGATCATGAATGATTTTCAAACCGCCTTTGCATCCTGCGACGCGATTGTCTCCCCGGTGGCACCCACACCGGCCTTCCCCATCGGCAAAACCCTTGACGATCCGCTGACCATGTACCTGTCGGACATCTTCACTCTGTCGGCCAACCTGGCCGGCATTCCGGGGATATCGGTCCCCTGCGGATTCTCTGACGACGGTCTGCCCATCGGTCTGCAGATCATGGGCCGCCATTTTAACGAAGCGATGCTTTTTAAAATCGCCCGGGAGTTCGAAAAAGCGGCGAACATCAAGGATAGAAGGCCGCCCTTGTGATCGATGTCCGCGACGAGAAAAGAAATTTTACAGATGGTTGAGGAAAGGTTCCCATGAGCATTCAGCCCGAAGGCGAAAGCTTGAGAAAAGCAGTCCAGTGGATATCGGAAGAAAAAAAGGCGGGGTCACCCAATAGCCGACAGCAACTCATCGAGGCGGCCTGCCTGAAATTCAACCTGACCCCCATGGAGGCGGAGTATCTAGCGCGCAGCTTCAAAGAGATTACCCAGTCGTCTAAATAATGACCAGAATCAGAATCCTTCCGGAAATCCTGTCCAATAAAATTGCTGCCGGAGAGGTGGTGGCGCGTCCGGCTTCGGTGGTTAAGGAGCTGGTCGAAAATTCCATCGATGCCGGCAGCACCCGGATCATCGTGGAAATTGAACAGGGTGGGCGAAAACTCATTCGTGTGTCGGACAATGGACAGGGCATGGGCCGGGATGATGCCTTGCTCTGTCTGGAACGATATGCGACCAGCAAGATTGCCACCGATCCAGACCTGTTTGCCATAAGCACCCTGGGATTTCGGGGAGAGGCGCTGCCCAGCATCGCCTCGGTCTCCCGATTCACCCTCGTTACGCGGGAAACCAACGCCGATGTGGGTACTCAGATTGAGGTGGCGGGGGGGCGAATCAATAAAGTCTCCGATGCGGGTGCCCCCCCCGGCACCCTGGTCACCGTGGCCGGCCTCTTCTATAACACCCCGGCCCGGCGTAAGTTTTTGAAAAGCATCGACACGGAAATGGGCCACATCGCAGACACCATTGCCAGCATGGCCCTGTGCCGGCCGGCCGTTCAATTCAGGCTGTCACACAACAACCGGATGGTGAAAAGCTGGGCCCCGGCCGCAGAATCCATGGATCGGGTGGCGGATGTCCTTGGGGCGGCCATCAAGAAGGAGCTGTATACGGTAGATCGGGTCATCGAGGATATCGATATCAGCGGGTGGATCGCCTCCCCGCGCATGAACCGGTCCACCGCCCGGGGCATCTATCTGTTCGTCAACGGTCGCTGGGTCAGGGACCGGGTGATTCAGCATGCCCTGTTCGCCGGTTATACCGGGCGGTTGATGAAGGGGCAGTACCCAGTGTCGGTGCTGTTATTACGAGTCCCATTCGACCAGGTGGACGTCAATGTTCACCCCACCAAGCACGAAATCCGTTTTGTCCGCCAGAAAATGGTTCACGACACCGTGCGCGACGCCGTTTCCGACGCACTCAGGCAATCCGATCCCACCCGGTGGGGGGCGAATGACCCCAGAATCAACGAATTGGCGCAAGGGCCGGCAAGCGTTTCCGAGCCGCATGCCGAATACAAAATGCCGCTTACGCGTGACCGCCCGGGCACCCAGGTGGGTGACGCGGTGGACCGGACAGCGGTTTCAACGGCCCACGCGACCGGGGCAGACAGCAGGCAGACGCCATTGCCGCCTGCAGATTCCGTCAATACCCCGTCACCGCCGATCAGCCCAATGGCCGGCAACGGTAAACCAGCCTACCAGGCACTGCTGTGGAAACAGCGGTTTTTTGCCGACCTGACCGTCATCGGCCAGTACAAGGGCACCTATATTATCTGTGAATCCGACGACGGCTTGATGCTCATCGATCAACATGCGGCCCACGAACGAATCGTTTTCGAACACCTAAAGCGCCAGTCCAACGCGCGCCGACCCGCCGCTCAGCGCCTGCTGCTGCCCGAAACCATCGACCTGGGATTCCGCGAAACACAGATCCTGGAAAAGCTGGCTCCGGAACTGAACCGCTTCGGGCTTGAGATCGAGCCTTTTGGCGGGAACACTTTCGTGGTCAAGGCCGTGCCCACACTGCTTGACAGCGCTGGTATTTCGGGGCTGGTTACCCAACTCGTAGAAAAAACAGCGGAAATCGGTGTGGGTGCCGAGATGGAAACCATTTTGGATGAATGCCTCATGGTCATGGCTTGCCACAATGCGATCCGTGCCCACCAGCAACTCACCGAGACGCAGATCAAGGCCATGCTCGAACAGCTGGATGCCTGCGACAACCCGTCGCACTGCCCCCACGGCAGGCCCATCTGGATCCAATGGCGCGCTAAAGATCTGGAAAAGCAGTTCCAGCGGATCGTTTGATGTCCCGTTTTTCGTCAACCGGTTGACAATATATGTACGCCGCAGCTGCAAATGAAGGCCATAATCAGTCGGCGATATCGCGGAAAGGAGAATCCATAACGACATAATATAAAGTAATCCCGGTGGGTTAATTTTTTTTTGGTGGCCTGGTCCCCGAATTTTCCGCCCACTGCAACATTAAGGTATGATTTTTGCTCATATTTCCGACAAATTGGATTAATGACCGAATCACGTTCAATATGCTGAAATGCGGAGATAAACATGGGTAGTTGCAGTCGACGCCACTTTATCAAGAAAATCGGCACGGGTTTCCTGACCACCTGCCTGGTGCCGGCAACAGGATGGTCCGCCCTGCTGCCGGACAGCACGCGCCGCTCCCTCGCCTTCTATAACACGCACACGGGCGAACGCCTCGGTGTCTGCTACTATAAAAATGGTGCCTATTGCCCCAGTGCCATGGGACAGATAAATCGCATTCTCAGGGATCACCGCACCGGTGACATTGAGAACATGGATACCCGGCTGATGGACCTGCTCTCTACCGTGAGCCAACGCTTGGGCGCCTGTTCCCCGTTTCACATCATTTCCGGTTACCGCTCCCCCCAGACCAATGCCCGGCTTCGCAAACAAACCACCGGTGTGGCCAAGTTCAGCTATCACATGCTGGGGCGCGCCATCGATGTACGCCTGCCCGGCTGCGATACCCACAAGCTTCGGCAAGCCTGCCTGGATTTGGAATCCGGCGGCGTCGGCTACTATCCCCGATCCGATTTCGTCCACTTAGATACCGGGGCGTTTCGAACCTGGAACGGATAGCGGGCCAGCGGCACGAGCGTTCCAACAAAATTAAAAGGCCACCATGGATGGTTTTTATCTCCATGGTGGCCTCTTTCTTTCTGCGTTTGCCGGCACAGCCGGCCTTTCGGCTAGTCGACAAATTCAGGCGGCGGGTTGGGTCTTCGCCGGCTCAGTGCGCGATCGAGATCACGGTCCCTGTCGTAAATGTCGCTGCGAAACTGAATCACATCCCTTTCGTCTGCCCAGGCAGTCATGTACAACAGGTGGACCGGAACCGGATGGTTCAACCGGATGGTTCGGGTTTCTCCTTCTTTAATGGCCTGGGTCAACGCATTCGGTGTCCACTGTTGATTCCCCGCCAGCACAAAATCAGCTAGAACAAAAGGTGCTTCCACGCGGATACAGCCGGAACTGAAATCCCGCTGAATCCGTTTGAAAAGGGAGCGGTTGGGTGTATCATGCAGATAAACCGCAAACTGGTTGGGAAACATGAATTTAATGCGGCCCAGGGCGTTATTGGGCCCTGGATCCTGGCGAAGCCTGAAAGGGAAGCGGTTGGCATGGTAGGCATGCCAGTCAACGGTGGAGGGGTCGACCTCCGGTGCGTCCAACGCCCAGTTTTGAAACACACGGATACCCCGCTGGGACAGGTAGGCAACATTTTTTTGAAGCTCGGGCAGGATGTCTTCAACAGCGATGGAGGTGGGTACATTCCAATAGGGATTGACCACCAGATAGGTCATGTTGGCGCTGAACACCGGTGACCGCCTGGCCGGCCGCCCGACCACCACCCGCATCTGAAAATCCACATTGCCGTTCTCCACGGCTTTGAGATTAAAATCGGCCGTGTTGACAATGATGTACCGGGCGCCCAGATCATGGGGCAGCCACCGCCAGCGTTCGAGATTGACTACAACCTGGCGGATGCGCTGTTCGACGGGAACGTTTAACATGCCGATCGTGCTTGGCCCCGCAATGCCATCCGCCTGCAATCCGTTGCGCTGCTGAAACCGCCTCACCGCGGAGGCGAGCGAGGCATCGAAGAGATGTGAATCCTCATCAACACCCATATGGCCAAGGTCCCCGCTTACGGCAAGCCGGCGGCGAAGCTCGCCAACGGCAGAACTGCTATCGCCCGGCCTGAGGGTGTTGCTGACATCCAGCACCGGCCAACCGTTGGCAGCGGCGAGGCTACGAAGCTGGGCCAACGCGCTGCGAAGGGTCGTATACCCAATGTGCGCCGGCCGAAATCGTTTCAATGCAGCTTTGATATCACCGGTTGAGGCAGCGCCGGCAAGGGAGGCTGACAGGTCCATCGCGCCTTTGTTGACCTTCCAGTCAGTGTGCAGGGTTTCGGGGTCTACCCGCCCGGCAGCCAGATGGGATGCAACCAGAAGGTAGGCATCGGTGAGAATCAGGTCCAGGTCCGCCCACAATTCGGGAGAGACTGCGGTCGGGCTTGCCTCAGAGGATCGCTCACATACCTCGGCCAGCAGTTCATGGATGGCATCCTGGTGGTAATCAAATGGCAGGAGTCCATCTTCCCCGACTCGATCGATGGCTTCGGCCAGCGCCTCCGCCTTTTCCAGGCGAAGTGAATCGTCAATCCACAGGGGCAGATGTTTTCGGTCGCGGTAGGCCAGTGGCAGCATTTGGATGCCGCAGATCATTTCTCCCTGGCAGGAAAGGGACATCGTGGCCGGGTCCCCCTCCAGCCGGGCCCGGATGATGGTCTGCACCCGATCAACCATGGAATCGACGGCCCGGGCTTTCGGTTCGAGCCCGAAAAGGGCACATGCCAGAAAACCGGTTATCAGCAGGCACATGGTTAATCTAGCCGCCGGCTTTATATCTCTTGATGTTATCTGCATTCCGGGTTGACTATGGGGAGGTAGCGCCAGCCATCGAACAAAGGCGATGCTATCCTCCCGGCCAAAAAAAGATAGCCCGCAGAACCAGCGGGCTATCCGGCAATGGTATAAACTGGCGGAGAGAGAGGGATTCGAACCCTCGGTGGAAGTTTCCCCCCACACTCGCTTAGCAGGCGAGCGCCTTCAGCCGGCTCGGCCATCTCTCCTGGGTCAGGCCATTCGGGTCTGGCGGAGGGAGTAGGATTCGAACCCACGGAGCTTTCGCTCAACGGTTTTCAAGACCGCCGCCTTAAACCACTCGGCCATCCCTCCACTGAAACAAGTCGCCTCCATACCATTTCGGACCATCAGCGTCAATGTTTTTATCCCTTTATACCCAGCCAGGGATGGGTTCAGGGTTGCCCGCGCTGCATGTTGCCTTTCACCGGAAGCAGGATCCATGATGAGCAACGGCCCTGTCAATGGCTGAAGAACGAAGAACAAACGGTGGGTGTCGTCAAAAGCGGTTGCCACCAGATACCTCAAATGATGGTTGACATCAAAGATGTTTTGTGATGTTCCTCCGTGCACAAAAAAAAATAGCGAAATATCGCCCCCTGGAGGAAGACGTGTATGAAACAAAAATATTTGGTTCTATTGGACAATGAAGCCGGGAAACTGGCCATTCAGGAATACGCTGAATTGGACAAGGAGATGCTCTCCCTACTGTGTGAAGAAACTTACGATGCCGCAACGATCAAGGCTGCCATGGAAAAAGATCGCAACGCTATGATCCAGGCGCTTCGCACGCACAATATGTATCCACCGGGCACCTACACGGAACGGATCGCCGATGCCATTGTCGAGATGTTTCAGCCTGGCGCCAACTCCTCCGCCGAACTCTTTTTCGAAGAACGGGATATGTTCGAACCCGTGGTCGAGCCGGTCGTGAACGAGCCTGATGACGACGATGATGAGGACACCGGGATCGAGGTGGATGACCTGCTTGATGATGACATCGATGATGATTTCGAGGAGAAAGGGATTATCAAAGACCTGAAAAAATCAATTAAGATCTCCGATGAGGACACCAGCATCGAGGATGCCTGACCCCCTGTCTACGCCATTGAACCCAAAAGCGTCTGCACCGGCATGCGGACGCTTTTAGGTCTCCTCCCGTGACCTCCTCCCCGCGAAATAGCGCCCTGCCCAGGATTCCCAACCAGCTTGAACAATAGCCAAAATACGCTTTTTAACCTTGACTTGCCCTGGGTCTTCCATTAATAACCCAAATGCCGTTTGGTTTTTCATCACGTTGCATCGAAATCAATTCAGAATTGCCAAAACAAATAGACCGTGCACCATCCTCATGGAGCGGCACACGTCTGTGAGTTTTACAGTGACCACCGAATACTGGGTCTGATAACTGAATGGTCCGCAAAGTCCATTGATGCTTTCCAAGATAAAACGTTCCAACGCCGTTGAAAAGACAAGTGGAACCAGTGGGACCATGACCGCGCCGTTTGTATTGCAGCACGGACGGCTTTTTCATGGACGACTGGTTCTCTTTTTTTTGCTCCACCATCATCCATAATCAGCATCAGGAGGTGCCAATGGAAAAGGAAAGATCATTTTACCAGAGGTTGAAAGAAAAAGGAGTCTCACGAAGAGATTTTATGAAGTATTGTACAGCGTTGACGGCAACCATGGGACTGTCATCATCCTTTGTCCCCAAGGTGGCCGAGGTGTTTGCCGCACCGGCGCAGCGCCCGCCGGTGGTCTGGCTGCATTTCGCCGAGTGCACCGGATGCTCCGAATCCCTGCTGCGATCCCAGTATCCCTACATTGACGAGCTCGTTTTAGAAGTGCTTTCGGTAGAATACCACGAGACGATCATGGCCGCCGCCGGTCATCAGGCCGAAGAGCAGCTTCACAATGCGATAAAAAAGTATGAAGGCAAGTTCATCTGCGTCGTTGAAGGCGGCGTGGGTACCAAATTCAATGGCGGCTACGGCAAAGTGGGCGGCCGCTCATTCCTTGAAATTGCCAGGGAGGTATGTCCCAAGGCCGCGGCCGTCATCGCCTACGGCACCTGTGCGACATTCGGCGGCATTCAGGCTGCAGCGCCCAATCCGGGCGGCTACAAGGGGGTTGGCGAGGCCATCGGCATCAAACCCCTCCAAATCCCCGGATGCCCGCCCAACCCGATCAATCTGGTGGGCACCGTGGTCAACTATCTGCTGCTGGGCAAGCTGCCCGAACTGGACGACATGGGCCGGCCAATGTTTGCATTCGGCAGCACCATCCACGATAAATGCCCCCGACGCTCCCATTTCGAGAACGAGGAGTTCGTGGAGGAGTTCGGCAGCCAAGAGGCAGCACTGGGCTACTGCCTTTACAAAATGGGCTGCCGCGGTCCGGAGACCTACAACAACTGCCCCACGGCCAAGTTCAATGACGGAACCAGCTGGCCGGTGGAGGCGGGCCATCCGTGCATCGGTTGCAGCCAGCCCAATTTCTGGGACACCATGACCCCATTCTATGAAGAGATGTAAGCGCCAATTTCAAAATAAAGGGAGGTTCTAAATATGGGTAAACGAGTCGTAGTGGATCCAATTACCAGAATCGAGGGTCACCTTCGCATCGAAGTGGAAGTGGCGGGGGGCAAAGTCGTCAATGCGTGGAGCTCGGGCCAGATGTTCCGCGGCATCGAGCTGATTCTTCAGGGGCGCGACCCGCGCGATGCACATCATTTCGTCGCCCGGTCCTGTGGCGTCTGAACCTACACCCATGCTCTGTCCTCGGTGAGGGCAGTCGAAGCCGCCGTTAAAGTCCAGATTCCCAAAAATGCCAGACTGATCCGGAACATGATGCATGCCGCCCAGTTCCAGCACGACCATCTGGTCCACTTTTATCACCTTCACGCGCTGGACTGGGTGGATATCGTCAGCGCCCTGAAGGCCGATCCCAAGAAAACCGCCGATCTGGCGGACAACGTCAGCAACGCCAAAGTGGGTGGTACGCCATACTACAGGCAAGTCCAGCAGCGCATCCAGACCTTCGTGGACAGCGGCCAATTGGGCCCCTTTTCCAATGCGTACTGGGGCCACCCGGCCTACAAGCTGCCGCCGGAAGCCAATTTGATGGCCTGTGCCCATTATATCGAAGCCCTCCGACTTCAGGCCCGGGCTGCCCGCATGCACGCCGTCTTCGGCGGCAAGAACCCCCACCCGCAGTTCCTGGTGGTGGGCGGCATCACCAGCGTGGCCGACCTGAAGCCGGACCGCATCGCCGAGTTTCTCTACCTGCAGAAGGAGACCCAGGAATTCATCGAAAACGTCTACATTCCGGACCTGGTGGCGGTTGCCTCCTTTTACAAGGATTGGGGCGCCATCGGCGGCACCACCAATTTCCTGGCCTGGGGCGAGTTCCCCGAAGGCGACAATGAGCCGGAAAGCCTGTTCATGCCTCGCGGCTTGATCAGCAAACGGGACATGGCCAATATCCCCATGGCCATTCAGGAGAAGGTGGCCGAAAATGTGACCCGTGCCTGGTATGAAGATGCACCGGACCTGCATCCCTATAAAGGCGAGACCAAGCCCCTTCAGGAAGATCCCCAGTACCGTCCTGACGCTGGTAAATACTCCTGGTTCAAGGCGCCCAGATATGAAGGCGAGCCCTGTGAAGTGGGCCCACTGGCCCGTGTGCTGGTGGCTTACGGCAAAGGCCACAAGGAAATCAAACCGCTGGTGGACGCCACGCTCCAGAAGCTGGGCATCCCCGCCGCCGCGCTGTTTTCCACTCTCGGCCGGACTGCGGCCAGAGGACTGGAAACCATCGCCATCGGCCAGGCCATGCCCGGCTGGATCATGGAACTGCTGGAAAACATCAAGAGCGGCGACACCCAGACCTACACACCCTGGGAAATGCCCGACGAAGCCATGGGCCTGGGTCTCAACGACGTACCCCGTGGATCGTTGGGACACTGGATCAACATCGAAGGCGGCAAGATTAAAAACTACCAGTATGTGGTGCCGTCAACCTGGAACTTCGGTCCGCGTGACGACAAGGGCAAACTCGGTCCGGTGGAAGAGGCACTTATCGGCACCCCCGTGGCCGATGCCAAGCAGCCCCTGGAAGTGCTGCGCACCGTCCACTCCTTCGACCCGTGCGTGGCCTGCGGCGTCCATGTGATCGACCCGGACTCCAATCAGGTATATAAGTTCAAGGTGATTTGAGTTATCTTTATCCCTTCCCGGGTCTTCCGGACCCGGGAAGGGACTTTCCCCTCGCCGTCACTCCACCAGCTGCTCCATGTCTATTGCTTCTACCGGACAATCCAACATACAAAAGCTACACCCGATGCAGTTGCGCACTTTTTTTAAAACCGGATAACGGATGGTTTCCCGGGTACCTCGATCCGCTTTCAAATCTATGCAGCCCGTGGGACAGGCCTCTACACAGATGGTGCATCCCATGCAACGCTTTTCGTCGAACCCCGGCTTGGGCCAGCGTGAGCGAATGCGGATCCGTCCGCACAACTGACCCTCCGGGTTTTTTACGCTGGCGTACGGGCAAATCCGACCGCAGGCCCCGCAGTCAATGCAGATTTCAGATATAATCCGATGGCGCTCCTTGGGCTTGCCCACGATGGCATCCACGGGGCAGACACGCATGCATACACTGCATCCGACACATTCATGGGTGATCGTATAGGCCATGGGATATCCTCGGCGGGTTGGCAGCGCCCTTGCGGATGTGCCGGTCAATCATATTTTCAAATCCAGACGGGCCAAACATCCCGGCGTCGGCACGCCGGTCTGCGGGTCGAAGCCCATGGTAGACCAGTAGTATCGTCGCAGTTTTTCCAAAGGGACCGTTGCCCCTTTATTGGCCCCTTCAGTTTGGGGCGGGTCGCCTGTTACCCGCTTGCTGAGGCGGATATCGGTAGGGTTGACGCCCTGCTTGATGTTGAACAGTTGCTTGACGGTCTGAATCCGATGGCCGACGATCAGGTAGGCTTCCGGCGAGTGACCCCAGCCAGTGGCGGCATTGAGCCAGTCAAACACCGGGATCCGATGGGCCCCCATGAAGGCGCCGAATAAGCAGCAGCCGGCACCGTTGACCACGTTCATGTACTGGCTGCAGGCAGCCCCCATGACGGCCTTTTCCCGGTTTTCCCGGTACTTGCTGCGCTTGAGGTAAATCAGACAGGGGTCGGGTAAATCCGGTATCACCTGCCAGAGCTGGAACATTTCGTAGTACATATAGGCCCCGATGGTGTGGCGGCCGGGTGTGGGTTCGACCACGTTGTGGAGGGCAAAGCCGGGATCGTAGCGACCGTCATGCATGCCCAGTTCCTGTCCGCCTGCATGGATAGCCATCGTTTCGGCGCCACGGCCGATTTTTTGGGCCGCGCGCTTGGCGCCATCGGCCAGCAGGTCGCCGATGCCCTCCCGCTTGACCATCTTTTCAACTAAACGGACAATGGCCTCGGTGTTGCCCCAGGTCAACTTCAACCCGTCCGTGTCCGTGGCGGTCAACAGCCCTTTTTCAAAGCACTCGATGGCAAAGGCCACCGTGCCGCCTACGGAAATCGTGTCCATGCCGGCGCGGTTAAGCAGTTCGTTGAGATAGTAAATGCTGTCGGCCTCTTCGTTGAGGCACAGCCCTCCAAGCGCAATGGTCGATTCATATTCGGGCCGGTGCACCTCGGTCTTGCTGTCCGGTGCCAGGCTGATCCCGCCGCAGCCCAGTGGGCAGGAGTAGCAGAAGTATTTGGCCACCACCGGACGGGTGAATTCGTCGGGATCAATGAGCCTGGATTTGTCCAACCCGAAATCCCGGTTGGAACCTTTCCAGTTCATCACCGGGGCATCGCCCATTTCGATGGCCATCTGGTTCTGGTTGACGGTACCCCACTTGCTCAGCATGATCTTATAGAGCATGCCGTCGAGCTCCATCTGGGCGGGCAGCATGCGCATGAGCGCGCCCAGGTAAGCGGTCATGGTGCCGTTTAAAAACGGTGGCTGGAAGGCCACATGGTTGTTGCACGCCAGGCTCAGGGTTTTCATGGCTTTGCGATCGTGAATCCGAACGCGTTGGGCGCCGCACAGGACAACGGCCTTGAGCCCCTTGGCTCCCATGACGGCCCCTAATCCACTGCGGGCCGCCAGCCGGCCGCCGTGGTTCACAATGCCGGATATCAGCGAGCGGCGCTCCCCGGCCATGCCGATGCAGGCGACACGGACCCGCTGTTTGCTGCCATATTCCTCCACCAGCAGACGCTCTGTGTCGACGGCATCCCGGCCCCACAGGTGGGAGGCATCGCGCAACTCGGCCCCTTTGGTGTCGGCATACAGGTAAACCGGCCGGTTGCTCTGGCCGGTGAAAAAAATGCCGTCGACCCCGCACCCTTTGATGGCGGGGGCCAGGTTGCCCCCACAGTTGGCATCGCCCCAGGTACCGGTAAGCGGGCTTTTGCCAACGACCATCCAACGACCGGTGAACAGGGAACCGCTGGCCGTCAGTATACCGGACACGAATCCCAGGATATTGTCCGGCCCCAGGGGGTCCGCCCCGGCTGGAATCCGTCGGTAAAGCAGCCATGCGGCCAGACCGGTGCCGGATAAAAACCGATGGTATATGTCGTCGGGGATGGCTTCGGTGGTCATGCGGCCGGTGGTCAGGTCAACCCACAGTACCTTTCCCATGTAAGAACGGTTCATCGGCCCCCCAGGCAAAGTGGATCGAAAGAAATGATTTTTCAGGATGCGGCAGAAGAACCCCTTTACTATTTCACGTTTTGAGTATAATTTCAATACAGATCACATTGGAAATGAAGGAGTCGCGTGATGCTTAAGCACATGATCACCGTTTTAACCGTGATGCTTGCCGTTGGCGGTTCTGCAGGCAGTGGCCAGGCCCTCGCCGGCAATTGGATTGTCGGATCCGTTTCCATCCGAAACGATGCCGGCCACAACGAGTATGGCGAGCGTCTGTCGGTATTTTTGGTGAGCGATAAAATTCCAGTATCGGCAAAAAAATGTATCAAAGAAACCAACCATCAGCGAAAAGTGGACTGCATCAACAACTGCCATCTCGATTTTTACAAGCGCTTTCAGGAAAAGCAGCAGCAAACCGGCTATCTCATCGACCAGACCGTGACCTCGGCAACCGGCAATTTTGCCTTTTTTGACGTGCCCCTTGGAAGCCACATGGTGCTGGTGAAATTTCCAGCTTTAATTGACGGGTACAAGGTCGCCTGGCAGGAACCGGTGACCGTGGCCCCGGGGCGGATCGGCGTGGTGACCCTCGACGAGGAGAATCTGGTCCTGCCTAAAAATCGCCGGCGCTGATCCGGAGCGGAGAGACCGGCGTCGCCTGATGCCCCTTTTTTATCGGCTGATCATGCCTTGAACCGTTTATCAATCCATGCTACCAAATCCCCTTGCCGCATTCCCGATGACCGGTCATTCGTTTCAGACGGTTGCCGTCTGTGGTAATTGAAGGCTAAACATCTAAAAATATGGAAAAAACAGAAGCCATGGCGAATGACCATGTAATGATCCTGGGTGTAGGCAATCTTTTATTCTCCGACGAGGGCTTCGGTGTCAGGGTCGTGGAAGAGCTTGAGCGACGGTATTCCTTCCCCGAAAACGTTTCCATTGTCGACGGCGGTGTTCTCGGGGTTAGCCTGCTGGGTGTCATGTCCGAAGCAGACCAACTGATCGTGGTGGACGTGATTCGCAACAAAGGTGTGCCCGGTGACCTCTATCGCCTCGAAGGAGATGCCATACCAGAACGGATCCGGGCCAAAAACTCACTGCACCAGATTGATTTTCTCGAAGCCCTGACCCTTTGCCAGGCCATGGAAAAGGTGCCCAAAGCAGTCATCCTCGGCGTGGAGCCTGAAGATATCAACACCCTGAGCACTCAGCTGACCGCAACAACCAAAAATCGGATGGAAGATGTCATCCGGATGGTGCTGGGCGAACTCGAGCGACTGGGTGTCACCTGTTACGACAAAGGAGCAGACGACCATGTGTCTTGCAATCCCATCTAAAATTACCCATATCGAAAACGAAATGGCTACCATCGACGTGGACGGCGTCAAGCGATCGGCCAGCCTCATGCTCTTGGATGATTCGGCAGTGGGTGACTATGTCATCGTGCATGCCGGTTTTGCCATCAAAAAGCTGGACGAAGAATCGGCCATGGAAACCATCCGGCTCCTCAAGGAGGCCGCCGCCTTTGTGGACAATCTGGAAGCCGGCAAAGGATAGCCTCCAACACGGGCCATGACAGATGCACGCACCGCATATCGCCTGGAGATCAACGGCATTGTTCAAGGGGTGGGCTTTCGGCCATTCATCTACCAGTTGGCCAACCACCACGGCCTGAAGGGGGAAGTGGCCAATACCGCCACCGGTGTGTCACTGGTTCTGGAGGGCTCGGAGGTGGACATCCGGCAATTCATCGACGATCTGACCATTAAAAAGCCGCCTCTGGCGCACATCGTCGAGGTCTCGAAAGCACCTGAACCCGTGAAGGGGTTTGCGGCGTTTTCCATCGTCAAAAGCAGGGGCAGTAACACCCGGGCTACACTGATTTCACCGGATGTGATGGTCTGCGACGATTGTCTGGCCGAGATGCGCGATCCGGCGGATCGTCGTTTCGGCTACCCATTTATCAACTGTACCAACTGTGGCCCCCGCTATACGATCATCGATGATATTCCCTATGACCGGCCCAAAACCAGCATGCGTCACTTTCGCATGTGCCCCTTGTGTCAGGCCGAATATGACAATCCGGACAACCGGCGCTTTCATGCCCAGCCCAACGCCTGCGCGGCCTGCGGCCCCCGGGTGACCCTGTGTGATGCCGGCGGCAAAGCCGTTGACACCGACGATCCGATCGCCGAAACGGCCAACCGGCTCAGGCAGGGGCGTATTGTGGCTGTCAAGGGACTGGGCGGTTTTCACCTGGCCGTGGATGCCACTCATGCAGATGCCGTGGCGCGTCTTCGCCGGCGCAAGCACCGAGAGGAAAAGCCCCTGGCCCTCATGTGCAGCAGCCTGGATCGCATCCGGGAGATTGCTCGTGTGCAGGCTGCGGAAGAACGGCTGCTGGTCTCCATCCAGCGTCCCATCGTTCTGCTGGAAAAGTGCGAAAACACATCCATTGCCGAATCGGTTTCACCCCGCAACCGCTATTTCGGTGTCATGCTGCCCTACGCACCCGTGCACCACCTGCTTCTGGACGCCGGTTTTGCCGCGCTTGTGATGACCAGTGCCAACCTAAGCGAGGAGCCCATTGCCATCGACAATGCCGAGGCGTTTCGTCGATTGGGAGCGATCACCGATGATTTTCTGGTCCATGACCGGGATATCCTCCTGCGCAGCGACGACTCCATCGTCCGGTACATTGCCGGCCACATGCGTCCCATCCGGCGTTCCCGTGGTTATGTACCCGTGCCCGTTTTTTTAAAGGACGACATGCCGCCGGTGCTGGCCTGCGGGGCCGAACTGAAGAACACCGTCTGTCTCACACGGGGCAAGCAGGCCTTTGTGAGCCAGCACATCGGCGACCTGGAAAACAGGGCCACCGACGATTTTTTCCGCCATACGGTGGCCCATCTCAGACGCATCCTGGACATCGATCCGCAGATCGTGGCCTGCGACCTGCACCCGGATTACATGAGCACCCGCTATGCCAGGGAACTGGACGGTCTCCCCTGCATCGAGGTGCAGCACCACCACGCCCACATCGCCGCCTGCATGGCCGAAAACAAGGCCGACGGGCCGGTGATCGGCCTATCCTTCGACGGCACGGGGCTGGGGACGGACGGCACGGTCTGGGGGGGTGAAGTGCTGGTGGCGGACTATCACACCTTTACCCGGGCGGCCCATCTGGCGCCGGTGCCCATGCCCGGCAGTGCTGCCGCCATCAGGGAACCCTGGCGAATGGCGGTGAGCCATCTGAGCGCTGCTTTCGGTGAGGATCTGGACGCTCTCCAACTGCCCTTTTTACGATCGGTGGATCCACAACGGGTGGACATCCTGCTATCCATGATGGACAAACAGATCAACAGCCCGCTGACGTCCAGTCTGGGCCGGTTATTCGATGCCGTGGCGGCGATCATCGGCCTGCGCGGCCAGGTGGCCTTCGAGGGCCAGGCCGCCATGGAACTGGAGATGATCCTCGACGACGCCGAATCCGACAGCTACGATTTTTCCTGGGAGGGCGATGGACCCTGTCGGATAGCCACCACACCCATCATTCAGGCAGTGGTGCGGGATGAAGGAAAGGGCGTTTCTCCCAGTGTGATCAGCGCCCGGTTTCACAACACCTTGATCCTGCTTTTTGAGCAATTGTGCCGCCACCTGCGCACCACAACGGGCATCAACCGGGTGGCCATGAGCGGCGGCGTGTTTCAAAACAACCGAATGCTGGTCGGATTAACCACTGCTTTGGAAAAAAGCGGGTTCGATCTGCTCACCCATCGACTGGTGCCGACCAATGACGGCGGCCTTTCCCTGGGACAAGCCGTGGTGGCGGCAGCAAAAGTAAGCCATCCATGAGGGATGATCCATTATGACCCTGAAACAGAGCGACGCCTTTCACGATCCACAAATCGCACGCCACCTGGCCGAACGCATTACCCGCGCCAGCCGAAGGCCGGTTCGTTTCATGGAGGTGTGCGGCACGCATACCGTCTCCATTTTCAGAAGCGGCATCCGCTCCCTGCTGCCAGAGACCATCGCCATGCTTTCGGGACCGGGATGCCCGGTGTGCGTCACCGCCCAGAAAGAGATCGACGCATTCATCGCCCTGGCCCGGGAACCGGAGACCATCGTGGCCACCTTCGGCGACCTGATCCGGGTGCCGGGCAGCGGCTCCTCGCTGCAGCGCGAGATGGCCGACGGCGCCGATGTGCGCATCGTCTATTCCACTTTCGATGCCGTTAATCTGGCCAGGGAAAACCCGGAGAAGCGGGTGGTCTTTTTAGGGGTGGGGTTTGAAACCACCGCGCCCACCGTGGCTGCCGCCATTCTGGCCGCCCACCAGCAAAAGCTGGACAACTTTTCCGTGGTGTCGGCCCACAAGACCGTGCCCCCGGCCCTGGAGGCCCTGGCCGACGGTGAAATCAACATCGACGGGTTCCTGCTTCCCGGCCACGTGTCCGTGATCATCGGCATGGACGCCTACCGGCCCTTTTTCGAGACCCATCGGGTGCCGTGCGTGGTGGCCGGCTTCGAACCGGCGGACCTGCTCCAGAGCATTGGCATGCTGGTGGACCAGGTGGAATCCGGCCAGCCGGCGTTGGAGAACGCCTATCCCCGGGCCGTCTCAGCCGCCGGCAACCCCAAGGCGATGGCAGTCATGAACGAGGTGTTCGAGATGGCCGATGCCGACTGGCGGGGCATCGGCACCATCCCGGCCAGTGGTTTGGCTATCCGCGAAACCTATGCCGCTTTCGATGCCGTCAAGGTTTTCGACATTCGGCTTCAACCCGTCGCGGAACCCAAGGGATGTGCCTGCGGTGAAGTCCTTACCGGCGTTAAGATTCCACCCCAGTGTCCCTTGTACAAAACGGTGTGCAACCCCATGGCGCCGGTGGGACCCTGCATGGTCTCCAGCGAGGGCACCTGCGCGGCCTACTATCGCTATCACGGCGACCGATGAAACGACGTCATTTTTTTCGACAGATCGTCTCATAACGATTCATATTCAAACAGGAAACCATCATATCTCATGAAGCCGGACAAAATCCTTCTGGACCATGGCAGCGGGGGAAAGATGTCCCACCGCCTGACGGCCAACCTGTTGTTGCCCGCATTCGACAACCCGGCCCTGGCCATGCTCGATGACGGCGCCACGCTCCGTCTGGCCGGCGGGCGCATCGCCTTTTCCACGGACACCTATGTGGTGGACCCCATCTTTTTTCCAGGCGGCAGCATCGGCGACCTGGCCATCAACGGCACGGTCAACGACGTGGCCATGTGCGGCGCCACCCCCTTGTACCTGAGCGTGGGGATGATCATCGAAGAGGGCTTTCCCATGGCTGACCTGGAACGGGTGGTCGCCCAGATGGGACGTGCCGCCCGGCTGGCCGGCGTCACCGTGGTCACCGGCGACACCAAGGTGGTTCCCAAAGGGGCGGCCGACAAGATTTTCATCAACACGGCCGGCATCGGCACGATCGACGAGAACGTGAATGTCTCCGGCGCCAATGCCCGACCCGGAGATAGGGTCATCCTCAGTGGCACCATGGCCGACCATGGCATGACCATTCTCACCCAGCGCCAGGGGCTATCTTTCGAATCGGACGTCAAGAGCGATTCGGCCCCGTTGAATCACATGGTGGCCGACATCCTTGGCACCGGTTGCGACATTCACGTCCTGCGGGATCCCACCCGGGGCGGCGTGGGCACGGCCTTGAATGAAATTGCCGAAAAATCAAAAGCAGGCATTCGCATCGATGAGGACCAGCTGCCCGTCAGGCCAGCCGTTTCAGGCATCTGCGAGATGCTGGGTTTCGATCCACTCTACGTGGCCAACGAGGGCAAACTGTTGGCCGTTGTGCCGGCGGATCAGGCTGGTAAAGTGATATCGGTGATTCAACAATCTCCCTACGGCAAGGATGCCTGTATCATCGGCGAGGTGACCCACGATCATCCCGGCCGCGTTTTCATGAGAACCCGCATCGGCGGCGAGCGCATCGTGGATATGCTCACCGGCGAGCAGCTCCCGCGCATATGCTGATTCTTCTTCGACCCGAGCACATCCGAAAGATCCGACTCGCCTCGGTAATTTTGACGGCCCTGGTGTGCATCGCCTGCCAGCCGACAAGGGAGCTGCAGCTGTCCGGCGAGACCATGGGCACGACCTATCACATCAAGGTGGTGACCGGATGGTTGACGTCCGGCACCGATCTTCAGCGGCAGATCGACGATCGCCTGGCCGCGATCAACAAGAGTATGTCCACCTACGACCCGACCAGCGAGATCAGCCGGTTCAATGCCATCACCACTGCCAACGGATCCTTTTCCCCGTCCGCCGATCTGCTCGACGTGCTGCAGGTGGCGGCCGAGCTGCACAGGCTTACTGATGGCGCCTGGGACGGCACCCTGGACCCCTTGGTCAACCTGTGGGGTTTCGGACGAAAAGGGGCGGTCAGCCAAGTCCCGGATGAGCGCGAAATCCGGCAGGCGCTGAACCATGTGGGATTCGACCGCATTGGTCTGGACCCATCGGGGATCATCAGCAAAAAGGACCCCTTTGTCACCTTGGATCTGGCGTCCATCGCCAAAGGATTCGGTGTGGATGCAATCGCCCGGCTGTTGGGCGACAATGGCTTTTTACATTTTTTGGTGGAGATCGGCGGTGAAGTATACGCCCGTGGCCGGCGCAAGGACGGGAAGGCCTGGCGGGTGGGCATCAACCGACCTGACAAGGAGGCCGCATTCAATGATGTCTACGAGGCGGTGCTCCTCACGGACCGGGCCATGGCCACCAGCGGCGACTATCGGATTTTCTTCCAGGTCGACAATCAATCCTACGCCCACATTCTCGATCCGCGCACGGGCCGGCCGGTGACCAACGGGGTGGTGAGCGCCACGGTGGTGGCGGCCAACTGCACGGTGGCCGACGGGCTGGCCACCGCACTGATGGTGATGGGACCGGAAAAGGGATTGGCCCTGGTCAACCGCCTGGCGTCTGTGGAGTGCCTCATTGTTGTCCGAGAGGCAGATGGGTCACTCACCGATCATCCCTCCGATGGCTTTGGGATCGGGCGACAGCCCCTGCCTTCAAAAAGTGATCCGGCAGATGATTTCCCGTTGACAACCCGGCCCTAGTTCTATAATTGACTTTGAAGTCATAACAATTCTCATGATATTGATAGGTTATATTCTCATTAAACACTAATTTAAGTAAAACATACAGGGCCATTGACCCACAAAACGATGGGATTGGCCTGCAAAGGAAGGTGAAACGTGGAAATTGCCGTGCTGCTCAAGCAGGTTCCGGCCACCGAGTCGATGATTGAGATCAGCGACGACGGAACCGCCATCAAGACTGAAGGCATCAACTGGGTGATGAACCCCTACGACGAAATGGCCGTGGAGGAGGCACTTCAGATTCGCGCCGATGCCGGCGGGACGGTCACCGTCTTTTCACTGGGACCGGAAAAAGCGGCGGAGGCGCTTCGCACCGCTCTGGCCATGGGCGCCGATACCGCTGTCCGCATCGATCCGGAGGGAAAGCCGTTGGACGGGCTTGCCGTCGCCAAGGTGCTGGCCGGAGAGCTGAAAAAGGGTGCCTTCGACTTGATCGTTGGCGGCCACCGGGCAGTGGATGACGATAATTTCCAGGTTGGTCCGGCCGTTGCCGAACTCATGGGTATTCCCCATGTATCCATGGTCATCAAACAGGACGTGGCCGACGGCAAGATCCGCTGCACGCGAACCATCGATGGTGGCACCCTGGTGCTGGAAACGACCCTGCCGGCGCTGATCACCACCCAGCGCGGCCTCAACGAACCCCGCTATGCCAGCCTGCCGGGCATCATGAAAGCCAAGAAGAAACCCATTGATACGCGCCCCCTGTCGCAAACCGGCACCGATCCTGGAGAGCCCATGGTAAAGACTCTTGCCATGCGGCTGCCCCCGCAACGAAAGGGTGGCCGGATCATGGAAGGCGACAGTGTAGGGGACAAGGTGGCGGCCCTGATCAAGGCGCTTCGCGAAGAGGCCAAGGTGATCTGAGCGGACCACGCCGGCCACCATCTGCGTGTTTTTATGTCGGAAGATAAATTATAAATCGCCAAGAAATAACAATCGCCAAAATCCAAATGACAAATAAATCACAATAACTAAAATTCAAATTCCAAACCTTATTTGAGATTTGGTGCGTGCAATTTGTTTTTTCCGGTTAATCCGAGTTAGGGGGAAAAATCATGTCACAGGGAATACTGGCCATCACCGAACAGGTTGACGGCGCATTTAAACATATTTCGTTCGAAGTTATTTCTAGCGGGAAAAAGCTAGCCGAAACGACCGGCGGGCCGCTGACCGCGGCTGTCCTGGGCGCCGGTGTCGACGCCATGGCATCGCAGACCGCCGAATATGGGGCGGACCGGATACTGGTTGCCGACCATGAAGGCTTGAAGGACGGCCTGGCTGATGCCTGCATCCAGGCCGTGGCCCAACTGGTGGCAACGACCGATCCGGCCGTGGTATTGATCGGTGCCACGTCGCTGGGGAAAGACATCGCCGCCCGGCTTTCCGCCCGTTTGAATGCACCCCTGGCCATGGATTGCGTGGACCTTCGTGCTGACGGGGACCGGATTGTGGCCATCCGTCCCATGTACGGTGGTAAAGTCTTGGCAGACGTGAGCCTGAACGGTTCCCCGGCCATTGTGGCCATCCGTCCCCGGGCCATGGAAGCCGTGGCTGCACAGGGTACCGGCGAAGTGGAAAAAGTGGCCGTCAATCTGGACGGAACCACCTTGAGCCTGGTTGAAAAGCACATGGAAACCGGCAAGATCGAACTGACCGAAGCGGATGTGGTCGTCACCGGCGGACGGGGCATGGGCGGGAACGATTTTACCGTCGTGGAAGCCCTGGCCAAGGCCCTGGGCGGGGCCGTGGGCGCATCCCGCAGTGCCGTGGACGAGGGCTGGCGGCCGGTCTCCGATCAGGTGGGGCAGACCGGCAAAGTGGTGGCGCCCAACCTGTACATCGCCTGCGGGGTTTCCGGGGCCATTCAGCATCTGGCCGGCATGGCCTCATCCCGTGTGGTCGTGGCCATCAACAAGGATCCCGAAGCGCCCATTTTCTCCAAATGTGACTTCGGTATCGTGGGCGATCTTTTCGAGGTCATCCCGGCCCTCACCGCTGAAATAGAAAAACTGAAAGGGTAAATGAACCATCTTTACATTGAAAGCCTGGGCTGTGCCCGCAATCAGGTGGACAGTGAAAACATGGCCGGAGAGCTGCGCCAGGCCGGCTGGTCGCTGACCACGGATCCGGCCGAGGCCGTCGTTATCGTTGTCAACACTTGCAGCTTCGTGGAATCGGCCATCAATGAATCCATTGACACCATTCTCGAACTGGCCCGGTTTAAAAAAACGGGGCACTGCAATCGCTTGGTGGTGGCCGGATGTCTGCCGGAACGGTTTCGTGAAGCCATTGCCGATGCCCTGCCCGAGGTGGACCAGTTTTTGGGCACCGGCGCGTATTCCCGCATCGTGGATGCCGTGATCGGCGGATTGGGCCGCGGGACCTGCCTGTTGCCTGACCCGGACCGTATAACCATGGATCAAACTGTGGCCCGTGAACGGAACCAGTCCCACTCCGCCTACTTGAAAATTGCCGAAGGGTGCAGCCGCCACTGCACTTACTGCATCATCCCCCGGCTGCGGGGCCGCCAGAAAAGCCGGCCCCTGGATCATATTATAGCCGAGGCCCGGGGACTGATAGACAGCGGCGTCAAAGAGTTGAATCTGGTGGCCCAGGATACCACCCATTACGGCCACGACCTGCTCGATCCGGTAAGCTTTGAAACCCTGCTGGTCCGCCTTGCCGAGGTGGTCGGGGAGACCTGGGTCCGATTTCTATACGGTCATCCGGAAAGCATCACCGACGGCGTGATCGAGGCGGTTGCCGCCCACCCCCATCTGTGCCCCTATTTTGACCTGCCCGTTCAGCATGCGGCCAGCCGTGTATTGAAGAAAATGGGCCGTAATTATGATAAGCGGCAGTTGCTGGATCTGTTTCAGCGCATCCGATCAAGGGTTCCCGGGGCTGCCATCAGAACCACCCTGATCGTTGGCTTTCCCGGAGAGACTGACACTGATTTTCAAGAACTGATGGAATTCGTCGAACAGGTCCGTTTCGACCATCTGGGTGTGTTCACCTATTCAGATGCCGAGGATTTGCCCTCTCATCGGCTGCCCGGGCAACGATCCAAAAAAGTGGCCCAGTTCCGCTGCGACACCCTCATGCAGCGGCAAATGGCGATCTCGGAAAACAACCTGGTATCTATGATTGGAAAGACCTTGCCGGTCCTGATCGAGGCTTCATCCGAGCCCCATCTCTACGAGGGTCGAACCCTCCTTCAAGCACCCGAAGTAGACGGCATCACTTTTGTGAAGACGCAGCCGGGCGGCCCCACGGCAACGATTGGAGAGATCGTATCGGTTACGATAACGGAAACGTTGGCCTACGATCTGATCGGAAGGGCACTATGACCGACCTGAAACAGAAGATCCTGGCCGCCGTGGGTGACGATCTGAAGGCCATCGAACAGGCACTGGCCGAGAACCTGAATCCCTATTTCGATCTGGTATCTCAAGTGGCCGGGCATATCCTGTTTGCCGGTGGAAAGCGCTTACGGCCTCTATTGATGGTTCTGGGCGCTCGGCTCTGCGGATATTCAGGCAATCACACGACACGTTTCTCCACTATCTTTGAATATCTGCACGCCGCCACCCTGCTGCATGATGATCTGATAGACGGCGCGGACATGCGGCGAGGCCGTCAGGTGGCCAACCAGTTATGGGACAATTCCACGGCGGTGCTCACCGGTGACTTCCTTTTGGCCCGTGGGCTCTCCATCGCCGCGGATACCGGCCTTTGCGAGGTGATTCAGACCATTGCCCGGATCACCGAAAACATGTCCCAGGGTGAAATCCGTCAGCTGGAGAAAAAAGGGGACATTACGCTCAGTGAGGACGATTATTTAGACGTAATTCGCTGCAAGACGGCCGTGCTCTTCGAAGGCGCCTGCCGGACCGGTGCCTTGGTTGCCGGTGCGAAACCGGCCACCGTGCAGGCGTTGACCGATTACGGGTATCATCTGGGGCTGGCGTTTCAAATGGCCGATGACTTGCTCGACTACACCCAGGACATCTCCTCTCTGGGCAAACACGCCGGGGCCGATTTGAGGGAGGGGAAGCTGACCCTGCCGCTGATCCATGCCTTGTCCCGGGCCCCTGAGACGGATCGTCAATCGATGGTGGCTATTTTCGAGAACCGGAATTTTACCGGTGCCGAGTTTGCAGACCTGGTGGAGGTGTTGAAACGAAATGGCGGCATCACTTATACCGAAGCACAGGCAGCGGCCCACATCCAAAAGGCCAAGACGGCGCTTCTGCCCTTTGAGGATAGTCCGACGCGGGAAATTCTGATGGATGTTGCCGACTATGCGCGGGTTCGAAAAACATAGGAAGGAAGCCGTTCCAGGTTCAGCGTTCGCCGTTCTGGGTTGGCTTTCCTTCGAAGATATAGCTCGTAGGCTGACAAGTAACTGGTGACACAGCCAATCGCAGCGCAAGGATTTCCGGGATGTAACTGCCACTGGATCATCGTCTACCGTTAATGGCCATTTTGGCTGAAACTTCGGCGAACCTTTGAACCCGTGAACGGGTGCATCGGGAGGAAACCATGTCTGATTGTAACACCCTAAAAAAATGGATCAAGCGAATCTGTCTATTGGTTGTCCTGGCGCTGGCCTCTACCAGCAGCTACGGAGCCGACAAGGGCATCGTCAAGCAGTTGAAAGTATTGGGAACGGCCATTATCCACGAAAAAAACCTGGCCGATGGCAGGCAGAATGCGGTCAATGATGCCCTGGTCGCCGCCGTGGGCCAGGTGGTCCTGGAGATGCTCACCGGTGAGACTGTTGTCCGGCGATTCCAGCAGATCAACGACAATATCCTGGCTGAACGGGATAACTATATCCAGCATTACCGGGTGCTCACCGAGTCCGTATCCGGGACCACGGTTAGAACGCTGGTTCAGGTGGACATTGCCGTAGACCGGGTCAGCCGGGATCTGTCCCGTCTGGGCATTGCGCTGGCCGGGGCAGTTTATCCGAGGATTCTATTCATGGTGGCTGAAAGAAATGTGACCGATGCCGAGTTTACCTACTGGTGGGGGGATCGCCGGCTGCTCAGCCGGACCATCAGCGAAGGGGCCCTGGCAGGGACACTTCGGGCAACCGGATTCGTGATCGTCGACCCGCCTGATTTGAGTTCGCCCCTGTCGCTTCCCGTGAATCCGCCGGAGGCGGATATGCTGGCACTGGCAGCACGGTTGGGGGCGGAAGTACTGGTCGCCGGCTATGGCACTGCCGCGGCTGCACCCAATACCACCGGGGGGGCCATCAACGCCTATGAGGCCGTCCTCGAGGCACGGGCGTTTGATGTCCAGACCGGGCAGCCGATCGGTCAGACACACCAGAAATCGGTGGTTTCCGGTCAGGATCAGATCGTGGGGGGGCGCGAAGCACTGTCCGGTGCGGGGGCATTGGCCGGTGATGACTTGGCCCGGCAGATCATGGACGTTTGGCAGCAGGCGCGTGATCGCAGTGCCGTCATCGAGGTGGTCGTGGAGGGCACCGGCGGCCATATTGCCAATTTTGTGCGTTTGCGCACGACCATCGCTTCGCTTTCCGGGGTCAATGAGCTGAAAATGAAAGAGATGTCGGCCGACCGGGCCGATATGGCCGCCACCTACCAGGGCAGTGCGCGGTCCCTGGCGGACGCGCTGCTGCTGAAGACGTTCAGCGGTTTCGGTATTGACATCTTTGAGGTGACGCCCGAGGCCATCCGCATCCGTCTGGTGAATCAATGATCCTGAAGTCCTAAATTCCTTGACAGCCCTATGAGCAGGTGGTATCAGCTTTTTTTCATGTAGGCGCGTAGCTCAGGGGGAGAGCGCTTCCCTGACACGGAAGAGGTCGTTGGTTCAAATCCAATCGCGCCTACCATTTATGAGCGAAAAAGACCGACCATACAAGATTTTTGTATGGTCGGTCTTTTTTGGTTCAGGTTCAGGGGACGTCCATTAATATATAAATTCAAAGGAAATATGGGATAAAGCTGATGACATAGTTATGAATTAATGGAGGATCTTTGTGCCTCCCTTGTGTCCCATAATAAACTTCCCATTTCCGTTGGCCGGCGGTATACCGCGGCGGAAGGGTTGCATTTCTGAATGCATGACGAACCGAAGCCGCAAAAGATAACACCACACCTCGGTTCTTAATGGAAACAGCAATCGAAGGGCGGATCCCCCTTTTTTTTTACGGAAATCAACAGGCCAATGGCATCAGTTCAGGTTCCGGACCTGTCGATCCGAACATTAAAGATCCAATGGGATTGCCTCACGGCCTGTCCGGACCCTGTCTCAAGACGGCATCGATGCGTTTGACGCTTCGAGCCGCCACTACCAGTCCAGCGATTGAAACAATTTCTTGGCCGAAGCATTGCATCTTAATCGAACGTGAAACGAAGCTTTTTGTCTCATTCGACATCAAGCCGCGCGCCACCGCCCGCTTCCGTGAATAAACCGGCAACACCCGGAGTAGATATGAAGACAGTAGTCACGCTTTTTTGTAAGTTTGTCCTCATTTCATACACTGGATACGCTTCTGGATCCGCACTATCCACCGTTTTTTTTAGAAAAGCATATTAGGGGTTGGGAAATTGCGGGGCTCGAGTGGTCGCCGGACAGCAGGCAAATTGCCCTTGTCGTGTCGGGGCCACGGTTTACTCACGATGGCCACCCGGTTCGCCTACTGGTATACGATCTTGCAACCAATCATTATGACGAATGCTATCGGAGCACTGCACAGCTTTCCGAAGGCGCCTACTTTCTTGTAGCCGTAAAATGGTTTCCCGACAACCGGAGGATACTCGTTCACGACAATCTGAAATCGGGAAAGGAAAAAGTTGTCATTATTGACTCGGCGACCCACAGCCAGGATCCTGTATACGGCGGAATAACGGTATCTTCGAGCCTGATCCACAATGGGGAGGATATACTCATCGTGGCTCATGAAGGCCGTCGGCGGATCTCGTTTGGTGGCGATATGACGGATGTAAAACACACCATCACCATGTACAATGTCGACAAAAAACAGTCTTACGAAATAGCACACCTGTCTATACCCCCCCACCATTTGAGCCGTCATGTCATCGGCATGAAGAATTCTGACAATCTCATTCTTCCGGGGAGCGCTTCCAACGGCAGCACCCTCACCCTGGTGAATAGTAAAAACAGGGAAGTCGAGACCGTCAAACTTGATGGCGATCGTTTTTTCCCTCAGGCCGTCTCGCCACACGACCCTCATCGGTTATGCGGCCTAACTGAAACCGGATTTGCATTGTTCGATATGCATACCCGTGAAACCCAACCCATCGGTTCTTACAGCAGCCATGCACCTACTGGCGAGGGCTCTATGGGAGCGATGCTATTCCTGAATCGCATCGTAAATTTTATGCTTTCGACATCCCCAGATTCCTGTCAATATTGAATAGTTAAGATGTGACGCCGCATGTGTCTCTGTATTTTTTCTGTTTCAGGCCTCCCAAAGGAGCGAAAGTGAACTATTGGCTGATGAAATCCGAACCGTCGGCGTTCAGCATCGATGATCTGAAAACAATGCCGGGCCAGACGGAACACTGGGACGGCGTGCGCAATTACCAGGCACGCAACATGATGCGCGACCAGATGATGGTAGGTGACCGCGCTTTTTTTTATCACTCCAACTGCAATGTGCCGGGGATCGTCGGGCTGATGGAAGTCATGCGCGAAGGCTACCCGGACCATACGGCCTTGGACCCCAAGAGCAAACATTTCGACGAGAAAAGCAATCCGGACAACCCGCGCTGGTTTATGGTCGATGTCGCATACATGCGCCACACGAAGCGAGTCATCTCCCTGGCCGAACTGAAGGCGCATTCAGCAATTGAGAACATGCCGCTGGTGCGAAAGGGGAATCGACTCTCGATCATGCCGGTTTCCGAGACCGAGTGGAACTTTATTCTGTCTATCGAAAATCGGCCGCTGCGGTAAATCGACATTGCTGAGGGAAGACAGGTTCGCATCCTGATTATTCTGGGGCCTGGCCCGGCCCTGAGCGAATCCTGAGCGATAATCGCGATGTCCATCGAGGAAAAGCCATGGATAATAACGACATCAAAAATTGGGATAGGCTGGCTTCAGATATTGAGGACGCGGTAAATGAGTCCTGGCAAATGCTTAGAAGCGTTCCGAATGAGACTGTCATGGCCCGGTCGGGGCCCGGCGAATGGTCTGTGAAAGAGATTGTCGGGCACCTGGTAGATTCCGCATCCAATAACCACCAACGCCTTGTCCGTTTACAAGTGGCTGACGGTCTGGTTTTTCCGGATTATTCAAAAAACAACACTTCATGGGTGGTGATTTAACGCTACCAGGCCGCTGATTGGGATGATTTGTTAGCGCTGTGGCGACATTTCAATCTTCATCTGGCACGAGTCATCCGGACCGTCGATGTACAATGCATCGACCACATATGGGTAATCGATGAAGAAACGACGATTACACTTGGTGAATTGATGACAGATTACCTGAGACATTTGAAGGACCACCTGCAGCATATTGAGAATCTGATTGGCAATATGACATAACCCCCGCTTGTAGCGGATCGCAAATAAAGTGCTTGCTGATGAGCTGCCTTAGCGACAAGGACGTGCCCACGGAATTATCCAAAGTGCGCAAAAATGGGCAGGGCCTTCCTGATTTTTCCCTCAGCTTGTTCCAAAAACGTTCCGACAATTACGTAACTTTCAGAAATAGTTATGTATTTTTTTTGGCACACCAAATGCTTACCTGTTCAGACAAATCCAATCTATAGTTACAGATCCTACCGCGGACGGCATCATGATGGTTCTAAACAAGTCTCACCAGAACTGCGAACGTGTTCCGATCGAAAACACCCAGCCCAATCATAAAATACAACTTGTCGACCCTGACGTGGGGATGGATCCAACCCAAAGCAATGAATGCCGACGGGAGGATCGATTTCTTGAATACGATCAAGTCAATGGTTTTTTTAAGGGTTTGATTATCATGCTGCCCTGTTCCATCCTATTGTGGGGCATCGTTGTTTGGGGCGTTCGATCACTTATTTATTGATGGTGCAAAAAAACGGAGCCACTTTGCCTGGTGGGTCGTTTGATCATGTCAAGTTTCCGGTTTACTTGCCGAGCGCAATGGCGGGTCACCCCCCATCGATACGCTTCAGGCGTTCAGGTTCAATTTCCGGGCTTTCCTATTGAAGAAAAAAAAGCGGGGCGTACCCTCAGGTGCGCCCCGCTTTTTTTAAGTACATCTCTCAGCAGAGATCGGCAGATTAGTTGCCGGTGGCTGCCTTGTGGGTCTTGATCTCCACCTTATCGGTCACGCCTTCGTAATACGTGCGCAGGATAGCGACAACTTCGTCGCGGCCGAAGTGATCGGGCAGATCGCCGCCTTCGGAGAGCATCTTGCGCAGCATGGTGCCGGAGAGCAGCACGCGGTCTTCCTTGCCGTGGGGGCAGGTTCTCAGGGAGGCCATGCCGTCACACTTGAAGCAGTAGAAGGTCCAGTCGATTTTCAGGGGCTGGCAGAGCAGGCCCTTACCGCCGGCCGGGGTCGGGATCTTGTCGAAGATGGTCTGGGCTTCGAACATGCCGTAAAAGTCGCCCACACCGGCATGGTCGCGGCCGATGATCATTTTGGAACAGCCATAGTTCTGGCGGAAAGCGGCGTGCAGGAGACCTTCACGGGGGCCGGCATAGCGCATATCCAGCGGGTAGCCGCCCTGGACCACGTTCTTTTCCACAAAGTAGCCCTTCACCAGGGCGTCGATGCATTTGACGCGCACGGATGCGGGTATGTCGCCGGGTTTCAGATTGCCCACCAGCGAGTGGATGTAAACGCCGTCGCACACTTCCACGGCGATCTTGCACAGGTATTCGTGGGAGCGGTGCATGGGATTTCTGAGCTGCAGGGCAGCCACGTCGCTCCAGCCGCGATCGTCGAAGATCTTGCGGGATTCGGCCGGGCGGTGGTAAACGCCTTTGTAACGGGTGGGGTAATCGCCTTCGCTGAGCACCTTGACCGGGCCGGCCAGGTTGAAGGCCTTCTGGTCCATGACCATCTGGACGCCGGGGTGATCTTTTTTGGCGATCTTCCAGAAATCTGCGGGGGTCGGGGTGCCTTCGCCCATGAAGACCTTCTCGCATTCCCATTTCTTGTCGGCATCGGTCAGCTCGTACTTCTCGGTGACCTTCATGGTGGCCATGATCTCTTTGCCCTCGGGGTCATACAGGGCCACTTCGCTGCCGACGGCGATGGCATCGGCGTCTTGCTTGGTCACGTCCAGGCATACCGGCACCGGCCAGAAGGTGCCGTCTGCGGTCAGGAAGTTGTCGCAAACGCCTTTCCAGTCGGCTTTGGTCATGAATCCGGTCAGGGGGCTGAAACCGCCGATGCCGATCATGATCAGGTCGCCTTTGACGCGCGGGGAAATCTCGACCTGCTTGAGGCCGGCGGCTTTTTTCAGTTCGGCTTCTTTTTCAGCGCCTTCGAGCAGACAGACAGTGAGGCCCTTGCCGCCATGGGGGGGGATAAGATTGGACATGTGTTCTTTCTCCTTTCGATAGTGTGATTTTCGCAATCTGTATACACAGATGAATAGCCTGGAGGGAATTAAAATACCAAGTTGTAATAATTATGCGGGAACGATTTTTTTGTCAAGAATATTTCGGAACCTGGCGGCTGAGCCATGCAGATAGATGGCCTGATTTTTGGTTTTACGTATAGGGTCGAAGCCATCACAGGATTCCGATAAGCATGCGGGTGCCCACTACCAGCAGCAGGACGGCAAAGACGCGTTTGAGCCGGTCCACGGGCAGGCTGTGGGCCAGGCGAACACCCAGAGGGGCCGTCAGCACACTGGTGACAACGATTCCGAAAAGGGCTGGCAGATAGATATATCCGATTGAAGCATCGGGCAGATCTTGAACCCTCAGGCCATTGACGAGGTAGCCGATGGTGCCGGCAATGGCAATGGGGAAACCGATTGCCGCAGAGGTGCCGATGGCGTGGTGAACGGACATATTACACCAGATCATGAATGGCACGGAAAGGGTCCCGCCACCTATGCCGACCAGGCTGGATACGATGCCGATCACGTTACCGACGCCGAACATGGCCGCATGTCCGGGAATCTGACGGGACGGTTTGGGTTTCTTGCTGGTCAGCATCTGAACGGCTACATAGTAAAGAAAAACGACAAAGAAGCCTTTGAGAAAGCGGGTGGAGAGCTGGGCGGCGATAGTGCTGCCAAGGAACGTGCCGGTAAAGATGCCGATGACAATTTTTCGTACCACATCCCAATGAACCGCGCCGCGTTTGTGGTGGGCCCGAAAGCTGGCCACGGCGGTGAACATGATGCTGGCCAACGATGTGCCCAAGGCCAGGTGCATAATCACGGCATCGGGGATGCCCTGGCGGACAAAACAGAACACCAGCATGGGCACGATGACAAGTCCGCCGCCGATGCCCAGCAGGCCGGCCAGGACGCCGGCTACAGCTCCGACCAGGATGTACATGATTAAAATTGTCGTCATATCGGCGCCTCGCGGATCGATGGGTGTTTTGTCAGTGAAATCGGTTGACGAATCGACCGGACCCGTTATCATGTTTGCCCAGGACCCACAAGGTGAATCCCATCTTTTGTCTATCACGTGCATCGTCAAGGAGTGAAATATGAAAATTCACTGGCTGCAGCATGTCGCGATTGAGGGCTTGGGAAGCATTGCCGGCTGGGCGGCGCAAAACGGCTGCCCGCTGACCGCTTCCCGGATGTTCGCCGGTGATGCCCTGCCATCCGTCGGCAACTTCGACATGCTGGTCATCATGGGCGGTTCCATGAGTGTGAACGATGAAGTTGCCCATCCCTGGCTGATCGGCGAAAAGCGGTTCATCAACCAGGCCATCCAGGCGGGCAAAATGGTGCTCGGCATCTGCCTGGGCGCACAATTGATTGCCAATGTCCTTGGTGCTCGGGTATACCCCGCCGATCATCAGGAGATCGGATGGTTTGGGGTTGAGAAAACGCGGGCTGCCAGACATGCGACGGTTGGCGGTGCCTTGGCGGACCAGTCAGAGGTCTTCCACTGGCATGGCGAAACCTTCGACCTGCCCCATGGTGCGGTGCACCTGGCTCGCAGCCGGGTCTGTGAAAACCAGGCATTTGCCATGGGGCAACGCATCGTCGGCCTCCAATACCACCTGGAGACCACACCGGAATCGGTTGACGCACTGATTCAGCATTGTCGGCATGAGCTGGTGACGGCGCCTTATGTTCAGACCGCAACCGACATGCAATCCCAACCCAATCGCTTTAGGGCACTAAACCTTGAGATGGACCGGCTGCTCGACTATTTTTTTTCAATCCACCGGACACCGAAAATCACCGAATAAAAATCGGATTGTCAGGGCGGGTTGATTTTGGCGGCCAGATCGGCCGGCAGGGGAAGCGGGTTTCCGGTGGGGTATCCCCGCTTTTGGGTCAGTTCCTTTAGGTGGCCGATGCGGCGGCGATTTTCCGGGTGGGAGGCGAAATAGTGGCCGAAGCGGCCCGGATCGCCGTCTTTGGGGATTTTGCTGAAAAAGGAGGTGGCATCTGCCACGTGACCGTAATGGCAAAACAGCGTTTCCAGGGCGAATTCGTCGGCCTGGCTCTCCTGCTTGCGTGAAAAGCTCAGTTCGGTGAGTACCATCCCTTGCCCGATCATGCTGTTGATGCTGTTGTCCGCGCCCAGCAGCAACGTGGATGCGGTCATCAGCACCAGGGCCCGCCCCATCCCGCGAAGGTGGTCCCTGTTGGCATAATGCCCCAACTCGTGGGCCAGGACAAAAGCCAGCTCGTTCTCCGAGGTCATTTCCGCCAGCAGACCGGTAAAGACCACCAGGTGCCCACCGGGCAGGGCCGCCGCATTGACGGCATCGGACTCGGTGACATGAGCGGTAATGGTGTAGGGCAGGGGGGCGCATCGATCCTGGAGGCGATCCACCAGGGCCTGGAGGGATCGGGTGGTGTCGACGGCATCTTCATTTTCAACGATTTTTCCGATAAAGGCGCCGGCCAGCTTTTTTTCCAGATCCATGGAGAGCCGGGGTACAATCAGGTCGACCGCCAGGCCGAGGGCCAGATAAACGCCGACTGCGACGGCCAGCAGGCCGCCGGCCAGTATGGCGAACTCTTTGAGTGGATGGGTGGGTGAGACGTTGACGTTGATTCCAGGTTGCCGGGCCGTAAATTTCACCTACTCCTCCACGGTAAGCGCCGTCCCGTAAGCCATGGCCTCCAGACAGCCGATGTTCTTTCGTCGGGACTGTTTGCCGATGGCCGACGTCTCAATGCGCACATTGACAATGACCGTGGCATTCCCGGCCATCTCTTTCATGCGCAGCAAGGCCTCCCGTCGCGCCCGGTCAAGAAGGCTCTCGTAGGATTTCACTTTCCCCCCGAAAATGTTGCGCAGGCTGGCCAGAATTCTCTTGAAATAATCCACGGAAATCACGGCGCTGCCATAGACCAGCCGGGCCGACCGGATTTTATGCTCGGGGATATCCACGGATTTCAAGGTGACGGCCGGCAGGTTGATCGTTGCATTTTCCCGCTCGGCAATCGAGCGATAATGCCGCTTTTCGGCCCAACTTCCCGCTCCGTACCCTAAGGCCAGCAATGACAAAAAAATAATCAAGTCAATCATCGATAGCCTCCTAATCCACCCGGACGGCGGTTCCGTAAGCGTAAAGTTCCGCTGCGCCCTGGGCTACGGAAGATGTGGAAAAACGGACGTTGACAATGGCATTGGCGCCCATCAGGCGGGCCTCTTCGATCATCCTGTCCATGGCCTGCTGCCGGGATTCCTGGAGCAGCTGCGTGTAGCCTTTGAGTTCCCCGCCAACGAGATTTTTCAGACTGGCCATGATGTCGCGGCCGATGTGCTTGGCCCGGATGGTGCTGCCGGAAACCAACCCGAAATGCTCTGCCACGGTTTTCCCGGGAACCGTTTCGATATTCGTGATTATCATTTTGCCTCCATCAGATGTCGTGATATAGTGATCCTTGACCTGAGAAACCGTCGGCTGGGGCGGTGGTGCGGACGATCGCGATTCGTTCGAAGGGTCGGCAACCGCTGCCGAATCGCCGGAAGGTGGCGCCGGCACCTGGGTCTCGGGTGCACCGTCATTGCGAATGTCACAGAATGCGCCGGCGGCGGTGAATACCTGTTTGTACTTTTCGGCTGTCTCCAGGTCCGCGTGCTTACGGATGGCAACGGGGCTGCCGGCGAACAATTTCGCGATACCCTGGTCGTCGGTTTTGAGAGCAGCCTTCAATCGGTCCTTGACCATTCCGGCGCTTTTTCCGGGCATGATCCTGCCTTCGAAGATTACGGTGTATCGATCACTCATGGGTCGCTTTCTCCTCGTCAGGGTGTGGATGATTAACCGCCGAACCGATATGCGAATAGAACCTAATGGAAATGATTCGACTTGCTTATACGTTACAGACGGTTATCGGACAACCTCCAATGAAACATGAGGGAAAAATGTTAAAGACCATCTCGGTTCCCTGGCTGTTCCTGAGCGCCGTTTTTTTATGCTTGACCGTGGGTTGTGCGGCTTCCATCCCGCAACCCCCTGCCAGTCCGACGCCCATGGCGGAGGCCATTGCACCGCAGAGCTCCGGATGGTGGTTCGTTCGATTCAGGATGGATCGCCCGGATGAGGTAACTCACTGGGAGAGAGATCTTCTGATCGCCCATCGGGTCGTATCCCCCCTGATTGTCGCCCATGAAGCGCGTATCGATTTATGGCGCTTTCACCGCCGCGCCGCAGCGGATAAGACCGGCCACCAGTTCAGTTTCCTCTTTTTCACAACCGCGGGAGTCGCGGTCAGCATCAATCAGGCGGTTTTGGATGATCCTCTGGTGAGACAAATGCTTGCCGACGGGGTGATTCAAGATGTGATTACCGATGCTGTTGATCATAATGACCATCCGAATGTGGGGGACAGCAGCGACCCCAACTGGTCGCCGGTCATGCAGAATACCTGGCCCTATTACATCATGGGCGTGAGCCGCATGTGGCTGGCAATGATCGATCAGGTTTCCCGGGAAAGCGGTATGGCGGCCGATGCTACGCTGGATGAGCTGTTGAAACACTACGCACAGGTGAATGATGCGATCAACCGCATTTGGCAAGAGGAAGGCTACCACGCCCTGCTCCATCACCTGAATGCCATTTATGGGTATGAGGCTCTGGTATACTGGGAAAAGCGCTGGAAATCTTTTTGATTTTTTCCTTTATCGGTGTCGGGCAGTTGCCAAAAGCATGGCACGGGCCGGTGCCGGGTAGCCTTCCACGGTCTTTTCGGGATCGTCGGGATCCAGAAAGTCCGCCAGGCTTTCCGTGTCGATCCAGTCGGTCCTGCGCTGTTCCTTGGCGGTAGTCCTGGAGACGTCCACGCATCGGATACCGTCGAAACCGGACCGCGTCAGCCAATGGGTCAGGCAGGCCACTGTCGGGATGAAAAAGATATTGTTCATCTTGGCATAGCGTTTTTTGGGAAACAGGGCCATCTCATCATCCCCTTCCAGGACCAGGGTTTCCAACACCAACTGCCCGCCGGGCGCCATCAGCCCATGAATCTGAAGCAGGGTGTCCAGGGGAGACCGTCGGTGATACAGAATGCCCATGCACATCACCGTATCGAAACAGCGGAGCATCGAGGGCATCTCTTCCAGCTTTAAGGGCAGGCAATGAATCTGGGGAAATGCCAGGTAGCGGGAAAGGGCCAGAAACTGAAAATAATAATTCAGGTAGGGCTCGATCCCCAAAATGAGGGCCGGCTGCCTGGCGGTTAACCGGAACATGTAGTATCCGCAGCTGGAACCGATATCCAGCACCCGCTTTCCCGCCAGCGAACCCAAATGCCCTGCCAGCCGGTTCCATTTGATAGAACTGTCCCATTCACTGTCAACGTGAATGCCGAAAATCTCGAAGGGACCCTTGCGCCAGGGTTTAAGACCGCACAGGGCTGCTTCGAGAGATGCTATTTGGTTGGGGTCAAGATCATCCGCGGTGCCGATGCGAATGCGGGCCCGGTCAGAATCGGTTGATAACGGCCGGATGTCGGGCAGCCGGTCAAGTGCGCGGGCCAGCACGATTCCCTTTTTATTGCAGCAATGGATGTCATGGCACCGCGTGTTGACCATTGCCGCCAGGTCAGGCATGTATGATCCGAGAACCGGATCCCGGGCAAGGGCATCCAGTCGATTCATTTGGCGGCGATCCAGGAGCAGAAGTTGAACCATTTCATCCAGATGTCAATTCCGGAGAATCCGCAGCGGCGCAGCCTGTCATGGTGCGTCTCCACCGTTTCCGGAACCAGCACGTTCTCGAGGGCTTCGCGCTTCTGGCTGATTTCCAGGTCGGAATAGCCATTTTCCCGCTTGAACCGGTAGTAAAAGTCGACCTGCAGATCCGACAGCGCCTGATTGGGGTGCATCGTCTTTTCTGAGAAAAGAAGTATCCCGCCAGGCACCAATGCCTCGTAGCTCCTCTGTATCAGGGCCTCCCTGTCCGCCGGTGGAAGGAACTGCAAGGTAAAATTAACGACCACCACGCCAGCCCGGTCCATATTCACCTGGCGAATATCACTGCACATCGGCGTGATACCCGCGGATCGGCCGGCGTCACGCAGGCGCCTTTCAAAGATGTCCAGCATGGGTCGGGAACTGTCCACGGCGACCATCTCGAATGCACCGGCTGGCATGTGTTCGCAAAGGGCCATGGCCAGGTTGCCGGTGGCGCATCCCAGGTCGTACACCCGGGTGCCGGGGCGGCAGGACCGTTCCACCAGTTGGGCCTGGCGGCGGATGATTTCGCCATACATGGGCACCGAGCGGTTGATCATGTCGTCGAACACGTCGGCCACTGCAGCGTCAAATTCAAAAGGCAGCACCGGGGTTCTCGGTGTGCGGTAGATTGTGTCTCTGCCCATGGTCTCTCCCACCTCACGCAAGCATGCCTTCAAAACAGAGATTGGATGGTTTTCCGGCGGAAGGCCGCTAGCTGTCAAGACCCCCTATAGCGATAGAAACGCCCCTTCCGGGTCAATTCGGAAGGGGCGTTGGGTGGACATCATCAACGTGAATGCGGGGTCAGTCTGGCTGCTTACCCGGCAGTATCAGGTTAAGGATGACCCCCAAAATCCCGGAAAGGCCAATGCCGCCCAACGTGAATTTACCAAAAGGAAGTACCATGCCACCGATGCCGCAGACCAGGATCAGGGCCACGATCGCAAGATTGCGGGGTTCCGTGAGGTCCTCTCCGGCCTTCACCAGGGTATTGAGGCCGATAACGGTAATGGCGCCGAAAAGCAGCAGCATGATCCCGCCCATCACCGGCACCGGGATGGTCTGCAGCAGGGCGCCCATCTTACCGATAAATGCCAGGGCAATGGCGAAAATGGCTGCCCAGGTCATGATGCCGGGATTGAACATCCGGGTGAGGGTCACCGCGCCGGTCACCTCGCTGTAGGTGGTGTTGGGCGGTCCCCCTAATAAAGAGGCAACAGTGGTGGCGATGCCGTCGCCCATCATGGTGCGGTGGATACCCGGCTCCTTGACGAAATCTTTGCCGGTGACGCTTCCGATGGCCAGGATGTCGCCGAAATGCTCGATGGCCGGCGCAATGGCGACCGGTACGATGAAAATGATGGCCTGAAGGTTCCACTCGGGCAGGACGAAATCAGGCACGGCAAACCAAGGTGCGTCTACCAGCGGCTTAAAGCTGACCAGGAGGGGGGCGGTAAAGTTCTTCAATGCCCCGGCATCGAAGCCGGCCTGAATGGGACCGGAAACACCGATAAAATCGAGAATCAGCGCCATCACGTAGCCGGCCCCGACGCCAATGAGAATCGGTATCAGACGAAACCAGCCTTTTCCCAGCAGCGAGGTGATGATGGTGACCAAAAGGGCTACGCTGGCTAGGATCATGGCCGTGCTCTGGGGCACCAGCCATGCCGAACCGTCGCCGGTGCGGCCCATGGCCATGTGAACGGCCACCGGTGCCAGCACGAGCCCGATGACCATGATCACCGGTCCCACCACCACCGGCGGCAGCAGTTTGTGCAGAAAACCGGCACCGAAGGCTTTGATGCACAGGCTCAGCACGACGTAAAGCAGTCCTGCAGCCGCCAGACCGCACATGGTGCCCGGAATACCCCAGGTATCCACCCCATAGATGATCGGCGCGATAAACGCAAAAGAAGAGGCCAGGAAAATCGGCACCATGCGCTTGGTGATGAACTGGAATATCAAGGTGCCCGCACCAGCGGTGAACAGGGCGACGTTGGGATTGAGACCGGTGAGCAGGGGAACCAGCACCAGGGCGCCGAAGGCGACAAACAGCATCTGGGCGCCCACCAGGCTGTCTTTCAGGCTGAATTTGTAATCGGTGGCGGACGGTTGCGCGGGCATAACACCTCCTATGGGAAACTGGGATATCGTGGGATCTTCGAGAAAATTGAATCGGTCTATATGCGGAAACCAAAGTTGTGTCAAGCGCCGTGCTGTCGCCGCAACCACGCCTTTTTTCTTGCAATAAAGAAGAAAAAACTTTACAAATCCACGAGTTGTGCCGATACCACAGGAAATGAAACCAGGATGAAGGCCGTTGCATTCCCTTTGACGGCAGAAAACCCATGCGCAAATCGATTCGACACATTCCGATCTGGAAACCCGGCACCTGGATCGCCGTCTTTCTGATGGTGTTGCTGGCGCTGCCGGCGGCGGCCGATATTTTCATGTATATTGACAGTCAAGGGGTCATGCATTTCACCAATGCTCCCACCTCCAGCGACTATCGCATTTATATCAAGGAGCGCCCCAAACGCCAGGGAATCCTGATGGACGCCAATCGATTCGACCGTTATATCGACGAGGCCGCCGGTCTTCACGGGGTGGACTTTCCCCTGATTAAAGCGGTGATCCGCGCCGAATCGGCCTTCGACCCCAAGGCGGTATCCAAAAAGGGGGCGCTGGGACTCATGCAGATCATGCCGGAGAACCTGGTAGCCTTCCGGGTATATGACCCGTTCGATCCCTGGCAGAACATCATGGGCGGCGCCCGCTATCTGAAGGCTCTGATTCAACGGTTTGACGGGCAGGTGCCGCTGGCCCTGGCCGCATACAATGCAGGCCCCCGGGCCGTGGACACGCACCGTGGCATCCCGCCCATTCCGGAAACCGAGGCGTACGTTAAAAAAGTGATGAAATTTTTCTATCTCTACAAGAATGGATGAGCACGGCAACCTATCGCCGGCCCATATAAACCAACGCCAACCCCGCCACCATCATCACCAACCCAAACCGGCGAAGGGATCCAGGCGCCATTTCCATTATTTTAGCCATCCACCCCTTCATCTGATTCGGTGCCACAAAATAGGGAACCCCTTCGATGATCATCACCATGCCAATCACGCAGAGAAAATAATCCATTTTTTCCATTTTTTCGTTTTTTAGGCAGGTTTATCCGAAAACGATTCTAGTTTAAGGGCCGTCTTTGATGATCGGCTTTTTTTTGGAATCGGTTAAGGGTCTAAATAGTCTGCCGCATCTCCACAGAGGGAAACCTGAAGCACGATACCGCCATCTTGGGGTTGGCGTGTTTCCATCGTGCCGCTGACGATATTGGCACGAAAGCCTATGATGCGCAAGCCCAACCCTTGGTCCTCAAGCCGGGCGCAGCGTCCTGGCATTCGTCGTCGACACGACCCGTTATGGGGCCCGCCATATCTACGGTGATTGTGATAGTCCTATCCGGCCCCGGCGTGCTGCAAGGATTGGATCAGCTTTCGTCATCCGGTTAACACGAAGCCACCAGGATGGACAAACCCGTGAAAAACGGTCCGCAACATGCTATGAAGACCATTAACCCATGCGTAGATGTTTGGGCTGCCCAGTGTCCGTCTTCCAAACTGGGCAATCTGCGGTGACCCTGAATGGTTGCAACCAAACCGGCCTTGATGTTCCCTAAACGGTTGATGGTATTTATACCCATGAGGAGACCACGATGAAAAAACTGGTTCGAAGCCTGTTTATACTGCTGATGGTGTTGGCAACCACCATCGCCTGGTCAGCCGATTTGGAGATGGTGCTGGCACCGCCTCTAAAACCGGCACAGGGTGGGGACGTGGTGGTGTTGGACCTGTATCTGCACAACCACACGGACGTCACCATTACCCGCGACCTTCCGCCAACATTGACCTGCCGAATCGACACCGACCGGTCAACGGTCTCCGTCAACGCCGATCTGGCGGGCCGGGAAGGAGAATCTAATGTGGAAATACCCGGACGGGGCTTTAGCACGCGGCAATATACCGTTACCCTTCCTGTTTACGCCACGGGTCCGGTCCGGATCATGCTGGAGGCACTGGACACGAATCCGCTTGTCATCATGGTGGAAAAAGCGCCGCCGGAAGCCTGGGGCGACCAACAGGTGCCCCTGGATGAGGGGCCCACCATGATCCAGTCCTTTCTGGATGACCTGTCCGTTTATGAACCCATGTATTTTCTGCTGGGTGTGGATCCGGGCCTGGACCAAAGCAAATTCCAGTTCAGCTTCAAGTACCGCCTTTTCAACCCCAAGGGCTACCTGGCGGAAATTGCCCCCTGGGTGACCGGATTTCATCTCGGGTATACCCAACGGTCTATCTGGGACCTGAAAGGCGACTCCAAGCCATTTGACGACACCAGCTACATGCCGGAAGCCTTTTATTTGCTTCCGAAGCTCGAGCTGAACCTGGCGCGCATCTCCGCTTTCGGAATCCAGGGCGGCTTCCAGCATGAATCCAACGGCCGGGCCGGCGTGGACTCCCGCAGCACCAACTATCTTTATATCAAGCCGATCATGGGGGTTCACCTGGCCGGCCCTTACCATATGAAGATCGCCTCCAAACTATATACCTATGTGGAAAATGAAGATCAAAACAACGGCGATCTGGCGGACTATCGGGGGTATGTCGATCTGGAAGTGGGACTCATGAATCCGGAAGGGCTGTCCCTGAATTCCCACCTGTGGTGGGCCAGAAAAGGGCCATCGGTGCAGCTGGACTTGACCTATCCCATGTCGCGGCTGCTGGGCAAAAGCCTGAATTTCTATCTGCAGGCCCAATATTTCAGCGGTTACGCCGAAACCCTGATCCGCTATGACGAGCGCAGTGACGCCTTCCGCTTGGGTTTTTCTATCGTTCGTTAACCCTTTGACCGGGTTGAACCGCGATGGCGAGCGCATTCCCGGTTGCTTGCGAGGGTATTAGCGAGCGATCTGATAATCGATTTTCATCCTTACCGTGCGGTGTCGCCATTTTTTCAACCCCCCATTGGTAATGATGCAATTGGAATATGAAATGAATATCTGTTGTCCTCAATGCCGCTCCACGTTCGCCTTTAGTCCCGATGGGGCCAGTGCTGAAACCAGCGAGGTTCAGTGCCCGGCCTGCGGTCATACCTACCAATTGGTCCTTTCAGTCCATGAGGAAGAATTGCCACCTGAGAGGGATCCCGTCGAAGCGGGAATGCTGGAACAGATGGTTGAAAGGTGGAACGACAGACCATCCAACCGATCAATCCCGCAAAGCGAAGCCAGTCCCGAATCCATCCTCAACCGGGTCTTCGGTTACCCATCCTTTCGGGAAAATCAGAAAGCGATCGTCGACACCCTGCTTCGCGGCCGAGATGTTTTCGCCCTCATGCCTACCGGCAGCGGCAAGTCCCTCTGCTTTCAGCTTCCAGCCATCATCCGGTCCGGTGTCGGTGTGGTGGTCTCTCCGCTGATCGCCCTGATGCAGGATCAGGTGACGGACTTGCGCCAATATGGGATCCGGGCGCATTTTCTCAATTCCACCCTCTCCGCTGAGGATGCCGCGCGGGTGGAAGCAATCGCGGCCCGTGGCGATTGCGACCTGCTTTATGTGGCTCCGGAGCGTCTGCTCACCGATCGGTTCCAGCGTCTGCTGACCAACATGAACCTGTCCCTGTTCGCCATCGATGAAGCGCACTGCGTCTCCCAATGGGGACACGATTTCAGACCCGAATACCTGCAGATCGCCGACGTCACCCAACGTTTCCCGGGGGTGCCGCGGATCGCCCTGACCGCCACGGCCGATCCGGCCACCCGCCGGGAGATTGTGAACAAACTCCGTCTGGACGATGCCGCCCGGTTTGTGGCCAGTTTCGACCGGCCGAACATCTTCTACCGTGTCCGGATCAAGCAGAACGACAAACAGCAGTTGCTTGCCGCACTGCGGAATCGTCATGACGGGCATGCGGGGATCGTATATGTGCGCACCCGCAAGCGGGCTGATACCACTGCCCGATGGCTCGAAGAGAAAGGGTTTTCGGCCTTGCCTTATCACGCCGGGTTGGATGCCGATGTCCGCCGTCGGAATCAGCAGCGGTTTTTAATGGAAGACGGACTGGTGATGGTGGCCACCGTCGCTTTTGGCATGGGCATCGACAAGCCGGACATCCGTGTCGTCATTCACTTGGATCTGCCGTCGAGTATGGAGGCCTACTACCAGGAGACGGGTCGCGCCGGTCGTGACGGGCAGCCGGCCGAGGCCTGGCTGTTTTACTCGATGTCCGATGTGGTGGCCATGCGCAACCTGCAGGACCTTTCCAACGCAAACGAGGCATTTAAATCGGTCCAACAACGTAAGCTGAGGGCTTTTCTGGGTTTCTGCGAAAGCCCCGAATGCCGGCGAAAAGGGCTTTTGGGCTATTTCGGCGAGTCATATGCCCCCCCGTGCGACTGTTGCGACAATTGTGCCGAGCCGGTAGACACATGGGACGGCACCGTTGCCGCCCAGAAGGCCCTGTCCTGCGTCTACCGCACCGGTCAGCGTTTCGGCGCGGGCTATCTCATCGATGTGCTGACAGGCAAGGCCACCGCACGCATGGAACGATTCGGTCACCATCGTATCAAAACCTTCGGCGTGGGCCAGGAGCTGGAACCGAAGCAGTGGCACTCTGTATTTCGTCAGCTGCTGGCCGCGGGCTGTCTGGACACGGACCTGGCCGCCAGAAGCGGGTTTCGCCTGAACGAAAACAGCTGGAAAATTCTTAAGAACGAGGCGCCGGTTGTTTTCCGCAGGGATCCGGAACCGGTCAAAGCGGCATTCAGCAAAAAAACCGCAAAAGCGGCGGTCGCCGCGGATAGCGAATCCGTGCCACTGGCACTATGGGAACAGTTGAGGCAGCTTCGGCTTGAGCTTTCCAGGGAATTGAGCGTCCCTCCCTACGTGATTTTCCATGACAAGACCCTCAAGGAAATGGCAGCCCGCCGTCCCGCCACCCCGGATGACCTGCTGGACATTTCAGGCATCGGCCAGAGCAAGTTGGAACGGTTCGGGGATCAGTTTTTGGAGGTTATCAATCGTTGGAAAGATCAATGAAACGCACTATTGAACCGTGAACTGGAAATCGATTTTGATCCTTACGGTGAACCTTCCCCCCGGCTTGCGGCGGGGAAGGTTCACCTTGCCATTTCAAGAAGGGTTGATCGCATCACTTTTCTTGAACAGAGCCATCGTCATTCAGTGACCCGGACAAGGGATGCAGCCAAAGGGCAGGCAGGCCGAACAGGTAAGACTTTAACGCTGCGATGGTTATCGATACGGTGGATGCCTGGATCCATTAAAAAAAAGCCGGACCTGCAGGGAGGTCTAACTCCCGCCGGGCCGGCTTGAACGGCATCCCAGTCCTTTCAGACATCAACGGCTACGCTTTTTTATCCTCTTCCAGCTTTTCCGGCGTCTCATTTTCTGCTTCCTTGGAGGCATTTTTAAAATTTCGGATGGCCTTTCCCATACCGCCTCCGATTTCCGGCAGTTTGCCGACTCCGAAGATGATTAGAATGATGACCAGGATAATGATTAATTCCGGCATTCCGATTCCAAACATAGGTTCCTCCTGTGGTAAACCGCATTCAAACGTAATATTCCCGGTCCGGCCTGCCTTTTGCGGGTGGGCTGTGCCCAATCAGGTCTGGTTCGGTTTCAATTCGTCGAGCAGTCGCTCAAACTCTTTTGACTTCAAATAGCTGTCAACGGCGCCCTGGTGCTCGATCCAGGAGGACCACACCTTCATCCAGGAATCGTTGTGCCAATAAAAGGCCTCGTTTTTCTTGCCTTTGAGTGTTTCGATATACTCAACGTACTCTTCTGAACAGCTGTCGCAAAAATTATAGGGGAGCCTGAATCCCGGCGCCTTCGGATCGTTTCCTGCCGTGATCTGGACACCGCATTTTTCACATTTGGCAACGCAGTGCGTACATCGGAAAATATTCCTGACGGCCAACAGCTTCCTTTTCCGGATGATGGCGTCTTGTTTTTTTTGGGTGCACTTAAGTTTTTCGTCAAGGGAGATAATGTTTCCCATGGCTTGCCCGCCGTGATCGCGTGAAGTGTGTGATGCAAAGCCAATCATTATCATTGTGTCCCATGGGTGTCAATCCGACCTTTGTGAAAAGGTGCCGATTGAATTTGAACAAAACCGTGGACATGCATTGTTTGCCCATGGCCCCTGCCACCGGCGATTCTGTATACAACCGTCCGGATGACTAAAAAAGAAGCATACCGGTTGCGGATTTTCCGTGAGAGAATCACCGCATCCTTGTTAAACCACCGCCGCCATGGTAAAAAGCGGTGTGTCGCTAAGTCAGTGAAAGGAACCACCGATGCTTCAGACGTTTACACCCGACTGCCTGCCTCTGCTGATTGGCAGCCTTCCCATGAACGACCACCTGGCGGCCTCCCGCCTGATCATGGACTACACACCGGCCATTCCGCTTTGGATACAGCTGCCGGTGTTCCCGGAAGAGGGCATGGTGCCGCAATTTCTGCCGGGAATGCCGGGCGTGGTCAGCCAGGGCGGCAAAACCTTCATTGACACCGCCGCCGAATCCTTCGACAATGACCTGCTCTTATTTTTCGAAGATTACATGGCAACCCATGAGGATCCAGAAAGGCTCCCCGCCTCCCGTTTTGCGCTGACTGAGTCCACCGGCAAGGGTGTGGCGGCCCTGCTGGATACATTGGGCCGGATGGAGACTCAACCCGTGGCCGTCAAAGGGCAGGTTACCGGCCCTGTTACCTTTTGCACCGGCGTTAAGGACCAGGACGGCCGGGCGATTTTCTACAATGAAACCCTTCGCGAGGCGGCGGTCAAACATCTGGCCCTCAACGCCCGCTGGCAGATTCGTACCCTCTCCGGACCGGGGTGCCCGGTGATCATATTTATCGATGAGCCGGCGCTGGCCGGTTTCGGTTCTTCCGAACTGATCAGCATTTCCAAAGCGGAGATCCTCGACTGTCTCCGGGAGGTGGTTGACGCTATCCACACCGATGGTGGGCTGGCCGGCATCCACGTGTGCGCCAATACGGACTGGTCCCTGGTGCTGGAATCCGGTGCCGATATCGTCAACTTTGACGCCTACGCCTATTTCGACCGATTTGTACTCTACGGCTCCCAGATTCGCGAGTTTCTGGAAGCCGGACGGTTTCTCGCCTGGGGCATCGTTCCCACATTGAAAGCCGAGGAGATCGAACGGGAGACCGTCGAGTCCCTGTATGCCGCGATGAGGGAACGATTCCGTCAGATTGAATCGCTGGGCATCGCTCCGGCGATCCTGCGTGCTCAGTCATTCATCACCCCCAGTTGCGGTGTCGGCGCCCTGACGCTTGACCTGGCCAACCGGGTCCTTGCGCTGACCCGGGATCTGTCGGCAACCGTTCGCGAAACGTTCTATAGACGTTAAGATAAAGTTTTTGGGTGCGTAATCGGTCGGCGGCGTATGGCAATACAGCCCTCTCCCTCTGGCCTTCCCAAAAACATTATGTTGAAGCCTATAATTCAGTTTACCATTTATTCTTGAGAGAGGTGTTCATGACCGCACAACCTTCAGATGGGTCCTTTACCGGGGCGACCCGATACGTTCTGGATGAAGAACTGGCCCAGATCGTCAACATATCCATGGCCCTGGAGATGCCCCTGCTGCTCAAAGGCGAGCCCGGTACAGGCAAAACCATGCTGGCCCACGCCATCGCCGAGAGCCTCAACATGCCGCTCATTGTGCTCAACGTCAAATCCAGCATGAAGCTGGTGGAGGCGTTGTATCAGTACGACACGCTGACCCGGCTCAACGACAGCCGATTCGGCGACAGCCGGCGGGATGTGAGCAACATCGAAGAGTATATCAAAATGGGTAAAATCGGTCAGGCGTTCGTGGCCGACCACCGGACGGTGCTGCTCATTGACGAAATCGATAAGGCGGACACCGACTTTCAGGACGACATGCTGGATGTGCTGGACCAGATGGAATTCGACATCATCGAGATCGATAAAACCATGTCGGCCCGTCACCGGCCGGTGATCATCATCACCTCCAATGCCAAAAAGGATCTCTCCGATCCCTTTCTGGGCCGCTGCAACTTCCACCACATCGCCTTTCCGGACCCCAAGATGATGCGCAAGATCATCGCTGTGCATTTTCCCGACATCCACGATGATCTGGTGGACAACGCCATCGCCGCCTTCTACCACATGCGGGAGTTGGAAGCCGTGGAAAAACGGCCGGCCACCCGGGAGTTGATCAACTGGATTCGCGCCCTGAACGCCGATCCCGATTTCAAGCCCAAACGGCTGGCCAAGGGTGACGTGCCCTTTCTCGGTGTGTTGTTCAAAAAAAGCGGGGATTACGAACGGGCCAGCGCCTTCGTAAACCGCCGGAAGATGTTCTGATTATGTTTCTGGCCTTTTTTTACAAGCTGAAAGAGATGGGGGTGCCGGTCAGTCCCACGGCATTTTTAACCCTGCACCGGGCATTGGCCAAGCACCTCATTTCTTCACTGGACGAGTTCTATACCGCTTCACGGACCATTCTGGTGAAAAGCGAGCGTTACTTCGACCTTTTCGACCAGGTGTTCGCCCACCATTTTCAGGGGAGCGAACTACCCGACGTGGAGGGGTTGGCGATCGACGAAATGGCCCGCGCCCTGCTGGAGCAGTGGCTCAAGGATCCCAAGGCCATGGCCGATGCCCTGGGCATGGATGAAGACCAGCTCAACCGCATGACCCCGGAAGAGCTGATTGCCTACTTCAAAGAACGCCTCAAGGATCAGGATGGACGCCACGACGGGGGAAGCAAGTGGATCGGCACCGGCGGCACCTCGCCCGTGGGACACTCCGGCACGCATCCTGGGGGCATGCGGGTGGGGGGCGTGTCGCGCAATAAGTCGGCCGTCAAGGTTGCCCTGGAGCGGCGCTACAAGGACTATTCCCTGTCCGGCCCCCTGACCCAGGCCATGGTGGGCGAAGCGCTAAAGCGGCTGCGTAACATGGTGCCCGCCGGCCCCCGTGATGAGTTGAACATCCATGAGAGCATCTACCGCACCATGAAAAACGGCGGAGAGATCGAGATCGCTTTCGACCGCCGCATGAAGGACCGGCTCAAGGTGATCCTGGCGATCGACAACGGCGGATGGTCCATGGAACCTTACGTGTCCGTGGTGCAGACGCTGTTCGACTACGCCCGCGCCCAGTTCAAGGAGGTCAAGACCTTCTTTTTCCACAATACTATCTATGACACCGTCTGGCAGGATGCGGCCCGCTACCGCAAACCCGTCCGCATGGACGAACTGTCCCGCATGGACCCGGAAACCCGACTCATCGTGGTGGGGGATGCCAGCATGGCACCCTACGAACTGATGTCCCGGGACGGCTCCATTTACGTCCAGGACCGCAGCGGGCAGCCCAGCATCGAGTGCCTGCGCATGCTCGTGCACACCTTTCCCCACAGCGTATGGCTCAACCCGGTATCCGACGCCATGTGGAACTACACCCGCACCATTATGATGATCCGCCAGATTTTTCCCATGTTCGAACTGTCCATCGACGGTCTGGAGAAGGCCGTGCGACAACTTATGGCCGCATAAAAGGAACCGTTCAGAGGTCCCAGGTTCAACGGTTAGGGGTTCACTGAACCTCTAAACCACTCACAATGTCGGATCGATGCGAAAGAGGGTACAGGTGTTGTTCCAGATTTGTTCCGCCAGCCCTGCCGGCTCTTCCTTGCGAACCTCTGCGACCTTGAATAGAACCTCACGAACGAATGCCGGTTCGTTGCGCCGAAACTTGTTGCGTTGGGGGGTGGGCGTTAAATAGGGTGCATCGGTCTCGATCAAGAGCCGATCTGCCGGAATGGACGGAATCAATTGCCGCAAGGGCTTTCCCCGTTTGCTGACAGTGACGATTCCCGTGATCCCGATGTAAAACCCCATCTCAAGGTACCGGTCCAGTTCCGCCGCTGTCCCGCTGAAACAGTGGACCACCGCGGATCGACAGGTGCTGGCGGTGGCCTCGAGGATCTCCAGCAGGCGCCCCTGGCTGTCCCGCTCGTGGAAAATCAACGGCAGGTTCAGTGTTGCGGCAACCTCCAGTTGGCGGATCAGCCACTGTTCCTGGTCTTTTCGGGGGGAATGCATGCGGTTGAAATCCAGGCCGGTTTCCCCCCAGGCCACCACTTTCGGGTCGGAAGCCAGGGCGGTAAGATGGGTCAGGGTATCTTGCCTGCAGGACTGGGCGTCGTGGGGATGGATCCCCACCGAAGCATAAAGGCCCGGATGTCTGTTGGCCAGCTTCACGGCCCGGTCCGAGGTGCGGTTGTCGATGCCGACAACCAGCATGCGGTGGACATCTGCTGCTGCGGCACGATTCAGTACATCCTCAAAATCGGGTTCAAATGATCGATCATCCAGGTGACAGTGGCTGTCAAAAATATTCATTATCTATCCAATTTCGTCAATAGTTGTAATATATATGAATAGTTATAGAATTGATCGGCTAATATCGATCAGTCTCGTGTTTTGAGCTTGATTTCAAAACTAGGGTATGTATAGTAGCCACGTTCATCCGATTAATAAAGGATATGTTTTGCGGCAAGACGACCGCAACGACAACGAAAAATATGGAGGACACACATGTTCAAGATCGTAAAACGGGAAGAGATGGCCGAAGGGACCGTTATTTTAAATGAGATCGAGGCCCCATTGATCGCCAAGAAGGCAAAGCCCGGGCAATTCGTGATTCTGAAGGCCAATGAGGACGGGGAGCGGATCCCGTTGACCATGGCTGATACGGATCCGGACAAAGGCACCCTTACCATCATTTACATGGTCGTGGGAAAATCGACAGCTCTGTTCAAGACGCTCAAGGTCGGCGACACCTTCCAGGATGTCATCGGTCCGCTGGGCAAGCCCACCCATCTGGAAAAACTGGGCAAGGTGGTGTGCGTGGGCGGCGGTACCGGCGTGGCCGTATTGCACCCCATCACCCGCGCCCTGAAAAAGATCGGCAACGATGTCACCTGCATCATCGGTGCGCGGACCAAAGACCTGCTGATTCTCGAATCACAGATGAAGTCGGCATCCAACGACCTGCGGGTCTGTACCGATGACGGTACTTACGGGCATCACGGGTTTGTCACCGATGTCCTCAAGGAGGTGCTGGAAGCCGGAGACGTCAAGCTGGTGGTGGGCATCGGACCGGTGCCCATGATGCGCGCCGTGGCCAACCTCACCCGGCCCTTGGAGGTCAAGACCCTGGTGAGCCTGAATCCCATCATGATCGACGGCACCGGCATGTGCGGGGGCTGCCGGGTATCCGTCGGCGGTGAAACCAAATTTGCCTGTGTGGACGGTCCGGAATTCGATGGACACCAGGTTAATTTTGATGAGTTGATGCTGCGCCTGCAGGCGTATTGCGAAGATGAAAAAGCCTGTTATGAAGATTATTGCACCCTTCGGGATGCGACCTGATCGACTATCTGAAAAAAACTATTTCAAGCCATACCGAGAAAAACAACGCTGGGCTGAAAGACCTGCAAGCAGCGCAGCGTTTGGCAATCGTTGAGACGGAGGAGATCAATGACGGAAAAGGCGGCTACAAAAGAAAAGGCATCCCGCGTGGCGATGCCCGAACAGCAACCGGAAATCAGAAGACGGAATTTCGAGGAAGTGCCCACCGGCTACACGGTCGCCATGGCCCAGGAAGAGGCGTCCCGATGCCTGCAGTGCAAAAAACCCGGTTGCGTGGACGGTTGTCCGGTGAGTGTGGATATCCCCGGGTTCATCAACCTGATCAGCCAGGGTGACTTCACCGGCGCCATCCGGCACGTCTGGACCAAAAACGCGCTTCCCGCTGTATGTGGCCGGGTCTGTCCCCAGGAGATCCAGTGCGAGGGCAAGTGCATCGTGGGCAAACGGGGAGAACCCGTGGCCATCGGCAACCTCGAGCGCTTCGTGGCCGACTGGGAGCGGGAAAGCGGTACCGGTGCCCTGCCACCCAAGGCGCCTCCCACCGGGAAAAAAGTGGCCGTGGTGGGCTCCGGCCCCTCCGGCCTCACCGTGGCCGGCGACCTGATTCAGAAAGGGTATGAGGTCACTGTGCTCGAGGCCTTTCACAAGCCCGGTGGCGTGCTGGTCTACGGTATTCCTGAATTTCGCCTGCCCAAGGCCATCGTGGCCCAGGAGGTCAATTTCCTGGAACGCCTCGGGGTCAAGGTCGAGGTGAATGCCGTGGTGGGTCGCACCGTCAGCCTGGACGAACTGTTTGAAGAGGGATACGATGCGGTCTATTTAGGCGTGGGTGCGGGTCTGCCCCGGTTCATGAATCTTCCCGGTGAGAATCTGATCGGCATCCTGTCTGCCAACGAATACCTCACCCGGGCCAATCTCATGAAAGCCTATCGCTATCCGGATGTGGATACCCCGATTCCCAAGGGCAAAAACGTGGTGGTCCTGGGTGCCGGCAACGTGGCCATGGACTCGGCCCGAACAGCCATGCGCTTGGGTGCGGACAGCGTCAAGATCGTCTATCGCCGATCCAGGGATGAAATGCCGGCCAGGGCCGCCGAGATCCACCATGCCGAGGAGGAGGGCATCGAATTCTTCCTTCTGACCAATCCGACCCAGTTCAAAGGTGACGAAAAGGGTCGGCTCACCGGCATGGAGTGCATGAAAATGGAGCTTGGCGAACCCGACGACTCCGGGCGTCGTCGCCCCATCGCCCTCAAAGGTTCGGAGTTTCACATGGACACCGACCTGGTCATCGTGGCGGTGGGATCCGGGGCCAACCCCCTGCTGACCCAATCCACCCCGGACATGCAATTGAACAAGTGGGGCTACATCGTTGCCGACCCGGAAACGGGAAAAACGACCAAAAAGGGGGTCTGGGCCGGCGGCGACATTGTGACCGGTGCAGCGACGGTGATCCTGGCCATGGGTGCCGGACGCAAGGCGGCCGACTCCATTCACCAGTACCTGACCTGGGGATGGTAACCGACTGATCAGCGTGCACCATGAAAGCCGGCCGGGGATGTGATTCCCGCCCGGCTTTTTTTTGATGACGGCTAAAAACAGGCCAGGTTAAATGAAGGCGCTTTTTAACTGCTGAGCGTGCGTGGTTATTCTCAGGTGAAAAGATCAACCGCTTTCTGCATCGCGTGATTGGAAATGGAGAGGTTGGTTTGGGACAACCACTCGGCGGTCTGCTGGGCCACCCGGGCAGCGGCTTCCTCGGAAAGGCCGGCATTTATGTTGCCCTGGCCGGGTTCCTGAATGCGGGTCAGTTCGCTAACGGCCTTTTTTGACGCATCGGACAAGCTGATCCGATATTCCGGGCTTTCTTCGGCCTGGGTTGCCTGCCGGCCCGGCGCATCTCCTTTTTCCCGCTTGACGTCACTGATTTTTGTCGCGGTTTCCAGCCCCTGGACCTGATTGCTTGTATTGATTTCCATGATACCTCTCCTTTTTACACATGCCCGATGGTAACTATTATGCTTATCTCTCGGTCGGTTCCCTTTGGTTGACGAGCGGTTGCCGGCAGAGCCGGATGGTTCGCAAAAGTCTCGCATAGTTTATCGGCACTAAATGGGTGCAACTTTAGGCTTATTTTTTTTCCGGCGCAGGCGTCCGATGGATTTCGGTTGGCCAGGAGGGGCCTGTTTTTTACCTCATTTGACAATACCCAACCACGACTTAATTTAACGGCTAATGTTTGATGCCTGGCGTTTCTGGATCCCTGTCCACCTTTCATGATGGAGGCCTGTAGATGGCTTTTGAAACCAAAGAAGAAGTTCTTGAGAAAGTAAAGGGCATGGCGCGGCCTGCCTGCCCTCATTGCAATGCGCCGATGAGCATCTGGGAGGCGCCGTCCATCAACGTCGGCGACGGTCTGGGCTGGGGGACACCCTACCTGTTCATGTGTTTTAACGACGAGTGTCCGTTGTACACCCAGGGATGGGACGACATGATGGAAAACTACGCCCACCACGCTTCTTACCGCTGCATGAACTATCCCGGTACCGAGCAATTCGAGCTGATGCCCGTATTCAGCCCGGTTGGGGCAACCGGCCAGGTGATCGATGATCAGGTGCTTGCCGAAGAAGAGGTCCTTAAACAAAACATTAAAAAAGGATTCTCGATTCTTGCAGACTGTTACGTGAACCAGGACGGTGTAACGATTCTGAGGCTGCTCATGGATTCGGCTGAACCGGTGCGGGTCCGTCTAAAGGCAGCTGAAATGATTGGGGATATCGGCGAGTTGGAGGCTATCGAACCCATCCGCAACCTCAAATTCGGCAACCAGCGCCTGCAGGAGCAGGTGGATGCCACCGTGAAGAAAATCCACGAACGATTCTACACTCGTGAATGCCCTTTTTGCGCGGAAATCATCAAAAATCGCGCCAAGGTCTGCAAACATTGCGGTAAAGAAGTGGCTGGCCTATAGAACCCCGCCTTGTTGATCGCAACCCGATGCGCCGTTTCCCCTAATTTTCAGGCAGACGGCGCGGCCTTGCCTTTCCTTGTTGGTCCCGCTACAATCATCTCTCCAGTCCTTTACTTGTCTGAAACTTTTCCCAACTGCGAGGCGTGGTGGAAAACGACCATCATCTGGCACCAATGCTGTCCGCCATCGAACGGATTAAAGCAGATATTAAAGAATATCACCCCAAAACCCTGCTGTTGTTCGGCTCACTGGCCCGACGTCTGGCCGGTGAGCCCGGCGACCATCTTCCCAACGACGTGGACCTGCTGGTGGTCACCAACAATACGCCGTTTCTGGTCATGAATAAGGAATACGGATTTGCGATGGAGTTGCACAGCTTCCCGGTGGCGCGGATCGTGGGCATTGCCAAGAGCCTGCGGTACGACAGCCGACCGGTCGCCCTTTCCAAGCTTTACAGCCGGGTGCTGGCCAAAGCGCACGCCATCGATGTGATTGCTGCCGCCATGATGCTGGGCCCGGCCTACGGAGATGTCGGCATCGAACAGATCGAGGTCAATGGCCTTATCGACACCCGGGATTATTCGATCCATCGGGCCCTGATGGGAGGCGGGTGGTGGGAACGGCTTTGCCGCTATGCGGTTGAACGACGCGGCCCGTTTATGCGGTTTACCGACAAGATCGTGCGTAATTATGACTTTGAGGAGTGAACCGTGATCGTATCTCAGCTGACCCGTCTACGTTTATTGACATTCATGGAATCATAGGACCGAAATACCAACCGCTCCCTGACCAGGCGGTCTGGCGCTGCCGGGGTCAGCGGGTCTGCCTGGGATAGGATAACCGCCTCGTCTCTGGTGGGAATGGCCGATAGTCCGTCCCCTGTTTTCTTTCCGGTCTCCGCATCCAGAACCGTTGCGTCGGACCCGTCGGACACCACCGCCAGGGGCAACGGAGACGTGCCGTAAATCCTTGCGGCCGAAACGATTTCCCGTTCGCTTGAGCCGAGCGAGCCGGCCGCGCATTTGACGGCCATTAACAGTCTGTTCTCGATTCGAATGATCAGGTCCACCGACGACCGGTAAACGTCCCCTTCGATCTCCACATCAATCGGGGCATCCACGATTACATCATCACGCCGATAGCCTTTGACTTCGATCAGATATCGTTCCACCTGCTGACGGTTGGCTTCGGCCCCCGCATTGGGCACCGGTTCCCCGGTTATGAAATCGACGAAAATGTCTGGACTGGTATCTTCTTTCACGGGCCGCTCCAAAAGTAATGTCTTTGTTAACTCCGTTGGTGCATTTCACAATCCTCTACCATTGTCAAACCGCCGGCCGACGAACCATGGCCAACAGGGTGGTCATCAAAATCACAGCACCTCCGGCAAGGGTGTGGGCCGACGGTATTTCATGCAGCAGAAAATAGGCAAAGACGACCCCATACACGGGTTCGAGACAGGCGATCACGGATGCCAGCTGGGCGCGGACAAAAGTAAGCCCGCGAATAAACAGGGCGTGGGAAAGGGCCGTGCAGACCACGCCTAGCAGGGCCAGCATGCCCAACTGACCGCTGTCGATATGCACATTGACCCATGCCATCATCGGCAGCAGCAGCAGGGTCACACCGGCATTCTGGTAAAAGGCGATGACTACCGGCGGGTATTCCCTCGCCCATTTGCGGTTCAACAGAGAGAGGATGGCAAAGGTGAATCCGGAGATGGTCCCCCAGCAGACACCGGAAAAAACCTGTCCGCCAAAAGATGACGGGTAGACCATGATGCACAACCCCAACACGACCAGCAGAGCAGTGACCATATCCATTGGACGACGTTTTTCCTTAAACCACCAGGGCTCGAGGCATGTGATGAAAACCGGAAAGGTGGAAAAGGCCAGCAGGCCCACGGCCACGCTGGAAACCTGGATGGCATGAAAAAAGGTGATCCAATGAACCGCCAGGATCAACCCTATCAAGCCAAACAACCCCATGGTTTTTGCATTTTGGGGATGTTTGTTCGGTTGGGTCAGCAACAAGACCACACCCAAAGCGATCGCGGCGAATCCGGTGCGGCCCAGAACGATGCACCACGCGGGCAGCGCCAGGAATTTGCCGAACAGTCCGGCAAGACCGAAAAGTAACACGGCTACATGGATATCGATCAGTCCGGAGGTTTGAATCTTGTTCAATTTCAGCCTCTTTTAGAAAATCGGGGCAGCTCCGGATCTGTACACTGAACCGCGCTGATTGATCAATGGTATAGTGGTCTTCGGTGTAATGATCTTCAGCGGCTCGGGCAACAACACCATCTACAACTGCAAAAAGGAAGGGGTCTGGCACTTTACCGACAATCCTGGCGAGGTCCAGGCATCCCCATTGACCGCTGGTATTCAACTATCGCCGGCGGCTTAACCGGCTCGATGGCGCCCTGTCCGGTGCCGCGCCAAACCAGTTGACAATACAACGAAAACCGTAGTATGCAAGGCCTGCATTTCATTTCATATTTAATGGTTAGAAGATATCTCGAAAGGGTGACAACCCCGGTTGTCCATTGGATTTTTCGGCTGGCCGGAGCGACCGAATGACGGAAAAACGCACAGGATAGTCATCGACGGGAACAGTTGGGGGAAGGCCTTTTCCGCCTGAGGACGTCGCTCCCTGTAGATACACTGGCAGATCTGAGCAATGATTTAACGAGCTGGCTGACCCTGCCCTGGGATTTCCTATCGGTTCAGTCGGCGATCTCCTTTTTCATCGACACGGGTCAATCGTTGCGTTGACCCTGTTTCTCAACGGGGAGGCCGGAGCGCCCATGAGCACATCCTGCAGACGGTTGATCATTCTCACGCTATGGTTCGTCGCCCTTTTATTTGCCCTGACTGTCCAGGCACCCATGGTATCGGCATCCGAACCGCAACACCCACCTGGCAGCCATCTCGAAGGCCATCCGACAACTGCCGAAACATCGACCGTTGAACATCCGACGGAAGATGGTCACCCCGCGACAGACCAGGGGGGCCAACATGGTCATGCAGACCTGGGCCCGGTCCTGCCGTTGTGGAGTTGCATCCCCTTTGCCTGCATGCTGTTATCCATCGCCCTTTTCCCGCTTCTGGCGCCGGAGTTCTGGCATCACCACTTCGGCAAGGTGTCAGCCTTCTGGGCGGCGGCGATGGCCGGCCCATTCCTATACGTTTACCAGGGCACCGCCCTGTATGAAATCATCCACATTATCCTGGCGGACTATGTGCCCTTCATTATTCTGCTGTGGTCCCTGTATACCGTTTCAGGCGGCATCCTCCTAAAGGGGTCGCTGCGGGGGACACCGGTGGTCAATGTGCTCATCCTGACGTTGGGCACCCTGCTGGCCTCCTGGATGGGCACCACCGGAGCCGCCATGCTCCTGATCCGGCCATTTCTTCGGGCCAATAATTACCGTAAAAACCGAACGTTTATGGTGGTTTTTTTCATCTTCCTGGTGGCCAACATCGGCGGATCGCTGACCCCGCTGGGAGACCCGCCGCTCTTTTTGGGATTTTTGCATGGCGTCACCTTTTTCTGGACATTTGCAATTGTGCCCCACATGGCGACCGTCGCCGGATTGCTGCTGGTGGTCTATTTTTTTCTGGATCTTTACCATTACCGAAAAGAAACCGGGCGCGTCCCTGCGGACGAAGCCGAAAAAACGCCATTGAAGCTGGTTGGGGTTCACAATTTCATCTTTCTGGCCGGCATCATCGGCGCTGTGCTGATGAGCGGCATGGTCGATTGGGGCCATGTCAATCTGCTGGGCGTTCACCGGGGAGTCCAGGACTGGATCAGGGACGGCCTGCTGATCCTCATGGGCCTTCTCTCCATGGCCACCACCGCCTTGGAAATACGTGAAGACAACGACTTCACCTGGTTTCCGATCATCGAGGTGGCCTACCTGTTCGTGGGCATCTTCATTACCATGATTCCCTGCCTGCTGATTCTGAAGGCCGGCGCCAACGGCCAGTTGGCCTTTCTGATCACTGCCGTGAAGGAACCGGTGCACTATTTCTGGGTCACCGGTGCCTTGTCGGGTTTTCTGGACAATGCACCCACCTATCTGACCTTTTTCAACACGGCCTTGGGCAGCCACTTTCCGGGAATGGCCGAAGCTCAGGCGGTTCCGTTGCTGATGACAGACAAGGCCCTGTACTTGAAAGCCATCTCCGCCGGGGCCGTTTTTTTCGGAGCTTGCAGTTATATCGGCAACGCCCCCAACTTCATGGTCCGTTCCATATCCGAAGAGGCCGGTACGCCCATGCCGAGCTTTTTCGGGTATATTCTGAAATTTACGGTGGTGTTCCTGCTGCCGTCATTTGCGCTGGTATCCTTCATCTTTTTTTAGGAACGGGAGGCCGACAATGGCATTCGATACGCTGCTCTTTCATACCCGTTTTCGGGAACTGGCATTCAACTCGCTGAAGAGTCTTCTCGAATTGAAGGCGGCCGGACTCAAAAAGGTGGTTCTGGCCCACGTGATTCCTCGGGAAGATGTGGCCTTCGTGCCTTATGGCGGCACGTTGAAAGAAGACGAGAAACGCATGCGTGAGGAGGCCCGCATGCAATTCGACGACTGGATCCAGACCATCGGCGACCCGCAACTGGAATTTTGCCAGCGGATCGAAGTAGGGGCAGCCAATGCCGAGATCCTGAATATGGCAAAAGAGGAGAAGGCTGATCTGATCGTGGTTGGCCGGAAGAAGCGCACGGCCCTGGAAAGAGTGTATGTGGGCACCCATGTCCTGGACATCCTGCGCCGCAGCGAAGTCCCGGTGCTCATGAGCAAGTACATGGTGCATTATGAATGGCAGGGAGAGTCCCTGATGCGAACCAATGAAGATATCTGGAAACGCCCGCTACTGGCTTCGGATTGGTCGGATCCTTCCCGGCGTGCGTTGGACGTAACGTTGGCATTGAAAGGGCTTGTGGAAAAAATAATCGTCACTCACGTGCTGGGTGCCCGGCGAGTCAAGAATTTAGAACCGCCGGCCTTAAAGCGTCTTGAAGATGAAAGTGAAAAACGCCTTCAAGCCTATTGCCGCCAGGTTGACGAAGCTGGCATTCAGAGCGAATCTCATCTGACGATGGGCCGAACAGTAGAGGAGCTCATCAAGATGTCTAGAGATTTCGGTGCCACCATGATCGTTATGGGGCGAACCGGAAAAGACTGGTTTCATGAGTACTGGCTGGGGGGCGTTTCCCACCAGATTGCCGAGCTGAGTGAGTTGCCGGTGCTGCTGATTCCATAAGCGTCAATTTCAAAACGCCCCAATTCGGCCAATATCGGCGTTGAGGGACGGTTTCAATCCTCGACTGGATGTATTACTTGCGGTTGAAATGGTTGTCTGCCTTGATTTGGATCGGACGGCGCGATTTTGAAACAGGCGCATCAGATAAAAAAACCAAAAGAAGAAGACCCCATGTTCCATGATTCGTAAAATCGAAAATGTCAAAATTGCCATTGTCGGGGGGGGCAGGTTCTGCGACAAGCTGCTCAGGCACCTGTTCGGCAACCCTTTTAAAGGACGGCGCCCGCAGGTGTTGGGCGTTGCCGATCTCAACGAAAAGGCGGTGGGCATGGTCTACGCCCGCTCCATGGGGATTTATACCTGTAGTGATTACCGCGAGATTTGTCGACTCGAGGGACTGGAAACCATCATTGAGGTTACCTGGGATCTTGACCTGGCCCGCACCATCGCGCGCGTCAAACCGGCGGCGGTGGAGCTGATCGACCATCAGGATTCACGGCTCCTTTGGGACCTGCTGCAGCTGGAAACCATCCGGCAGGAGGCCTTGGACTCCCTGAGCACCGGCACATTTTCCGTCGAGACGGTCAAGACGAGAATTCATCAATGCTTTCGTAAAACTGCTGACATCGTTATGCAACGGAACCGCCGGTTCAAGCAGATCGAAACTGAGCTCTACGAAAAGGAAAAATCCCTTTCCCAGATTATCCAGGGCAGTACCATTCCCACCTTCGTCATCAACCGTGAGCACGTGGTTACCCACTGGAACCATGCGCTGGAAGTCCTCACCGGCTTCAGCGCCGATACGATGGTGGGCACCCGGGATCACTGGAAGCCTTTCCGCAAGAAAGAACGGCCGATCATGGCCGACGTGATTCTCGATCAGTTGGAGACCGGCGAAATCGACCACTACTACGGATCCAAATGGCAACCCTCCACGCTGGTGGAAGGAGGCTTCGAGGCCGAAGAATACTTCGAGCATCTGGGCGACGGCGGCTGCTGGCTCTTTTTTACCGCCGCCCCCATCAAGGCGTCGGACGGCACCATCATCGGTGCCATCGAAACCCTCTGGGACAATACCGAAAATCAGCGGGCCGAGGTTGAACGCCGCAATTACACCCGCCGCATCGAAGAGAGCGAGCGAACCCTGTCTCAGATCATTCAGGGCAGCACCATCCCCACCTTTGTGCTGAACCGAGATCATGTGATTACCCATTGGAATCAGGCCCTTGAAAAACTGACCGGCCTTCCCGCCGCCAGGATGGTCGGCACGCGGCACCAATGGGAGCCATTCTGGGAAAGTGAACGGCCTTGTATGGCCGACGTGATCATGGAGCAGCACAGTGATCAGGAACTCCGCGAGTTATACGGTGAGCAATGGCGAAAATCCATTCTCATCGAAGACGCCTACGAGGCCGAGGTCTTTTTCCCCAAACTGGGAAAAGGGGGTCGATGGTGCTGGTTTACGGCCACACCATTAAAAACATCGGACGGGACCGTGGTGGGGGCCATCGAGACGTTTTGGGACACCACGGAAAACAAACGCGCAGAGATGGACAGCCGGCGTCACGTCAAGGAACTGGAGGAAAAAGAGCAGGCCTTGTCCCAGATCATTCAGGGCAGCACCACCCCCACCTTCGTCATCAACCGCAACCACATCGTGACCCACTGGAACCGGGCCCTGGAAAAGCTCACCGGTTTTGCCGCCAATGAAATCGTGGGGACCAACCATCACTGGAAACCCTTTCGCAAAAAAGCGCGTCCCATAATGGCTGACGTCATCCTCGATCAGTTGGAATCCGGTGAAATCAGCCAGTACTATGGGGCCAAATGGCGACCGTCTGCTTTGGTAGAAGGTGCTTACGAAGCCGAGGAGTTCTTCGAACATTTAGGCGAAAACGGTCGGTGGCTCATCTTCACCGCCGCTCCGATCAAGGCCTCGGACGGTACCCTGATGGGTGCCATCGAAACCTTGTGGGACACCACGGAGAAAAAACGCGTCGAAGCCGAACGCCGCCGGGATGTCATCCGGATCGAAGAGAGCGAGAACCGGCTCACCCAGATTATCCAGGGCAGCACCATCCCGACATTTGTCTTGAACCAGGACCATGTCATCACCCACTGGAACCATTCCCTGGAACGGTTAATCGGCTATTCATCCACCAAGATGGTGGGCACCCGCCACCAGTGGGTCCCCTTCTGGGATAAAGAACGCCCCACCATGGCCGACGTCATTCTGGACCAGCGCAACGAGCGGGAAATCTGGGAGCTATACGGCGGCAAGTGGAAAAAATCGGAACTGATTGAGGGCGCCTACGAGGCGGAGGTCTTTTTTTCTAAATTGGGCCAGGGGGGCAAATGGCTGTTTTTCACCGCTGCACCCATCCGGGCCGCCGACGGCAGTGTCATCGGTGCCATCGAAACCTTCTGGGACACCACGGAGAAAAAAGAGTCCGAGGCCCAGCGAACCCGTTACAACCGAGAGCTTGAAGAAAGCCGCCGGACGCTCTCCCAGATCATTCAAGGCAGTACCATCCCCACCTTCGTTCTCAATCAAGAACATGTGATTACCTATTGGAACCGGGCCCTGGAGAAGTTGACCGGCTATCCGGCGTCCCAGATGGTGGGCACCAACCACCAGTGGGTGCCTTTCTGGGACAGCGAGCGTCCGTCCATGGCCGATGTCATCCTGGACCAGAAGAGCGACCAGGAAATTTGGGATCTTTACGGCGGCAAATGGAAAAAATCCGAATTGATCGAGGGTGCCTACGAAGCGGAGGTCTTTTTCTCGAAGCTGGGCAACGGCGGAAAGTGGTGCTGGTTTACTGCGGCGCCGATCAAGGCTGCCGACGGCAGTGTCATCGGTGCAATTGAAACCCTGTGGGACAACACCGACAAAAAACGGGCCGAGGCAGACCGACGGCAATACACCCGCAAGCTGGAGGAGAACCAGCGTGCACTGTCCCAAATCATTCAAGGCAGCACCATCCCCACTTTCGTTCTAAACCGGGACCACACCATTACCCACTGGAACCAGGCCCTGGAAAAACTTACCGGCCACCCCTCAACCGAGATGGTGGGTACCAACCGCCAGTGGGCGCCTTTCTGGGACAGCGAGCGCCCGGCCATGGCTGATGTCATCCTGGACCAGAAGAGCGACCAGGAGATCTGGGATCTCTACGGCGGCAAGTGGCAGAAATCCGCCCTCATCGACGGCGGCTACGAGGCCGAGGTCTTTTTCCCCAAATTGGGCAAAGCCGGCAGATGGTGCTGGTTTACCGCCGCACCCATCAAGGCGGCCGACGGCACGGTGGTGGGGGCCATCGAGACCCTGTGGGACACCACCGCGGCAAAACAGGCCGAAGAGGAGCAGCGCCGGCGCAATCGGGAACTGTCCACCCTGTACTCCATCTATACGTCGCTCAATGCACCGCTGCCCCTGCAGGAGCGTATCGAAGGGGCGGTGCTGGAGATCCGCGACTTCATGAAAGCGGAGAGCGTTTGCCTGTATATGTCCGAAGAGGGGGGCCGGTTCGACCTGCGGTATTTCAACGCCTGCTATGCGGACCCGGGCTACGGCCAGGCCGGACCGGAGTCGCAAACGGAGATCATGCGCAAGGTGTCCCGCACCGACAAACCCATCGTCTACAACACAGGGGATCACCGCGGCCACTTTTCCAATGATACGGAGACGACTGGTGCGACCTTCGCCTATATTCCCATCAGCGCCAAAGAGACCAAGGGACTCGGTGTCATGCGCATCGAAAGGGAGACCGAACGGTTTTCATCGGAAGAGCTGCACCTGCTTGACCTGATGGGCAACCGTATCGGGGCCACCATCGAAAACGCCATGCTGCACGAGGAGATTATCCGCAAATCCAACTTCCAGGCCAAACTGATCAAGAGCGCCAATGACGGCATTGTCGCCACGGACGACAAGTGGCAAACTGTCATTTTCAACCCGGCTGCCGAGCGCATCTTTGGCTATGCCGCCGCAGATGTCGTCTCCACCAAAGACGCCAGGGCTATTTTGCCCCAATGGGTCCAGGAGACCCTGACCCGAACGGGTTTGGGTGAGGATACCAACGAAACCTCGCCCTGGGCGGAAAGCGATATCCGCGCCAGCAACGGCGAGGCTATTCCGGTTAGATTTTCAGGCACCGTCCTACGAGAAAAGAAAAAAATGATGGGAACCGTGGCCTTCTTTCAGGACCTGCGTGAAATCAAGCGGTTGGAGCGTGAACTGGTAAACAGTGAACGACTGGCGGCCGTGGGTCAGACCGTTGCCGGCATGGCTCACTGCATCAAAAACATCCTTCATGGGTTCAAGGGCGGCAGCTACCTGATGGATGTAGGACTGGGGCGGGACAACACCGAAAAAATGCGCAGCGGTTGGGAGATGATCCAGCGAAACATCACGCGCACCTCCGACCTGGTGATGGATCTGCTCTCCTACTCCAAGGAGCGCGAGCCCGAGTATGAACCCAGCCATCCTAATGAAATCGCCGATGACGTGTGTGAACTGCTGGATGGGGTGGCCCGGGATCACGATGTGACCATGGTCAAACAGTTTTCCGACCAAATTGTACCTGTGGTCATGGACCCGCGCACCGTGCACCGGTGTTTGATGAATCTGGTGACAAATGCCATCGATGCATGTATCTTTGACCCTGATGTCGACAAGGACCATCAGGTGTCGGTGGCTACCGAAAGGGAGGATACCGGGACTATTCGCTTCGACGTGACGGACAACGGCTGCGGCATGTCCGAAGAAGTCAGGGCCAAGCTCTTCTCTTCCTTTTTCAGCACCAAGGGGGTCAAGGGAACCGGGCTGGGTCTGCTGGTGACGGCCAAACTGGTGGAAGAGCACAAAGGCACCATCGATGTTACATCCACCGAAGGGGAGGGAACCACCTTCAGCATACGATTTCCGGCCCAGGCGCCGGAACCCGTCAGCCTGAACTGACCGCCGGTTCAACGGTTTAGCGGTTCAGGGTTCATCGTAATCCTTGGCCACGGTCAACGAATGAGAGTAAACCCAGAACCTCAGAACGCTTACCATACCGATGTTAACCTTCAAGGAGGGCTCGAGATGAGCAAAAAAGTATTGATTGTGGACGACGATCCCGATGTAAGATTATTTAATGCCACTGTCGTGGAAGAGAGCGGCTATACACCCATCGAAGCGGCCAACGGCGAAGAAGGGTTGAAAATCGTCAAAAAAGATCGGCCGGATCTGGTGATCCTGGATGTATTGATGCCCAAACAAAGTGGCATTCGCCTCTATCGTGAGTTGAAGACGGATAAGGCGCTGATCGGTATTCCGGTGATCATGCTTTCCGGCGTGGCCAAACGCACCTTTCTGCGTTCCCAAAAGGCGCTCACGGAATTCGGGGACAAGCCGGTGCCCGAACCGGAAAACTACCTGGAAAAGCCTGTCGAGCCCGACGAGCTGGCCCGTGAAATCAAGAAGCTTTTAGGTTAGCATCCCGGAAACCGGGATCCGGAATGATCGTTAAAGCTGGCAAGGATGAGATGACATGGAGATAAAAAAACTGTTGTTTGTCACCCGATTTGACAACCTTCGGTTCGATGCATTGCAGTCCCTGATGGACTTAAAGAAAGCCGCCCTCAACCACGTGGTCTTCCTGAATGTCATCGAGCGTGACAAGGTGGCCATGCGGCGTGGCAAAGGCTACGAAAAAAGCGCTGAAATCAGGCTTCGGGAAAAGGCCAACATCCGGTTTATCGACTGGGCGGAAACGCTTTTCGAACAGGGCATGGAGGTCGGCGTCTATATCGTCGTCGGCAGTTTCGCCGGCCAGGTGATCCTGGCGGCCGAGAAGGAAACCGTGGATCTGATCGTCCTGAGTCCGGAAAAAAAGGGGCGCTTTGAGCAGCTTTATTCCGGATCCGACATCACCGAAATCGTTCATCGTTCCGCTACCCCCGTGCTGGTCTATAAATATCTCGCCCAGAAGGGGCCGCTGGCCGAAAATCCATTTGAAAAACCCCTGCTGGCCACCAATTGGTCCGCGGCCAGCCAGCGGGCCATCGACTATCTGAAGTCCCTTAAAACGGTGATCCGCGAAGTCGATGTGGTCCATGTGGCCAGCGAAAAAGACCTGAAGGAAGCCTCGGCCATGGGCATCCAGAAGACCCGCAAGGAGAGCCGCCAAAAACTGGACGCCCTGTGCGACGAACTGGAAGATTGCGGCATAACGGCTAAACCCCACGTCTATATCGGGGATACTGTCGCGGAGATCGACAAAGCCGCCAGAGAGTGCCAGTCTTCCATGATTATTGCCGGTTCCCCGCAAAAACGCATGTGGAAGGACCGGTGGGGAACAAGCATCAGCAAAGGACTGGCTGAACAGTCCATATTTCCGATCCTGCTCATTCCTCCCAATGAGGGGTAGTGGCCGGCACGGCAGTGAAAAACGATCCTAACCCGCAACGAGATTGAGGAGGCACCCATGGCGGTCATCACCATTTCGAGGCAATTCGGCGCAGGCGGCATCACCCTTGGCAAAAAAATTGCCGAGTCCCTGGGCTATACCTTTGCCGACAGCGACATACTTCAGCGTGTGGCCAAGGAGGCCAATGTTTCAACCCACTGGGTTGAATCCTTTGAAAAGGAGGCCGGCAGCAAGCTTTCCCGCATGATTTCCAGCATGATTTCCAAGCGATGGCTGGAACGGGTCCTCGCCGATGAGCGCGGCTATTTGGACGAACAGATCTATCTGGACTACCTGGTCCTGATCATTGCCCAGTTCGCCGATGAGGGCAACGTGGTAATCCTTGGCCGGGGGAGCCAGTACATTCTCAACGACCACCCCGATGCCGTCCACATCCTGCTGGTTAATGAATTTGAAAGCCGGGTCCAATTTATTATGAAACGTTATGAAATGGCACGCAATAAAGCCGAACGGCTGGTGATCAACGAAGATCGAAGACGGGTGAGCCTATACAAACGGCTGGGCAAGAGTGATTATGAAAACCCACAATTATACCACATGGTGCTGAACATGGGCCGGCTGGATCTCGAAACCGCCCGGGAAATGGTCTGTAACCTGGTTGAGAACAAGGTGGCATTGAACCCTGCATGACATATGTTGACGGCTGCCGTGCAGATGCCACCGCACGGTAATTGTCAGGCTGCGTCCCGAATCTTATTCAACACCAAAAGCAAAGCTGATTGCCGGCTTTGCTTTGATATTATAACACAAGGTCATCATTGACATTTGCAAGCGATTCCTCTATTGCTGGCCTGCCAAATCGCGATTGTCCGCTTGAAAAAAGGAGACCATATATGACCAACAAATTTCTTTTCACTTCCGAATCGGTAACCGAAGGGCATCCGGACAAAGTGGCCGATGCTATATCCGACGCGATTCTGGATGCCATCATGGCCCAGGACAAAGGCTGCCGGGTGGCCTGCGAAACCCTGGTCACCACCGGCCTGGCCTTTATCGCCGGCGAAATCACCACCGAGTGCTACGTGGATATGCCCCAGATTGTCAGGGACACCATCAAGGATATCGGCTACCACTCCTCCCAGATGGGTTTCGACTGGCGCACCTGCTCGGTTATCACCAGCATCGACCACCAGAGCCCGGACATCGCCCAGGGGGTGAACCCGGGTGCTGGTCTTTACAAAGACCAGGGTGCCGGCGATCAGGGGTTGATGTTCGGGTTTGCATCTGACGAGACCCCGGAGTTGATGCCCATGCCCATCATGTATGCCCACAAGCTGACCCGGCGTCTGACCCAGGTGAGGAAAAACGGGGCGCTGGACTTTCTCAGGCCGGACGGCAAATCCCAGGTCACCATCGAATACCACGACGGCCAGCCCAAGCGGGTGGACACCATCGTGGTCTCCAGCCAGCACAAACCGGACGTCACCCATGAAGACCTGCGTGAGGCCATCATCGAGGAGGTGATTAAAAAGGTCATCCCGGCCGGGATGATCGACGGGGACACCCGTTATTTCATCAACCCGACCGGACGGTTCGTGGTGGGTGGCCCCATGGGTGACTGCGGGCTCACAGGGCGCAAAATCATTGTCGACACGTACGGCGGCCAGGGCAGCCACGGCGGCGGATGCTTTTCCGGCAAGGACCCCTCCAAGGTGGATCGAAGTGCCTCATATATGGGGCGTCACGTGGCCAAGAACATTGTGGCCGCCGGTCTGGCCAATAAATGCGAAGTCCAGATCGCATACGCCATCGGCGTGGCCGAACCGGTATCGGTGATGATCGACCTCATGCACACGGGAAAGGTGCCCAAGGAACGGGTAGAGGAGATCGTCAAGGAGGTATTCGACCTTCGCCCCGCGGCCATCATCGAGTACCTTGATCTGTTGCGGCCCATCTATCGCAAAACCGCTGCATACGGCCACTTCGGACGGACCGAGCCTGAATTTTCCTGGGAACAGACCAATCAGGCGGACATTATCCGTGAAAAGGCGGGCTTGTAATCGGCGAAACGACGATTACTATAGTAACTAAAGAAAATGGGGGCCAATGGCCCCTGCCATTTATGGAGGATTACGCATGACACTTGCCGAAAACGTTGTGGCGATCGATGGCCCGTCGGCCTATGATCCGTCACTGCCCTATAAAATTGCCGACCTGACCCATGCTGACTTCGGTGACAAGGAGATGCAGCTGGCGGAAAATGAAATGCCCGGGCTGATGGCCATTCGTGAGAAATACGGTCCGCAGCAGCCGCTCAAAGGCCTGAAGGTCACCGGTAGTCTGCACATGACCATCCAGACCGCCATGCTCATTGACACCCTGAAGATTCTCGGTGCCGACATCCGCTGGGCTTCCTGCAACATCTTTTCTACCCAGGATCATGCGGCTGCGGCCATCGCCCGCAAGGGCTCGGCCGCCGTATTCGCCTGGAAAGGGGAAAACCTGGAGGAGTACTGGTGGTGCACCGAACAGGCGCTGGTGTGGCCGGACGGCAGTGGACCGGACCTGATCGTTGACGATGGCGGCGACGCCACCATGTTCATCCACCAGGGGGTGGCGGTGGAAAAGGACCCGTCCCTGCTAGAAAAAGAATACGATTCCGATGATATGCGGTTGTTGATGGCCCGCCTGAAAGCCGGCTATGCCAATGATTCCGGTTTCTGGACCCGCATCGCCGCATCGATCAAGGGGGTTTCCGAAGAGACCACCACCGGTGTCCATCGACTTTACCAGCTGGCCCAGCGCGGCGACCTTCTATTCCCGGCCTTCAATGTCAACGATTCGGTCACCAAGTCCAAATTCGACAACCTTTACGGTTGCCGCGAATCCCTGGCGGACGGCATCAAGCGGGCCACTGACGTCATGATGGCCGGCAAGGTGGTGGTGGTCTGCGGCTACGGCGACGTGGGCAAGGGGTGCGCCCATTCCATGCGCGGCTACGGATCCCGCGTGATGGTGACGGAGGTCGATCCCATCTGCGCCCTGCAGGCGGCCATGGAAGGCTTCGAAGTGACTACCATTGAAGACGCCGCACCCCTGGGAGACATTTTCGTGACCGCCACCGGCTGCTACCAGGTGATCACCGGGGCCCACATGGAGCAGATGAAAAACGAGGCCATCGTCTGCAACATCGGCCACTTCGACAACGAGATCCAGATGGGCTACCTGGAAAAGAATGCCGATTGTAAGAAAACACCGATCAAACCCCAGGTGGACAAGTGGACCCTCAAGTCCGGGCGGTCCATCATCATCCTTGCCGAAGGGCGGCTGGTGAACCTGGGATGTGCCACCGGCCACCCCAGCTTCGTGATGAGCAACAGCTTCACCAACCAGTGTTTGGCCCAGATCGAACTGGCTACCGGCGGCTACGAAAGAAAAGTCTACACCCTGCCGAAAAAGCTGGACGAAGAGGTGGCCCGGCTTCACCTGGCCCGGCTGGGGGTGAAACTGACCACGCTCACCCCGGTTCAGGCCGACTATCTGGGTGTCCCCGTTCACGGTCCCTTCAAACCGGACCACTACCGTTACTGAAAAAACGGGGCAGGGGAAAAATATCCCTGCCCCGTCGATAGGCCTATTTAATTGGTCCGCCCGATATGGTCAATTATCAGCGGACGATCGCATACCTTCCAGCGTCTTGAACCCATGTTCCACAGATTGGGCTTCATCCAACGTGGACGCTATCCCTCGGGCCTTGTCCAGCGTCTTAAACCCCCCGTCAATGTCGCCCCGATGACCCTGAACCAAAGCGAGACCGACGTAGGCCGGGGCAAAGCCATCGTCCAGACTTTTTGCCCGAACAAATTCGGCATAGGCTGCATCGATTTTGCCACGTGTTAAAAGGCTGTGCCCATTTTTTACATGCTGTGCCGGTGTATCCAACGCCGGCCGGAGGAAAATGGTGTCCGGACCGCAGGCCACCAAAAGAACCAAAATAAGAATCAACAATGCAAGATAGTTGCGTCGGGCCATGGTGTCTCCTCATTCGCCAATTAGCGGCATTTGATAGACATGATAATCTTGATTATATTCCAGTCACCTTCCAGTTTCCGAATCCATGACGATGCTCACCCGGCATGCTTTTAGAAAATTCAGGTGAACCACCGAACTTCGTAGCCGTGCCCCATCGGCACTGGAGACGACCAAATCCGTCTCTCCCGTGGACCGGGTTCTGATGGCCTTGACAACCAGAGGCCGCGGTCCTACCCGATTGTCACTGCGGGCAGCAGCCAATGTCGTGGCAAAGCCGCTCATCCCCCGGGATACGGCAAATTCGCGGCTGACAAAGGCCGGTCCGTAAACCACATCTTCCGACTCATCGACGACCACCGGTGCTAGAGATGGCTTTGCACCGATACCGGTGGCATCGATGATCAGTCCCGTATAAGCACCGCTATCCATTCCCTCCACAGGTTTTGCAGGCATATCCGCATCCGGTTCAGCAATCGTCATGGTGACCACCGAGTCCACTTGGCGAATTTCTTCGGGCAGCACGAATTGACTGAACCCGCCTGTCAGATTCATGGTCAATTCAATTTCCACGGTGCCGTCGGATAAATACTCCTGGTGAGTGAGGGATGCATTCCGGGCAAGTGAGATCAAGCCGTCTCGAAAGTCGTTACTTTGGGCCATGCGGTCCGTAATCCGTGAAACGGCATTGATGGGAATGGCACCTGCGGTTTCAATCAGGTTGGACTGAGCCATCCGCCGGGCGGCATCCAGAATGTCCGGTGGTGCATCTGGCGACTCGCCATCATCCATGGTGGCAGGGGCGGCGACTCCGCGAACCCTTATGGTTCCGGCACTCCAGTCAATGAAGCCCGTGTTCAAGACTTGAACCAGTAGGCCCTCAGCCACACCGGACGCGGCCAAGGGCAACACGAGCAGCAATGAGAGTGAAAGGATGTGAAAAAAGGTGAATTTTGCTTTCAATTCTTGATAGTTAACCCTATGCTATTGACCCACGTGATTTATATATTGTAAGAATTTGGATAAGTCAACCAATCAGCCCTCGTCCAGGTACTCTATCCGGGGAGAGAAGATTTGAGGCCAAATGGTAAACTTCGTCGGTGCTTTGGGCAGAAAAACCATTCGTTCCGTTAACCGCCTGACGGACCTGTGTGCGCTGACCTACCGGCTGGCCGCCATCGCCGTGCCGCTGCCGCGCACCGGGCGGGCCCTGATCAAGCGGGTGATCGTGGAACAGGTTTACTTTACCGCCGTTCAGGCCCTTCCCGTAATCATTCCCGTAGCCTTGATTACCGGTAGTATGCTGATCGTCCAGTTTTCCCAGTTGTCAGGTCAGGTGGATTTAGGAAAACTGGTGGTGTTGCTCGTGCTGCGGGAAATTGGCCCCTTGGTTACCGCCATCATCGTGATCCTGCGTTCGGCGACTGCGGTTACCATCGAGATGTCTTATATGTGCGTCCTCCACGAGGTCGACGCACTGGAAATGGCTGGTATTGATCCCCTTCACACCATCTGCTTTCCGCGGCTGGTGGGAATCACCACAGCCATCGTCAGCCTGATTCTGGTGTTCGATCTCATGGCGATCATCGGCGGCTATGCCATTGTCAAGAGTACCACCATACTGCCTGTGGAAGGGTTCTTCCAGCAAATCGCAAAAGGGGTTGTGGGGGCCGATATTGCCGTCGGAATATTGAAGGGCATTTTTTTCGGAGTCACGATCACCGTGACCTGCCTCTACCACGGACTCGCCCGTAAAAACCAGATCACCCAGGTGCCGGTTGCCACCTCCAGAGCGGCCGTGGACTGCTTTTTCTACTGTCTGGTGATCAATATTTTCGTCTCATTTATTTTTTACGTATAAATGGAATCGACCCCGATACCGATCATTGACATCACGGACCTGGCAATGGCGTCGCCAGGCATGTCCAGGCACTGGGAGGCGAACCGGCTGTCCGTTGCCCACGGTGACGTGATCGCCATTTTCAGCGACTCGCCTGCGGATGGCAGGCATCTGCTGCGTATCCTGGCCACCTTGGAGCAGCCGGAACGGGGGGAATACGGTTTCAATGGGAAAACGGTGGACCTGAAGGATTATCGGCAGTGCCTGGCCATCAAACGCCAGATTGGTTATGTGGCCCCCGATGCGGCCATGCTCAGCAACCAAACCCTTCGGGAAAACCTGCTTTTATCGAGGTATTACGCTGAAAACGATATGACTATTGACCTGGATAACACCCTGGACTCCCTCTGCAAGGGGGCGGGGCTGTCCCGGATGCTCAACCGGCGGCCATCCGTGCTAAGCGACGGAGAGTTGCTGAAGGCCATCGCCGTGCGGGAGATCGGCAAAGCGCCGGCGGTGATGTTGATCGACCGGCCTGAAAATTTTATGAAAATTTCTGAAAATGATAACATTTTCAACCATCTTAAAAATATGGTAGGCTCCGGAACGGCCGCGGTTTTTGTTTCCCGCAATTCTGAAATGAACGGTTTTGCGAACCGGCAGATGACCTTAGCTGGCGGAGAGATACGGACCACGTCCGCTTAACAATTATAGAAAACCCAACGTCGGACAGGTGACGATCGGATGGAAACCAGCTATACCAGCGCCGAAAAGAGTGTCGGCCTCTTTGTCATCGGCATCACGCTGCTGCTCTTGACCACTGTGGTTCTTCTCGGCCGGGGAAAGGACTGGTTTGCCGACGAAGTGACCTTTTACACCAGCTTCAAGGAGAGTTATAACCTGCAGGTCAACGCGGCAGTAAAGCTTTTCAAAGCCGATATCGGCAAGGTGAAACGGATTTCGCTGGGAGAGGACAACGTCAATGTCCAGTTGGCCATCCTGGCCAAGTACGCATCACGCATACGGCAAGACGCGGTGGCCGTGGTGGACAGCCCGACGCTCATCGGCTCGGAATATATCTCTATCGTTCCCGGCGCACCGAACGCTCCGAAAATTCCTGTTGGCGGCATGATCCAGTCCATCGAAAAGAAGTCCATTTCTGATATTCTCAAGGAGTTCGAAGTGGAAAAGACGGCCATGCTGGCCGTCCGCACGATCCAAGAATTCGCCGACCTGATGATCCTTATAAAAGACCCGCATGGCCCGTTGATGACGACTTTGACCAACATCGAAAAAAACTCCACCCAGTTGTTGCAAATCACCGGCAGTATCGGTCAGGGACAGGGGTCGTTGGGATCGCTGGTGGCTTCCCGGGAACTGGTTGACGGAGTTCTATCCAACCTGGAGAAGGTGAATGGCCTGCTGGATGATTTGCGGGCGACCTCCTCCAGGGGGCCGGTGATTATGGATCAGGTCAGTGACAACCTGGCCACGATCCGGACGGCCGGCAGCGGGGTGGTGGAGAATGTACACACCCTGAAAGGCATTCTGGAAGAAGCCCGGGAATCCCTCGAAACCATCCAGGTTATTCTGGAGAACCTGAAACAGGGCAGCCAGGACATCCCCCGGGTAACGGCAACCGCCAGGGAAGGCATCCGCGAAATCCGTGAGGGGGTGGCGGACGTCGACCGGGTGGTGCAGAGCTTGCAGCGCAATATTATCATTCGCACCAACCTGCCCGACGAACCCCTGTCACTGGACACCGATGCCGGAATACGTCCCTGAGCGACCGTTCTGACATCCTCTATTTATGGTCCAAGAGGGTGTTGATTCGCTGGCTTGCAGCCATTCCGGTCTTCCACGGTTCGGGAATGGACCCCATGCCTTGGGCGGCGCCCAGAACCATGCCTGCCATCATTCCCCGTGCCGACGAATCCCCGCCGGCCATCACATTTTCCACCATGGCTGATTTGAAATCGTCGGCATAGCGGGAGATCAGGTGAACCGCTCCGGGCAGGCCGGCCTCCACGCTGCACATTTGACCGAATTCGGCGATGGTTTCCCGGGTATCCCGCTTCCGGCTTTCCAATCCTATGCTAATCAACGATGCAATGGAACTGTCGGAAAAATGGGTGTCCAGGGTGGCCTGCATGGCTGCCAGGGGGGGCTGACCGCCGAGTACGGCAAAAACGGATCGGGAAAAAAAATCGGCGCTAAAAAGCACCCGGTCGTTGTTGTGGGTGATGCGGGTCTGTGCACGGGCAGCGCTGACCAATTGTTCCAGGTCGTCATGGTAGACAGACACCAGCGCCGCCAGTCGTGAGGCCCCGGCGATGTCGTCGGAATCCGAGGCGCTATCGGTCAGGCCTTTGCCGGATTCCATGTTCGCCAAGGTCGATTTGGTGGCCTTATCGAAATAACCGTCGTAATCGGCAAAGAAGACGCGCCACCTTTCAGCAAATCGGTGGGCATCAAACTCGCCGCCACTCACCGATTCCAGGAGCACCAGCATCTGGTCCCCATAGTGGGTGAAATCTCCGGCCTTCTTACCCTTGTGGTAGGAGGTCAACGGATCGTAATATCGCTCCACCCGACCCAATTTCTTGTCGATCACGCCGGTGTTGTATACCCAGTGCACGCCCAGGGACAGCGCATCGGCCACAAATGCACCGATGACCGCTGCTTTGATTCGATTGTCTGCCATCTATTCCTCCTGTCGGTCAGTGTGTTCGCCGGATACCCAGGACCTCCCGGCAGTAGCGGACGCTGCGCCGAATCGCGTCGATCTCCATCTCAAGGGCCGATTGTATGTCGTCCAACGGCGTTTCCAACTCGGTTTCGATGTTAATCCGATCCATGGATGAGTGGTCCCGGAAGAGCTCGTAGGCCCGGCGCATGTCGATGTCTCCTTCTCCCACGGAGGCCCCCACCAGTTTGAACCCCCAGCGTTGGAATTCGATGCGGTCATCCCGAAAATGGTTGGTGAACGCCCGGGGAGCCAGACGTTCGATGGCGGTCATGGGGTCTTCAGTGACGTGCAGAGCGTTGACCGTATCGATGCAGGCGCCCACCGCCGGGTTGTCCACCCGGTCCAGCAGCCAGAGGATCTCTTCGGAAAAGCTGTCGCAATGGTTTTCCACGGCCAGACGGATGCCATGGTCGGCCGCCAGCGGCGCCGCTGCCGTCAGCAGGTCCGCCACCTTCTCCATCTGTTCGATGACCCCTTGATGAAACCGGCTGGCGGCCACGGGCCGGGGGCGGCGCAGCTCCATGCCCACCTTGACGATGTCTGCGCCAAGGTGTCCGGCGGTTTGGATAGCTGCGTTTAAATCGTGTTGGATGCCGATGCCGAACCCGCCCCGATCCATTGAAAAATTGTATTCCAGATACAGTTCGGCCTCCCTTGCCGCCGTGCCCACCTCTTGCAGGAATCCTGCATCGAGATGTTCAAGGACCCCGTCATCCAGGTGAACCCCCTCCAGGTCCAAATCTACCAGCAGGTCGAATAGTTGGAAGGTGGTCAGTTGGCGGGGCCAGGGGCAGGTAAACCCCGCCCAGGCCTGGCCGATGCCGTGAAGATTCAAGCTGTAGGTATGCAGGCCGAGCTTCATCATCTTAAAGCCTATCCTTATAGAGGTTGTGGCGGTCAGGCGGCGGTTTTGCTCTGTGGAACCACTGGCTCCATAGCCGCCAGCTGTTCGATGGGAATGTGGCAGAAAATGCGGTGTTCCCCTTTGCCTTTCTGCCAGGGCGGCGCCTGCAGGGCGCAGATGGCGCCCTTGTTCGGGGCCAGTTCCCGGCGGGGGCAGCGGGTATGGAACCGGCATCCCGACGGCGGATTCAAGGCGCTGGGCACGTCGCCGGAGAGCCGAATCTGGCGTCTTTTGGCCTGGGGGTCGGGTACGGGAACGGACGACAGCAGGGCTTCGGTATACGGGTGATAAGGGGGCGGGTAGATCTGGTCCACCGGGCCAAATTCCACGATCTGGCCCAGGTACATAACGGCAATGTAGTCTGAGATGAATCGCACCACGGACAAGTCGTGGGCGATGAAGATCAGAGTGGTACCGAATTCGCCCTTGATATCGTTGAGCAGGTTGAGCACCGCCGCCTGCACGGAAACGTCCAGGGCGGATACCGGTTCGTCGCAGATGACCATGTTGGGGTTGCTGGCCAGGGCGCGGGCGATGCCCACGCGCTGTTTTTCGCCACCAGACAACTGCCGCGGATAGCGGTCATAGTAGTAGGCGGCCAGCTTCACGGCCCTGAGCAGTCGCTCCACCTCCTGGCGCACCGCCACCCCTTTGCCTGTTTTGAAACGCCGGATGGGCCGGCCGATCTGCTTGCCAATGGAAAATGAAGGATTCAAGGTGGAGTCGGGATTTTGGAACACCATCTGCAACTCCTTGATGAGCTTGAGGTCTCTTCGGGATACCGGATCAGAGATGTCGAGTCCCATCAGCTGGGCCTGGCCGTCGGTAAGCCGCTCCAGGCCGATCAGCCCTTTGACCAAAGTGCTCTTGCCACAGCCCGACTCGCCAACGATGCCCACGGTGCTGCCCTTGCGTATGCGCAGGGAGATGCCGTCCACCGCCTTGACGTAGCGCTTTTCCCCCATGCCGAAAAGGCTCTTCAGGGAGCTGCTTTGCTGCTCGTAGTATATCCGGACGTTCTCCAACTTGCTGAGGGTCTCCTCCGGCAGTTCGGCGGCTTCGTTTTCGGATACCGCCAAGATCCGCTTTTTTCCTCTGGCATATTCGTCCAGGGGATGATTCAGGGTTTCCTTGCCCAAGAAACAGCGGGATTGATGCTCCGGCGTAATGTCTTCCAGCTCGGGATGGGTGGTACTGCACCGGTCGAACGCCCAGTCGCAACGGGGTTGGAAAATGCACCGGTCAGCCGACCGTTCGGCCGGCGGCGGCACGCGTCCGCGAATGGACCACAGTTGGGAATAGGACAGATCGTCCGTCAACCGGGGGATGCAGCAGAGCAACCCCCGGGTGTAGGGGTGCGCCGGTTGGGCGAACAAATCGTTGATGGGGCCTTTTTCAACCAACTCCCCGGCATACATGACGCAGAGGTGGTTGCTGACCCGGGCCACCACCCCCAGGTTGTGGGTGATGAAAATGATGCCGGTGTTGAAATCCTTTTTCAGGTCTTCGATCAGATCCAGTACCGCGGCCTCCACGGTCACGTCCAGGGCGGTGGTGGGTTCGTCCATGATCAGCAGGGCCGGGTTGTTGAGCATGGCCATGGCAATGACCACCCGCTGCTGCTGCCCGCCCGAAATCATGTGCGGATAGCGATTCATGACGTTGGCGGAATCGGGCATGTAGACCCGGTCGAGCATCTGAATGCTGTGTTTCCAGGCCTCTTTCACGGACATGTCCTGGTGGGTGGTGAGCACTTCGGAGAGCTGCCTGCCGATGCTGAGGGATGGGTTGAGGGCCTGCATGGGGTCTTGATAGACCATGGAGATCTGGTTGCCCCGGATGCGGCGAAGCTCCTCTTTGGGGCGGCCTACCAATTCTTCTCCCTTGAAGCGAATGCTTCCGGCCACCACCTTGCCATTGGACCCGAGAAAATCGAGGATGCCGAAGGCGATGGTGCTCTTGCCGCAGCCCGATTCACCGACAATGCCCACTGTCTCCTGTTCGCGGACAACAAAGCTCACGCCGCGAACTGCCGGGACATCCCGTTTGCGGGTTTTGTAAGAGATGGCCAGGTCTTTAACTTCCAGAATCGGCGGTGCAGTGGACGGTCCACTTGAAGTCATGGTTCACGCTTCCTTTTGGGGGCGGTTGAGAAATTTTTTCAACGTTACGATGAGACTTTAATAAACAGGCTGCCGATTCCCGAGTGCAGGCAGCGAGGAATGCGGCTGACGGTTGCAGCGCTACTGGTAGCGCATGGACTCCTCGCGAAGACCGTCGGCCAGCAGGTTCAATCCCACGACCAGGGAGGCGATGGCCAGTGACGGCCACAGCGCGGCCCAGGGGCTGCCGATGAGAATGAACTCCCGGCCCTTGGCCACCATGGAGCCCCAGTCCGGCGATGGCGGCGGCAGGCCCAGTCCCAGAAAACCCAGGGTTCCCATGGCGAAGATCGCGTACCCCACCCGCAGCATGGCATCGATGATGATGGGGCCTTTGGCGTTGGGCAGAATTTCCGTAAACATGATGTAAGCGTCGCTCTCGCCGCGGGTTTCCGCGGCCCTCACATAGTCGCGGGTGCGTATATCAAGGGCAAGGCTTCGCACCAGCCTCGCCACACCGGGCGTTCCCACGATGGCAATGGCGATTACCACGTTCACGGCCGATGCGCCGATAGCCGCCACGATGATCAGGTAGAGCAGGATGATGGGCACCGACATCATGGCGTCCAAAAACCGCATGATGATCTCGTCGATCCATCCTCCCCGGTATCCGCCCAAAAGCCCCAGTGTGGCGCCGAAAAGCAGGGAGGCAAATACCCCCCACAGGGCCGTTCCGCCGGGGATCCAGAAGCTGTCGGTCACCGGCAGGATCACCAGCACGATGCGTGCACCGTAGGCTAGCCGGGACCACAGGTCCCGACCCAATTCGTCCGTACCTAACGGATGGCTCCAGGATGGGCCTTGGTTGGGCGCCTTCCAGTCCTGGTCGTTGGGCCCGTAGCCGGTGATATAGGGTGCGAACAGGGCGGTCGATACCCAGAACAACACCAGGAACAGGCCGACGATTGCTGTCTTCGAGGCAAAGAGAACGGTGGCTGCGTTGGTCAGCTTTTCAAAACGGCCACCTCCTGACGGGGGCGGTGTTCCATTTTCTATCTTGCGGTTCTTTTCCATGCTCGCTTCTTTATGCATATCGAATTCTCGGGTTGAGGAAGGTGTAGATGATGTCGGCGACCAGCTGGGTGGACACGGCCAAAAGCACCATGATCATGGTGCCGGCCTCTAACGCATTGACGTCCTTGTACAAGGCCGAATCCAGCAGGTACTGGCCCAGCCCCGGATATCCGAAGACCACCTCTACGATCACGATGCCTCCCAGCAGCCAGTTGACGTGGAGCATGATGACGGTAATGGGAGCGATCAAGGCATTTCTCACCGCGTGGCCCGTTACCACCTTCCAGTAGGGCAGGCCTTTCAAAAATGCGGTGCGGATGTACGGCGAGCGCATGACTTCGGACATGCTGGCCCGGGTGATGCGCAGCACGTAGCCCAGTTCGATGAGCGTGAGGGTGAGCACGGGGAGAATCAGCATGTCTGGCCGCTCCCATGGGGCTTTCTCCCCAAAGACGGTGGCGCCGGGAACCAGCTGAAGCCAGTGGGACATGATGAGAATGAGAAATATACCGGTGGCAAATTCGGGAATCACCGAGAACATCATGCCGCTGATGGATAGAAAACGATCTTTGAAAGAGCCCTCCTTAAGACCGGCAATGATGCCCAGAACCAGGGCCAGGGGCATGACGATCACGAAGGCGATGCCGGCAAGCACCAGCGAATTCCTCAGGCGGACAAACATGCTCTTGCCCACCGGCCGTCCCGTTCTGAGACTGATGCCGGGATCGCCGCGGACGAAGCCCTTTTTGAGGGGAATATACTCGGAAGGACCGCCGGTGGATTTCATCCAGCCCTTACCCACCACGAAACTCCAGACCTCGCGGTCGGCACCCTTTTCCCACAGCACGGCGTGGTTTTGCTTGTCCAGACCCCAGAAGGTGCTTTTTCCCTTCTCATCGATGGTCCAGCGACCGTTGTCGAAAGACTCGGTGACGCTGCCGTCCGACTCGCGAACCAGGGCCACCAGGTTTTCTCCCTGCAGGGTCCAGCGGATCAGGCGGCCGGATGCATCCACCGCCCACCACTCCTCGAATCCCTTCGCGGTGGTGATTTTTTCAAGAGGCAGCCCCACCTTTTTGGATGCGTGCCAGTCGCTGCCTGCCAGCCAATAGACGTAGCGTTGCCACGCCGGCTTGTCCAGCCCCATCTGGGCCAGAAATGAGGCTTCCTGTTCCGGGCTGATAAAGGCGCCCAAAATATTTTTGGCCACGTTGCCCGGCGATGCCTCGGCAATCAGAAAAACGGCCATGGAGACCAGAAACATGGTCAGCAGGAGCAGTAAGAACCGCCTTAGGATGAATTTGGCCATAGAATCAGGTTCCTGTCGTGTCGGTGAAAAGGAGTGCCCACGAGGACGTTGGGAAGGTCCCGGCGCGCGGATGCATGGCAAGTGACGGATGAATCGGGCAACAACGGGGGAATGCCGTTGAGAATCGGTGGCACAGTGCACTGCCGGTCAGCGAACCGGAGGTTGTGTCGGTTCGGGATTCAGCAGATTGGGTAGCTTTGAGTTCAGTCATCTACTATAGGGTGTGTTTTTCCTTTATTCGGAGGAGAGGGCGATATATTGCCCTCTCCTCCCATTTTTCCGATTATGCTTGCAATACACAATCAACTCATCCAGACATCGTCCAGTTTCAGGTAGAGGCTGGGGTGGGCTTTGACGCCCTGGACCGGCTTTCTGGAGATGGTCCAGACGTTGATCCAGAAAGCATTGCCGATGGAGCCGCGTTCCTGCTGGATCTTTTCCAGTTTACAGAAAATCTTGCGGCGGGCCTCCACATCCAGGGTGCCATTGGCCTGGGTCAGCAGCTCGGAGAACTCCTTGTCCACCCAGCGGGTTTCGTTCCAGGCCACCGGCTTGCCGTTTTCGTCACCCACATAAGCCAGACTGGGCACCATGGTGCCGACCGGGCGATGGGCCCAGGTGGTGATGCCCAGGTCAACTTCGGTCCATTTCTCCCAGTACTGGCTGTTGGGCATGGTCTGGATGTTGATGCGGAAACCGGCCGGCGCCGCGTCCTGTTTGAGAATTTCGGCGTAGCGCACGATCTCGCTCCAGCCGCTGCCCACAGCCAGGTTAACGTCCAGTCCGTTGGGGTGTCCGGCTTCCGCGAGTAGCTGTTTGGCTTTCATGGGATCATATTTGGGGGTGTCGATGGGACAATACTCCGGATGTTTGGGGCTCACGTGCACATCCTGGCCCTCCATGCCCTGTCCGAAGTAGGCCAGGGCGAGGATTTTTTCGCGATGCTGGCACAGTTTCAGTGCTGAGCGTACCCGGTTGTCGGACCACGGCTTCATGTCCACGCGCATTCTCAGAATGCGGGTCTGGTTGGTGGTGGCCGGCAGCACGTTGACCCTATCGTCGCTTTTCAGGGCCTGGTAGGCTTCGGTACCGCCGATGTCTCCGAAATCCAACAGGTCGATCTCTCCGGCCTGGATGGCGGCGATCATGGGGCCCATTTCGGTGCCCATATCGATGAATTCGATCTTGTCCAGGTAGGGCAGCGGATTGCCGTCACCGCCTTTTTTCCAATAGTCGTCGCGCCGCTTCAGCACGCAGCGTTCGCCTTCGAGGTAGGTCTCGATGGTGTAAGGGCCGGTGCCGTGGGGCGCTTTGATGAAGTCGCCTTCGAAGGTGCGGTGGTTGAGCACCATGGCCGGGTAGTGGAACAGGTGTTCGGGTACCGCGATCTCCGCATTATTCAGGTGCAGCCTCACCTGGTCGTCGGAGACTTTCTCGATGTTGCCGGCGTCCAGATAGGCCAGCATACCCTTCATGGAGGAACCCACGTCCTTGTCCAGCCACTGGTTGAAAGTAAACACCACGTCGTCGGCATTGAAAACGTCGCCGTTGTTGTGTTTGATCCCTTTGCGAAGATTCAGGGTCCAGGTCTTCAGATCGTCGCTGGCCTGCCAGTTTTCCAGCAGATAGGGGTGGGTAATGTTGTCACCGTCGGTATAGGTCAGATACTCGGCCACCTGACGCATCTGGTTGGTGGGCGAGACCCAGGAAAACTGTGCCGGGTGAGTCACTTTGTGAACCGGTGCGGCCACTTTCAGGGTGCCGCCCCGCTTGACCGAGCCGGCGATTGCCTTTTTGGGAAAGGCCAGTCCCGCCATCTGGGTGGCGGCTGCGGCGGATACCCCCAGGAGGGTGGTGAATCGGATAAATTCCCGTCGGGTCATCTTGCCTTTTTTTAAATCGCTGTTAAGCGCCTCGACTGCCGAATGCATCTTCTCTTTCATGTCTCCTCCTTGGGTGATAGTGGACCATGGTTCAACGATATCGTTGTCAGCCGACACATTTGCGTGAATATCGGGGGGCATAGTGCCTGCAACGTGCAGTTGACAAACGCCTCAGGTCAATAAGGCCGCCATGGCAGCGACTGTATCTGTAGACAGGGTAGATAAATCAATTAGAAACCGATAGCATCCATTGCCTTTAATATCAATAAAATTAAATCAAGGTGTCAGCTTTACGAGTTGATATATCAGCGTATCCCCGCGGGTTTGTTGCCGCTTTCTTCAAAGCGATCGTCTCACCCTTCGGTCGCTCGCCTTGCGGTGAGAAGGTATCTTGCAAATGCATAAAGATCGCCGCGCATATGGTAAATTAGGTAAGAGACGGGCCGGTCGCTGGCAATCAACAACTGATGCATGCATATTGCGGGAACGCCGGGCGGTGCCCCCAGCTCTACGGCGATGGCTGTGTTCAGGCTGACGGCTTCCAGGCGCTGCCACACCCGGGTGATGACCAGTCCAAACCGTCGGCCGAGAAGGTCGTGAACGGACGCTACCCCCAGGTCTTCATCCAGGATGGCGGCACACCAATCGGCCCCCCAGGTAGTGAACTTCGTGGCAGGCCGGCCGTTCGTCGAAATATAGAAATCACGCATCAGGCGAAATGGAGACCAACCGGCCGGAACGTGCTTTAAATTCATTGCATATCTCATCCAAATTGTCGAGTTGAAATCTGCTTGACTTTATTTTTGCCCATGAATAATAGGGCTGTATGCTGTATATACAGGCCACCGTGCCTTTAAACCGTGGGTCTGCGACACGTATGAAAAACGAAAAGGCGCTTGGCGAAAAAGACGTCTCCAAGGTGATGAATTTTTAAAAGGTCGTATTTCCGATGGGTTGGTAAAAAATATCGAGATCAAGGCTTGCGAATCCTCAGGGAATGAGGCTTACTGATGGTACGTCGCAGTGACGAAGGATGACGCGCAACCCAGATATCGGGTTTTTTTAGAACCCGTCAAAGGTGATGGAAGAAAAGGTGGATAAAAACTCGTCGAACTCCTTCGGCGACCTGCTCGAGGTCAATCTGAGTGAAGGCGCCTGCATCCGACGGCCGCTCTCCGATGCGGTTATCGGCCGATTATTGGGCGGCCGTGGATTCAATGTGGGTTACCTCTTCGAGCATCTGCCGAGGGGCACAGACCCCATGGGGCCGGACAACATCCTTGTGGTTTCCTGCGGCTTGCTCACCGGTTCCCGGGCACCCACGGCCTCACGGCTCCACCTCAACGCCCTGTCGCCCCTCACCGGGTTGATTGGAAGTTCCAATGTGGGCGGTTATGCCGGCGCCTGGCTGCGATCCACCGGTGTCCTGAGCCTGGTGATCCGGGGACGTTCATCAACGCCGGTCTATCTCTACATTTCCGAAAGCCAGGTTGAAATCAGAGATGCCTCACCCTATTGGGGGCTGGATACCATCGACACCCAGGACCGCATCGCCGGGGACCTGGCCCAGAGAAATCTTCAAATCCTGTCCATCGGTAATGCCGGCGAGTCCGGGGCCCGTTTTGCCTGCATCGTCACCGGGAAAGACCATGCCGCCGGCCGGACCGGTCTCGGGGCGGTCATGGGCGCCAAACATCTCAAGGCGGTGGCCATCGAAAAAGGGGCATGCAGACCTTTCGACGATCGGCGAGCGCTCATCGGCAGCGCGGTGGGCCAATATGTAAAGCAGATCAAGGCCTCCCCGGATTTCGAAACCTTCTCCCGCTTCGGTGGCGCCGGCTACATCAAGTGGGCCGATGACCTGGGCGTCATGGGCACCCGCAATTACCGGCAGAATCGCTTCGAGATGGCCGACCGGCTGGATGGTCGGCAGCTGATCAAAGACAAGGTTCGCTCCAGCGGATGCTACCGATGCCCGGTCCAATGCAAAGCCGATCTTGTATTCAAGGACGGCCCCATGATGGGCAAATCCGCCACTCGTCCGGAATTCGAGCCCATGATCAACCTGGGATCAAAGTGCGGACTGGGGGATCTGCAGGCCGTCGTCCGTCTGGACAACCTGTGCACGCGCCTGGGAGTGGATTCCACTTCGGCGGCAACGGCCATCGCTTTTGCCATGGACCTGTTCGAACGCGGCATCCTTACCGGCGCCGATACGGACGGCATGGCGTTGGCCTGGGGCGACGCTGCGGCCATGGAAGCCCTTATCCGCCAGATGGCGGTCGGAGAAGGTTTTGGCGGACTCCTGGCCCAGGGCGTCAAGCGGGCGGCAGCGATCATCGGCAAAGATTCCTGGGAATTTGCCGCCCACGTCAAAGGGCTCGAGTTGACCGCCTACCATCCTGCAGACATGTTGGGAAGTGCGTTGGGCTACGCCGTATCCAGTCGCGGCGGCGATTACAACAATGTGTATTCCTCCCTGGAGCACCGCTGGCCGGCGGCAAAGGGTGCCGATGCATTCGGATCTGCCGATGCGGTGGACAGGCGAAGACCGACAGGCAAGGGCCGGCTGGTGCGCCGCGCCGTGCTGGTGAACATCATTGTGGACAGCCTGGGGCTGTGCAAGGTGCCTACCCTGTCGCTCCTGGGCGCCTTCGACCTGGAGAATGAAGCGGTGCTCGTCTCGGCCATCACCGGGTTGTCCGTGTATGCCGAGGATCTCTTTCGTATCGGGGATCGGATTGCGGCCATGGAGCGCCTGTTTAATCTCAAGCATGCCCCGGATATGGATGAAGACGGCCTCCCCGAGATGTTTTATCTCACCGGAGACAGTGTGCTGACGCAAGCGGTCATGACCCGGATGCTTCTCGAATTCTACGCGGCCATGGGCTGGGACGAGAAGGGACGCCCCTTGAAGGAAACGCTGGCAGCGCTGGGCATCGAACCCGTTGTCTCCGCATCCTGAACCATTCAAACGGCAAGGTCGCTGCGCCCCACCGAAAAGGAAAATCGACCATGAACCTGGAACCCAATGCCTTCTCACCCACGCTGACCTTTTTATCGGAAACGGACAGGCAAAAGATCTACCACGCGGCCCTTCAGGTGCTGGAGCACACCGGCATGACCCTGCAGCACGATGGCGCCGTGAAATTGCTCAAGGACGCCGGGTGTCGCCAGGATGCTGACGGGTTGATCACCATTCCCGCCGCCTTGGTGGAAAAAGCGGTCAAAAGCGCACCGGCCAATATCCGCATGTTCAACCGGGAAGGCGAGCACGTGATGGACCTGGGCGGTCGGCGGGCCTATTTCGGCACCGGTTCCGATCTCATGTACCACGTGGACGGAAAGACCCTGGCGCGGACGCATACCCGCCTGGAACACATTACCCGGGCGGCAAGGGTTTGCGACGCCCTGACCAATATCGATTTCATCATGTCATTTGCCCACCCGCATGATATCGACGCCAAGCGGTCCTACGTGGAAAGCTTTGCTGCCATGGCGGCAAACTCCATTAAACCCATCGTCAATACGGCGGACAGCCGCGACGATCTGTCGGTCATGTGGGAAATTTCAAAAATCCTCAGGGGCGGCGAACCCCTGCTGCGTGAAAAGCCCTACTGGGTCCAATATGCCGAGCCCATAAGCCCACTCAAGCACCCCTTTAAGAGTATTGACAAGTTGATCTTCTGTGCGGAAACGGGCATGCCGGTGATCTACTCCCCGGCTCCCATCGCCGGCTCCACCGCGCCCATGACCGTCGCCGGTCACGTGGTTCAGGGTCTGGCCGAATGTTTTTTCGGGCTAATCGTCCACCAGTTGACCGCGCCCGGCGCGCCTTTTCTGATGGGGATGGGTGCCGCCGTGCTGGACATGGCCACCAGCCAGTGCTCATACAACGCACCCGAATACCTCATGGCCTATATGTGCATGGTGGAGATGAGCCATCACTTCGATATCCCCAACTGGGGCTATGCCGGTACCAGCGATGCCCAGATACCCGACGGCCAGGCCACCTACGAGGCCGGTCTGCTCACCTACCTGTCTGCCGCGGTCGGTTCCAACCTCAACCACGATGTGGGTTACCTGGATTTCGGTCTGACCGGCAGCCTGGAGATGATCGTGATCATGGATGAGGTGATCGACCAGATCCGCCGGATGCAGAAAGGCATTGTCGTCGACGAGGATCATCTGGCCGTGGCGGTCATCGGCCAGGGGGGCCGGCAGGGGCAATTTCTCACCCAGCCCCACACCCTCAAACACCTTCGCAGCACGCAATGGCGCCCCCGGCTGATTTGCCGGACCGGTTACGAGCGATGGTCGGCGGAAGGGCGGACCAGCCTCCTGGACCGCGCCCATGAGCGCTTGAACCAGATTCTGAAGACCCACACGGTAAAACCCATTGCAGAGGAGATGGCCGGCACCATCGCGGCACTGGTCAGCGGTTACCGATAAGCGCGGTGCCACCCAGAAAAAAGGGGTTAAATCGGAAATGAAGTTGTGTGAGGGAACCCGCTATTGCTTCCGCCCTGGCCACCACTCACCGGTTCTTCAAGATGGTTTGGATTCGTTTTGAAAAACAAACCGCAGAATGTCCAATATCGAATCTCGAATGTCGAAGGCAGAAATCGCTGCGCGATAGCGATTATAAAACGATAGAATCCCTTCTTTCTTCATTCTGCGGTTCTTTGTTCGACATTGGATATTCGCTTTTTCATTTTTTTAGGTCAGGTTACGCTGCAGGCGCAACCTGACCACGTGGATGATGCCATTTATGAATGAACAACAAATAACGGAGGCAAACGGTGATTCAAACCTCACAAACCCAAACCCGCAGCGTTGACATGCGTGTCCTGACCGATGACCAGGTGTGGGAAATCCGCCAGGCCGCTTTTGAAGTGATCGAAAAATCGGGGTTCAAATGCCTTCACGCGGGTGCCCGGCGGATGCTGGCCGGCGCCGGTGCCATGGTCAAGGACGAACGGGTGAAGATTCCCCGTTATATTGTCGAAGGCTGCCTGGCGACGGTCCCCAAAGGGTGGACCATCTATGACAGATGCGGCCGCCGGGCCATGGAAGTGGAGGGACGAAAAAGCCACTACAGCACGTCAACGGCCAGCCCCAACACCAAGGATGCACTCACCGGCGAGTACCACGAAACGAGGGTCCAGGATATCGCCATCGGCGCCCGGGTGGCCGACGCTCTGCCCCACATCGACTTTGTTATGCCCATGGGTTCTGCACAGGACGTCAACGGAACGGTGGCAGACCTGTATGAGTTTGAAGCGGTGGTCACCAACACCACCAAGCCCGTGGTCTTCATCGGCTACACCCCTTTGGGATGCGAATATGTGTTTGAAATGGCGGCAGTGGTGGCCGGTGGGGCCGATCGGCTGAGAGAACGCCCTTTCGTGCTGCTCTATCCGGAGGCGATCTCGCCGTTTGTTTTTCCCCAGGACGTGGTTGACCGCATCTTTATTGCGGCCGATCGGTACATGCCCCAGGTGCCCGGTGCGACGGCTCAGCCCGGTGCCACGTCACCCATGACCCTGGCCGGCACGGTGGTTCAGATCACCGCCGAATCCCTGATCCATATCACCCTGGCCCAGCTGCGCAACCCCGGCTGCCCGGTCTCCATGAGCGGCAACGTCGGTATCCTGGACATGGCCACCGCCCTGATGGCATTCGGTGCGCCCGAGGGGAGCCTGGGATTGGCGGCCCAGGCCCAGGTGGCCCAGTCTTTCGGCCTGCCCACATGGGGCCTGGCCGGCGCCACAGATGCCAAGCGTCTGGATGCCCAGGCCGGCATCGAGAGCACTTTTGCCATTTTCAGCCAGGCGCTGGCGGGGTTGAACCTGATCCACGACGTGGGCTACATGGCCAGCGGCATGGCCTGCTCGTGCGAACAGCTCGTCATGGGCAACGAAATCATCGGCATGACCAAGCGCTTCATCGCGGGCATCACCGTGAATGCGGACACCCTGGCGCGTGACGTTATCGACGCCGTGGGACCCGGCGGTAATTTCCTGGCCCAGCGGCACACGGTCAACCATCTGCGCAAGGAGTTGTGGCAGGCTAGATTGTTGAACCGGCAGCCCATCGCGACATGGCAGGCAGCCGGCCAGCCCACCATGGAGGATCGTGTCCGCGAGGAAGTGTGCAAGATCGTGGAGACCCACCAGCCCGAACCCTTGGACGGCAACATTCTCGAAGAGCTGCAGCGGTTGAAACGGGAAGGGGAGAAGGAGATCCTGACACGGATAAAAAAAGCGTGATGATGAAACGGGTATAAGGGAGCCTGAAAGCTGCTGAACCCTTCAACCCAAAATCATATACCGGAAAAAAGATGCCCACGTCCGCCGGCGTGTGGAGGGCGTTTTTTGTGCTGGGGGCCCTGAACAATTTGATCCCCTTCAGCCTGATCATCTGGGGGTAGACCCATATCGGCAGCAGCCTGGCATCGATCCTGAATGCGACCACACCGATTTTCAGCGTGGTCCTCGCCCACCTGCTGACGCGCGAGGAGCGCCTCACAACGCACCGCATGGCCGGGGTGCTGGTTGGCTGGATCGGCGTTGCGGTGATGATCGGCATCGATTCCCTGGGCGGTTTCGGCATCCAGGCGCTGGGCCAGTTGGCTGTGGTCGGGGCCTCGCTCGCCTATGCATGCGCCGCCATCTATGGCCGCCGCTTCAAGGCCATGGATCCGGTGGTCGTGTCTGCCGGCATGCTGTGCGCGTCAACGATCATGATGCTTCCCTTGGCGCTGATCGTTGAACAACCCTGGCACCTGGCCCCCGGCGCCGCCACCTGGGCGGCGCTGCTCGGTCTGTCCGCGGTGAGCACCTCGTTGGCTTACATCATCTATTTCCGTGTCCTTGCCGTTGCCGGGGCCACCAACATCCTGCTGGTTACGTTCCTGATCCCGGCCAGTGCCATCTTTTTAGGAGTCATGGTGCTGGGAGAGCGGCCCGGATGGAATGCCTTCGGCGGAATGGCGCTGATCTTCATGGGGCTGATTGCCATTGACGGCCGGTTGATCAAGGGGTTCCGGCGCCCAAAAGGTTGTTAACAAAAACTTGCTTGGCCAATGCCTGCATCCGAACCCTCTCTGCAGAAAGGCACGCCCATTGAAAACCGTCAACACCGTATGCCATCGCGACTGCCCGGACACCTGTTTCATGGATGTTAGCGTGAACCGAGGGAAAATCATCGCGGTCCGGGGAAGCACCCTGAACCCGGTAACCCGGGGCTTCCTCTGCCCGAGGGGCAACGGCGACCCGCAACGGGTTTACAGCAAGAAGCGGGTGCTCCATCCGCACCTGAAATTGGACGCCGACGGGTCGGGGCCCTTTAGGCGTGTGCCCTGGGACGCTGCCCTGTCTTTGGTTGCAGATCGGATTCAAGCCACCACCGACACCCATGGCAGGGAATCCTTATTGCTCTACGACTATGCGGGGAACACCGGTTTTCTGGCCTGGCATTTCGCTAAACGGCTCTGGTCCGCCCTGGGGGCGACGACCACCGATTATGCCCTGTGCAGCAGTTCCGGCCATACCGGCATCGGCCTGCATTACGGGCTGAGTTACGGTCTGCAATTGGCGGACATGGCCGCGTCTAAGGTTATCCTGTTCTGGGGCAACAATGCCAAGGTGAGTGCGTCGCACATATGGGCCATGGCCCGACAGGCCTGGAAAGACCGGGGGACCGTTCTGGTCAGTGTCGATCCGCGCCGCAGTCCCACGGCTGAGGCGGCCGACATCTGGATCCAGCCCAGGCCAGGCAGCGATGTCGCCCTGTGTTACGGCATCGCCCGATACCTGATCGAGAAGGCGGGTGTCGACCTGGGGTTCATCGGCAAATGGACCACGGGCTTCCCGGCATATGCTGAAACGGCCATGGGCTGGACACCCGAACGGGTCGAACAGGCAACCGGTCTTCCCGGGCATCTCGTCGCGCAGATCGGCGAATTGTTGATGGCCCATCGGCCGGCGGCGTTCATGATCGGCTTCGGACTTCAAAAGTCCATGCAGGGCGCGGAGGCAGCCAGGGCCGTGGCGTTGCTGCCGTCCTTGCTCGGTCTGCACCGGGGGTTTCAATACAGCAATTCAAGAGGCCACATGCTTGACTGGCCGACGATCAACGGCAGCCGGTTCACCACGCACGGGGGCAAGGTCGTTGGCCAGACCGGCATCGGTCGCCGGCTGGCGGCCGGGGAATTCAAATTTGTCTATGTCTTCGGGTCGAACCCGGCCATGACGCTGCCCGACCAGTCAGCGGTGCGGCGCGGCCTGGATCGTGAGGATGTGTTCGTGGTTGTGCATGACACCCACTGGTCGGAAACTGCCGCCCGTGCCGATGTGGTTCTGCCGGCGCCCACCTTCCTGGAGAAGCGGGACGTCACTATCTCCGAACACCATCCTTACAGCCGCCTGTCGGAGCAAGCCATCGCGCCGCTGGGCGACAGCTGGCATGAAATCCGGGTGATGCAGCAACTGGCCGAACGGCTGGGCTTGACCGCCGACTGGCTTTACGAAGACCCGTGGGCGGCCATGGAGAAGACGCTTGCGCACACCTACCGGGACGGCGGTGTGAAGCAACTTCTCGCCGGTGAGATTCTTGAAGTGAAACTGCGGCCAAACGACACCTATCAAACGCCCTCGGGCAAAATCGAGTTGGCGGCGACGGTATCGCATGGCGGGTCGACCCCACTGCCGACCCAACACCCGCTGCCGCGTGAAGAATCATGGCTGGTCCTGCTGAACAGTTCGGTGACCAACTACACGCACAGCCAGTTTACGGACGTGTTCGGCCCCATCCCCGAACTGGTCTGGGTCCACCCGAATGATGCCGCCCATCGGTCTATCGGGGAAAATGACGTGGTGGCGGTTTTCAATGAACTGGCCACGGTCACCCTGCATGCCAAAGTGACCGATAGGGTTTTGCCGGGCACCTTGTGGGCACCGCGCCCGTTGACCGGTTTGAACGGCGTTCCACTAAATGCCCTGGTGCCTGGAATTTCTCAAGGCATCGGCGGCGGCCCCATATTCAATTCCGTAACAGTGAAGATCAAGCCGGTGGCTGGGTTTTCCGAAAGTGGCGAATCCTATTGCTCAGTGACCATACAGGAAAAGTAATTGGTTTGATCTGGGTTGAACTCACCCACTCAACTGGCCGATTGGTCATCCGAACCGTTTTATCTGTCCGACTCAGGCGGTTGCAGGAAAGCGAACCGAAATCATAAACGTGGCCGGTCTAACAGGGTGTTGAAAAACTATTGCGCTTGGCCATAAGGCGTTAAAATTCGGCTAAAATTGCTCATTTACCAACTATAAACGCCTCTTTTTCGCCTTGTCTTGCCTGCGCTCATGACGTTTTTCAACACCCTTTTAAAGGCATTTGCTCCAGCGGAGGTGGTTTTCTAAAAAAACCAATACCTGCTCGATCGTTGGATGATTGGGCAGGTATTGGTTTAATTCTCTTCAAGGCCATTCTGATCAGAAGCCTATCGCACAAATAAGATTTTGGTCCAAGGTTAAGGCGGGTCCGCGCTTCAACCCGCAGGCGCCCTGAAAGAAGTGCCCTTGGGGTGCATACTGGTGTATGTCGAGGACTTGAAACGAGGACCCAACGCAGAGATTGGGCCAATAGACATTTTTGAGAAGGCCTCTAATACATGTCATCGCCCATTGGCGGCATCGCCGGTGCTTTTTTCTTCTCGGGCTTGTCGGCAATCATGGCTTCGGTGGTCAGCATGAGGCCGGCCACGGACACGGCGTTCTGAAGGGCGAAGCGCACCACCTTGGTCGGGTCGAGGACACCGGAGGCCAGCAGGTTTTCGTACTGCTCAGTGGCGGCGTTGAAGCCGTAATCGTCTTTGCCTTCCAAGACCTTGTTGAGCACAACGGAGCTTTCCAGACCGGCGTTGCAGACAATCTGGCGTAAGGGTTCCTGAAGGGCGCGCTTCAGTATGGCCAGACCATTCTTCTCCTCACCCTTGGCCTGAACCTTCTCAAGGGCAGCCATACAGCGGACCAGTGCCACACCGCCGCCGGGGACAACACCTTCCTCAACAGCCGCGCGGGTGGCGTTCAGTGCGTCTTCCAGGCGAGCCTTTTTCTCTTTCATTTCGGTTTCCGTGGCCGCACCGATGCTGACGACGGCCACGCCACCGATCAGTTTGGCCAGCCTTTCCTGGAGCTTCTCGCGATCATAGTCGGAGGTGGTCTCTTCGATCTGAGCGCGGATCTGGCGCACCCGGCCTTCGATGGCAGACTTGGCGCCGGCGCCGTCAACGATCGTGGTGTTGTCTTTTTCGATTTTCACGGTGCGGCATTTGCCCAGGTCGGCAATCGTGATGTTTTCAAGCTTAATGCCCAGATCTTCGGAGATCACCTGGCCGCCGGTGAGAATGGCGATATCCTCGAGCATGGCCTTGCGGCGATCACCGAAACCGGGAGCCTTGACGGCGGCAACCTTCAACGTGCCCCGCAGTTTGTTGACGATCAATGCCGCCAGGGCTTCACCGTCCACGTCTTCGGCGATGACCAGCAGGGGTTTGCCGGAACGGGCAACCGATTCCAGCAGGGGAATCATATCCTTCATGTTGGAAATTTTCTTTTCATTGAGCAGGATGAAGGGCTCGTCCAGTTCGGCAACCATCTTTTCGGCATTGGTGACGAAATAGGGAGAACTATATCCTCTGTCGAACTGCATGCCTTCGACGATGTCCAGGGTGGTTTCCATGCCCTTGGCCTCTTCAACGGTAATGACGCCCTCTTTGCCGACTTTTTCCATGGCTTCGGAGATCAGTTTGCCCACGGTTTCGTCGTTATTGGCGGAGATGCTGCCCACCTGCTCAATCTCCTTGCGGTCCTTGGTGGGTTTGGACAGCTTTTTCAGGGCATTGATCACAGCGACCGCACCCAGGTCGATGCCCCGCTTGATCGACATGGGGTCGATGCCAGCGGCCACCAGCTTTTGGCCTTCGGAGTAGATGGCCTGGGCCAGTACAGTCGCGGTAGTGGTACCGTCGCCGGCCGCGTCGCTGGTCTTGCTGGCCACTTCCTTGACCATCTGTGCGCCCATGTTTTCGAACTTGTCCGTCAGTTCGATCTCTTTGGCCACCGTTACACCGTCTTTGGTTACCAGGGGTGAACCAAAGGATTTGTTCAACACCACATTGTTGCCCTTGGGGCCAAGGGTCACTTTCACCACATTCGCCAATGTGTTGACGCCTTTAAGCATCGACGCACGGGCATTTGAACCATAGATAATTTTTTTTGCAGACATCTGTGTTTCCTCCCCAATCATTCAATTACACCAAGAATATCGTCTTCACGCATGAACAGATTCTCGACACCATCGATCTTTATTTCATTACCCGCATATTTGGAGAAGAGTACCCGGTCGCCCTTTTTTAACTCCATGGGCACCCGCTTGCCTTTTTCATCCAGTTTGCCGGGACCCGCAGCGACTACTTTTCCCTCCATGGGTTTTTCTTTGGCCGTGTCCGGAATGATGATGCCGCCGGCGGTTTTCTTTTCTTCTTCGACACGAACTACCAATACTCTGTCATTCAGTGGTTTGACCTTCATTTCTTTCTCCTTGTCGCTGACTTTTTCGCTTTTTCATTCTACCTGACGGGAGCGTCAGTCGCACACACCGGTAACCCTGCCAACGCTAACTGAACCAACACTCACGCACAAATCTGTAGTGGATGAAATCAGGGAACTGCCTGTAAAAGATACCGCAAACTTAAAGCGGAAATGAGCGTTGTCAAGCGCTGTCAGTGTAATTTTATTAATTGTGATAACAAATGGTTGGCAGATAACACCATCGGCTGGCACCGCTAAAAAGGATTGTGAGTGAAAAAAATGCCCGCCCTGTTTTCAGGCAGGCATTTTTTTCACTTTCGATCTTGCCCACGAAAGGCGGGCGAGGGGGATCCTTCAATTTGCCATTAAGGATATGGGATCGTTAACGATTAATGAATTTCGATGCTGTTGGCACTTTTATCGTAATACCCCGAATAAAGAATCAGATCCGGCAAGTCGTCAAGGGAGGTCCAGTTCTTAACCGCGATGCCTTTCTGGTGCGCCGTTTCGGGATTGAAGATCCTGAATTCATTGGCGTTGCGGCGATCTCCCATGGGTCGGCTCACATATTTGAGAGACCACACCAGATCCGGATCCAGCTTCATGCCCGTAACCATTTTTCGACCGATCGGTTCTGGAACTTCCTTTGGTTTGGCAAGTTTGGGTCCATTTCCGCCAGTGCTTTCGACTGGTGATTCTTTCTTCCAGAATTTCCAGTTCATCGAATGGTATCCTTTCGTGCATTTCTAACTGATATGATGCTACCCTGGCCACTCCACGCCGACAAGGAAAGGCTCGTGGTACAGACGATAGCAGCAATTAACATGCCAGCTTTTATCTATCTGAAATTTATACATATGGGAGTGTAGATAGTTCTTCCGAAGACAAGCCAATTCTGATGGTGCCGCAGCAATTAAGGGTGGTTTCCTGGTGGACAGGTGCAGGAGGCTGGGTAATTTTGTATTAATAGTAAATCGTTATGGGGATTGGAACAGGGAGTTCCGATTTGGTGTCCGATCGGAAGTCAAAGTTCTGCGTAGGCGAGGGGAAGTCTATTTAAAGATGCCCTTATCCAGCTTGTACTTATGCATCAGCTTGTTCAATTGCCGTGTTCCGATACCGGCCTCCGATGCCGACGCATTGATCTTTCCCATGTTTCGGGAGAGGACCTCCTTCAGGTATCGCCGTTCGATCTCCGCCAGCCCCTTCTGCCTGACTGCTGCCAGGGTATCGCTGGTGTCGATGGCAATTTCGGTCAATGGTTCGGCATGATCGAACAGTTCGGACGGAAAGCTTTCTGGTGTCAGCTCGGCGGTCGTTTCGAGGATGTAGGCACGCTCCAGCAGATTCTCGAGTTCGCGGATGTTGCCCGGCCAGCCGTACCGCAACAGGGCCTGCATAACCGCAGGGTGAACCCCCTGGATGTTTTTTGTGTTGAACTGATTAAATTTATTAAGGAAAGCATGTACGAAAACAGGAATGTCTTCCTTGCGTTCATTCAACAATGGGATGGTTATGGGAAATACGTTGAGGCGGTAGTAAAGATCTTTCCTGAACAGACCCTCGGCGCACATCTGTTTCAGATCGGCGTTGGAGGCCGCAATCACCCGTACATTCGCCGTCAGCGTCTGTTCGCCGCCCACGCGTTGATAGATGCTTTCCTGCAGGACGGTCAACAGCTTGACCTGTGCTGATTTTGAAATGGTGCCGATTTCGTCAAGAAATATCGTGCCACCCGAGGCCACCTCGAACTTGCCCAGCTTTCGCCGGTGAGCGCCGGTAAAGGATCCCTTTTCGTGGCCGAACAGTTCGCTTTCAATCAGCGTCTCTGGTATAGCGCCGCAGTGAACACTGATAAATGGACCATTTTTTCGATTGCTGTGCCGGTGAATGAGCTTGGCGGTAAAGCTTTTTCCCGTTCCGGTTTCACCTAACAAAAGCACGGTTGTCTTCGTCGGGCCCACGGACATGACATTGTCATACACCTTTCTCATTTTAGGGCTGAGCGTGTGGACAATATCGAGGGAATCATCCTTCCATATCCGCTCTCGAAGATATGCCAATTCGGACTGCCGGCGCCGTTCCCTTGAAATTTCATCGATGACCAGGCGCACCTCATCCTCATCAATGGGCGTCGTAATGTAATTGCTGGCGCCGTTTTTCATGTACCGGACGGCATCGCGGACATCCTCATTGCCGGCAATTACGATAATGGCCATCAGCGGCCGTAAATCCTTCAGTTGCTGTATCGGCGTCTTCGAATCCGTCGAACCGTCCATGGTCAGGGTGCCATGCAGTGCTTCCATCAGAGAGAGTTCGATGAACAGGCAATCACAGGTGATGGATTGGATCGTCTCCAGGATTTGATCCGATGAATCGGCGACGTGGATCTGGTCGTCAGGAGATACAATTCTGCGGAGAGCAGTGTTCGTGTGCGGGTCCTGCGATGCGATGAGAATGGTATCCATGAGGCTGCGGTAAGGGCGTCATCAGGTCAAATGCCTGACCAGGGTTAGTATTGATTGGACCATCATCCACGGCGGTCTACTGCAATGTCATATTCACAAATTTCCCATAAAAACCGGTTAAACACAAGCCCAATCTGGCTACAATCCGGCCTGTGCGGGTCAATATCCGATCGCCTTTTCAAAAGCCTCTCGGCGGCTTTTGCAATGAATGCAGTAACTGGTCACGGGTCTGGCCATGAGACGCTCGATAGCAATCGGTTCTTCACAGTCTTCACATATACCGTATGTACCGTCCTCAATGGCCTGAAGACTATCCCTGATTTTTTTGATCAGCCGGCTCTCTCGACTGCGAATCCGAAACACATTGTTCTGGGCAAGCTCCTGGCTAGCCCGGTCCAACAGGTCTGATTCGTTGTTGGAGCTGGCCTCCATCAGCTCCCAAACGGTCTCCCCCGCCTTTTCGAAGAGATGATTTAACTCTTTTTCCAGCAGCTGGCGAAAATAGTCGAGATCCTTTTTTTCCATGGAGACTCCCTGTAATCCGCTAATCGCTGACAGAAGCGCTTTCCAACAGTTGAAATTTTTTAATATTGATTGCCCGGTGCATCTTCTTGCCGCTGGTAACCATCCCTACGGCCCGGATCGGTTTTTGAAGCAGATCGAGAAATCGTCCACTGTTCTCGATGATATATTCTTCATCATCCGTGGCTGAAAGAGATACTTCAGAAACCCGGTCGCTCTCATCCCATGCATAAGGGGTGACGATGCCGACAAGCGTCTGCATGGACGCGGTAACCTTTTTGCTCATGGTCACTCCTGCTTCTTCTGAAAGGGACCCGCCGGTATTCATGGCCGGGTCCCCCGGTGTCTTATTCTGCGAGAATCTCGAACGTGGTAACCGTAATGATTTTTACATCCTGATCCTGCTGAACGGTACCCACCACCTTCGCCTTCTCACCGATGTGGTTTTCGACGAGATCGTTGCCTTTCTCCGTCTCGGCGATCTCGTATACCTGACCGTTGCTGTCAACGATCTGGTAGCTGTCGTTGATCTCGCCTTGGATGGTCACCGGTTCCGATGCCAATGCGGCCAACGGGGCCGCCGAGATAAAGACCAAGGTGATCAACACCATCATAAACTTCATTTTTCCTCGCTTCATTGTTTTTCTCCTTTGTTGACTGGGAAGGACAACTTGTCCCCTAAAATATCCGCCGGGTGGTTTCGACAACCCGATATATTCGGTTGAGCAATGATTGGGCCATTATCATATCTATCAGATATTGTTTGAAAAATCGCAGTTTTTAGGATAAAATCAGAACTGTCGGATCCGATCGGACCCCGTCCGTTTGCTGCGCCGGAATTCTTGAACACGGTGTGTATTCAGCCAACGTATTGTTATCTTGATTATAATTGACAATGCAAGGAGGGTTCTGGTTTTTGAAAAACCGGAACCCTTTGTTCCACCCGGGTAGGTCTTGTCTCCCTAAAAATGGAGAGGCGGCACGCGGGTGTGATCGGCGTGGCGCATGCACTGGCGGCTTCCCTGATCGAAAATCACAGGATAGACCCTTTGCCCGACGACCGTTATGTGGTCGTTCTGACGGGGAGAAAATCATGAAAGTCGACGGAAATGCCATTGACTATTGTGATAGATATATTTTGGCCGCGCTGCTGATAGGGATCGGCTGCCTTGCACAAGCAGGAGATTTGGGGCTTTACGTTAGTGAAGATGCATTACAGATAGACTATAGCAGAGATATAAAGCTAATGGACATGGAGGGGAATAAGCTTTCAGCAGGCTTTTATAATGATGTGCGATGGCTGTGCTGTCGCGCCATGGACGATCGATGTGGTCGTGACGAGTCCGTTCCATCACCACCCCTGGGTATTCTCCATGCACGTTTCGATGCCGATAAGATCACGCTTGGGGGGAATTGTAAGTTTAACATGGTTTGGACTCGATCGATTTAACGTTTTTGCCATCCGTTCATACTTCGCCGAAATCAAATCGAAGAATTCCTTTTCCGAGAGTTCTTTCAGATACAGGTCGGACAGGTACCACCGCTTCGTGTATCTTCCCACCGACCTGAAAATATCGCAGTTTTTTGCGACCATCAGATCGAAGGCCTTCTTTCTCATCCCCAAAACCCCGGGTGCCATGTCGAACCGCGTGAATCCATGCTTTTGATTGATGTATTCGCCCCGCGCATGCGAAGGCCTCAGAATCCTCTTTTCGAAAACGAGGCCCTCCTGTTCGGAAAGCAACTGCGTTGTGTGGGCCACGAGGACATCGAGCAGCCTTCGGACCCGCTTCGCCTGCCGGGATCGCGGCAGGCTGGAGAGGGGCAGATCAGGTGTCTCCCGGATAAACCGGTCGCAGTCCTGCACGATCTTTCGGGCTCTCCAGTCGGCGATGCGCTTGGCCTTCCCAGTGTTGTAGGTCCACAGGCTTCTGCCCAGATAGCTTTTGGCGCTTTTTTTGGCGTATCGACGCAGAAAGGTTAACTCCTCTTCAACCTCCAGATAGAGGGAATAACCGGATCTCCCCCCGGTAACGTCTTCCTTTAACTTCTCGATCTCCCGTTGTCGTCCTGCCGCCAGGGCTTTTTCGGCCCGATGTTTCAGACTCATCGCCCGGTTGAAAATGTCCCGGGAAACGCTTTTCAGCATGCCGGTTTCGTACCGTTCGACGGACTGGTTCAGGATGGCGGTAGGGTGCACGCCCAAAGTGTCCCTAATAAAATGCAGCACCGGCTTGATCCGGCGGTAGGGAACGCGGCCACCAGCGGGCAGCATCGCCAATTCATCGAGCCATCGGTCGAGTTGTTGTCCGTCGACGCCCGCGTCCGCAAACTTTTTTCGCATGATGCGTTCCAGACTGGGCGGCACCGTTCGGATCTCTCCGCTGAATATCCTGAGGTCGGGTTTTTTGGGGTGATTTTTTCCGTAGAAATCACGGCTGAGATCAGATCGGGTGATGTCCTCATTGAGAAACAGCCACAAGTCAACCATGGCTCTGAAAGTCGAACCCTCCACTTTTTTGGGTTGCCGGGGAGGCGGAGCCTGGCCGAAAAGCACCCGGTAATGCCGGTCCGATATGGATTTCACGCGTCCATGAACGATATTGTAGACCTGCATGTATGGCAGTCCCGTGCGATTGGCCAGCACCGATACGGACAGGGGCGCATGGATCTCGAAGAGATGCTTCAGGTCCTGGTCGTTTAAGTCGATGCGGGGTTTTTTCACCCGTTTTCTGTCGCGGTGCGTCGTCATAGGCTGCAGGCATATGGGTTGTCTTTGGTTTCATCCATGGGGACCTCTTTGTCATAACCGGATTCGAACACAAGTTCCGCCTGCCGGGTGGAGCACCCTTCAGGCGTTCATGACGGCTGCCTCACTGGCGTTGTCCGCTCGCATTGCTCCGAATTGAGTTGAGCCGAATGGTATTGATCAGGCCGCCGGCCATTACCATGTGAAGCTGTCTGCCGCTCAGACGGTGAACCAGGGCATAGGAATCGCTCCGGGTTTTGTTTTCGAGGCGCAACCCATGTCCCGATTGCAGTGCCGTTGGCAGATGATCCAACTGCAGTACGTCTCCCGGGTGGATATGATTCCAGTCTTCCGGGTTTTCGAGCATCAGGGGCAGGATGCCGAAATTGACCAGGTTCTGGGCATGGATGCGGGCAAAACTTTTGGCGAACACCGCACGCAACCCCAAAAAACGTGGTGCCAGGGCGGCGTGTTCGCGACTGGAGCCCTGACCATAGTTGTTGCCGCCGACCACGAAGGAGCCGCCGTTCTCCCGGCAGGCCATGGCCCGATCATAATATGTGTCGTCAATGCGGCTGAAGGCGAACCGGCTGATTTCGGGGATATTGCTGCGCAAGGGCAGCACCGCAGCGCCGGCAGGCATGATCTCGTCGGTGGATATGTCGTCGCCCATCTTGAGGAGCACCGGTCCCTCCAGACGATCGGGCAGGGCGTCGAAAATCGGCAGCGGTTTGATGTTGGGCCCTTTTTCCAGTTCCAGGTCGTCATGGCCTGCTTCCGGGGGGACCAGCAGAGCCGTATTGACTTTCAGTCCTGTCGGCGAGACGAAGTGCGGATAGGCCATGTCCAGGGTGCGCGGATCGGTGATGACGCCGGTGAGGGCCGATGCCGTGGCCGTCTCCGGGCTGCACAGATATACCTGGTCTTCCACGGTGCCGGAGCGGCCCGGAAAGTTTCGCGGCACGGTGCGCAGGCTGATTTTCCCGGTTGCCGGAGCCTGCCCCATGCCGATGCAGCCGTTGCAGCCGGCCTGGTGGAACCGTGCACCGGTCTGGATCAGATGTTCCATCAAACCCGTTTCGATCATGTTCTCGATGAGCTGGCGCGAGGTGGGATTCACATCGAAGGAGATGTGATCCGGCACCTGCCGGCCGGCCACCATAAGGGCCGGCACGGCAAAGTCACGCAGCCCCGGGTTGGCCGACGAGCCTATATAAGTTTGGTAAATAGGGCGCCCGGCCACTTCGCGGACCGGCACCACGTTGCCGGGACTGCTGGGCAAGGCGATCAGCGGTTCCAGGTTGGACAGGTCGATCTCATCGGTTTCATCGTAGCCGGCATTTGGGTCCGCCATTACCTCCCGCCAGCAATCAGTGCGGCCCTGTTCAATCAGAAACCGTCGCACGGCATCGTCCGAGGGAAAAACGCTGCTGGTGGCCCCCAGTTCGGTGCCCATGTTGGCGATCACGTGTCGATCCATAGCGGTCAGGCCGGCCAGGCCCGGTCCGAAATATTCGATGATCCTGCCCCGGCCACCGTCCACGCCATGGCGGCGAAGCATCTCCAGAATCAGATCTTTGGCGCTGACCCAGTCCGGCAGCCGGCCGGTCAGCCGGATCCCCATTACTTTTGACATGGTGATAAAAAGGGGTTCGCCGGCCATGGCCGTGGCCACCTCCAGGCCGCCGGCACCGAAAGCCAGCATGCCCAACCCGCCGGCTGCGGGGGTATGGCTGTCCGAACCGACCAGGGTTTTGCCCGGCACGCCGAATCGCTGCATGTGCACCGGGTGGCTCACGCCGTTGCCCGGACGGCTGTACCACACGCCGAATTTTCGGCATGCGCTGCGCAAGAAGAGATGATCGTCGGCATTGCGGTAGTCGGTCTGCAGCAGGTTGTGGTCGACGTACTGGGCGGACAGTTCGGTGCGCACGCGTCCGACGTTCATGGCTTCGAATTCCAGCATGACCATCGTTCCGGTTGCGTCCTGAGCCAGGGTCTGATCCATGCGCAGGCCCACCTCTTCACCGATGGCCGCTTTGCCCTCGATCAGATGAGCGTCGATCAGTTTTTGGGTTACATTTTTTCCCATGGTCATCTCCTCTGCAACTGGCACTGAGAAACCGGTCGTCTCATGAATGGCGCATCCGGTCGATACCCACGGCCTGTCGCACAGCCGTCAACGTGGTACGGGCAACCTCACGCGCCCGGGCGGCGCCCTTGTCCAGGATTTGTCTGATCTGCTCGCCATCCGCCATCAGCGCGGTGAAACGTTCACGGTTCGGTTTAAAATGGCGAATCAGCACTTCGGCGAGCGTCTCCTTCACCGTTTGGTAGGCCACGCCACCGGCGACATAGCGCTTTCGCAGATGCGCGACGTCGACCCGGTCGGCAAAATGGCGATAGAGCGCGAATAGATTGCACTGCTCAGGATCCTTGGGTGCTTCGGGTCGGCGGCTGTCGGTGACGATGCGCTTCACCAGTCGCCGCATTTCGTCGGGTTGGGCCAGCACCGGTATTTCGTTGCCGTATGATTTACTCATCTTGCGGCCATCCAGGCCAACGACGATCTGCGTTGATTCTTGCACCAGGGTCTTGGGACATTTCAATACCGGGCCGTAGGCCCGGTTGAAGGCATCAGCCATCTCCCGGGCCATCTCCACATGCTGCTGCTGGTCTCGGCCCACGGGCACCAGACCAGCCTGAAAGGCCAGGATGTCGGCCGCCATCAAAACCGGGTAATTGTACAGGCCGGCGTTGACCTGGGCATCCGCATCCCTTCCGGCGGCCAGATTGGCCACAACAGCGGCTTTGTAGGCATGGGCCCGGTTGAGCAACCCCTTGGCGGACGTACAGCACAGCACCCACATGAGGTCGAAGATCTCAGGGATGGCGCTCTGGCGATAGAAGACGACCCGGTCGGGATCCAACCCGAGGGCCAGCCAGGTGGCTGCCAGTTCCTCGATCCGCCGGTTGATCGTGCCTCGATCCTGTATGGTCGTCAGCGCATGATAGTCGGCGATAAGATAATATGCCCGATACTTCTTCGCCAGCTCCAGTGCGGGCCGGATGGTGCCGAGATAATTGCCCAGGTGAATACGGCCGGTGGGCTTGATTCCGGTCAGCACGAGGTTGTTGATTGCTGTGCTTTCCATTTCTAAACACGACCACCACGGCAACGAAAAAAGGGGAGGAGTAAGCCCCTAAGGGCCAACTCCCGGGAGAGACACTGGGACCCCGACGGCAACCGTCTGCACCATTCGGGTCATCCTTATTCGGCCACCCATTGCCCCGGGCGGATCGTTGCCTCCGGAGGTTCAGGATGGGGATCGTCAAGCGGACGCATTTACCTTTTTCACGGTTTTATTGATCTTGTTCTGTCGTTCAACTGCACCCTCGAGGACGCGATCGCGGCACTCTCCCTTGCACTGGCCGGTGGTATCTCTTGATGGCATTTTTTTCATGGTTTTTACTCCCGATTATCTTCTCCGCACGCTTGGCGACATAAGTCGCCGGTCATGGCCAAGTTAATGTATGGATGTGCCGGATTACTCAGAGAGAATCAATAATTTCGCGCCGACGCCGAAACGGGTTGGGTCGGTGTCTACTTTATCGCAGCGGATAACCCTGGCAACCGTGTGTGAACGATACCCTCGGCAGGCCCCGGGATCGGATATCGCCATGGAAAATGGAAGCGGCTGATCGGGTCGAGACTCAAACTTTTCCATCTCGTGAGCCCCCAGCGCTCTTAGCACGATAAAGGAGTCGACCAACAAGTTTTCATACGACTCGAAATATAACCCTTTGTCATTGTAATTACGTATGGTTACCATGTGTTCATCATTTTTGTTCAAATGGGAACACGTCATGCTCACATCCTTGGCACACCGCTGCTGTACTCGCCTGTCCGAGGTTTGATGTTCCATTTTGAATTCCTGAAAGCGTGTCGTGGCATGCACCGATATATCAGGCAACATACCATACGTTTAAACCTGTATGCATAACCCTGCAGATTTCAATCGTGACGGTCTTGATCCCTCACCGGCCGCCCGCTAACAACAACAGGATATATAACGGGGGGTGCAGCTGCATGGATCCACGTAACACCCGCATGGATCGACGTAGTAGCAGCAGCTGTTGTCACGATTTTTGGGGACTGATACTTCCGGGTCGCTTTTTTCAATTTCTTTGGTTTCGTCACTCATTTTACACCTCCGTGGTTTATCAAGATATCGAATACTGTCCTAAATCGAGATTCGGAACCATCTCACCGCACACTTATTATACAATTGTCGTGCCGAAGGCGTGCAAGATGATATCTAATAGTAAATACAGGCAATTCAGAGGCGTTGCTCTGACGCAAAGGACTCAATTTTTTGATTAAGTCAAATTTTGGATGGGATTTGTCAAACGATTGAGCCGGGATGCGGTGTCGATGGTTTTTTTTTGCGGGAGACAATGGAAATGCAAAGGAGACGCGTCGGGTCAACGACCCTTCCCGTAGTTACGACCACTAAGGCAATCTCAAAACCGCAGCCTGAACCAGATCCAGAAGGGCGGTCGGGTAAAACCCAAGGCCTACGATCAGAACGATCATGGCAACGGCCACCAGGCGGGCGGGCATCGTCAGGTGGATGGACGGAAGTATCTGGGCGGGTTCATCCAGGTATGCCGCTTTAAGGACCAGCAGGTAGTAGTACAGGGAGACGACAACGTTGGCCATGGCGACCAGCACCAGCACCAGGTAGCCCTTTTGCATGGCGGCAACGAAGATCATCAGTTTGCCTGCAAACCCGATGGTGGGCGGGATGCCGGCCAGGCTGAACAGGGCCATCATCAGAGCCAGGGCCAGCAGCGGGGAGCGCCGGTGCAGGCCGGCCAGTTCATCGATCTGCAGGTTGCGGCCATCGTCGGCCACGCGTATCATGACCATAAAGCAGGTGTATTTCATGATCAAAACCGCAGCCCCATAGAACATGGCGGCGGCATAGCCGGCCGGTGTCATGCACAGCATGGCCAGCAGCAGGTAGCCGGCATGGGCGACACTGGAAAAGGCCATCAGGCGCTTGAAATCCCTCTGGGCGATGGCCGCCAGGTTGCCCACGGTCATGGAGACGACGGCCATGGCGATCAGCCCCCTGGCCAACAGGTCGCTGTTGCCCTGGGCCATGGAAATCATGCGCAGTAAAATGGCCACGGCGGCGACCTTGGACACCGCGGCAATAAAGGCCGCCACCTGGTTGGGTGCGCCCTGGTAGGCTTCCGGTGCCCAAAAATGGAATGGAAAGACGGCCAGCTTGAAGAAGAATCCGGCCAGTGTCAAAAGCAGTCCGGTCACCACCAAGGGGTTGCCCATCATATCGGGCAGCCGCTGGATCAATATATCGATGTGCACCGCACCGGTAACTCCATAGATCAGGGCCAGGCCAAACAGCATGATGGCCGATGCGCTGGCACCCACCAGAAAATAGCGTACCCCCGTAATCATCCCCCATCGACGCTCCCGGCGCAGGAATACCAGGATGTAGAGTGAATAGCTGGACAGTTCCAGGGCGAGGACGATAGCCAGCAGGTGGACCGCAGAGGCCAGCATCATCATGGAGAGCGTGCAGACGGCCAGCAGGAAAAAACCCTCCCCATGGTGCGAGGGGGCCACCCCTTGAAATTCATCGCACAGGACGACGACCAGGAAAAAACCGATGGCGAGCAGTGCCTTGAAGACCTGGGAGAAAAGATCCACCCGGTAGACGTGGTTGAACAGGTCGCCGCTCATCGTCGCACAGGCAATGCCGGCCGCCACCGTGAAAGCCGCCATGCTCACGGCGAGCTGGTAGTCCCGGCGTGGATCCGGCTTCAGGCAGGCCATCACCAGAAAGAGCGCCGCCGCCAGCAGCAGGGTCAGTTCGGGAGTAAGCAGTATCCAGTTCATCGCAATCCAATCAAATGCATCGTGGCCGTATGGATCATATCAAACAGCAGGCCCGGAAAGAGACCGAAGAGCACGATGACCGACGCCAGAATGACGCGGGGCACCGCCAGCGCGGCCGTGATGTCCTTCAGGGCTGCAAATTTCTCCAGCGGCGGACCGTAGCAGGTCTTCTGGACCACTCGCAGCATGAAGAGGGCGCCAACCGCCAGCGCACCGATGGCCAGCACCCCGGCCACCGGGTAGACACGCACACAGGACATGAACACCGCCAGCTCCCCCCAGAAGCTGGCCAGGCAGGGAACACCGATGCCGGTCAGCGCGGCAAGGATAAAGAAGAAGGACGCCCGCGGCATGATCCGGCTCAGCCCCCCCAGTTCGGCGATGGCTTTGGTGTGGGTACGATCGTAGATATAGCCCACCGACGAGAAAAAGAGCGCCGTCATGATGCCGTGGGCAAACATCTGGAAAACCGCCCCGTTGAGGCCGTCGACGGTCATGGTGGACAGTCCCAGGCCGACGATCCCCATGTGCGAGACGCTGGAGTAGCCGATGACGTATTTGAGGTCGGTCTGATTCAACCCGACGAAGATGCCGTAAACAATGCCGCAGACCGCCAGCACGGCCATGAGCGGCGCCCAGAACTGCCACCCTTCAGGGCACAGGAACATGCCTACCCGCAGGATGCCGAAGGCGCCGATCTTCATCAACACACCGGCGTGGATCATGGACACCCCCGTGGGTGCCGCCACGTGCCCCACCGGTGACCAGGTGTGAAAGGGAAAGACGCCGGCCAGGATGCCGAAGCCGATGTAGAGCATGAAAAACGCCACGCGCTGCTGCGCAGGGGTAAACCGGTCGCCCTCCATCAGGGCCAGCAGGTCGAAGGTCATGGCGCCCGAATGGACCACCAGGTAGACGATGGCCGGCAGAATCAGCGCGCTGCCGGCCAGCAGATAGAGGGTCAGTTTCATGGCCCCATATTCTTTGCGCGTGCTGCCCCAGATGGCGATGAGCAGATACATGGGAAACAGGGAAACATCGAACCAGACGAAGATGAAAAACAGATCTAGACTCATGAAGAGGCCGAAAACACCGGCCACGAGCAGGAAAACCAGGGCGAAGAATTCCTTGACGCGCAGTTCCAGCTCCCACATGGTCAGCACGGCGGTAAAAAAGACGATGCCGGTCAAGAGCAGCATGGGCAGGGCAAAGCCGTCAACCCCATTGAAATAGGTGATGCCCAGCGCGGGAATCCATGCCACCCGTTCGACGAACTGAAAACCGCCCGCCTGCTGGTCATAGACGATGAACAGATAGATCGAGATGACCAGGCTGAATCCGCTGAATACGGCGCTGACGATTTTAATGGCTTGTGCATGCTTTGCGGGGATGCATATAATCGCCAGCAGGCCCAAACCACAGCAGAGCAGCAGCGTGGTCAAAAAGGGAAAATCCGCCAACTGGTATGCCATGATCAACCGCCCCATCCAATGAAAAGAATCAAACCGATCACCGCTGCGACCATGATCATCAGGCGGTACTGAATCATGCCGCCGTGCACCCAATCGACCACCCGGCCCAGTCCGATCGTCGATCGGCCCAGCCCGTCCAGGGCGCCGTCAATCACCCGCCGGTCGTTGGCGGCAAATAGCCGCGATACGCCCCTGTAAACCAAGGTGTCCAGCAGATAGCGGTAGAGCCGGTCCAGATACCACCGCTGGCCGAATAGGTCGGCCAGAAACGGGATTCGCTCTACCCAGCCGATTTGTCGGGCTTTTTTGCGTCCGAATTCGAACCAGGCCTGGAGAATGGCCGCTACGGCCAGTGTACCGGCAACCACCGGCAGCCAGGTGTAATGGGCCGGTGCCGCTTCATCGAGTGCCAAGCCGCGTGCCAGAAAATCATGCAGCCACGACTCGAAAAATCCCAGCACCAGGGTCACACCCGCCAGACAGACCAGCACGGCAATCATCGCCCGCTCGCCCCAGGCGTCATGAAGGCCGCCGTGGCCATCCGCGTGACCGGCAACCTCTGATTCAGAGGGAAACAGCAGGATGAAGATCAGGCGGAAGGTATAATAGGTGGTCAGAAACGCTCCCAGCAACGCGGCCAGAAAGGCGACCGGATGGCCGCTGGCCAACAACTGCCCCAGAATCAGCTCTTTGCTGAAAAACCCCGAAAATGGCGGCAGACCGGAGAGCGCCGCGGCTCCCACGATCAGGCAGACGACCGTGGCCTTCAGCCGGCGCCCGCCCAGCCGGCCAATTTCAAACATGTCGTTGGTGTGGAAGCGGTGGATGAACACGCCGGCGCACAGGAACAATAGCGCCTTGAAGCCGGCATGGGTGGTCAGGTGAAACACGCCCGCAAACATACTTCCGGCGCCGAGCCCCATAAGCATGAAGCCCAGTTGGCTGATTGTGGAAAAGGCCCAGACCTGTTTGATGTCCCGGGCCACCATGGCCATACTGGAAGCCAGCAGCATGCTGATCGTGCCAATGGCCAGGCACACCGCCATGGCGGTCGGTGAGAGCGAGAAAAAACCGAACAACCGCGAAAACAGGTAGACGCCGGCGGCCACCATGGTTGCCGAATGCAAAAGGGCGCTCACCGGCGTGGGGCCCTCCATGGCGTCGGGCAGCCAGGTGAGCAGGGGAAACTGGGCGCTTTTGCCGACGATGCCACCGAAAATCAGCAGGGCGGTCAGCGTGATCATGCCGGGTGACAGCTGCGCTCCCACCGCTGCGGGGTCGGTCAGCACCGGGATGTCCAGGGTTCCCAGCTGCAGCCAGAGCAGCACCAGCCCCAGCAGAAAGGCCACATCTCCCGTGCGGGTCATCACAAATGCCTTTTTGCCGGCTTCGCTGGCGCTGAACTTGTCGAACCAGAACCCGATGAGCAGGTAGGAGGCCAGCCCCACCAGTTCCCAGAAGATGTAAAGCTGCAGCAACGAGCTGGAGACGGTCAGGGTCAGCATGGCCCAGGCGAAGAGGGACATGCAGCCGTAGTAGCGCCCGAATCCCGGATCCCCGGCCATGTAGCCCAGCGAGTAGAGTTGCACCAGAAAGCTGATCGTGGCCACCACGGTGAGCATCAGCAGACTCAGAGGATCCAGCAGGAAGCCGAAGGGAATTGCCATCTGCCCGAAAATCAGCCAGGTGGTCTGGAAAACCAGCGGCGCCTGCATCTGCCAGTGCAGCGCCAACAGATAGACGGCCGACAGCAGTGACAGGCCGGCGGCCCCGATAGATATGATCGCCGAGAGCCGATGGCGGGAGCGGGTGGCCAGCATGATCACAGCGAAGGCCAGCAGCGGTAGCAGCAGCGCGGCGGCGGTGACGATCAGGCTCATGGGAAGCGGGGTTGCCGTTTGCATGGCTATCGCGGCCCTCCTTTTTCCCACAACGCCGCATCCATGTCCGGGTCGACCGAATCGGTGCGACGGTAGACCACGAGAATGGCGGCCAGACCGATGGACACCTCGGTGGCGGCAACCGCCAGGATAAAAATGACGATGGTCTGCCCTTCCATCTGCTGCCAGTGAAGGGACGCGCCCACAAAGGCCACCGCGGCGGCATTGAGCATGATTTCGATTCCCAGCAGCATCATGATCAGGTTCCGCCGGGCCAGGGTGCAGAACATTCCCAGGCTGAACAGGAGTCCCGAGAGCAGCAGAATGTGGTTCAACGAAACGATCACGGTGCCTCCTCCCCGGTGTCTGCCGACGGTCCGCGAACTCTGCGGCCCAGGACATAGGCACCGACTAGGGCCACCAGTAGCAGCATAGAGGCTATTTCCACGGCCAGCCAGTGGGTCTGAAACAGGTAAACGCCAAAGGCCACCGGTGACGCCTGGGCCGCCGGCATCGGGGCCCATCCCGCCGGGTTCCGGCCGACCATCACCGAACTGACCACCAGAAAGCCCGCGCTGATCAAGATCGCCGGCAGTAGCTGACCGATCGGAAAGAACATGCCCGGCAGCTTTTTCAGCCGGATCATCATGATCAAAAACAGAAACAGCACCATGATTGCGCCGGCGTAGATGATGATCTCCAGCGCCGCCAGAAAGGGCGCGCCCAGCAGGTAAAAGAGCATGGCCGTGCCAAAAAACGACAGCACCAGGTACAGCACCGCATGGACCATGTTGCGCCGGGTGACGGCCATGGCCGTGGCGGCGATGATCAGCAGGGCGATGGCGTAAAATAAAAGGGTCAGAATGGACATGGTTGAATGCCCTGTTTGACAAGTTGGGTTACATTTGACTGGTTAGCACATGGACCGGACACTAGTCCAGATCCAGCTTCACGTTGCACCGGTTGCATTTTACCGCGCCCCGGAAAACGGTGTTGCCGCATTCAGGGCAGACATAGCGGGCCTCCTCATCTTGAACCCACTTTTCAGTACCGACTTTTCGTCGGTAGGGAACCGCCCGCAAAATGACCTTCTTTCCAACTGCCATCGGAAAATTTTCAATGTGCCGACAGGGGAACTCGTCGCACTGATGACAACCGGCATATCCTTTTTTTTGGGTGCAGTCCCTGATTTCACACTGCCTGCAATGCATGAACCGGTCATCGGACAGGCACCCCCGGCATCGAATGTCTTCGGCTGAAAGGTTGTCACCGTTCGGAAGCTTGCCCTTGCCTTCAACGCCTCCCCGGTAAAGCCCCGCCAGCCGCTCCTGGAATTTTTTATTCTTATCGCGATGGGCGATATGAATGGCACATACACCGCAGTAAAGCCCACAGGGTGAAAGAAAATCCGGATTGATTGTCATCGGCCGAACTCCCTGGAAGAAGTTTCAATTTTTTCGGAGTCGTCAATTATGTTGTCAAGGCAAGTTGCTCTTGACATTGACCGGCTTCGCCTCGCTGGCATGCTCGCCTTTGCCGCGTTCGTCGGTGGCAACGCCGGCATGTTCGTAATAATTGTAGGAGGCGTCCTTGCCGCAGCCGTCAACCAGCAAGTCTTTTTTTTCGAACACCAGCGTCAGGATGTCACGCTGGATGTTCTCGAAATCCGGCGTGAGCTGGATCGCCGAGGTCGGGCAGGCCTCTTCGCACAGTCCGCAGTAAATGCAGCGACCGAAGTTAATGCGAAACCAGCGGGCGTAGCGCCGCCCGTCCGGCTGTTCGGCACTCTGCATACTGATGCAGCTCACCGGACATACCGCCGAACAGAGGTAGCAGGCCACACAGCGTTCGCGACCGTCCGGATCGCGGGTCAGCACGATGCGCGCCCGCGAGCGTTCGGGCAGCTGCCGCTTGACCTCCGGGTAGGATTCCGTGATCGGTTTTCGCGCCAGGTGCCTGGCCGTGGTGGCGAATCCCTCCACCAGGGCTTTGAGGGCCGACAAACCCGAACTTTCAGCGGGTTTCAAAGGTTTTTCGTCGGATTTTATTTTATCTTCGCTCATATCGTCCCAAATTGGATAAACGCGCCGGTCACCACGATGTTGATCAACGACGCCGGGATCAGCACTTTCCAGCCCAATGCCATGAGCTGATCGTAGCGCAGCCGTGGCAGCGTGCCTCGGATCCAGATCATGATCACGGCCACGATGAATATTTTCATCATCAGCCAGACCACCGGCGGCAGCAGCGGCCCGTGCCAGCCGCCCAGGAAAAAGACCGCTGTCAGCGCCCCCAGCACCTGGATGTGGACATATTCTCCCAGAAAAAACAGGCCGAAGCGCATGCCACTGTACTCGGTGTGAAATCCGGCCCCCAATTCGTTTTCCGCTTCGGGCAGGTCGAAGGGAATGCGCTTGCTCTCGGCCATGGCGCTGATCACGAAAATAGCAAAGGAGACCGGCTGGAGCACAATGAAGGGAAGGCCGGCCTGGGCATCCACGATGGCCGTGAGGCTGAACGACCCGGCCAGCATCACCACCGGCACCAACGAGAGCCCCAGGGCCAGCTCATAGCTGATCATCTGGGCCGCACCGCGGATGCCCCCCAGCAGGGCGAACTTGGAGTTGGAGGCCCAGCCGCCCAACGCCACGCCGTAGACCCCCAGCGACGACAGGGCAAATACGAAAAGCAGCCCGACATTCAAGTCGGTGATCACCATGGGAACGGGTCGGCCAAAGACGCGCATGTCCGGCCCCAGGGGAACCACGGCGAACATCAGCAACGCCGTAACGGCCACAACGGCCGGCGCCAGGCGGAAGATGAACCCGTCTGCCGCTGAGGGCACGATGTCTTCCTTGGTGAGCAGTTTGATGGCATCGGCGATGGGCTGGAGCAGACCGAAGATGCCGGCCCGGTTGGGTCCGAGGCGGATCTGCAGCCGGGCCAGCAGCTTGCGCTCCAGCCACACCAGGTAACTGGCCGCCAGCAGCAGCCCGCCCAGCATCACAGCGATCTTGATTAACAGTACGATAAAGCCGAGCAGGTAATCCATACGATATCCGTCATCCAAATATGATTCGATTGCCTTTGCTATGCGTTTTCAGCTTTCAGCTGTGAGCGTTCCACTATCACCCGTGTTTCTCCAAACACCTGCCATTCCAGACGATGATGGCGGGGAACCACCATCACCCCCGGGGCCATGCTCGGATCGGCCTGCACAGGCACCGTCAGCCGGCCTGCGTTCATGGATACCGTGACGGGCGTGCCTTCCGCCAAACCAAGGCTGGAGATGGTGTCAGGATGAAGGCGCGCCACGGGCGCTGCTTCCACCTGGTTCAGTGCCGGTGCCCTGGCCGACAGCGTTTCGGTGCCGAAGGTCCAGTCAACCAGCAGCAGGACGATCGTATCGGCGGCACCATCCTCATCCGCCGGCACCGGTGCGGTCCCGGATTCGTCGCGAGCATGGGATATCTTATCCAGGTCGATGCGCTGTCCCGCTGCTTCGGCCGGTGTAGGATTGACTGCCGGATGAAATTCGGCCAGGGCGCTTTTCAGCTGCTGCACCGGGTCCGCTCCGGCTTCTCCGGCCAATGCCGTCAAGGCCTGCCAGGCGGCTATCGGATCCGCGCCGGGGATGCGAGCGTCGAACACGCGCGGCGGATGATCCAACGCGCCGGTGACCTCGATGGGTTCACCGCCGGCCATCACGGCAGATGCCGCCTGCAATCTCCCCTCCTGATTGATCCAGTGGCCGCCGGATTCGTAGAGCGGCTGAGTCGGTATGAAATGACCCGCCTCATGGTTCAGCGGGGAGTCCACATAATCGAGCAACACCAGGTGGTCCAGCTGTTTCAGGGCCGCCTGCAGCCGCTTGCGGTTCGGGAAGTCGCGCCAGAGATCCTGTTCAACCGCCACCAGCAGGCGAACGATGCCGTCCTCGATACGATCCAGAACCGCTTCGGTAGAAACCCATTCGTCATGGATCAGGCCGGCGGCGAAGGCGTTGGCGCCTGCCAGGGTATAAAACAGTCCGGCCACTTTATGGGTCCGGCACAATGCCTGGGCCAGATCGGCTGCCAGGGCGATTTCCCGTGACGTCAGGATGTCGGTGCCGCAGATAACGGACGGACGTGGACTGGCGTTCAAGCGCCTGGCCAGGGTCCTTACATCGAATTCAGTCGATATCTCCGCCGTCCTGCCGCCGCCAATCTCCTGGGTCAGGGCCTGCACAATGGCGCCCATGGCCGACGGATGAACGGCCCAGTGATCGAAATCGAAAGGCAGCTTGACCCCCCGTGGATCGATTACGGTCACATGGCCCCCGTGCCGCTGCACCTGGCGCAGCGAAAGGGCCAGCATGGGAGCTTCGTTGAGCGGATCCGCACCGATGACCAGCACATCATGGACCTTGGTATCGGCAGCCAGGGAGACGGCCAGTTCCGGCCTGAGACGGCCGACAGCGGTTTTCTGGTTCAGGGCCTGCCGGGCGGTGTGCGCCGCTGCCGGCCCGGTCCATCCGTGCTGCGCACAGGCCTGTTTGGCCGCGGCCAGGGTTTCCAGGCTGCTGCGTGACGAGGTCACGACCGCGACACTGCCGGGGCCATATCGCTCCACCGTCTGTTCGATCGCTTCGCGTGCACCGGCAAGGATATCGGCGACTGCCCCGTGGGTGCCGGCGGCCATGGCCTGCCGGGGGCGCTCGGCCGCACCGGCGTAGGCGTAACCGTAGCGGCCCCGGTCGCAGATGAAATGGCCGTTGACCTCCTCGTTGGGTCGGGCCTCGTGGCGCACGACCTGACGGTAGCGGGCCGATGCCGTCAGGTTGCAGCCCAGGGAGCAGTGAATGCAAACGGTTGGCTGACGCTGATAATCCCAGCGCCGCCCGATGTAGCGGGAGGGTTTGTCGGTATAGACGCCTGTCGGGCAGATGTCGATCAGATTGCCGGCAAAGGGGCTCTCCAGCATCCCCGGGGCGCTGCGGCCGAAGTAGACCCGGCTGCCGATGCCCATCACCCCCAGATCCCGGTATCCGGTGAATTCCTGGTAGTAGCGCGAGCATCGATAGCACTGGATGCAGCGGTTCATTTCGTGCTGGACCAGCGGGCCCAGGTACTGGTTGTGGTGGGTGCGCTTGAGGCCCCGGTAGCGGCGCAGGCCATGGCCGCCGGCAACGGTCATGTCCTGCAGCAGGCAGTGGCCGCCTTCGTCGCACACCGGACAGTCGTGGGGATGGTTGAGCATGAGCCATTCGATGACGTGCCGCCGGAAATCCACGGCTTCGGCATCGGTGGTGGAAACCACCATGCCGTCCTGGGCGTCGATCATGCAGCTCATCTGGATGCCCTTGACCGGCCCATCCGTAAAGGCCACGGCACAGACCCGGCAGGCCCCCACCGATCCCAGGGCCGGGTGAAAGCAGAATCGCGGGATCATGATGCCCAGCCGCTCGGCGGCCTCGATCACCTTGGTGCCGGCGGGGACCTCGATTGTTCGATTGTCGATGATGAGTTTGGGCATGATCGCTATTTAGCTGGCTGTCATTCTTATTATTTCTCCTGGAATCCTTGACCCCTCGACCCCTTGGACCCTCATATTTTAACCCTGGGCCGAAAGAGGCCCTTTCCCGTCACTTTTTAAAGGGGCATCCGCTGCCCTCTATATGCGCCATCACTTCGTCTTCAAAGTGCTCCAGCAGGCTCTCGATGGGCGCCACCCCGCCCGGTGCAAAGGCGCAGTAGGCTTTCCACAGGTGCCGGCACATCGTCTCGATCATGGGGATGAAATCCGCCTGGCCCTGCCCGTTTTCGATGCGCCGCAGCAGGTCCTGCAGGTAGGGAAAACCCTCCCGGCAGGGGGTGCACCAGCCGCAGGACTCCCGGGCGAAAAACTCGGTCAGGTTCAGGGTCGCGGCCACCAGGCAGGTGTGGTGGTCAAACACCATGATGGCCCCGGTCCCCAGGCGGTTGCGCGCCTTTTTCAGGGAATCGAAGTCCATCGCGATGTGGTAATGGTCCGCGGTCAGAAAGCCGGTGGAGGCGCCGCCCGGCAGACAGGCCTTGAACGTCGCCCCGTCCTTCATGCCGCCGCAGCAGGTCTCGATGATCTCCGAGAGCTTGATGCCCAGGGGCAGTTCGTAGCATCCGGGTCGGTTCACCTTGCCCGATACGCAAAAGAGCTTGGTGCCGGCGGCATCCGGCGGTCAGGGCCAGGTCCTTGAACCACTGGGCCCCGTTGTTAACGATGTGGGGGATGCAGGCCAGGGTTTCCACGTTTTGCACCAGGGTGGGCTTCCCCCACAGCCCCTTGTCGGTGGGATAGGGCGGCGGTTGCTTGGGGTTGGGCCGTCTGCCCTGCAGGGCGTTGATCTGGGCGGTCACCTCGCCGCAGATGTAGCGCCCGCCGCTGCGGTGGACGACAATGTCGAAGTCGAAGTCGCTGTCCAGGATGCCTTTGCCCAGAAACCGGCCTCCCGGTGCGCGATGCCGATTTCGCGTTCCAGGATTCTGGCGGCGCTTTCATATTCGGGCCGGATAAAAATGATGCCGTGGGACGCCTTGATGGCATAGGCCGCCAGGATCATGCCCTCGATGAGCATGTGCGGTTCGGCGTGCAGAAACACGCGGTCCTTGAAGGTGCCCGGCTCCATTTCATCGGCGTTGCAGACCACATAGCGCGGGAAGGGCGCATCCTCGGCCACGGTCTGCACTTTTATACCGGCCGGGAATCCGGCCCCGCCGCGGCCCAGCAAGCACGGCATCCGCCAGCCTTGTTTGACCTCCTGGCGGTCCATTTCGGTCAAGACCCGGCGCAGGGCCTCATACCCACCCGCCTGCCGGTACTCCTCCAGGGTGGTGATGCGGTCCGGCTTGCGGTTTTTCAGCAGCACCTGTGGATACGTTGCGGTCACGAATGGTTCTCCTTAAGCGTGTCGATCAATCGGTCGAGGGATTCGATGGTCAGCGGGCCATGGACCTTGCGGTTGACCAGGATGGCCGGGGCCCGGTCGCAGTAGCCGATGCAGCAGACCGGCAGCAGGGTGAACAGCCCGTCGGCCGTGGTCTCGCCCATGCGGATGCCGAGCCGGTCGCACAGGTGCGCCAGCAGGTTCTCACCGCCTTCCATCCAGCAGATCAGGCTGTCGCAGACGTGAATGACATACTTGCCCACCGGCTCGCGGTAGATGAATGTGTAAAAGGTGGCCAGTTCGTCCAGCTCCAGCGGCGACATGCCCAGCAAGGCCGGCCGCCTCTTCCACGGCCTCGTCGGTGAAGTAGCCGTAATGATCCTGCAGGGCGTTGATCACGTCGATGGCCAGCTCCCGCGGATGCTCCACCCGGCGGATCTGTTCCTGAGCTTCGTGTTTTAACACTTTCTGGCAGCATGACCTTATCGATCAATATCCGGTAGAATGTAGTCCACCGACCCGATGATGGTGATCAGGTCCGAGAGCGACCACCCCTTGGCCATCAGCGGCATGGCCTGCACGTTGGCGAATCCCGGCGCCCGGATGCGCATGCGGTAGGCGTAGCCGAGCCCGTCGCTGACCACGTAGTAGCCCTGTTCGCCGCGGGGGATCTCGCAGGCGGCATAGGCTTCGCCCCTGGGGATTTTGGGCCCCCGGGTGACATTGATAAAATGGTGGATCAGGCTTTCAATGTCCGTCGAGCATGTCCTTGCGCGCCGGGACCACGTAGCGGTAGTCGTCGGTGACCGTGCGTCCCGGCGGCATCTGCTCGGCCGCCTGGCGGATGATGCCCAGGCTCTGGCGCATCTCTTCCACGCGCACCAGGTAGCGGGCGTAGCAGTCGCCGTCCTCGGCCGTGGGGATTTCGAAATCGAACTGGTCGTAGCCGCTGTAGGGAAATGCCTTGCGCAGGTCCCAGGCCAGCCCGCAGGCCCGCAGGTTGGGGCCGGTGACGCCCCAGTCCATGGCGTCGTCCAGGCTGATGGCGCCCGACGCCCAGGGTGCGGGCCCGGAAAATGGGGTTGTGGGTGATCAGGGCTTCGTATTCATCCATGCGCTTGGGGAAGATGCCGGTAAAGGCGTCCACGGCCGCTTTCCAGCCCTCGGGCAGATCGGCGGCCACGCCGCCGATGCGGAACCAGGAGGGGTGCAGCCGGCCGCCGGTGATCAGCTCGACGATGTCCATGATCATTTCGCGTTCGCGGAAGGTGTAGAAGGTGGGCGTCATGGCGCCCACGTCATGGGCATAGGTGCCCAGCCAGACCAGGTGGTTGCTCAGCCGGAACAGCTCGCTGAGCAGCACGCGGATGCACTGGGCCCGGACGGGCACGTCGATGCCGGCCAGTTTCTCCACCGCCATCACATAGGGCAGGTTGTTGGCCGCCCCGGCCAGGTAGTCCACCCGGTCGGTGTAGGGGATGAACTGGTGCCAGGTCTGGCGCTCGCCGATCTTTTCCACCGACCGATGGTGGTAGCCGATCTCGATATCCATGTCGGTGATTTCTTCCCCGTCCAGGGCCAGCACGTAGCGGATCAGGCCGTGGGTGCTGACATGGTGGGGGCCGACATTGATGATCAGGTCCTGCCGCCCGTCGCGGCCCTTGAGAAAGAGGCCGCCATCGCGTGGCTGCAGCCGGCGGGCGTCGCTCTGGGTGTACGGTGCCATTTCGGTGGCCCGGCCGGGGTGGGACTTGCGCAGCGGGTGGCCCTGCCAGTGGTCCGGCATCAGGATCCGTCTCAGGTCCGGGTGCCCGTCGAAGCCGATGCCGAACATGTCGTAGACTTCGCGCTCGTACCAGGCGGCGGACGGCCAGATACCGGTGACGCTGGGGGTGGAGGGGGATTCGCCGGCCAGGTTCACCTTCAAGCGCAGCCGGGTGGGCGGGTCGAAGGCCAGCAGATGGTAAACCAGGGTGAAATCGTGATCCGGTTCGCGGTTCCGACGGGCCGATTCGTCGATGGCGGTCAGGTCGTCCAGCCGCCGGAATCGGGGCATCGCATCATTCTTCAGATAGGCCAGCACATCCCGGATGACCCGGGGGTGGACCGCAAAGGTGGCCATGTCGCTGGTGGGCGATACGGCGCGAACGGCATCGCCGAAGCGCTGGTGCAGTCTTTCGGCAAGCTGCCGGTCCATTTCGGCGGCTGGGCGCTCGGCCGGCGGCGGGGTCCACATCCCGTCGCTGCGGCTGCCGGTAAAGTCCGGCGGGATCACCGATGTGCCCCGAATGGCGGTGCCGGGCATGCCCGGGCCGCGCGGGTCGCGGCTTTTGGAAACCCCGTCCACCAGCACCGGCTGCTGCGTGCCCTGGCGTGCCGCCGGCCAGGTGAAAAATGGGGCGGGCCGGCTTTTCCTGGACGATCTTTTCCTGCAGCTTGACCAGACCGGCCAGGACAGCCTCGGGTCGCGGCGGGCACCCGGGGATGTAGACGTCCACCGGCAGGATCTGGTTGACGCCCTGGACCACGCTGTAGGCGTCGTACATGCCGCCGGTGTTGGAACACGAGCCCATGGAGATCACCCACTTGGGTTCGGCCATCTGCTCGTAGAGCCGCAGGACCACCGGGGCTATTTTTTTGAATACGGTGCCGGAAATGATCAGCAGGTCGGCCTGGCGCGGCGAGGGCCGCAGCACCTCGGCGCCGAAACGGGCCATGTCGTAGCGGGCGGTGAAGACGGTGGCCTCTTCGACGAAACAGCAGGAAAGACCGAAAAACATGGGCCACAGGCTGTACTTGCGGGCCCAGTTGACCACCACGTCCACACTGGCCAGGGCGATGTCGGAATTCAATCGCGATGCGGACCCCACTCGAGGCCTCCTTTCACCCAGATGTAGACCAGACCGGCAATCAGAACGGCAATAAAAAATTCGATCTGGAACCAGCCTGCCCAGCCCAGCGGACGGCTGGCTACCGCCCAGGAGAAGATGTAGGCCCCCTCCACGTCGAAAATCAGAAAGAAGATGGCCACCATGAAAAAAGGCACCGGGTAGCGCAGCCTCGCCTGACCGGTGGGGATGATGCCGCTTTCGTAAACGCGCAGTTTTTCATCGTTGGGAAGCCGTTGTCCCAGCCAGCGGGAGAGAAAGAGAATGGCAATAGTAAGTGCAATGACGACGACACCATAAAGGGTCAAGGTGAACATACCTGGCTGCCAGGGAGATAACAGGGCGTGGGCGTCAATCGGCTGCACGTTTCACCTTTTCTGTTCAAGGGTTGGACGAACGAGGACCATCAAATTGTGGAGAGCCAACGACTAAAAAGCATATATTAGGTGCTATTGAAGACGAATAATAAGCCGGCCTCCCGTGCATTGTCAAGGAAGACCCGGCGCATTGTATTTTTTTAATCCTGTAGTAGCTTACTCTTGTTTGGACATCTATCCAGACCCGATCGTTGAGTTCAGCAGCCAATATGTCTGAACCGCTGGTACCGATCAAAAACATCGTGGAGCATCGAATGGTTTCATGGATCATTAATCAGCCGGAAGACCTTCACCTTTTAAAGGCGAAGTGCAGGACTCTGGAAAGCCAGTGTGCCGCGTACATCAGTTCTTTGGAGGCGGCCAACGACAACCTGGCAGCTGAAATCACCAAACGCAAAAAGGCTGAAGCGGCGATCCGGAACGCACACGATGAGCTGGAAAAATTGGTTGCCGAGAGAACCAAAGAGATCCGGCGGCTGAAAGACCGGCTGCAGGCTGAAAATATTTTTCTCAAACAGGAGCTTGCCACCTCCCACGCTTATGGCACCATCATCGGCGACAGCCATCCGATAAAAACCGTTATCTCGCAGATCGAACTGGTGGCACCCACCGATGCCAATGTCCTGATTCACGGCGAGTCCGGTACCGGCAAGGAGCTGGTCGCCCGTGAAATTCACAAGCACAGCAGCCGAAATGAAAAGCCCCTGATCAAGGTAAACTGTGCAACCATCCCCAAAGAGCTCTATGAGAGCGAATTCTTTGGCCACGTCAAAGGCTCCTTTACCGGTGCGGTAAAAGATCGAATCGGTCGATTCGAGGCTGCCGACGGCGGGACCATATTCCTGGACGAGGTGGGTGAAATCCCATTTGATCTGCAAAGCAAGCTGCTGCGCATTCTTCAGGAAGGTGAATACGAGCGCCTCGGAGAAGACAAAACCAGGAAAGTGGATGTCCGTATTATTGCCGCGACCAACAAGGACCTTCAAAGGGAAGTCACGGACAAACGCTTCCGTGATGATTTGTTCTATCGGCTGAATGTGTTTCCCATTCAAATCGCCCCCTTGAGAGCCCGTAAAGCGGACATTCAAACACTGGCCACCCATTTTGCCAAGACGCTTTCCAGAGAGCTGAATGTTCCATGCCCCCGTCTCACCAAAGCCAATCTGATCGACCTTCAATCCTACGATTGGCCGGGCAATGTCAGGGAGCTTGAAAATGCCATTGAGCGGGCGATAATTCTCGCTCGATCCAAGGGTCTTAATTTCAGTCTGATCAGAGCGGGGCTTCAATTCAGTGAGGGCCTGCCGGCGGTCAGCCTGCCAGATGGCGATTTGCAAGGGCGGGTGATGACTGAAGGGGAATTAAAACAAGTCGATCGCCAGAATACGATCAACGCACTGGTCCGCTGCCAGTGGAAGATCTACGGAAAAGCGGGTGCCGCAGAATTGTTGACGATCAAGCCGACGACACTGATCGAACGAATGAAGCGAATGCACATCCGCAAGCCGACCAAGTAACCGTCCAAAAGCACTGCATCCTCCCCGGCAATGGCGCACATACCGTTTTTTCGTCAAAATTTTGATAAGAACACTCAATGTGTTGGTTTCATCAAATTATTGAACTGCCAATAAACTGTGGGTTTCTCTGTTTACATCTTAATATCATATGGTTTCAACGATCTGGATAGTTGGCCTGATTCTTGTTGAACTTAAGGGGTATGATTAACTCCCAGTTTAACTGCCCTTGATATCCGCAATCCAACCGAATGCGTCCGCTAAGAGGCGTGATATGGAAATCAATAACCTGGAAATCAATATCCTCTATTTCATATGCAATCCGCTCAACGGGCAACTTCAGGAGGGCACGATCAACCCGGCGGGTATTTACGATGAATTTTCGGACCTTCCTAATCGAAGCGTCACCGCTGTGATCGAATCAATGGAAACTGACGGGTTGATCACGGTCGACGGGTCGCGATCACGGCTATCAATTACGGAAAATGGGATCAACCGTCTTCAGTCCTCCATTGCCTATCACATTTTCCAATTCGAGAGTTGTGAGTGTGGCAGCCTGATCGGACGGCAGCTGCCAGGACAATATACCGGACGCCATCCATAAGGAGAAAAACCGATGATGAACGCATTTAAATCAAAGGCCAAACGATGCTGCACAAAAGCGTATGAACGATTGACTCCCCGGCTTGTTTCCTGTGAGATGGAATCCAACACGCCAGAAGAAAGACATGCCTGCTATCGCCGGGCAGCAAAAATCAGCGGCCGCCAAGCTAAAGCATGCATCGCCGAAGGGTGAGAACCAATCACACCTGGGTCAGGGCGACCGGCAGAAAGTGCCAAAGGCGGCACCATTCCCAAAACAGTACCCACCGCTGCGTGCAGCTGTCAAACTGAACCGCGACAGCGAACGCATTCCCCGCGGCTTACCGCGGGGAATCTATAATTTGAAACCTTCTTTTCATTCTGGTATAATGCAACATGGGTTGTCACACATCATCCATCCGCGATTCGGGCGGGATGATGTGCTAATAACCGGTTCTCAGCCAGGAATATGCCATGGCTCATATCGGCTCCCAATCTGCATACCAGCGTTTGACCGAACGCCTCAACCGCTTCCCCCAGGGCGCTCCCCCGACTGAACTGCTCACAAAGATATTGAAGGTTCTTTTCGATCAACGGGAAGCCGAACTGGTTTCACTGCTGCCGATCAGACCTTTCACGGTGAAACGGGCCGCCGATATCTGGCGCATGTCCGAGACCCAGGCGTACAAGATCCTGGATCAGCTAGCCGAAAAGGCACTGCTGGTGGATTTTTATTTGGACGGCGGCATGCACTACGTGCTGCCGCCGCCCATGGCCGGCTTTTTCGAATTCTCCATGATGCGCATCCGGGAGGACATCGATCAAAAGCTGCTGGCAGAGCTGTTTTATCAATACCTGAACGTCGAGGAGGACTTTGTCCGGGCGTTGTTCACCGAAGGGCAGACCCAACTCGGGCGGGCTTTTGTCAATGAGCCGGCCCTGTCGGCGGCCAATGCCCTGCATGTGCTGGATTACGAGCGGGCCAGTGAGGTGGTCAACAGCGCTGCTCACCGGGGCATCAGCATGTGCTACTGCCGGCACAAGATGGCCCACATGCACCGGGCCTGCACGGCGCCCATGGACATCTGCATGACCTTCAATACCTCGGCCGAATCGTTGATCCGTCATGGTCACGCGCGACCGGTGGGTGTTTCAGAATGTCTGGAGCTGCTGGCAAAGGCCCGTGAGAACAACCTGGTCCAGTTCGGCGAGAATGTAAGGCAGGGGGTCAACTTCATCTGCAACTGTTGCGGGTGCTGCTGCGAAGCGATGATCGCCGCACGCCGATTTGCCGTGATGCATCCGATCCACACCACCAATTTTCTGCCCCGGGTGGATGAGACAACCTGCAATGGCTGCGGTGGGTGTGTGCGCCTGTGCCCGGTGGAGGCCATGACGCTTGATTCGGCCAACGATCCCAGGCATCCAAATAAAAAGGTGGCCCGGGTGGACCCCAACCGCTGCCTGGGATGCGGTGTGTGCATCAGGGCCTGCACCAAGACCGGCAGCCTGTCTCTTGAATACCGCCCGCAGCGGGTGCTCACCCCGCTGAATGCCGTCCACCGGGCAGTGGTGATGGCTGTCGAGCGCGGCAAACTGCAGCACCTGCTTTTCGACAACCACATCCTGTGGTACCACCGCGCCCTGGCCGCCGTGCTGGGTGTCATCCTGCGCCTGCCGCCGGTGGCACGGGCCATGGCCACCGAACAGGTCAAGTCCCGTTATCTGGAGGCGTTGGCGATGCGGTTTTCATGATCAAGGAGGACGCTCCCATAACAAATCCGATATCTGCGTTACGCTTCATCCCTTGTCACTTAGGTCTATTTCAAACTGAAGACGACGCGTCTGCCGCCTGTCCCTGCCTGTGCCTGCGCCGTGGCACCTGTGCGGGGTTCCACGATAAAGATACGCTCCCGCTCCACCCGGCCTTTTTCCAGCAGGTAATTTTTGGCATTAAAGGCACGGGCATTGGCCAGCTTGCGGTAATCGTCCTCCGTGACCGCGGTGTGCGTCCGCAGGAGTTTTTGCATGGTTTCAGAGGTCCGTTCAACCGGTTTCCCGCTCTCGTCCAGCGGCAGGGCGATGCCGGAGGCGACAAACAGCTTTTCCAGGAGGAGGGCCCGTTCTTGCTCATCCAGAAGGATCTCTTCCAGCGGAACGGCGCTTTTTCCTGATTTCATCATCTCCTGGAGCTTTTCAGCCTTGAGCCGGTTTCCCAGCAGAACGGACTGCAGGGCCTCACTGTCTGCTTCCGGTGTTGCCGCACCCTGAATGTCCAGCTTCAATCCCGGCCGCTCGTAAAGGACCTTGGTCAGTTTGTCCATCTTCGCTGCGTTTTCCTGGCTGATCGTGCTGACACCGGTATCGAAATCAAGGTAGCTCAACTCCTCGCCGCCGCCGGCCAGGGCGCCCATGGCGGCAAAGGGTGAAGTGACAATCTTGACGATGAGGTTCTTAAGCACGGTCAGCACCACCTTGCCGATCTTGAACTGGGGGTCGTCCAGGCTGCCGCTTACCGGCAGGTCCAGCTGCGATGTTTCCCTCGCGGTCTTTCAACAGGGCGATGGCCAGCTTGATGGGCAGGCTGACGACATCGGGACTCTCCACCGAATCCCCCAAGGTGAGCTGATTGATATAGATACTGTTCTGTCGCTTCCAGTTTCCGGTTTTCCATGCGATATGCCACGTTGAAGGTCAGCTTCCCTTTTTCCAGGATATACCCGATGTATTTGCCGGAATAGGGCGAAAAGGGGCTCAGTTCGATATCGGAGATGTTCAGGTTCAGATCCACATACGGATTTTCGATCAACGGGTTGATCTGACCGGTGATTTTCACCGGGGCGTGATTGGCCCACATACCCTCGAGGAGCACATCGGCCCGTGTCTCCGCAATGGATTCCAGGCCGGAGATGCGGCCACCCAAGATCGTTGAAATTGGGCGTTGAAATTGGGTTTGATGAAGTGGTCGGAAAAATCCACATCCCCGCCGCTCAGGCGATTCGGGCGATGCGGATGGATGGGTTTTCAGCTGGAGGAGCCGATCGTTATCCGGGTTTGGCCTCCCGCTCGCCGGTTCTGTCAGCATCGGTCGCCTTCGCGGTTTCCGGATTGCTGAACATGGAAACCAGGTTGACGCTGCCGTCCGGGTCGACGATCACCCGGGCGAAAAAATCGGCGAGGGAGATCTGCTCGATGGAGATCCGGGTGGGGTTCACGCCGACCTCGAGATTGTCGAAAAGCAGTGCCTCCCATTTGAGAAAATCGTTGGCATTTTTGCGGTCAATGGAGGCAAACCGGTTGAGCCCTGCCTTGCCCGTATAGGTGACCACCGGCGCGGCATCGGTTTTCTGGGTCATGTCGATCCGCCCTTCGGTGTTGAAAAAACCCTGGGTGACGATGAGTCTCGCCTGTTCGGAGAGGTACGGCTGGAATGGGCGGACGTCCATTTTCGTGACCTTGATGGCCAGATCCAGAGCAAGGGGCGCGATGGTGATACGTCACCGCCGGCCTGAACCTGGCCACCTTGTCTCCCAGCGCAGGGAAAGATCGGTCTTGCCCGTTGCGTCGGGTGCCGTGGAGAGACCCGAGGCGGACAGCCTGATTCTGTCCAGATTGAACCGGACCGGTTCTTCCGGTACCCGGTCTTCCACATCCACGGAACCATCAGAAATCTCGACGGCCTTGAGATTTACAAAAGGGCTCGGCCGCCGTGCCGGTTGGTGTGCGTCTTATTCCCAGCCGCCACTGCAGCACCGTCCTTCAAGGGGGTTTCGGCTTGGCGGCCGGAATAAAGGCCTTGACCAGATTCAGCGACCCATCCTTTTCCCGGCGGCAGGAGATATGCGCCTTGGACAGCACAAGACTGCCCAGGGTCACCTCACGCCGGGCCAGGTCTGCGGTGGTGTCGGCCAGACTCAGCCGGTCGAGGGATATCAGGGGGTCGTCGTCATCCTCGTCGACCACCTTGAGCGCATCCACATCGAGATGGACGTTGGCCAGGGAGACCCCGGGGCATCGTCTTCCTTGCGAATACGGTAACTGCCGCTGAACGAAACCCTGCCGTCCACGGTCTTGAACGCAAAAAGATCCTTGTAATAGGGAATATACCGGGAAACCTTGACATCCGAGACCTCGATTTCCCCCGACACCTGGAGGGGAGCCAGAGAAGCGCTGCCGGACAGGCTGACGGATTCGTCGGCTTCGGTTTTCAGCGCGAGCCGGTAGGCGGCGGTTCGATCGCTGGTGAGACCGAAGTTGTCCACTTCCAGGTTGAGGTCGGTGATGGTGGTGGAAAACGGGTCGCTGTTGGACAGATCCATCAAGTGGACAATGCCTCGTGTCAGGATCAATGTGTCCATGGTCACTGACGGCTGAAAGTCACTGGTGGTGTCCATCTGTGATTTCTCCTCGGCTTTCTGATATGCGGTTGCCGTCAGGAAGGGCATGTACAGATCACCCGAGGGGAGCCGCTTCAGGAAATATTCCGGTTCATCGGTTTCCACCTTGCCTAACCGCAGTTGACCGCTGAGCACTTTTGAAGGCAGCAGGTCGAGTTTCAGGTTAGGATGGTGAAGGAACGGTTCGCCATTGCCGTCCGTCACCCGAACATCGATCAGGGCCGTCTGTCCTGCCAACAACAGTTCCGGTTTGCCGTCGGCGAGCATCCGGAAATCGATTTCAGTGTCTGTTTCAAGCGTAAAGGACTGGACGATCATATTCCGAGGGAGGGTCACATAGGGCAGGTAATGAGGCAGTTGGACCGCCTTGAGATTGATCTCGGCGCTGGTTTCCCGTTCGGGGCCGAAGGGTCGTGTTTTGCCATCCAGGGAAAGGGTTGCGCCGTTGATCCTGGCGGCCATGTTGAACCGGGTGGTGACACCCACGTCGGCCGGGCGGGAGGAGAGGTCTGAGACGCTCAGGTTCAGTTCGTCGATGTGGTGAGTGACCGAGACCACCCGGTCGTCGATAACGATCCGGCCACCGGTGATGCGCGTGTCGTATACCGCCACAGCCGGCCCGCCGGTCGCGGCCGGTTTTTTGGCTTGCTGTGCTTTCGGCGGGTTCACCCCGCCGATGTCTGAAAAATTGAATGTGGTTTCACCGGTACGCACCAGGGAAATATCCGGATTGACCACCCGCACGGATTTGAGCACCAGGGCCCACTTGAACAGGGATGACGCCTGCAGGTTGGCGTAGGCTTCATCCAGTTTTACAAAGGGGGCACCGCCCGGCTCCCGGATATTGAGATCCCTGAGGGTGACCGACAAGGTGAGCGGGTTGACCCTTACCGGTCCCACCGTTACTTGCCGGTTGATGGCCTCGGCCACCTGGTCCTCCAGTATGCGGCGAACAATAAATGGGGCACCGATAAACCCGAAGAGGAGGTAGATCAGGAGAATCGCGGATAGGGTGATCGCGGTCTTTTTTTGCCGCGGGGTCAGTTCAGCGGGTTTTATCATCTCGAAGGGTCCGTCGGCATAGGGGTGGAGAGCAGGCTCTGTTTTTTCTTATAATGCGCCGGCAATCGCCTCAATCGCCTGCTCGACCAGCGCCAGGTCCGCCTGGGAACCCATGTGGCCCAATCGGAAAACCTTTTCGGCGAGCGGCCCGTAACTGCCGGCTACCACCAGGCCCTGTTCCCGCAGCTGCCGGTCCCATGTCTGCCAGGTAAAACCTTGAGGAATGATGGCTGCCGTGACCGTGGGTGAAGGGATGGCCCCGGGGGCCGGAAACAGGTCGATACCCATCTCAACCAGCCGCTGGCGACAGAACCGGGCTACCGCATCATGGCGGTTATAGCTGTTTTCCAGGCCTTCATCCAGCAGCAACCCGGCGGCCGCATATAGGGCGGCCACGCCCTGCCAGCTGGGCGTGTAAGGGAAAAAGCGGTTTTCGACGGCATGCTGAAACGGCTTCAGCGCATCATAGCCCACATAGCCCACCGCATCGATAATTTCCCACGCCCGGGGGCTCACCGACAGAAAAGACATGTCGGGCGGCGCGGAAAGGCATTTCTGGGATCCCCCCAGGCACAAATCGATATGCCAGTCATCGGCCAGGACCGGGACACCACCGGCTCCGGCCACCGTATCCACATAAAACAGGGGAACCCGATAGGCGTGTTTCAGCCTGCCCAGCTCTTCCAGGGGGTTGAGGGTGCCTGATGGCGTCTCACAGTGAACGGCCGTGATCATACGGGGTTTGAATTCGGCGATGGCGGCTTCGATGCGGGCCATGTCGTTGATGGTCTCGTCATAGCTGAAACCCACGATTTTTACATCGGCGCCGATGGCTTGGGCCATTTCGCCGATACCGTAGCCGAACACACCGGTGGCGACCGCCAGCACCCGGTCACCAGGCACCAGACAGCTTTTCAGAGCGCTCCACAGGGCCAGCATCCCCTCTCCGGACTGGATCACGATATCGTCCCGGGTGCCGAAAATAGCTTTCAGCCGCCGCTGCGTGCGCGTGTAAAGTTCAACAAATTCCGTTTCCAGGTCACCGGAACCATAGGGTTCCAGGTAGATCCGACGGATGGCTTCGGGCACCACCACCGGGCCTGGGACCATGGGGATGGGATAGGTTTGCATGACGGACCCTCCTTGGGAATATGAAACCGGCTACACCTGGATGCCGCGAATCTGCTCCAGCACGGGTTGAATTCGTTCCCGGTGCTCCGGCGGTATCATGAGAACGAACACGGGCTGATTGGAGACCAGACCGTCCGGCGCCACCCCGAGGCGGCCGGCAGCATAGTTCTGACGATTTTCATCGAATGCCATAAACTGCATGACATCGGCAAAATTGCCCGTGTATCCCTGGGCGTCGATATGCTCCAGGTGTTGAAGAAATACGTCATTGACCGTCAGGATGAACGGGTCCATATCGGCAAACCCCGTTTCGCCGCAATTTCTGGCGGACACCATGCAGCGGCAGCCAAAGGGGCGCACCGGATAGAGGGGACAGGCATGGTCCGCCAGCACCGGGCAGGGGCCGGCGTCGGGGTTCAGGTGTTCCTCAGGTGGGTCGCCATCCTGGGCACAGATATCGGCCAGGCGATTGATGGATACCCGGGGCATAAACCGGTCGGGATGGCGCTGCCGGGCAATGGTTTCCAGGTCGCGCAGGTCACCCGTTTCTTCAAGATGAGCATGTATCCGGTAGGCTTCCAGCGTGGTCATGGTGACGTTGGCTGTACAACAGTGGGCGCAGTATTTTTCACATGCCAGATCAAATTCACCCACCACCTGATCGTAGATGTCGACCATGCGTGCGAGTAGACTCAGTTTGGCGTTCAGATCCATTTAACAGAACTTTCCATGAGAGAAAGGTGAACATCGCTCTAATCTCTTATACGCCAATCGATTGCTTTTTTCCAGCGGTTCCAGCCGGTGGTATTGCCTTGACAACCGTCGGAGGGGTCGGTAGATGTCTGGCGTCTGCTGCATTGCTTCCGGCCGGAAGGTCTGATGGGCACTGCTTATTTGCATAACGGCCCTGCTTTTCTACAGAAAACCATGGAGGATGCCATGACCAGTAAGGTTTATTATATCGATATGCGCGCCACGATCAAAGAGAATTTTCTTGCTAAAATCGGACGCCTCATGGAAACCGCTGGCATATCGACACTCCTCGACAAGCGGGATCTGACGGCGGTGAAAATCCATTTCGGAGAGATGGGCAATGCGGCGTTCATACGCCCGGTGTACATCCGAAAAGTGGTGGAAATAGTCAAGCAGGCCGGCGCAATACCCTTTCTTACCGATGCCAATACCCTTTACGCCGGTACACGAAGCGACGCTCCCCATCACCTGACCACTGCTATCGTCAACGGATTCGCCTATGCCGTGGTGGGTGCACCGTTAATTATCGCTGACGGCCTGCGGGGTAAAAATGAAACCATGGTTCCGATCGATCAGAAGCGCTTCGAGTCGGTGTACATCGCTACGGATGTTGTGGAGGCGGATGCCCTGGTCTCTGTAGCCCACTTCAAAGGCCATGAATTGTCCGGCTTCGGTGGAACCATCAAGAATGTGGGCATGGGCTGTGCTTCTCGCAAAGGCAAGCTGGCACAGCACTCCGGTTTATCTCCAAAAATATCGGGCGAGCAGTGCATTGGCTGCGGCGAGTGCCAGGAGCATTGCTCCCAGCATGCCATCTCGATGCCGGACGAGAAAGCGCAGATCGACGTCGATGCCTGCATCGGCTGCGGTGAGTGTATCCTTATCTGCCCCAACGAAGCCATTTCAGTGCAGTGGAGCCGGTCCATCCCGGTCTTTCTGGAAAACATGGTAGAATACACCATGGGGGTTCTCAAGGGGAAAGAGAAAAAATCCCTTTTCATTAATTTTATCACTGATGTATCCCCGGCATGCGACTGCTACCCGGCCAACGACGCCCCCATCGTGAAAAATATCGGTGTCGTGGCATCCACGGATCCCGTGGCCATCGACCAGGCCTCGGTGGACCTGGTGAACGCCGAACCGGCCCTGGCCGGCTCCCGGTTATCCACGAACACCGCTCCCGGTGAAGACAAGTTCAAAGGCATCTATCCCGAGGTGGACTGGGAGGTTCAGCTGGACTATGCTGAACAGCTGGGTTTAGGTTCGCGGGCCTACGAGCTGGAAAGGTTATAGAAAGACAACCATGCTGCGCACAGCTGTTCACATGGCGCTTCACGTTCTGGCGCCGGCCGGCGTTGCCCGACTTGCATTCCCCGATCGCTGGAAATGGGCCTGGACTGTAATGGTCTCCACCATGGCCGTTGACCTGGACCACCTGCTGGCCACACCCGTCTTCGACCCCAGTCGCTGCAGTATCGGCTTTCATCCTTTGCACACCTGGCCCGCCATGGCGGTGATGCTGGTGCTGGCGACTCTCCCCAGGACCCGGTTGGTGGGTGTTGGCCTGGCCATTCACATGGTCCTGGACAGAGTGGACTGTTTATGGATGGGGTGGGCAGGGGGCGTGTAGCGGAAAGCAAGGGCAAAAGAAATGCAAACCGCGCATTTCAATTTTTCCTGCCCGAGTTTTTACCAGATTTTGATGCTGCGGCCCTTCAGCTCCAGCAGTTCTTCTGTGGTGACTCTGAGTCGATCGGCTAAAACACCTGAAAAAACACGATAAATCACATATCCAAAGGCCAGCTTGTCTGTGCCGGTCAGCTGTTCAATGTAGTAGATGTCCGTGGCCAGGCAGACCGTTTCGCCGAAGGCGACCGCCGATGCACTACGGGGTGCACACTCGATGGCGCCCATTTCACCGAAGATATCGCCCCTTCGTTGAAGCTGGACCACCGGCTTGTTGTCCTTCATCAACCGGACTTTCCCATAGACCAGAAAATAGAGCCACGTATCGGCGCTGCCCTGCTCGAAAATGGTTTCTCCCGGACTGTACTTCCTGATTTTACTCATGGACATCAGGTGATGGAGTTCATCATCCTGAAACGGTTCGAAAATTTCAAACTTTTTGATGTCGTTCAGGATTCTCTGGTTTCCTTTTAAGAAATCGGTTTCCTGCATGGTATTCCTCGCTGGCCCGGCCGTCCAATAAAAATAGTGAAGCGGTGGTGCCCGTTTAACAACAGATGACTATTTCCCAATCTTAGTACAAGCAGGCCTGAAGGCAACCTTTTTTAAATAGGCGTTACGGGTTGTCGGACCGTTGTTCGAGTCTTGCGAACCAGGCCTTGATGACGGCGTTGGTCAGAGTGGCCAGCGGAATGGCGAAAAACAACCCCCAGAGTCCCCACAAACCGCCGAACAGCAACACTGCCACGACAATAGCCACCGGGTGAAGGTTCACCACGCCGGACAGCAGCAGCGGCGCCAGCAGATTGCCGTCAAGAATCTGGATGATCGCATAGGCGACCATGGCCGAGGCAAATTCACCGCCCCATCCCCACTGGATAAAGGCGGCTAGTGCCATGACAAACCCCATGACCGTCACACCGATATAGGGAATGATCACGGACAGGCCCACGAACAGGGAGATCAACAACGAAAACTGGAGCCCCAAGGCCTTGAACACGGCATAACTGACCCCCCAGATGATCAGCAGTTCCCACCCTTTTCCCCGGATGTAGTTGGTGACCTGGACGTTGGCCTCCTGCCACACGGATTCGGTCAGATCCATGTTGTCGGGCAGGAAACGCCGGCCCCACCCCAGGATCACTTCCCTGTCCTTGAGCAGAAAAAAGACCATGAAGGGCACCAGCACCAGATATACCACCAGGTGAAGGAGCCCCACGACCGAGGCCAACGACAGGGTCAGAGCCCTTTTACCCAGTGTGGATATACCGGTGTTGAGAAAATCGATAACCTGCCTAATCTGTGTCTCGGAGATAACTTCCGGGTAGTTGATGGGAAGTTGAAGCAGTCGATATTGAACCGTTGCCAGCATGCCGGGCAACTGCTGAACCAGCTGGCTGATCTGCTTGACGGTCAGGGGAATCAGCCACAGGGTCATCACGATCATGCCGGCGATGAAGACCAGGAAGACCATGGATACGGCAGCCAGTCGCGGAAGGCGTGAACGCTGAAGCAGGCTGACCATGCCATCGAGCAGATAGGCGATGATGATGCTGATAAAGACAGGCGCCAGGAGACTGCCCAGAAAATAGACCAGGCCCGCTCCCACCAGCAGCATGACTCCGAGAATCACCCGCTGGGGGTCGGAAAAATGTCGTTCCTTCCATGTTCTGAACAGCTCAAACATGGGTCGATTCCCCTGCTCCTTGCAAAACAATTGCGGCCGGTGCCGAAAAAAGACCATCGACTCCGTTAATATCGGTATTCGTATACAATCCCTAAAGTGTCCATACCCTCATTGGGAGAGGCCATGCCTGCATTGGAGGCATGGTCGAAGGCAAGGATAATCCGATGGTGATGGTCAACGGCATAGCCGATTTCGATGGGAATCCTGAACAGCACCTGTGATCCCAGCGCTTTCCGGTCGGCCGACTCCGTATTCCGCCTGCCGTCGTGCAGGGCCAGGCCCAATCCCGTTGAAAAAAAGAGTGCCGAATTCGGCTCCCACTGAAGCAGGAAGCCCCCGTACACCTTGCTGGTGTCGCCGCGCGTGTTAATGCTGGCCCCTGCGTTGGGATAGGCCGTGGCGGAAAACAGGTGGAATAGCAAGCGGTTGAAGATCACCTCCGCGCAAAGGTCCGGCCCTTTCTCCTTGGATTCACCGCTCCACAGACCATCCACATCGTGGGCCAACGTCCCGACACGGAACGCCCTGACCGGCCCGGCCGGCGAAGACCGCTCAAATGCGTATCCGCCTCCGGCCGTCATCGAAAAAATGACCCACATCCACAGTCCTGTGCACAGAAGTCGGCGTCGGTTGCGGCGGCATCGATGGGATGCATTCGAAACGATCATTCAGCCGCATCCGGAGGCAGCTCACAGGTGTCCCCCCGCACCGATTTTTTTGCATCCACAAAATAGGCGGCAGCCAGGGCGGCCGTGCAGCCGTCTGCAGCCGAGAGGACAATCTGGCGAGCGAACTTTTCCCGCAGATCCCCGATTACATAAACACCGGGGCTGTTGGTTTCACACTTCTCGTTGGTCACCACCATGCCATCGGCATTCATGCGGGTGCCGGCGGGAACCAGCTGGTTGTTGGGGTTGAAGCCGATGAAGATGAACACCCCATCCACATCCAGTTCCCGCGTGTCCGCCGTCACGGTGTCCTTCAATTCCACACGTTCCACGCCGTCGCTGCCGGCCCTGATATCCGTGACCACAGTGTTCCACAGCATTTCGATGTTGCAGTCGTCGAAAATCCGCTTTTGGAGGATCTTGCTGGCCCGCAGTTCATCCCGGCGGTGGGCGATGTAGACCTTTTTGCACAACTTGGCCAGATAAAGGGCCTCTTCCGCTGCGCTGTCGCCGCCGCCGACCACCACTACCGTTTTGCCCCTGAAAAAGAATCCGTCGCAGGTGGCACAGTAGGAAACGCCCTTGCCATAAAATTCGCGCTCTCCGGGTACATCGAGCTTTTTGGGGCTGCCCCCGGTGGCCAGTATCACCGCATGGGCTTTCAGCGATTCGCCGTTGGCCAGCTTCACCGTATGGTGGTCCAGCCCCGGGTCCAGGTCCGTCACTTCCTGCGAAATCATTTCCAACTCATAGGACTGGGCGTGCTGGGTGAATTTCATGGAGAGCTCGGCCCCGCTGATGTGGATGAAGCCCGGGTAATTCTCCACTTCGTCGCTCATGGTCACCTGGCCGCCGGTGATACCCTTTTCCACCAGCACGGTCTTCATCGCGGCGCGCATGGCATATATGGCGGCGGACAATCCGCCCGGGCCGCCGCCGATGATTACCAGGTCATAAAAATCGCTCTGTGCCATGATCAACCTCCCTTTTTCTGTTGGGACAGGGCTTTTTTCAGCTGGTCTCCCAGCGAACCCATGGTATCGGTATCAGCCGTCCCTCCGGCAAATTCCTGCCATCCTTGATCGTCGGCTGCATCGCCTGTGCCCAGGGAGATTTTCCGTTCCCTGACATTGATCCCATCGATGGAAACGGTGATGGCGGCCCCGGGCTTGAGGGCATCGATCTGGGCCGCTTTTTCCGAGGCGGCCATCTTGGATTTGGGGAGCAGACCGGTGATGCCGGGCGCCAGGTTGACGAAAATACCGAAGCTCTCTTTTTTTTCCACTTGCCCCTGTACCGTCTTGCCCGGCTTGAATTTTTCTTCGATGTCGGCCCACGGATCGCCTTCGGCATCCTTGATGCTCAGGGAGATTCGTTTGCGGTCAAGGTCGAATTCTTTGACCATAACCATGATTTCATCACCGGGAACGACCACTTCTTCCGGTCGCATCACCCGGCGTGTATAGCTCATTTCGCTGATGTGAACCAGCCCCTCGATGCCCGGAAAAAGCTCGATGAACGCACCGAAGCTGGCACATCGGGTCACCTTGCCCATTAATTTGTCTCCCACGCGGACACGGTTCGGGGCATCGGTCCAGGGATCACCCATGGCCTGCTTTACCGAAAGAGAGATCTTTTTGGTTCCCGGCTTGTCGCCGTCTTTGATGCCCAGGAGCTTCACCTGGAGTCGGTCCCCCACCTTGACGGCCTGTTCGGGGGTGTCCAAGCGCGACCAGCTCAGCTCACTGATATGCACCAGCCCCTCCACCCCGGGTGCCAGGGCCACAAAGGCACCGAAGGGCATGATGCGGACCACCGTCCCCTCGAAGACCGCCTCTTCGTCCAACTGCGCCATGAACGCCTCGCGGCTGGCTTCCATCTCCTTTTGAAGGATGTCCCGCCGCGAGATGACTATGTTGCGGCCCCGTTCTTCGAATCGTTTGATCATGAAGGGAAATGTCTGTCCCACGTAGACTTCTGGGTCTTCCACATAGGCCAGGTCCATCTGGCTGATGGGGCAGAAGGCGCGCTGCTTGATCACCTCCACCTGGAATCCACCCTTGATTGCGGCCACGACTTTGCCCTCCACCGGGATCCGCTGCTCCCAGGCCTCCCTGAGCATTGTCACGCCACCGATGCCGGAGATGGCCCTGGACAAGCGGATTTCACTTTCATCGGCGGCGACGACGTAAAGGTCCAGCTCGTCTCCTACCGCTAACGACAGCTGGCCATCCTCATCCAGCAGTTCGGACTTTTCCACCACCCCGTCCGCCTTTGTGTTCGTATCCACGAACACGCTGTTGGCGCCGATGGAGATGATTCGTCCCCGGATCCTGTCGCCTAACCGGATATTGTCACTCATGCCGGCGCTGTAAGATTCGAACAGATCGGCAAAACTCTCTTCTTCAGGCGGCTCGTCTGCAAAATCGTCGTTCATGGTTGTTCTCCCAGTCGATTAAAAAGGTGCTGCAACTTCACCAGAAATTGATTGCTTTTGCAAGCCTATTGTCTGTTTCAGGGCAATTCATAGACTTCGGGCCAAGGCCCGATTCACCGGCAGGGACACAGGCTTATAAAAGCCGTTGCCGGGGTTGACAACGGCACGGAGATGGATAAGCTTAATCCAACGCATAAGGAGGACATGCAATGGCTATCATCAAGTGGGATCCGCTGGGAAACATCGCCACCTTGCAGGACCGCATCAACAAGCTCTTCGATGACTCGTTCCCCCAACAGGCGCATGATAACGAAGAGGTTCCCTTGTGTGCCTGGACGCCCAGTGTGGATATCTATGAAACCGATCAGGGGGTCGTGATCGCCGCCGATCTGCCCGGCGTAAACAAGGAAGATGTGGTGGTGGAAGTTAAGGACAACATGATGACCATCAGCGGCGAGCGATCCGGCGACCCTGAACACTGCGCGACCAACTATTATCGCCGGGAACGCATCTGCGGAAACTTTCACCGCTCCTTCACCCTTCATGCGATGGTCTTGCCGGAGCAGATCAAGGCCAAATTCAAAAACGGCGTGCTGACGGTTGAGATTCCCAAACCAGTGGCGGAAACGCCCAGGCAGATTTCCGTGGACATCGAATGAGCGTGCGGGCAGGCGTTGGTGTCAGCTGCTGCTGAAATGCTTGTTAAACTCGAAAAAGCTCCCCTCTGGCGTCCAGATCCTGCAGTATTTCTGCAATGGTCCGAGCCCCGTCACCGACACGATCCACGCGGTTTTGCATGCCCAACACCTCCATAAAGGCCCACAGGATGCTCTGGGTGCAGCTGTCGTATCGTTTCAGGTAAGTCATGGCCCGGGTTTTCATCTTTTCCGGCCATAGCGGATCATTCGGTACCATGCATTGCTGTGTACCTGGAGACATCTGATCACTATTTGCATATGCTTTCATAACTTCCCCTTTTCTATAATTGTTGTGAATTTACCGTCGGTTTGCCCCATGCCGCCATCAGCGTGTGCCATTCAATACGGGTTTTATTGCCTCGATCATTGCTGAGACCACATAATCCTGGGCATTTTTCCCGGGTGCCCATTCTTTGATCAAATCACGGCTTTCGCCCATTTGCGTGATTGTGATCTGTTCAAATCCCACCATTTTTAGGAGTTCCCGAAGATCATTCACCAGCGCTGCCCCACCGATGCAGGCACAGTGAATTTGGCTGTCCCCGAGCATCGACGCCGGCAGGGGGCGAACCGCTACCACATCAGAGATGGCTAAGCGCCCGCCGGGTCTGAGCACGCGGTAGGCTTCACGGAAAACGACCTTTTTTTCAGGGGAAAGGTTGATGACGCAGTTGGACATGATCACGTCCACCGTGCCGTCGGCGACCGGGAGGCGCTCAATCTCGCCGACTCGAAACGACACGTTGTCGATGCCGGCTTTTATTGTTTGATCACTATCGAACATAAAGGCTAAATTTTTTAGGCCGTAAAAAAGACCCTGAGCTGTTCAATGACGTCCGGGTCCACCCAGCAGGCGATGTTCTGCCCCCTGCGTTCCGTTCGGATGATACCCACCCGCCGAAGCTCTTTGATATGGTGGGATACCGTGGACTTGCCCACATCCAGCTCCTTTCCCAGATCCCCGATGAACATGGTGTCTACATCGGCGTACTTGTCATAGACACCCACCGTACCCGGGCGGCAGCAGGTGGTCAGCAATAGAAAAATCTTCAGTCGGTTCGGATTGGACAGCGCTTTGAAAATGTCTGCCAGCTGTTCAATCGGTATGTTCATATTGTTTGACATATATCGAACTATAAAACTTTAAGGTGATTTGTCAACTCTTTTTTGATAAATATTCAAAAGCCGTCAATCATGATTACATTATCCTATAAGCGCAACGCCCAATTTCATAGAAACGGTCGATATTGGGATCTTGACCAAAGGAGCATCGCCATGAAAAAAAGAGATATCGTACCCAACGAAAAAGAGTGTATCAGCCAGTGCATCATCAGGTTCTGGTCCGGTTCGGATAGAAAGGTTGAGAACCGGGATGAACCTTACGAACAATGCCTGACAGACTGTAATGTGTGCGGTGCGACCTGACCGGACACCGCATAAAAACCGATGACCTGTCTTCTGCCGGGATGAAATCCCATCCCGGTTGCAGGCGGGGAAAACATAAAAACCCCACTGGCGCAACCTAATGCCGGTGGGGTTTTTTTTAAATCAACGCCGTCCAGGCGATCGAGGCGCTGCGTCATGGCGGTTTCAAAATAGAACTGGTTGGGTTCAGGCATCATTCGATTCCGCTGAGGCGGGCCTCCGCTGCAACAAGGATCAGTGTCGCCGGACCGGTGCGCCCGGATCTGTTGCCTCAGGGTTTCGTATTCATCCTCCAAGGCCAGCAGGTCAATCATCACCGGCTGCTTGACCGAGTGCGCGGGAAGTCGCGACTCGGTCTCCTTGATGGCCGCTTTCGGTTCCTTGAGCCGCTTTTCCATTTGGGCCAGCGATTGCATGGTGTCTCCTCGATGTGGTCAATATGGACACGCGCGTCAATAGCCGATTCCTGCCGCCATGGCATGGTCCGCATGAGTGCAATGACAGGGGGTCACCGCGTAAACCATGTTGCATGCGGGGCAGGCCGAAACCATGGTTTCCATTTTAAACGTGCCGTTGCAGTGGCTGCAAACGATCTCCAGCGCTGCGGGAACTGGAGACCGGTCAAACCCCATCATGCGTACCTTGTCCGCCACCTGTTTGCCGTTGTCGAAACATCCGCCGCATCCGTCGTGCATCGCTCTACCTCTGTTTTCCCGGGTTGTCGTTGGGGCGAGGGTACCACACCCTTCGCCCGGGAGAACCATAGCCGGAAACCTTGCCTCCATGCATTGACCCAGGTCAAAACGGTCGGACCCTGAGGCCGGCGGCGCGGCCATTGCCGATTGACATTTCAACCAGATCGTCCATACTGCTGGACGAGCCCATTTAGCAATAAGTTATACTCAAGAAATACGGACCGTGCAAGCATGACCGATAGCGACATCCCCGAACATTTTCAGCGGCAGGGCCAGATGCTGGCCAATCGGGTCAGGAAGCGATATAAACATCTTCGCAATCGCTTCCACCGTCAGAATATCGAGGTCTTCAGGCTGTATGACTGGGACATTCCGGAAATTCGCGCCGTGGTGGACTGGTATGGCGGGCACCTGGTGATCGGCGAGTATATGCGGCGCCAGTCTGTGCCCGAATGGCTGCCCCTGATGGGCCGTGCCGTCGCCGACGCCTTGGACGTGCCGGCGGAAAAGGTTCACCTGAAACAGCGATGGGCCGGCCGCCAGGACGGTCAGCGCTACGAACGTCTCGACCACACCGACCGGAAAATCGTTCTCTCCGAACGGGATCTGAGATTTTTAGTCAATCCGACCGATTATGTCGACACGGGCCTGTTCGCCGACCACCGGGATACCCGGCGAATGGTCCGGGAACTGGCCGCCGGCAAAGATTTTCTCAACCTGTACTGCTACACGGCATCCTTTTCCTGTTATGCCGCCAAAGGCGGGGCGCGCTCGACTGTCTCGGTGGATCGGTCGGACAGTGCGATCCAATGGGCTCGTGAGAACTTTGTCCTCAATGCCATGGATTTGACGACCCACCGACTGGTCCAGGCCCACGCCTTCGACTTCCTGAAAAAAGCCGCACGGGAAAAGCAGCGTTTCGACCTGGCCGTCGTGGATCCACCCTCCTACTCGACCACCAAGATCCGCAACGTGGCTTTCGACATCGCCAGGGATCATCCCCGGCTGCTAAAGGCGGTTGTCGGGCTGCTTCGACCGGCTGCCACGCTCTTCTTCTCCACCAACCACCAGAGCTTCGAGCCCCGCATGGATGGGCTGGCAGTTGCCGACGCGACCGAGATCACGGCCGGCACCATCCCCGAAGACTACGTCTCCAAGCGAAAGACGATCCACCGCTGCTGGCGCATCAGGGTATAGCGGGGTTCATCCGACGTCGGGTGTCCCGGCCGGAGGCTTCCATACCGAGCCGTGCATCATTGGCAGACGCGTGTCATTTACACTGTTCCCTGCGCTAAATACCGCAGCGCCTCCTCTCTCGATGCAAACATGTTGGCCTCTAAATCCCGCCGGCGGAACTCCGCCTCGAACTCGGCCCGGGTGTCCTCGTTGGTGTTGTGGCGGGCGATGCGGCGGTAGTGCTGCCGGATGATGGCCTGGCCCATTTCCATGTAGGCGTCGAACAGGTTGTCGGCTACGCGAAACCCGTTGTAGTTGATCAGGGCGTTGACCCTCCTGCCGACCTGCATGCAGGTCTCCGCCACCATCTTTCCGATGTTGTCCACGTCCTCCTGGGTCTCCAGCTCCATGCCGTTGAAATTAAGCTGCAGCGTATCGGTCTCCGAGACATATTGCACGCGGGTGCGCAGCTCCTTGAGCAGGAACTCGCCCCGGATGCCCATGGGACACTTCTGGAACAGCCGCGGATCCATTTTGGCCACCTGGCCGACCACCGGGGTGAAGTCCATGTGGGCCAGGATATCTTTTTCGACATCGATGCCGGGAGCCACTTCGATCAAGGTGAGTTTGCCCGCGATCAGTTTGAACACGCAGCGTTCGGTGATATAGAATACTTCCTGGTCCTGCGCGTCGGCGAACATGGAGCAAAAGGTAACCTGGTCGGTGCTGTCGACGAATTTTTTGATGCTGCCTTCCTGGATAACCCTGACCGTGCCGGCCTCCACCGCCACCTGAAGGCCGCCGGTGGTGAAGGTGCCCAAAAAGAGCACCCGCTCGGTGTTCTGGCTGATGTTGATGAACCCGCCGCAGCCGGCCACCCGCGGGCCGAATTGACTCGCATTGACATTGCCCTGGCTGTCGCACTGGGCGAATCCCAGGCAGGTCAGATCGAGCCCACCGCCGTCGTAGAAGTCAAACTGGTCCGGCATGCTGATCACGGCCTCCCCGTTGACCGCGGCGCCGAAATCCAACCCGCCCAGGGGCATGCCGCCGACGATGCCCGGCTCAACGGTCATGGTCAGGTAGCTTAAGATGTTCTCTTCATTGGCTACGGTGGCCACCGCTTCCGGATAACCGATGCCCAGATTGATGACGTCGTAGGGCTTCAGTTCGAAGGTGGCCCGCCGGGCCATCAGTTTGCGCTCGTCCAGCTCCAGCGGCCGGACATGGGAAAGCGGCACCCGCAGTTCGCCGGACAGCTCGGGGCGGTACTGGGTGCCGAAGGTCTGCATGTGGTATGCGGGCCGCGAAACCACGACGTAATCCACCATGACACCCGGCACGACCACGTCCCTGGAACGCATGGCATCGGGTTTGGCCACCCGCTCCACCTGGACGATCACGGTGCCGCCGGAGTTTTTGGCGGCCATGGCCATGGCCAGGGCGTCGACGGTGAGAATTTCACGCTCCATGGTGATGTTGCCGCGGGTGTCGGCGGTGGTGCCGCGGATCAATACGCAATCGATGGGAAAGGACTTCATGAAGAGCCACTCTTCACCGCCCAGCTCGACCACCTCCACGATATCCTCCACCGCCTTGGGGCTGATCTTGCCCCCCTGGATGCGAGGATCGGCGAAGGTACCCAGTCCGACCTTGGTGAAGACGCCGGGGCGATGGGCGGCTACGGCGCGGTAGAAGTTGGTCAGGATACCCTGGGGCAGGTTGTAGGCCTCGAAGTCGTTGGCCAGGGCCAGCTTGCCGATCATGGGCACCAGGCCATAGTGGCCCGAGATCACCCGCTTGTACATCCCCTCGTGGGCGATGCGGTTGATGCCCCGGGTGCTCGCGTCGCCGGGGCCCGACGAGTGGATCAGGGTGAGTTGGTTGGGCCGCCTCTTTTTCAGGTAGCGCTCGCTCAAGGCCAAACACAGGTCGTCGGGCGTTCCGGCGCCGACGAAGCCCTCGATGCCGATGGTCCACCCGTCCTGAATGAGGCTCATGGCCTCGTCGGCCGTGATCACTTTGTTGCGTTGCATGGTCTCCTCCATGGTGTTCTTAATCGCCAGTTTTGACCCTTGAATCACTTTCGTAGGAACAGGGATCCATTGTTGTTATGCTGTTTCGTATGAATATCTGCGTTCGAAAAACCCGAACGTATCGCTCTCGGCAGGCGATGAATCTCTGATGTATGACAGCGGCGGATCAGGAGCAAAATCCCTAATCCGCCGTTCAACCAACTATGGTCATTAATAAAGCGACACCTACTATCTAAGGTACGGCAAACCTCGCTTACGGCAGTGGATCCATATTAGCTTCTTCTATGGTGACCACGGTATCTCCTATGGGGTCAGTTATAACGGTGCCGCTTTCAACCGGTGCAACACCATCTTCGACCCAGGCTTCCAGCATGTCCATGGTCTGCATGGCATAGCCTTGCATGGGGGTCAGTGTCTCGACGACCTGCCCCTCAACCGCCTGATCGGCAGGATTGCCGTTAAAGTCATAATCAACCCTGCCAAAATCAACCTGATATTCGACGTGCACGCCGTTTTCAAGGAGATAGAGGCGATGCAGCTCCGGGTTTCCATATTGTTCCACGGCATCGCGGTAGGCTACTCCCTGCCCCATGGCGGGTACCAGGGAATCCTTGGTGCCGTGAATCTCTATGAGCGGCACACTGAAATCCGCGGAGTTGGCTGTCTTAAGAAAATAGTCAACCGCCTCCTGGTTAAAGCCAAGGGAATCGGCATTCGCTTCAAGATAGGCGTAGAGGGTCGGCTCGACTGGAGGATGGGGGTAGGTCGAAGTGTTCAGGTAGTTGTAATTGAGCCAATCAGCAGCACCCTCTCCGCGGGCCTCCGCGAGGTACAGGGAGGATGATAGGTTGAGGTAACCGACACCTGCCCATACCCAGTATGACTCAAAGCCCGGGATGGCCGCATAGTTCTTATAATAATCAAAATTTGAATTGTACGCGCCCCACACCTGGGCCGAGTCAGGATGGAACCCCATGGCAAACATATCCGGTTGCACTGCTTGGAAAGCAAGCGCTGGATCGATATCAAAGCCAAACCCGGGATTTGCCGGGTTGGTGATGGAAGCCTCATCGTACACCCATTTCAAAATCAAGTTGGCTTTGTTGAGGGCTCCGAATAGGGTGATACCGGCATGCTCCACATATTCCTCAACTGTGACGTTGCCGTCTCCGTTTGTATCCAGAATCTCTTTGCGCGGGTAATAGCTGCCGGACCATGCCAGGCCGCCATCAAACAGCCGTTTTGCCCCTCTTTTCAAACCATGTTTTTCCCAATATTTATGCCCCCGTTTTTTCTCCTTCATCACCCTCGCATGATCTAACTCCAGGGCCAGTCTGGTCTGTAGACCACCGTTGCTCATGCCGGCGGCATAGGTATAAAGCGGTTTCATACCGGTGGCCTTTTTAATGGTCTTCTGGGCGGCTTCGGCCATGTCGATCATCATTTCGGCCCAATACTGGGTGAGATGCGTTTCGTTCAGCAGGTCGTTGCTTCCGTTAGGCATGCCCTTGTCGCCTTCGATGGTGGCGTACCCCCTTTCCAGCAGCCATGGGGACATCAGGCTTGCTTCGCCGTATTCGGTACGGGTGCCAGGCGTGCCCAGGACGATGAGCTTGCCGTTCCAGTCGTCTGGGATGACCAGGCTGATTGCCTGGGTATGCGGGTTTTTCTTCGTTCCGCCGGTGAGGGTTCCCGTGACTTCCCAGCCGGGGATGGGATCATAGTCGTCCGGCGGGTAAAGAACCGAACTGATGCCGTTGGGGGTAAACTTGGCTTTCTTTGCTTTTTCCACCTCCGCCTGAGAAGGGTCAAAGAGTGCATCGATTTCATCATCTGTAATGGTCCAGTAGGCGATGTGGTTAATACCAATGCCCTTGCTGCCGTCATAGTGGACGACGTTGGCATTGTCGAAAAGATCATCCAGTTTCTTCGGTTTTTTTACACCGCTGTAATCAAAAGCAAAACTCAGGGTCGCTGACACGGCGAGAATCAGCAACGTGAAAACTATTTTCTTTAAGGTTTTCATGTTGTTCTCCTAAAAATTTTTATTGTCATTACCATACCCCTAAATTCTATCTTTCGATTGATTCTAATCGACCACCTCCCTCTCCAAAGCCGTTGCTGATACGGCATCTGATTCGGAGATAAATTTTGCCCCATCATCTACCTCCTTGGTTGTGACTGAACCCACGATTGGCGAGGAGGGCATTAATGCTAATGCGCAAATTGCGATCGCAAGGCTCAGCAATGGGTGAGTATCTATTACGAAACGGGACCCTCCCGTTCCGATCACTCCAGTTGATACGAACGAATCATCCCTAACCGGCCATCGTCTTGGATCTGCTGTTCGGTGGGGTCGTCTTCGTTACCGAAAACACATGCGCCGACGACGCTAGGTTTAAATGAAAGCGCCCTGAAAATAGCCGGTTATCGTCGAGCGAAGCAGGTTTCAGCCGTATGATCTTAAACGAGGGTGTTACCCGCGCGGCGGAATTCCAGTCCTGTTAAAAACCGGGTGGTTCAGAAAAAAGGATTAAGCCGTGTCAACCCCGCGCAGGCGGGAGTCCATGACTGCCTGAAAATGATGAATCCCACCTTGTGCATGGAGGACAACCAGCAATGGGTCGCCGGGCCGAAGACCCTTTTGTTAAAGAACCGCTGGACTGCAACTTCTCACCACCCGCGATCACTTGAAAATGACGCTGGGAATATAGGTGATGATCGACGGGAATACGACGCAGAACAAAACGCCAATGGCCTGCAGGAAAATGAACGGCAGCACCCCTTTGTAAATCTCCATCATCTGGTATTTGCCTTCGGGCGCGGCGCCGGCAAAATAGAACAGTGCATAGCCGAAGGGGGGTGTTAAGAATGAGGTCTGCAAGACGATACAGATCAGCATCGAGAACCATAAGGGATCGAAGCCAAGCTCCATGCAGACCGGCATGTAGACCGGGAGGCAGACCAACAGGATGGCCACCCAATCGATGAACATGCCCAGCACGAAGATCGCGAAGAGCATGATAAACAGGATCATCCCCGGCTGGAGGTTTCCGCCGATGAGCAGGTCGGTGATGACGTCGCCCCCGCCGACAAAGAGAAAGGTGGCGCTGAAAAGGTTCCCGAAAAGGACCAGGATCATGACCATGGATGTGGTCTTGAGCGTCGCCTTGCAGGACTCATAGACGACCTTCCAATTGAAGTTGCCGCGGGCGATTGCCAGGATGGCCGCGCCCAGAACACCGACGCCCGCCGCCTCGGAAGGCGTGGCGATACCACCGAGAATGGTGCCCATGACCGCGAAGATCAGCACCAGCGGAGGGACCATGGACTTGATCACCATCCACATCTTTCGCCGGGCGGAATAGCCGGAGGCCTCTTTTCGGCTGATCGGGGGGCCATAGGCGGGTTTTACCTGGCACATGATAAATACGTAGGCCATGTAGAGAAACGACAGCAGCAGCCCCGGCAGGATGGCGGCCGCGAAAAGGGCACCGACCGAGGTTTCTTTGAGCCCGGTCAATCCTCCATAGACCACGAGCATGATGCTGGGTGGAATCAGAATGCCGAGTGTGCCGCCGGAGCAGATCAGGCCGGCGGACATCTCCTTGTTGTACCCCTTTTCGAGGAGTTTCGGGCCGGCAAGAAGCGTCATGCCGACGACCGACGCACCCACGATGCCCGTGGTGGCGGCCAGGATCACGCAGACAAAGATGACGGCCAGGCCGAGCCCGCCCTTTAGCGGCCCCATGACCACGTAGAGGGCTTCGAACAGGGCGTCCGAGATCTTAGCGCGATCCAGCAGCTGCGCCATCAGGATGAACAGGGGAACCGCCACGAGCACGAAATTGTTCATGGTGCCCCAGGCATTGTTGATAAAAAACCCCAAGAGGCCGTCGATATTGAATCCGTTTTCGATCAAACCAAAGATCACGGCGGTCCCGGCAAGCGAATACGCCAAAGGGAGCCCGAGCACGATAAATAAAATAAGCGTGGCAAACATGCCGATGGTGAGAAATTCTGGACTCATAGCATCCCCTTAGCGAACTGCTTCCTTTTGACCGAAGGTTAGCAGGCGTTTGATCAAGTTGGAGAGAACTTGAAGGAAAAGAAAGGTAAACCCCAGGGCCATCAGCAGCTTCACGGGCCAGATCGGGGGTGCCCATGCCGATGACAGGGCTTCCAGAATCTTGGTGGATGTGATCGCGTTGTCCCAGGCCCAGATGCCAAGCATCAGAACGAGGGGGAGCGTAATGCAGATCGTCAGAACGATGTACAGGATGTCCTGTAATTTTTTGGGGAATTTGCTGCTGAAGATATCGACTCTCACGTGGCCGTCGAAATATTCGGTGTAGCCATAGCCCATGACAAAATGCACACCGAAGATAAAGGTCGTGAACTCCAGGCCCCAGATCGTCGGTGCGTTGAAGAAGTAGCGCCTGACCACTTCGTAGCACATCATCACGACCAGGATCACCATGAGCAGAGACGATACTTCCGCTTGTTTCACGACGATCTTGTCGATTATTTTCGTGAGCCGCTGCATAGCTCCCTCCTGTTTCAACTTGACACGTGCATGACCGGAAAATGATTACCCACAACGAAAACGGTTTAGCAAAAAATAAGACGAAATGCCGCTTGACGACATCCCATGGAAAAAACGGATTTTTGAATATCCGGCTGGACAACGCCCGTCAAGGCGGAATCCAGCCGGTCACGATTAAATGTGCTTGCCCTATCCGAGGCGTTTTCTATTCGTGCAGTTTTCCCTTGACCACTTCATCAAGCGGCCAGGGGGTAGCGCCGGCTCTGGCAGAACGCCAGTCGGCAAAGTCCTTCTTCAATGCTTCTTGCGATTCAAGCAGCCGCTTGCAGTCGGGACATCTGGCTTTTACTTTTTCCAGATAGGCCTGGGTCGTCTTGGCAAAATCGACGATGGTCGCATCATCCATCATTACAATTTCAGAGTGCTCCTTGAAGCGACGGATGGCTTCGGCGTTGAGGTTGTTGATCCAGCTGTAGCTCCAGAGCTGGGTCTCTTTAGCGGCGGTGTCGAGGATCCATTTCAGATCGTCGCCCAGTTTGTCATAAGACTCCTTGTTGAAAAAGAAGGCGAACTGACAGCCGGTCTGATGAACGCCCGGCTCGATGATGTATTTGGTGACTTCGTCAAAACCCATCGGCCAGTTGACCGCCGGAGAGGAGAACTCTGCGGCATCCAGAACGCCGGTCTGCAGGGAGAGGTAGACTTCGCCGCCCGGGGTGGCCACACCGGAGGCGCCCAGTTCGTTGAGGATGTCCAGGTACCAGCCCCAGGTTCTGACCTTCATCCCTTTGAAATCCTCCATCTTCGAAGCGCGCCGGTTGGAGTTCAGTCCCATTTCCTGGCCCACCTGGCCACCGGGCAGGGCAAAAAGATTGTATTGGCCATAGAGGTCCTGCATCTCTTTCAAACCACCGCGTTCATAGAGCCAGATATTGTAAAGTTCGCCGTCCAGACCATAAGGCACGGAACCGAAGGCGATAAACGCCTCATTCTTGCCTTTCCAGTAACCGGGCCAGTCATGTCCTGCGTCAAAGGAGCCCTTGCTGACCGCGTCGAAAATTTCCATGGCGGGAACGAGTTCACCGGCCGAAAAGGCCTTTATGTCCAGACGGCCGCCCGAAGCCAAACGGACGGTATCGCAGAAATGGACGGCCATGTCATAGAACAGCAGGCCCTTGGACCAGGGAAGGACCATTTTCCAGCGGTGTTTTTCGGTGCTGGTTTTGACCTTTAGGTTTTTGACTTGCTTCAATTCTGTCGTCGGCGCCGAATTTCTGCCGGTCGGACTTTGTCTTCTTGTCCTGAGCCAACGCCATGCCCGTGACGAACAAGAAAAGTACCGCGAAAATTGCTGCTGCTTTGAGACATCTTTTCATCGTTCCTCCCCCTCGTTTATTTGGTTAATGTTTTTCCTGTGAACCGGATCACCATGCCATAGCGAAAAGATTCGTTCGCCCGCATCACCCCCCTCGATTGACTCCCAGCATCGCTTTTGTATTAAAATTGCTACTTATGTATCTATCTTGATACACTATGATTTGCCCGACCCACCTCCGGCCGGTGTTTTGCCCAAATATTTTCCTGAGGTCCCGTTTCAATGTTTTACCGGCAACGTTCCTGGGGAAATCCTTGACGATTTTGACCCCGCAAACCCGCTGAAACTTGGCCCCGACGCGTGAATTGATCCAATCCTTGAGCGCCGCTTCGGAAACGGTTGCGGACGGAACCACGGTCACGGTGGCAAAGGGCACTTCGCCCCAGCGCTCGTCCGGAACACCGAATACTGCTACCTCGTTGACATCGGGGTGCTGAACGATGGTCTCTTCGATGTCCTGGGGATAAACGTTGACCCCGCCGGAGATGATCATGTCCTTGATGCGGTCGACCAGGTACAGAAAGCCGTCTTCATCGACGTAACCCAGATCGCCGGAATGGAGCCACCCGTCTACAATTGCTTTTTTTGTTAAATCAGGGCGTTTGTAGTATCCTGGCATCAGTATGGGGCCCTTGCCGCAGATTTCACCCACCTGGTTTGGCGGACACTCGGCACCGAATTCGTCAACGATTTTCATGTCGAACAAGGGCAGCGGAATTCCCACGGAGGCCGGCTTGCTGTGGTAATCCAGTTTGTCCAAAACGGTCACGAAGCCCTCCGTCAGGCCGTAGAGTTCGTAAAAGCGCCCGGGAAGCAGCCGGTTCAAGGTCTCTTTGTGTTCGAGGTGCAGCGGCGCCCCCAAAGCGAGGATCATTTCCAAAGACGTCAGTTTGTCAGGGTCGAAATTGGGCGCATTCAGCATGGCGATAATCTGGGCCGGAACCATCATCACATGGGTGACTTTTTCCCTGTGGATGCTCTCGATGTAATCAATCGGGTCAAACTGCGGCAGCAGGACATAGGTGGCTCCCTGAAAAACCGTGGGCATCAAATCGACGAAGGCACCGTTGAACACGATGGCCCCGGCGTGAAGCGTCACGCTTTCCGGTGCCAGTCGAAAGGCGGTGGCAAAGGAGGTGCCGTAGGCAATGCGAATATCGTGGGTGTGAACAATCCCCTTGGGCAGGCCGGTCGTCCCGCTGCTGTACATGATGTTAAACGTATCGTCGCCGTGGATGATGGGGACCTCAGGTTCGCTGTCCGGTTCGGCTGCTTTAAGGGCATGATAGTGTTGAAAGCCCGCCATATCGGTTGCGTCTACCAGCAGGCAGCATCCAGGATGAAGATCGGGCAGGTCAGACTGTATCGTTTTGATAATATTTGCAAATGCTGCATTGGTGACCACCATCTGAGCATCGGCGTCTTTGAGAAGGGATCGAAGGGCGCCCTCCATCAACAGGGTGCTCATCGGAACCACCACGGCGCCGACTTTGGCCGCGGCCCAGTAAGTTTCAAGAAGCTCCAAACAATTCGGTAAAACCGTGGCGACCGTGGAGCCCTTTCTGATCCCCAGGCGAATCATGGCATTGGCCAACTGGTTGATGTTTTGATTAAGCTGAAAATAGGTCAGGCGCTGATTACCAAACACCACCGCGGTGTGATCCGGCCGATAGCGTGCATGACGAACAAACAGCATTCCCAGATTCATCGAGCCCTCCTCGCCGGAAAATATGATGATATGGTGGATATGGTTGTGAATACGGTGTCAAATTGACACAGCAAATGGTATGCCGAACATTATTCATTTTCTTATTATCAACATAACATTTTGATACCGTTTGATATTTGTAGGTGTTTAATTCATTTGAAATCGATTTTTCTTGTAAACGCCGGGCAATGGTTGTACTAAATTTACTACAAACGTCTCATTCTCGATCGGTGCGTGAGAAGCTGAACCCTCGTCAATGGAGCATCTTAATGACGGCATGGAAATTGCTGATTCAGGGGAAAACCGTAAACTTTACAGGAGGACATCATGCTGACGATCAACGATTCAGTTGCCGTGGTGACCGGGGGGGCAAGCGGTATTGGGCTCGCGTTTGCCAAATACTGGGTCAAAAAAGGGGGAAACGTACTCTTGGGTGATGTTTCGAAGCCGGCTTTGGAAAAGGCCAAAGTGGCCATCGGCGACCGGGCCGAAATTCTGGTGTGCGATGTGACGGATGAAGCGGACAGCCATCGGCTGGCGACAACGGCCATGGACGTCTTCGGCAGAATCAACCTGGTGGCGCCATTTGCCGGAATCATCAAGGACGGCCTGATGCTCGCCCCCGACCGCGACTCCGGTAAAGTCACCGCCAAGATGTCCCTCGATCAGTTTCGTTCGGTGGTCGATGTCAACTTGACGGGCGTGTTTCTCACCGTGCGCGAATGCGCCGAACAGATGATCAACAATGGGGACAAAGGCCTGATCTGCCTGATTTCATCCACTGGTTCGCTGGGGACCGCCGGCCAAATCAACTACTCGTCAACCAAAGCCGCCGTTTCGGTGATGCCCAAGGTGATTACCGCCGAGTTTTTCAGACGGGGGATTGCCGATCGAATCCGCTGCGTGGCGGTGGCCCCGGGGTACGTCGCCACACCAATACTGGAAGGCATGAACCAGAAGGCGCTCTCCCGTATTTTGGACAACGTCCCCATCGGACGGCTGATCGAACCGGATGAAATCGCCTCGCTGGTGTGCGAGCTCTATTGCAATGAAGCCCTTACCGGCGATGTCTATTTCATCCACGGTGGTCTGCGGTTGAGCTCAAAAGGATAAAGGAGAAAGGAGACTTGCCATGAGCCGTGTCAGCATGATCGGAGCCTACAACACCAAGTTCGGGGCATTTGTGGAAAAAAACCGGGAAACCGGAGAGGTTCAGGATACCAAATCCTTTTACGACCTGATCATCGAGGCCGGCAAGGGTGCCATCGAAGATGCGGGGCTGCACCCGTCCGACATCGACGGCATCTGGATTGGTTCCTGCTCACCGTCCATGTTCGTCAACCAGGAGCACGTGGGGCCCCTGGGCCTGGAGGTCGCCCCGGAATTTCTTCGCTTTGTACCCACCACCCGCACCGAAGGGGCTTGCGCCTCATCCTCCGTGGCCCTTTATAATGCCATCTTCGGCATCGAGTCGGGCCGCTTCCGTCGGGTTCTGGTTATCGGTGTGGAAAAGATGAGCCTGCTGGCAACCCCCGATGTCACCCATACCCTGGCTTGTTCTTCCTATTGGCCGGAAGAAGGCGCAGCCGGCATGACCTTTCCGGGGCTTTTTGCCGAGTACGCCAAGGGTTACATGGCCCATTACGGGTATACCCGGGAAGAACTGCAGAAAATGTTTGCGGCCGTCTCGGCGCTCTCGTATCGAAATGGTATCGAAAACCCGCTGGCCCATTTCAGCAAGGGCGGCCCGGCGGATCGACTCAAGCTGTTTAGCGCCGAAGCCATTTTAAACCTGCCGGAATCCGGCAAGGGAAGCAACCCCGTCATCGCCTCGCCATTGCGTCTGCATGACTGCTCCCTGATTTCGGATGGGGCGGCGGCGGTGATCCTGGCACCCACCGAAGAGGCCCGCGCCATCAGCCAGCGGGCGGTGGAAATCGCCGGCATCGGTATGACCACGGAAAGGCTGGCGGAAAGTGTGCGACCGAACATGCACGAACTGATTGCCGGCAAACGGGCGGTCGACCAGTCCTTCAAAGAGGCCGGCATCACCATCGACGACGTTGACTTGGCGGAAGTTCACGACTGCTTTTCCATCAATCAAATTTTGACTACCGAAGCCTTGGGGTTGTCGGCAGACGGGCGGGCTGGCTGGGATTATATGGACGGGCGATTCACCGCGGATGATCGATGCCCGGTCAACCTGTCGGGTGGGCTTAAATCCAAAGGCCATCCTGTCGGCGCGACCGGCTGTTCCATGCATGCCCTGGCCTACAAACAGCTGGTTGGAGAACCCATCGGTATGGCGCCGACCACCCACACACCGGAAGTGGCCGTGGTCTTCAATGTCGGGGGGTCTGCCGCCACCAACTGCGTAACGACACTAAAGCGGATTTGACGATTAATTATGATTGATCCGACCCGTTCCAACCCGATCTACCGAACCGGTTTTTTCAAAAACCTGGTAGAGAACATGGAAATCGGTGTCATTATCTGTGATACGGACGGCACGATCGTCTATATCAACCGGACTTACGCTCGTTTTCTGGACATTGACATCGAAGCCTCGCTTGGCAAACATGCAACCCAGGTCATCTCCAACAGTCGTCTGCCTGTCGTGGCCAAAACCGGCATCGCAGAAATCAACTATCCCCATCAGTTCAAAGATACTGGTTTTTTGGTCCACCGGGTTCCGCTCCGGGAAGACGGACGGGTCATCGCCGTGGTCGGACTGGTTCTGTTTGATTCGGCCACGACGGTCACCAAACTGGCCGACAAACTGGAGCAGCTGGAGTCGAAGCTGGTCGATGTGCAAAAGGAACTCGCCACCGTCCACGCCACCGCATTTACCTTTGAGAGCATCATCGGCAAAAGTGAATCCATCAAGAAAACCGTCAGCGAAGCGTTAAGTGCCGCAGGCACCACCATGCCGGTGTTGATCACCGGAGAATCAGGGACGGGAAAAGAGCTTTTTGCCCACGCCATCCACCACGCCAGTAGTCGACGGCATTTTCCGTTCATTCGCGTAAACTGTGCCGCCATGCCCAAGGATCTGCTCGAGGCGGAGTTGTTTGGTTACGAAAAAGGGTCGTTCACCGGCGCGAACCCGAAAGGCAAGCCCGGCAAGTTTGAGCTGGCCCATTTGGGCACCATCTTCTTGGATGAGATTGGCGACATGCCCTTGGAAATGCAGCCCAAATTGCTCAGGGTGTTAGAACTTAAAGAGTTTGAGCGAGTTGGCGGCGTCAACGTCATCACATCGGATTTCAGGATTGTCTCTGCAACCAACCAGAACCTTGAACACCTAATGAAGTCCGGACAATTCAGAAGAGATCTTTACTACCGAATAAACGGCATTCCGGTCGACATTGAGCCATTGAGAAATCGGCGGGAGGATATCATCCCCCTCGCCTACTATTTTATCGAGAAAACGGTCAAAGGGCCTTCGGGAAAGGGAATACGCATTCATCCCACAGCAGAAAAAGCGATGGTGCAATATGATTGGCCCGGGAATGGAAGAGAGTTGCTGCATGTTGTCCAGCGCACATTGTTTGACATCAGGTCCGGAACGGTTAAATCGGAAAATCTGCCGGATTACCTGTTTCATTCGACGATGTTCCCCAAACGATCCGACGCGACCACCCTGAATGCCTACATGAAGTCAGCCGAGCGGTTTCTGATTGAACAGACCCTGAGGCGGGTCGATGGAAACAAAACCAAAACAGCAGCATTGCTGGGAATTCATCGCACCCTACTTTATCGGAAGATGAAAATACTCGGCATTGATCTATAGCCGTATAGCATGCCCGACGGCCGGCACTCTCAGGATTCGTTGTCTTCCCTTCATATCGCCGCTGGCTTTATCAGAATTGCCCGTTTAGGGTCACACCGACAAATGGCGCCGCATCATAGTCGGTTTCCCCCAGTTGGTTGCCATTTTTATCCTCGATGGTGATGCTGCCGCCCACCATCGCCCCGCCATTGATGTCGAGCCGATAGTGCTTGCCCATCCGCCATCCTATCCGCAGGAAGGGCGCCCAGAAAGCCACTTCGCCGATGCCGTCCGCCACCGCGCTGGAGTCGTCGAGGCGGAAGCGGTAAGATCGGTATGCGCCACCCATGCCCATTTCCCAGCTACCATCCGGGGCGTAAACCAGTTCCAGTCCGGCCGGACCCACCGGGCCGGCCCGGAAGGGATTGGTCAGCCGCAGACCCTCGTTGATCTTCCAATCGATGACCACATATGGAAAGGCTTCGGTTTGATCCAGGCGATCGAATATGCCGGCACCTAAGCCCAGCATCAGATTCGGTCCGAAGGCGTAGGCCGCTGACACCACCGCTCCGAAGGAGAGGGATTCACTGGTTTCGGCACCGGTTGCACCGGCGGCATCGATGGAGGGAATGATCCCGAACCGCCACTTGCCGCCGGTGCTGTAAAAAACGGGAAGGCTGATGCCCGGTCTGAATATCTCATCCCACAGGTCGACGCCGGCCAAGCCTTCGATACCGGAAAAATCCCAGCGTTCGTAATCGAGGCTCAGCCCGAGGCCCACTGTCCAGTGCCGGTCAACGAACCGTAAGATGTCGAACCGCAGGAAATGGCGCTGGACATCGAAACTGCCGCCGCTGTCCAGATCAGTGTCGAACTGGAAGATGGGCGTGTAGGAAAAGCTGACCATCGTCTTCGAGCGGTCCCTTTCCCCGGACTCGGTCGCTTGCGCATCGGTGCGGACGGGCACCGCCATTGCAGCAAAGGCCAGCCACATCGCCAACATGGCTGGAATCAGACGGCGTAAGGTCATGCGTACCTCCTTTAAATTGTAGGAAATGACGTCGGGTGGCGGAAACTGAGATGTTTCTCTTGATACCGGTACTCTGAAACTAGAACCGATATCGAAGCCCCGCGCAAACGGCATTCGAACCGCCGTCCTCGGCCACGGTGCCGAAACCGTCCGACCGGTGGTGCAGCCGCAGCATTGCCTCCCACCCTGCATCTGGCGGGCCGAGGGTCAACTCACCGTACCAGTAAATCAGCCAGCGACTGCTGGCGTCACTGGTTTCGATTTCGATTGGCGGTATCTCAGTGGCATAGGACGGACCGATTCCCCAGGCGAAGCTGGTGGCTACATATCGCTCCCAGGGAAATCGGTGCCAGCGAAACCCGATGATCGGCAGATTGAATTCCCAGTGATCCTGGTCCCCGACGTATTTGCCCACCTGCGCCTCCAGTTCGCAGGACAGGTTGCCGTCGAAAAATCGGGCAACGGTCCATGAACCTGCCGCCACGACAAGCGTGGCATCCGCAAAATCGGCACCGGGGAGGATCGCCCGCTCCCATTTTTCCTTGGTCAACCGGCCTGCGTAGATGGCCAGGGCGTAATCCTGGGCCAGGGCAATGGCCGGGACAACTCCCAGCAAGAACATGAGCGCCGCGACGAGCGAGCCCTTTTTGATTCCTTTCAGCATCGGCCATGATTATCATCTTCGTGACGGTCGATCAAGCCAACGCGGCAGACCAACGTCATGACGGCGTGCAGAATATGGGATGTGCAGTGAGGCTTATTTCATCAAGCGGGTCGAGGGATTGATTTTCACCCAGGTGGACCAGCGCGTGTCTGTCCATCTTCTTTTAATACGGCTGCCGATGCATGCGGGGATAGAAAAGCCAGCACCAGGCAGGCACCCAGCAGGGCTTGGAATATCCTCATCACGGTATTTTCCATGTTTACCTTCCCGGCTGATGGCGATTTATTGCTTCTTATGGGTTTAGTCTGGGGGGAATGTGTTCCTTACATAAAAAATCGATGCCGGTTGCTGATCGAACAGGCAGTATAGGGGCGATGTGCCGGATGGTCAAGGCCTTGGAAAAAACACGTGGGCAAGGGATCGGGCAATTGTCTGGATACTGGACCTGCTTGGCCTGACTGTCGATTGCGACACTCAACACAACTCTTCATTTTTCCCGACCTATATTTGAATTGACACAACTGAATTGCGAGTCAGGACTAAGCTTGACAATATGGTATTACAATCTTTCAGAATCCTTCCGTATCTTAAATCTATCAAATATTGAGTCACCTACCTCAAACCTATCTAAAAATTCATTGTGTGGCTGGAGTTTACTACAAATAATTGCCGTTTTGAACTTCTTCAATGAGGTTGCTGTCACTTCGATATACGCATCGTCCTGAAAACCAGGTTTCCACAACTTTGATATTTTTGATTTCAGATGGGTTCACCGTAAAAAGATCCTTGTCGAGCACGGTGAATGCGGCGTTTTTTCCCGGCGAAATGGTGCCCATTTTTGTTTCGTTGAATCCGGCATAGGCTGCATTAATGGTCATCATCCTCAGCGCGGCATCAACGGAGATTTTTTGATCCTCATTGGGGTGATTTACTGCCGCGTGGATGCCTAAAATCGGATCTGGAGGCGTTACATTCGTGTCCGAGCCTCCGGCAATGGTCAACCCATGCTTAAGTATATCGGCAAAACGGTTGGTGGACTTCCACCCATCACCAAGCCGTTTTTGATACATCTTTTCCGGGCCACCCCAAAAATATTCGAAATTGGGCTGCATGCTGGCAACAACCCCTAAGTCTCTAGCGCGATGGATCTGCTCATCGGTGGCCAGTTCAAAATGCTCGATCCTGTGTCTGTGGTCATAGCGCGGATACTTTCGCAGGGCACTCTCATAGGCATCCAAAACAAGTTGGATCGCTCTCGGCCCGATAGCGTGAAAAGAGAGCTGGACGCCCGCGTCGTGGGCGCCCTCAACAAAGGCGAAGAATTCCCGTTGTTTCTCGTAAATATGACCCCGAACACCCTTTGCATCCTGATAATCCTGGTCGAGCGCCGCCGTGTAGCTCCCAATAGACCCGTCGATCAATATGCATCCACCCAGATGCCTGAAGCCCAACTTTGTCGCATAGACGAGGTTTTTTTCCTGAAGAAAAAGGGTGAGATCAAGCGGAAGCCGATCCATTTTCTTGAGAATCGGCATCACACCTTGATCGCCAAATATCCTGCCGCCTTCCAACGCATGGACAGCGGTTACGCCGTGACAGATGCAGGTTTTCGCCGCTTCGTTCACCGCCCTGTTTTTAATCTCCAAAGGATATATGCTGGCGATTTTGGCTTTTGCATAGAAATAAGCTTCGGAGCGCAGAACGCCGGTTGCGTATCCGTCCTTGTTTCTCATAAGGCCTTGTATCCCAATGGGAATATTCAATCGTTTCAAAGCCGCGGAATTTACGACCGCAGAGTGATAATCAACCCGATTGACCCAAAGGGGTTTCTGCGGGCAGGCCAGGTCAAGCTCGGCGGACGTAAAAGGCCTTCCATTGGACAGATTTTCTTCATCGTAGCTATGGGCAAAAATCCAAGTTCTTTTTCCCAGTTCGCTTTTCGACACAAGCGCATGGACGTCATCGCTGTTTTTTACCGATGAAAAATCACAGAACAATTTGTCGATCCCTGTCTGAAAGAAATGCGTGTGCGCATCGACAAAGCCAGGGACAACAACTTTACTTTTCAAATCGATTTTTGTTTTGGTTTGTGGGGTGTCGCCGTCGCCGACGCGTTGAATCGATTTCCCAAGGACGGTAAACCAGGTGCAGTGGGGTCTAACAGGATCCAAGGTATGGATCACGCCATTGTAAAAGAGTACCGGGTCAGACACAAATTCCTCCTTATTTTGTCTTTCAAGGTAACTTGTTAACGGGGATGATTTTGTTTGTTTCCACTAAAAACATGTATAGACAATATGGTTGAACATTAACCCCTTCCGATAAAAAGGCCTGCCAAACCTTGAAAACGTAGGTCATAGTCAGCGATCTCAAAAACCCAAACTTGTCCCTAAATTGGGATTTCATGTTTTTCCTCATTTGATGATATAAACACTACCGTAAAGTTGAGGGGCGCGCCGCTTTCGGCGCGTCCCTCTCGAACTCCATGTTAGTTGCCATTTCTGATACGACTAATTCACTGATGCGCTTCGACGTGCTTGGCAAAATTATTCAGTATGGCTTGCCATCCTTGACGCTGTTGCACCACAGGATTTTCGGATTCAGCATCGAACGTGACCCTTACCGTGACACCGTTTGCGTCAGCAATGAACTCGACTGCACCATTACGGTCTCCGAACGAATACTCAATTAACTCGTTTGGCACGATCTTGGTGTACGTTCCGGCGAAGTCAAAGCCGAAGCTACCGTCTTTGGCCTCCATGCGCGATGTAAACGCCCCACCCACGCGCAAATCGACAGTGGATTTGGTTGTGTGCCAATCATCAGAAGCAGTATTCCAATGCTTGATGTCGTCTGGCGTTGTGTAAGCGCTCCAGACTTTGGCGACGGGAGCTTTGACGATTGTTTCAACGGTGATTTTCATGGTGTGACCCTTGTGGTTGGCAACTAACATTGATAATTAATAAACGTCTCTTTTACGTCCCACATGGGAATGTTATAATGACGTCCTGTTAACATCCCAAATAGGGACAAAAAATATACGATTTCAGCCTACCATCGTATTTGCAGCCAACTCTTTACCAGTAAATGTAAGATTACAGATACATTATATCGAACCGTCCGATAGAATAATGGCAACCAGTTAACCATTGTTGGGGGGCCAATATCAAGATGGAATCAACAGCGGGGTTGATGATCGCTGAAGCAGAGGAAGCACTCGGATATAGAAAAGACATCCGGTTTCCGGATCTCTGTCTGCGGATTTAGGGTGCGCTTCTGATAGTTCATAATTTTTGTGCTCAAAACGAAAATCGATTTTACGCAACACCCTGCGTATTTTTTAGCGGCAGGTTCAAAATGAGATGGTATCGATAGATTGGCGATAAATTATCACCGCTTTTCGAACAGGTCCATTTCAGGCGATGTGTTGGAGAGGGATCAGATAAAATCAACCATTACTTTTCGCCTATGATATCAATTTCAAAGCCAACATATTTTTCGAAAAGGCCGACCCCAATAGTTGGTGGTCAGCCTTTTTATGGGTAGACGTTATTTTTAGCAGTAATCGTATTTTTCAGAAATCGTGTGGTACGATCTGGCTATTACTGAAATCAATTCTCAATAGTGCCCCCTGTTTCCTTCCCTTATCTAACGTTAGTCCTCAGGCCGCACCTTCTGACTTCAGCTGTCAGCCTTCGGACTTTTACCTTTACCCTTCCACCTAATCATCTGGATACATTGCGTTGATCGTTTTCTCGTATTGAGCGAACGCCACATTCTTTTTGAGTTTCATTGTTGGCGTCAGCAAGCCGTTTTCGATGGTGAATTCCGGTACGATTGTGATCTTTTTGATCGTTTCGAAACTGGCGAATTCCTTGTTTTTCTCGGCCACTTCCTTCTCGATCATCGCCCGCACCTTGTCGTTGGTCATCAACTCTTCCAGTGAGTTGAAGGTGATACCCTGGGTCTGAGCCCATTCCGGCACATTGTCAGGATCGAGGGTGACAAGCGCACTGAGGAATTTCCGCTTGTCGCCGATGATGCATATCTGATTGATGTACTTTGACGTGGCGATGACCCCTTCTATGGCCGACGGTGCAATGTTTTTACCACCGGCAGTGATGATGAGATCCTTTTTCCGACCGGTGATTTTCAGGAAATTTTCGCTGTCGATTTCACCCAGATCGCCGGTGTATTGCCACCCGTCGGGCGTTATCGTTTCAGCCGTCTCTTCCGGCATTTTGTAATATTCCTTCATGACGTTTCTACCGCGATAAATCACTTCACCGTCGTCGGCAGTTTTCTGCTCGATGCCGGGACCTGGAGGGCCGACCCAGCCGAAACGATAGTTGTCGTAACGGTTGAGATTTGTAAACGATGTATTTTCCGTCATCCCGATGCCCTCAAGAATCAGAATGCCGGCGGCATGGAAGAACTTGGCAATGGAGGGGTTCAACGGTGCTGCGCCGCTGATGCACCATTTGACCCTGCCGCCCAAGGCTGCCTGCACTTTGCTGAAGACTAGTTTGGTGGCCAATGCATACTTGACTCCCAAGCTGAAGGGGATGGGCTGTTTGTTGAGTTTGCAGTCGCTGACCGTTTCTCCCACTCCGCAAGCCCACCGGAATATTTTCAGTGCTATGCCGCCCTTGGCTTCAGCACCGCTGATGACCTTGGAGTAGACTTTTTCGTAGATGCGGGGCACACTGGCAAACCAGTGCGGACTGGCCACGCCGATATCTTGGACGATGGTTTCCATGCTGCGCGTGAATGTCGTTGTGCACCCGGTGAGCAGGGTGGCGTAGACACAGGTGCGGGCGAAGACGTGGGCCAGCGGCAGGAATAAAAACACTTCCTCTCCTTCGCTGATGTTGGTGCTGCCTTTCACCGACTGGGCCGTAAATGTGATGTTGTCGTGGGTCAGCACCGCACCTTTGGGAACCCCTGTCGTGCCGGAGGTGTAAACGATGCCCGCCGGGTCTGACGGCGTGACGGCGTCCACCCTTGAATCGAAATCGGCATCTGCAACATCCTTGCCCATCGCCAGAAAGTCTTCGAAGCTGATGACCCAATCGTCTTCCGGTACTTCGCCGGAAAACAGAACCACCTTGCGGATGTCTAGAAGCTCGGCCCGGATTTCCATCAACTTGGCCATTTGCGTATTGTCCTCCGCGAAAATTACCACCGCATCCGAGTGATCGACAATATAACGGACATCCTTGGGTAGGTTGGACTGGTAGATGCCCACTGTCACCGATCCGATGCAGGTGATGCCCATATCGCAGAGCACCCACTGATAGCGCGAATAGCTGATAATGTTGACCTTGTTACCCTTTTCCACCCCCAGCGCCATGAGCGATTTGCCCACCTGTCGGACCTGATCGTAAAACTGGTTCCAGGTCACCGAATCGGTTTTACCAGGTTCCGTAAACCACTTGTAGGCACTGGTCCCGCCATATCGGTCGACCGTTTGTTTAAGCATGGCGTGAATGTTGGAATAATCGATAAACTCCATATCTTTTCCTCCCCTTTTGTGCGGCAAAGGTTTGCCGCAGTCTTTATGCGTCGCACATAAAACCCCCAGAAACAACGAATATCACAGTGCGATGAACCTTGTCCATGCAGATGCGACATCTTTTGGGCCTATAGTGAATTCGCGGACATATGAATTTAAGGGTGGTTGGTGATTACACACCTGACGCGAATTATATCTGATAAATTGGCGGTGGGGAGATGTATTGAGATAAGAACCAGGACGGCCAAATTAATAATAACCCTATTAGGGATTGTCAGGTCAAATATGTCTTGGTCTGATGGGTTGTAAGGTGACCTTGATCATTTGACGATTCATTTTTCCGTTGAACATGACAATTTATAAGTTTTCTACAAACAATCACTCATGGGACATCCCATCTCTTTTTTTACGTATTTTCAGACGCGTCGCTAAATTGTGAAGGTTGCTGCGATGCATTCCCAACTCCCTTGCCGCAGCGGCCCAGTTGCCCTTTTTAGCATCCAAAATACGTTGAATCACCTGTACCTGAAAGTTTTTTGTGGCTTCTCGCAGTGTGTATCCGGATGGCAATGGCGGGGGCAACGGCTGTAGATCAAGTCGCGCCGGCTGTTGGGTCCCTGACAGATCGTCGCCCAGATGCATTGAATTCACAATCACCTGCCCCCCTGGATGGGAATCCGCCGAGGCCTTGAGAATCGACCGTGATAAAATATTCTCCAATTCTCTCACGTTGCCTGGCCAGGAATAACCCATTAATATTTCCATCGCCTCCGTACTGATCCGAACCGGCCCGAGCCCCAGGCGCCGCTGCATGCGCTCGCTGAAGAATCCAGTCAACAGCGGAATATCAGCGCTTCGTTCCCTCAACGTAGGAACGCTGAGCGGATAAACGTTCAGACGATGAAAAAGATCCTCCCTGAAGTTGCCTTTCTCGACTTCTCGTTCGAGATTTCTATTTGTGGCTGTCAACAGGCGCACATTTACCTTGATTGATTTTTCCGAGCCTACGCGCTGGATTTCTCCTTCCTGGATGGCCCGCAGCAGCTTGGCCTGAATGGAAAGGGGCAGTTCACCGACTTCATCCAGAAACAGGGTACCGTTGTCGGCCACCTCAAACTTGCCGGCTCGGTCCTTGATTGCACCCGTAAATGCCCCTTTTGTGTGGCCGAAAAGCTCTGAATCCGCCAGCGTTTCAGGTATTGCGGCACAGTTTAAATAGAGCATCGGACCGTCTTTGCGATTGGATTCCGCATGGATTGCCCGAACAACCAGTTCTTTGCCGACGCCGGTTTCACCTAAAACCAGGACGGTAAAGTCGGAACGTGCGACAAGCTCGATTTCGCGGCGCAGTCGGACCAGTGCCGGGCTGCTGCCGATGATCTGCTTATCCTTGCCGATTTGAACGTCTCTCATCAGATCAGCGGCAATCTGTCCATACCGCCGGGCACTTTGCTCCAAGGCTTCAATCAAGTTGACGGTCTGCATCTGAGCGCCGGCAAGGGCCCCCACCGCCTTTAGAAAACGTGGCTCAAGATGATCGAAGCTGTGGGGGTCTTTTGCATCGGCGGTTAACACGCCCACCAACTGATTGTCCAATCGCAAGGGGCATCCCAAGCAGGCGTGGATGTGCTGGAAGGCGTCTTTGTCTGAACTCAACAACCCGTCGAACGGATCGGGAAGAGAGGTGTCCGCCGGGAAAAGCACGGGCTCATCAGCATTGCAAATGATGTCCAGTCGAGGATGCTCGCTGCGGGCAAATCTGCGGCCCATGGCATCAGCCTTCAGCCCGGCAGCTGCAATCGGCACCAGTACGTCACCCTCAAGGCGAAGCAACGTTGAGGCATTGTAAGGAATCACACGGCCGATGGCATGCAGCAACCGTTGATACCGATCCGTGGCATTCAAGGCACCGGTCAGATCGACAGCCATTGAAACGATCGTATCCAATAAGTCCATAGTTTTTATTATTACAACATTGTTGTTCATTTGAAAACATTTATTTTGTATATAAAATAATAACATATTTGGCAACACATTGAAATTGATTGTAAAAATATCTGGCACGTGTTTTGCCAATCTTATATGCAGGTGTAAATTTAAAAGGAGGTACGAAATGAAACCAATCGAAGACTTAAAAATGGAACACGAGGCAGTCAAAATCACATTGAGGGTTTTGGACAGCATTTGCAAGGAGACTGAAAAAACGGGCGAAATTGCCAACCCTGACCATTTGGAACAATTGATCGAATTTTTTTCAACCTTCGTTGACCGATGTCATCACGGAAAAGAGGAAGAACTTCTGTTTCCGGCGCTGGAAGAAGTCGGCGTCAGCAGGGAAGGCGGGCCCATTGGTGTAATGCTGAAAGAACACCAGCAGGGTCGTGATGCTGTCTTGAAAATGAAGACCGCCCTTGTGAGAAATCGGGACGGTGACCGAGGGGCGGCACGCGATTTCGTCAATCATGCACGTGCTTACATCGCCCTGTTGAGTCATCATATAGATAAAGAAAACAATGTCTTGTTTGCACTGGCGGACAGCAATCTCTCCCAAGAAAAACAGATGGCGCTTTGGGAGGGCTTTGAAAGAATAGAAAAGCAGAAAATTGGACCCGGCAAGCATGAAGCATTCCATAAGATGATTGCGTCTCTGGAGAGCATTTATCTGTCTTGAATCATTGTTAACTTTATACGAATGGAGACAAACATGAACGAAACGATCGACAAACTTAGAGGCACCCCTTTTCATTTGAAAGAAAATATTGACTACGCGGATGGCTCAGTCGTCAGCCAGACGCTGCTTAAAAAAACAACTGGAAACCTTACCCTGTTTGCATTTGATTCCGGACAGGGTCTGAGTGAACACACTGCGCCTTTTGATGCTGTGGTTTATATCCTGGATGGGCAAGCCAGGATTACCATCGGGGGGAAGGAAAATAGAGTGAGTACCGGACAGATGCTTATCATGCCGGCTGATGTGTCACACGCCCTACACGCAGAGGAAAGATTCAAAATGCTGCTGGTTATGATACGCGGTGAGTAGCTAAAGCGTTCATCCATAAGAACCGATCATCTCAATGAAATATTGGAGGTACTATTATGCAAGCGCAGCTATCCGACACCGCAGTTCTATCTCCATGGTGGCGCCGCAGTGTTTTGTTGGTTTTCGTGGTCGGCATGATCGGATTGATCTTCATGTCGGTGCAGGCCTACCGCCATGCGCCACCGATTCCGCAAAAGGTGGTCGATTCCGCAGGCACTGTCGTCTTCGACCGGCAGGATATCGAAACCGGCCAGGAGGTATTTTTAAAATACGGCCTGATGCAAAACGGTTCGATCTGGGGCCATGGCTCTTACCTGGGCCCGGATTTTTCGGCGCAGTACCTGCACGAGCTCTCGCTGGAGACCGGCCAGGCCATCGCCAGGCAGGAATTCGGCGTGGATCTGTCAGCACTGGATCAATCCCAGCGGGTTCAGGTAGATGCCCGGGTGGCCAACCTGTTGAAAGAAAATCGTTACGATCCTGCATCGAAACAGCTGATCTTCATCGATGCGGAAAAAGATTCCTTTCAAAAGCAGCTCACCGTCTGGACCGATTATTTCAAGCACCCGATATCCAATTCGGGCCTTCCCGACAACTACATCGATGACCCGGAAGAGATCCGTCAGTTGACGGCTTTTTTTGCCTGGACGGCCTGGGCCAGCGTCGCCAACCGACCTGACAAATCCTATTCGTACACCAACAACTTCCCCTATGACCCGGCGGTGGGCAATCTGTTGACCAGCGATGCGGTTCTCTGGAGTGCGTTGAGTGTGGCCATGCTGCTGGCCGGTCTGGCCTGCGTGCTGGTTGTTTTCGGCAAATTCGACTACCTGGGCTGGAAAGGGGGACCCGAAGGCATCTATCCGCAAATGCTGGCCGGTGAAGCTACCGAGGGGCAGAAGGCGACGATCAAGTACTTTGTGATTGTGGCCCTGCTTTTTTTAACGCAGGTCATGATCGGTGGCGCCCTGGCCCACTATCGCGCGGAACCTGGAAATTTCTATGGCATCGACCTGGCCCAATATCTACCGAGCAATATTTTGCGCACCTGGCACCTCCAGCTGGCCATCTTCTGGATCGCCACAGCCTATGTGGCCGGCGGTCTATTGCTGGCCTCCTCTTTGAACCAGAAAGAGCCACGCGGGCACGTCGTAGGCGTGCACATGCTCTTCTGGGCGCTGGTCGTTCTGGTGGTCGGCAGCCTGTTGGGCGAACTGGCGGGCATTCACCAGATGTTTGGCAGTTTATGGTCCTGGTTTGGTCACCAAGGCTGGGAGTTCTTAGAGTTGGGGCGGTTCTGGCAGATTATCCTGGTGATCGGCCTCAGTTTCTGGTTGGGGCTGCTTTACCGAGCGACCGCACCCGCCTTGAAAGACCCGGAGCGTCGAGAAATTACCCTGTTGTTTTTAGGGGGCGCCGCCGCGATTCCTTTTTTCTACCTGCCTGCTTTCTTTTTCGGCAGCACGTCCAACTTCACGGTGGTGGACATGTGGCGATTCTGGATTATCCACCTGTGGGTGGAAGGCTTCTTTGAGCTTTTCGTAACCATTCTGGTTGCGGTCACCTTCTACCAGCTGGGGGTGGTCAGGCGAATCAATGTGGTTAGGGTCATTTACATGGATGCCATCCTCTTTCTGGCCGGCGGCATCATCGGCACGGCCCACCACTGGTATTGGACCGGACAGGCCAACTTTACCATGGCGCTGGCAGCCATGTTCTCGGCGCTCGAGGTGGTGCCGCTGACCCTGCTGACACTAGACGCCTGGGATTTCATCAAATTGACCGGTACTGGAGACACCGCCGGTTCACCCAAAAAAACCATTCCCCACAAGTGGGCCTTCTATTTTTTAATGGCCGTCGGGTTCTGGAATTTTGTGGGTGCCGGCATATTCGGGTTTCTGATCAATATGCCGGTGGTCAGCTACTACGAGGCGGGAACTATCTTGACCCTGAACCACGGGCACGCCGCCCTGCTGGGCGCCTTCGGCATGCTGGCCATGGCGCTACTGGTCCTGGGCCTGCGCCACGTGCTGACAGACGAACAGTGGGTGCTGCCGGAAAAGTTCGTCAAGCTCTCTTTCTGGGGCATAAATATCGGGCTGGCCCTGATGGTGATCACCAATCTGTTTCCGGAGGGCATCCTGCAGATCTGGGATGTGCTTGAAAATGGCTACTGGCATGCCCGCAGCCTTGAATTCATCGGCTCGGACCGGATTCGAGCGCTGGAATGGGTCAGCATGCCGTCACACGTGATCCTGATCGTCGTCGGTGTCGTGCCGATGGTGATCGCGTCGGGATTGACCTACTTGAAAATATGGAAAAATTGATTGCTCCCGTTGCTCCTACCCCGCTGCTTACGGCGGGGTAGGCCATTCATTTTTTTCCGATGCACGCATCCTCGGCGCAGGCTTCCTTGCCACCAACAGATATACTTGTCCCCGAAGATTTATTGCCGCTCTTACCCGGTTGTGCCGCTTCTGCGGGCGTCGCGGTCGTTGGATTCACATTTTTGCCGATACAGGCCTCATCCTCGCAGACTTCTTTATTGGATACGGATATGGATGATCGGAAATTGCGATCCTTAGCTTTTGCGCCTTTGGGCATCGTGTTCATTGCTGGCCTCCTTCAGCTGAAATACTTCATAAATTGAACCCGTTCGAAGACGGCGGGATTGCTTGCCGCCTCCTGGCTCATCTTGCCCCGAAAGTCCGAGAGGCTCATGTAATCATGGTTGGTCATCCATTTTTTCAAGGTGTCCTGCATTGTACGAATGTGCTCCGGGCCATTTTTATACAGGCTGGATACCACCTGGACCGCTTTGGCCCCTGCCAGAATTTGTTTGACTACCGCATTGCCGTCATGAACGCCGGTTGACGCAGCCAGATCGCAGCCCACCTTGTTGGCCATGATGGCGATCCAGCGTAGCGAGATAGCCAGTTCAGCAGGCGTGCTGTATACGAAGGAGGGCTTTATTTTCAGCTTGTCAATGTCGATATCCGGACTGAAAAAACGGTTGAAAAGAACCAGTCCCGCAACGCCTGAATTCGATAGCCGTTGAATCATCTGGCCAAGGCTTGAAAAATAATAGCTGATCTTAAGCGCGATCGGGATAGAGACAGACTCCAATAGCCGTTCAATGACTTTAAAGTACATGCTTTCCTGTTCCTGGCTGGATCGGCTGAAATCCGACGGCAAAAAAAACATATTCAGCTCGATGGCTTCGGCACCGGCTTCTTCGATCTGTTGGGAAAAGGATATCCATTCGTGAGAATAGACGCAATTGATACTGGCGATGATCGGGATAGACACCTTGTTCTTGGCGTCCTTGATCAGGGCGATGTATTTCTTTACTTTTTCACCTTTTAAATGAAAATCGTAGTAGTCGAACTGATCCAGGTTGACGCCGTCGGCTTCCGCTTCCTTCAAAATATCTTCATGCTCGAAAACGATTTCTTCCTCGAAAATGGATTTGAGAACAATCGCTCCAGCGCCGCTCCGTTCAAGTTTTTGAATTTTTTCGACCGAATCGGTTAGCCCGGAACTGCCTGCAATGATGGGATTATTAAGTTTCAGACCCAGATAGGTAGTGGTTAAATCCATGCGCGTCTCCTTTCGCTGATGTACAAGAAGCCAAATTGCTTATTTTTTGCTGAGTGATGGTTTAGTCGCTTCACTTACCGGTGCTTGGCGTGTCAATAGAACAATAAAACCGATTGCCAGAAGTGACAATACCAGAAACACGCTGAAGCCCTGGGCGTATCCTGCCGGACCATTGAACTTTACAAACATCCCCATCACTGGAGGCAGGACAAATCCGCCGAAGGCGCCCAGACCACCGACAATTCCGGCAGCGCCGCCAACTGCGGCCGGGCTATATTTGGGCACCAGTTTAAAGACGGCGGCATTGGCAAACCCCATACCCAGCGCCAGAAGGAGTACACCGATGACCGCTCCCCCGATTGACCGGTCTGACAGGGTCATCAACAACGCGCCGGCCGCCACGATTGTAAAAGAGAGAAGGGTGACTTTTTCTCCCCCGATGCGATCGGCAGCATAGCCGCCAAGCACACGAAGAAGACTGGCCGAAAGTGAGTACAGGGCGGTGAGCAGTCCGGCCTGAACCAGCCTGACGGCATACAGCTCTGTCCAATAGGTCGGAAACCAGACCGTCAAGGCGATAAATCCGCCAAAGGTGATAAAATAAAAATAGGTCAGCACCCACGTGCGCCAGTCGGATCCGGCTTTGCGTATAGAGTCCATGGCGTTGCCTGAAGGGAGCAGCTCTTCCCCGCAGGCCAGCAGCAGGGCTTCCGGGTCGATGTCAAGCCCCATTTCCCGGTATTGAAAATAGGGGGCATCCTGCATGTAAATATAGACCAGCACGACCAGCAGCACAAGGATCCCCAGCCAGAGCACATAGGAGATGGTGAATCCCAGCCAGACGACCAGCGACGGCAGGAGCAGGGCGAATAGACCCGGGGCCAGGTTTCCCAGGCCGGCATAGATGGCCAGTGCCGATCCCTGTGCCCGCTGTGGGTACCAATAAGAAACCGAGGGGATGCCCACGGAAAACGTGGCAATGCCGCAGCCGCTCAAAATACCGAAGAGCAGAAAAAATGGATAGTGGGCGGGTTGCGGTTCGGGAAACAGACCGAACATGAGGGTGATGCCGGCTACGCCGACGATAGCCATGGTGAGAAGAATCAGGATCGGCTTCTTCCCGCCTGTTCGATCCACCATGGCGCCGAACGGAATTCTCAGCAAAGAGCCGGTCAAGGCCGGGCTGGCTGCCAGCAGTCCCATCAGCAGCGGGCTCAGCGACAAGGTCTGCTTCAGAATAGGCACGATGGGGCCAAAGGCGGATACACCCGCAAATCCGCCGAAAAATGCGATGGTCGACCAGGTCAGGGCTTCCCGCGGGCTGGATTTTGCATAGCAGACATTGTCATTATCGTTCATCGGAATCACCTTACACGTTTCAGCCAAACGTTACAATCGGTCGGCAACCGGTTCAGCGGATAGACGTTGGCAATCCGGGAGTCGGCACCCGACGACGAAACAGGATATGGCTTCTGAAAAAATAGGTCAGCGGCAGGCTCCAGATGTGAACCAGGCGGCTGAAGGGTGAAAAACCGAGCAAGGTCCATGCGGCGATCACATGGATTTTATAGCTCAAGGGGACCTCTTTCATCAGCATGGCATCGGGCGTGAAGGTCACGATTCCGCGGATCCAGGGCGCGACGGTATCCAGCACGTTAAAATGCCCGAATATCACGTTGAAAAGCCCGGCACCGACCACGACCACCAACGCACTGACGGTAATGGTGTCGTTGAGCCGATTCACCGCCTGGACTCGCGGGTGGGTCAGGCGTCGCCGCAGCAGGAGTAATATGCCGACAAAGGCGGCCAGCCCGACGGCCAGGCCGCTCCAGTAAGCGATGGCCAGATGCGCCTGGCTGTCGATGCCGAAGTGATCAAAGACGCGTTGCGGAATCAACAGGCCGCTGGCGTGGCCCAGGAAGGTGAACACGATGCCCCAGTGAAATAGAACCGATCCGGGGAAGAGGGCTTTTTTTTCCAGGAACTCGCTGGAGCGGGCGTTCCACCCGAAGCGGTCGGTGACGTAGCGATAGCCGTGGCCGACCACGAAGGTGGTGAGGCACAGATAGGGAAAAACGGTGAAAATGAGCGTATAGTAAAAGTCCATGGATCTCCTCCTGAGGCTACGGATGGGCCTCATGCGGTAGGTCACGGTTGTCAGCCGATGCGCAGTGTTCGACTGCCATGTTGGCGATCGGCTGCAACAGGGCTGCATAGACCGGTGCTTTTTTTTCCAGACGGTCAACCAGCGGCTGCATGCCCTGCAGGCACTGCCAGACCGGTGCGGTATGCTCCGGATGCTGACAGATCGAGAGAAATTCGAGCATCATGGGCAGATAATCGGGCAATTCGCCCGTGATGCGCTCCCAACCGGCCTGCTCGTAGTTGTGCTGCAGGTGCGCCAGCGCAGCGGCCCGTTTTTCATTGTCGCCAAAAGCGTGGTAGGTCACGTTCATGGTCGTTGCCGGATCGATGTCGAAGACGGCCGTATATCTTTCCTGAACCTGAATGAGACTTTGGGTGTTAAGCTCGCTGACAAACGCCTGGATGGCCGACTTGATTTCCGACGGGCGTGATGGGTCGGCCACAGACGCAATCTCATCCAGGCGGTTGAACAGCTCCTCGTCGGGATAGTGCAGCAGCACGGACAGCACGTGCAGCGAATCGGTCGGGTGTGGGGTCATCGTCGGTCTTTCCTTTTTATCTCAGGATCGCCTCAGTTGCGTTAACCACAAATATTGCAGCTTTTTCCTATCCTTTTAATAACCACAGAGCCCGCAGAGGTTCTCTTTTTTTGTCAGCCAATCATCTCTTCTCCGCGTCCTCGGCGTTCTCCGCGGTGAGATTATTCCGGTTATTCATGCCACCACGCATTTATAATGCCTGGCCAAAGCCGCAGCAGCCCTGCCGGGCGAAGTTATCGTCATCCTGGACGGTCCTGGTCGGCAGAACAAAACGATCCTCCAGGCGGGCCAGGGCCAGCAGGCGGTACATTTTCCCGACCATCTCTTCGCCAAGCCCCACCGCATCGAGCAGGCCGGTGTCGGAACGCTTATCCACCCGTTGGGTCCGCATGTATTGACGGACGGCCGAGAGGCGTTTGAGGGCCATTCTGACCGGCGCCTCGTCACCAGCGGTGAGCAGGTTGGCCAGGTAGGTCATGGGAATGCGCATGCGGTCGATGGTCTCCGATTCCTGGGATGGCTCCACCTGGCTGCTGACCGGACTCAACGGCGGCACGTACCACACCATGGGCAGGGTCCGAAATTCGGGGTGCAGCGGCAGGGCCAGTTGCCATTCTTTGATCAGCGCATAGGTCGGTGATTTTTTTGCGGCCGCAAGCATATTCGGCGCGATACCCTGGGCGGCGGCGCTGCGCGCGACATCGGGATCGTTGGGATCGAGAAGGATCTCCAGGTGGGCCGGGTAGACGGCCTGGTCGGACGGTACTGCCGCCGCCTCGGCGATGCGGTCCGCATCATAGAGCAGGACACCCACGTAACGGATACGGCCGACGCAACTGTGCGCGCACAGCGTGGTCAGGCCAGCCTCGATACGGGGATAACAGAAGATGCACTTTTCTGCCCGCCCGGTCTTCCAGTTGAAATAGACTTTCTTGTACGGACAGCCCGATACGCAGTAGCGCCATCCCCGGCAACGCTCCTGGTCCACCAGGACGATACCGTCCTCGTCGCGCTTATAAAGGGCGCCGGATGGACAGGAGGCCACGCAGGCCGGGTTGAGGCAGTGTTCACACAAACGCGGCAGCCAGAACATGAACACATTGCGAAACTGCAGGTAGGTCTGAATCTCCAGACGTTTGAAATTGACGTCTCCGGCGCCGGTTTCGCCCAGGCCGGCCAGATCGTCCTCCCAGTTGGGACCCCACTTGAGTTTGATCGGTTTGCCGGTCAGGCGGGAATGGGGACGCACGGATGGCTGGTGCTTGCGTTTGGGACTCTCGATCAGCCGGGCATAGTCGTAATTCCACGGTTCGTAGTAGTCGTCGATGACCGGCAGGTCGGGATTGTGAAAGATGTTGAGGCCCTTGTGCAGGCGGCCGCCGGCTTTGAGCTGCAAGCGGCCCCGGCGCAATTCCCAGCCGCCCCGGTAAACCTCCTGGTTTTCCCAGCGTTTGGGATAACCGATGCCGGGTTTGCATTCGACATTGTTGAACCACATGTATTCGGCCCCGTCGCGATTGGTCCACACGTTTTTGCACGGGATGCTGCAGGTGTGGCAGCCGATGCACTTGTCCAGGTTCAACACCATGGCGTATTGGGCTTTAATCTTCATACCAGTCCACCTCCCCGGCTTTGCGCACGATAATCGTCTCGTCGCGCTGGGACCCGATGGGGCCGTAATAGTTGAACCCATAGCTGAGCTGCGCGTAACCGCCGATCATATGGGTGGGCTTGACGACGATGCGGGTCACGCTGTTGTGGGTGCCGCCGCGTCGGCCGGACAGCTTCGATCCTGGCGTGTTGATCAGGCGTTCCTGGGCATGATACATGAACGCCTTGCCCGTCGGGATGCGCGGGCTGACCACCGCCTTGGCCATGACCACCCCGTTGGCGTTGAAGCATTCCAGCCAGTCGTTGTCCCTGACCGCGATTTTTAAGGCATCCTCATCGTTGATCCAGATCGCCTCGCCGCCGCGAAACAGGGTCAACATGGTCAGGGTGTCCGAATAGGTGCTGTGAATCGACCATTTGGAGTGGGGCGTCAGGTAATTGAGCTCGATCTCCCGCTCCGGCTCGCGGCGCACCTGGATGGATGCGGCGTTGAGCATATCCAGCGGCGGTCGGTAAAGGGGCAGGTGTTCGCCAAAATCCAGCATCCAGGGGTGGTCCTGGTAAAACTGGGCCCGGCCCGTGAGTGTCCGGAAAGGGATCTTTTCCTCGATGTTGATCACGAAGGGCGAGTAGCGCCGCTCCTCGGATTCGATGCCGCTCCAGATCGGCGAGGTGATGATTTTACGCGGCTGGACGGTCAGGTCATCGAATTTGAAGCGCTCGCCCTGACGGCGCAGGCTCAGGTGCTGCAGCGACAGGCCGGTGCGTTTTTCCAGCCCGATCCAGGCTTTGACCGCCGTCTCGCCATTGGTCTCCGGCGCCAGCATCAGGATGGTCTCGGCCGCCTGTTTGGCGGTTTGCATGACAGGCTGACCCTGACCGACGCCCTCCTCGGTCACCCTGCCCAGAGAAGCCTTCAGCGCCTCCACTTCTTCCTCAGCCTTCCACATGACCCCCTTGGAACCCACGCCCACCGACGCAGCCAGGGGACCCAGGGCGGTCATCATGCGATAGACCTCCGGATAATCGCGGGTCACCACGGCCAGACTGGGCATCGTCCGGCCGGGTTGCGGCTCGCATTCGCCCTTGTGCCAGTCCCTGACGTCCGGCTGGGCAATTTCACCGGGGCTGTCGTGCATCAGGGGCGTGGCCACCAGGTCTTTGACCGGACCTAAATGCTCGACTGCCATTTGCGAGAATTTTTCGGCGATGGTTTTAAACTGTTCCCAGTTGGTGCGGGTCTCCCAGGGGGGATCGATGGCCGGGTTGAACGGGTGGATAAACGGGTGCATGTCGGTGGTGTTCAGGTCGTGCATCTCGTACCAGCCGGCCGCCGGCAGGGCAATGTCGGCGTACATGGCGCTGGTGGACATGCGCAGCTCCAGGGTGACCAGCAGGTCCAGCTTGTCTTCCGGAGCAGGGTCACGCCATTTAATTTCTTCCGGGCGCAGGTCGCTGTCCGTGCCCAGCACGGCGTTGTCCACGCCCAGCAGATGCTTGAGGAAATACTCATGCCCTTTGCCGCTGGCACCCAGCAGGTTGGCCCGCCACAGGAACAGCACCCGCGGGAAATTGGCCGGGTTGTCCGGATCTTCCACGGCAAAGTGAAGTTCGCCCTTTTTAAGTTTGTCGACCGCATATGCCATGATCTGTTCATCGGATTCGGCACCGCTGGCCACGGCCTCGCGCACCAGTTCGATGGGGTTCTGATCGAACTGCGGATAGGACGGCAGCCATCCCAGGCGGGCGGCGATCACGTTGTAGTCGGCCATGTGCTGCATCGGCTTCTGTTCGGCCAGCGGCGAAAGGACGCTTTCAGGCCGAAGGCTGTCGTAGCGCCACTGGTCGCTGGCGAAATAGTAAAACGAGGTCCCGTTTTGCAGCCGCGGCGGCCTTTTCCAGTCCAGGCCGAAGGCCACCTGGGACCAGGCCGCCTGGGGCCGGACTTTTTCCTGGCCTACATAATGCGCCCAGCCGCCGCCGTTGACCCCCTGACAGCCGCACAGGGTGGTCAGGTTGATGATGGTGCGGTAGATCATGTCGCTGTGGTACCAGTGGTTGGTGCCGGCCCCTAAAAAGATCATGGATTTGCCGCGGGTCTTCTCGGCGTTGTCGGCGAATTCACGTGCCACCCGGATGACATCGGCCGCCGGTACGCCGGTGATGGCTTCCTGCCAGGCGGGCGTGTAGGGTTTGGGATCGGTGTAATCGGTTGGATAGTCTGGTAGATAGTCTGAAGGGTCAGACCGTGCGCATTTGGGCAACACGCCCAATTGGGCGGTCATCAGGTCGAGGACCGTGGCCACGCGCTGTTCACCCGAGGCGGTGGCAATGGTTTTGAAGGGCACCAGGCCTTTTTGGGTGCCGACGCCGGCGGCCTCGAATACCGGGAAGGAGACGCTGCACCACCCATCCGATTGGTCCGCGAAACTGAGCAGCGGGTCGATGCGCCGGCCGTCTTTCTCCAGCTTCAGATTCCAGCGCCCCTCTTCGTTCCAGCGAAACCCGATGCTGCCGTTGGGGACCTGGAAATCGCCAGTGGTCGCGTCAACCACCACGGTTTTCCACTGGGCGTTATTCGTCTCCACACCCAGGTCCGCGGCGCGCAGGAACCGGCCGGGTGCATGGGTGTCGCCACGCTCGTCGAGCACCACCACGAAGGGCAGATCGGTATACTGCTTGGCGTAGTCGATAAAATAGGGCACCTGGCGGTCGATGTAGTACTCCTTGACGATGACGTGGGTCATGGCCATGGCCAGGGCCGCGTCCGTCCCCGCCCTGGCTGGCAGCCAGGTGTCGGCGAACTTGACATACTCGGCGTAATCGGGTGCCACGGCTGCCACCCGGGCACCACGGTAGCGCGCCTCGGTGTAAAAATGGGCATCGGGCGTGCGCGTCATGGGCAGGTTGGCGCCCCAGACGATAAAATAGCTTGATTCGTACCAGTCGGCGCTTTCGGGCACATCGGTCTGCTCGCCCCAGATTTGCGGCGAGGCCGGCGGCAGGTCGCAATACCAGTCGTAAAAGCTGATCATGGACGCGCCGATCAACGACAGGAACCGTGAACCCGAAGCGTAGCACACCATGGACATGGCCGGGATCGGAGAGAACCCGAAGATGCGGTCCGGACCATAGCGTTTGATCGTGTGGATCACCCCTGCGGCGATCATCGTGGCGGCCTGGTCCCAAGTGGCCCGGACAAAACCGCCCTTGCCTCGATCTTTATGAAACCGGCGGCGTTTTTCTTCGTCGTTGACGATACTCTCCCAGGCAGCCACCGGATCGTTTGTCTGCCCCATGGCCTCGCGCCACATTTCCAGCAGACTGGACCGGATCAGCGGGTATTTCAATCTCACCGGGCTGTAGGTGTACCACGAGTAAGTGGCCCCGCGTGGACACCCGCGCGGTTCGTGGTTGGGGTATCCCTCTCCGCAGGCCGGATAGTCCGTCGCCTGGGTTTCCCACACCAGGATGCCGTCCTTGACATAGACGTCCCAGGAGCAGGACCCGGTGCAGTTGACCCCGTGGGTGGAGCGCACCTTTTTGTCGTACTGCCAGCGGCGGCGATACAGATCCTCCCACTCCCGCTGACCGCAGCGGGTTTGGGCCCAATCATCACTGGTTTTCTCTTCACGGCAAGTAGAACGGTCCCCTTTGGGGCGGAAAAATCGCAATGTGGAGAGGAAAGAACCATCGGACATGGTCACCTCCTAAGATTAGGTTGAGGCCTTAACGCAGCGACACGTGACGGGGGATCCGAGGCAAGGTCGCTTTTCGTTCAAGAAAAAAGAGGGAGAGATCCCCACCATCGCGAAGTGGCGTTGCCGGCGGGTTCCCTGGCAGCCAGAACCTTCGCGTAGATTTTGATTGAAGCATACCGATCCACTATAGCGGCAGAAATGACTTAGGTCAAAAAAGAAATGCGTTTTCGTTGAAGGACCCTTTTAATAGATGCAACATTATCACGATTGTCACTGAGACCTTGAGGTATCCGTTGGCGTCTTTCTCCTGCCCGAGATAAAATTGTTGCCAACAGTTACCTTTGCTAATCAATTCTTGCCGTATACCTTAAGTTTTAGCTGCAAGGTGCGGCGGCTGATGCCCAGCACCTCGGCCGTGCGTGTCCGATTGCCGCCCATATCCGCCAAGGTTTTCAAGATCATCTCTTTTTCGACTTCTTTCAGGGATCGGCCCGATGCCAAAACAGGCTCTCTGGCCGGTTCTTCGCCGTCATGATCCTGAAGTGTGCCGGGGAAGTGCTCCGGGACGATCACATCCCCCCTGGCCATGATCACCGCACGCTCAATGACATTTTCCAGCTCACGGACGTTACCCGGCCAGCTATGCCGCAGCAGGAGATCGATGCCCCGGGGCTGAATGCCTTTGATGCCGCGGTGGTTCTTTTTTGCATAGTGGTGTAGAAAATAGTCCGCCAGCAGAGGGATGTCGGCCGAGCGATCTCTCAGGGGCGGCACATTGACCATTACCACATTGAGCCGGTAGTAAAGATCCTCTCGGAAGCGACCGGCGGCAATCTCATCTTCCAGGTTGCGGTTGGTGGCTGAAATGATGCGGGTGTCCACTTGCACGGTGCGGGTGCCGCCCACCGGCTCAAACTCCCTTTCCTGGAGGACGCGAAGGATCTTGGCCTGGGTGGCCGGCGCCATTTCCGCGATCTCATCCAGAAAGAGGGTGCCCCGGTCGGCCAGCTGGAAGCGGCCTTTTTTGGGCCCGACGGCACCGGTAAAAGCCCCCTTTTCATGTCCGAAAAGCTCGTTCTCCAGCAGCGTTTCGGGCAGGGCGGCACAGTTGACCTTTACAAAGGGGTGATTCTTGCGGGGACTGTTGTGATGAATGGCGTTGGCCACCAGCTCCTTGCCGGTGCCGCTTTCGCCATGGATAAGCACCGTCGCTTCCGACGGAGCCACCAGGACCAGGGTTTCGAACAATTCCCGCATGGAAGGGCTGCGGCCGATGATGTCTCCAAAATCAAAGCGTGCTTCCAGACGCTCCTTCAGATTGAGGTTCTCTTGCTCCAGCCTGTGGTGATGCAGGGTCTTGCTGACAAGCATCTTCAGTTCGTCGACATCGATGGGTTTGGTGAGATAGTCGTGGGCGCCTGATTTGAGAGATTCGACGGCGGAGCGAACCGATCCGTAGGCGGTCATGATAACTACCGGGGTATCGGGGCTGATCCCGGCAATCTTTTTCTGGGCTGCATCGCCGTGCAATCGTTTCATGCGCAGGTCCATGAGCACCAGATCGAAAATATTCTTCTCCACCGCCTGGCAGGCCGTGTCGCCGTCGTCCGCCTCCTGCACCTGGTAGCCCTCGGCCGAAAGAACAGCCTTAAGCATGGTCCGATGGGAGGCGTCATCGTCTACGACAAGGATATTGGCTTTCATGGTTTTGCCTCCACATTCCTGAGAAAGAGGGTGAATCGGGTGCCGCTGCTTTTTCCCGGCACTGGGCTTTCCACGTGAACCCTCCCGTCGTGGTTTTCCGCGATTTTGCGCACCATGGCCAGTCCCAGGCCGGTACCCCGCTCACGGGTAGTGAAAAAGGGCTCGAAAATTTTCTCTTGAACCTCCTGATCAATTCCCGGACCGTTGTCCGCCACCTGGATTTCCACCCCTTTGTCTGCATGGTCGACAGACGTACGGATCTCCACAACACCTCCCGCCTCTAAAGCATTGATGGCGTTGAGCATCAGGTTGAGCAGGGCCTGGGTGACCTGGTTTGGGTCCAGCGACATGGCCGGCAGGCCGGCTTCACAATCAACGCGGATGTCGATGCCATGGATCTTTGCATCGGCGGACACCAGGGCAACCACATGATCGATGAGATCGGGAAGCATGGTGGATTCCGGCTCCAGCGTCATGGGACGCGAAAAATTGAGCAGGTCGGTCACGACGTGGTTGATGCGGTCGATCTCTCGCACCATGACATCGGCATATTCCCGTTCGGGGGTATCCTTGCCGTGGCCCCGTCCGAGAAGGTAGGCAAACCCGCGGATGGAACTGAGCGGGTTGCGGATTTCATGAGCCACCCCGGCGGCCAGACGGCCAATTGCCGCCAGCCTTTCCGCGCGTCGCACCTGTGCCTCCAGCCGTTTGATTTCACTCATATCCCTGAGTACCACCACCGCACCGCTGCGGCTGCCGGATTCATCCTGGATGGGCGTCACGGTCAACAACAGAGGGAGCCAATCCTCCTTGTTGCGGTGATATCGGATCTCCCGGTTCATTACCGGTAGGCCCTGCCGGATCGTCAGGGCGATGCCGGTTTCCTGAAAATCAAAGACCATTTGCAGGTCGAGCTGGTCGATGGCCGTCGCCGGCACACCCAGCAGCGACAATGCCTGCTGGTTCCAGGAGACTACCTTGCCGTCGGAGTCGATGCTCACCACCCCGTGGGCCATGCTGGCGATCACCTGCCGGGTGTAGTCCCGGGTTTCCTGCAGCGTCCTGCTGAGCAGGTAGTAGCTGCGGATGACGATGAAGAAATAGATCACCCCGGCGCCCAGCGCCAGAACGATGCTCCCCATGATCAAGGCATGCTGCAGGTCGCTCTGCCGGGCGGCTTCATAGGCGGCCATGGTCATTCCCAGGTACACCGTGGCGCGGGGATGAGAATGCGTCGGCGATGATACCGGATCTGCGGCCGATGACAAGGTGAAACCCAAAGGGTCGCTCATGGGCGCAAAGGGCTTGGCCAGCTCATAAACGTGGACGCCGTCGGGCAGGCGGCGGACCCGGGTGCGGACATCTCCCGCCTGATCGAACTCGGGGCGCCAAAGGGCCCGGGTGCCTTCCAGGGAGGGGATGGAGTGGTGAACCACCTCGCCGGTTGCATCCACCAGGTAGAGGTAATTGATGTCGCCGGACCTGCCGATTTCGTGGACCAGGTTTCCGATGGCATCCCTGCCGGTCATCTGCATCATCATGCCGGCCCGGGCGCCGGCCTCCAGCGCACCGATCAGGGTCAGGGCCTGGCGGTGGACCGTTTGCATGGCGGCGTAGCTTTCCCGGTTCAGGTTGCGGTAGGTGGAAACGCTGATAAAGACCAGCAGCAGCAGTACGACCAACAGGATGGAAAGGGCTGTCAGGTAGAGTTGTCGACGGGGGACGACGGTCATGGCCAGTATATTCTTTTGCAAAGGTCGTGGTGCAATCACAACTGATATTTCGAAAAGAATAATACGGCTTCAACCCGAGTGCAAACTTTTTACGCACCTACCCGACTATGAGCAAAGAGGCGGAAAATAAATACACGCTGCTAATTTGAGGATTTCATGGATACGATAACGGTTAAATATCCTACCGCTGAGCACGCAGAGGTCGCAAAAAAAAGGCTTAATTTTAAAAATGATCTTTGCGGTCTCAGCGAACTCCGCGGCAAACAGGCACCCGCCGGGACCGTGCAGCCAAAAAAAGCAGTCGACACCAAGGCTTTCAGCCACAGGACCAGGATGTCGACCAGCACCCCGATAAAGGGCTGTACCATCAGCTGCGCGAGTGGGGCGGAACCGACACATCCATCCGGCGGGTGATGGCCCTTACCAGGTATTCAGTGCCATCCGCGCTTGATGATTTCGATCAATGTATTTGCTGAATGCGGGTGATCAAATACACCTTGCCGCTTTGCACCAGATCGAATTCAACCTTGTCATCTTCCTTCAGGTCTTTGAGCTGCGTTGGATCCTTGGCCGTGAAGGTCATCACCATTTTGGGCCATTTCAGTGATTCGATGGGTTCGTGCTCCATGGTCACCGTGCCCTTTATCGGGTCTATGGTCTCGATGATCCCGCTCCCGTGATGGATCTGGCCGGCGGAGGTCGTCGCAGAATTACCCGCGACCAATGCATACGGCAACCCGAACGTGAATACAAAAGCGATAGATAATGAGGCAATAGTCTTCATTTTCATGGCTGTTCCTTTCTTAAGTCTGACGAATTATTGCCGTCGGCTTCGATCAGCCTGTTGGATTATCTTCCGAAGGCGTTGGTTTGAACTTTTGCACGATGGGCATGGATGGCTCGCCAGACAACTTTACGGCAACAGTGCCTATGGGGTGTTGGTACCAGCCGGGATCAGCGTAGTCGCCAGGTTTTTGCCGGTCACGGATTTTTATCATCGTAAACATGCCGCCCATTTCGATCGGGCCGAAAGGGCCTTGCCCCATCATCATGGGCAGCGTGTTTTCAGGCAGGGGCATGTGTCCGACCAAGGCATGAGCGGCGTGTTCGGCCATGCCGGTTTCACCCATGGCCATGTAGCCAGGCACCAGTTTGCGGATGCGGCGGGCGATATCGTGGTGATCAACCCCGAGCATATTGGCGATTTCATGGCCCATGGCGTTCATCGTGTGGTGTGACTTGTGGCAGTGCAGCGCCCAGTCACCGGGTGCGTCGGCGACGAATTCTCCGACGCGGATGTTGCCCACCGGCACCAGCATGGTCGTTTCCCGGTAGCGGGCCGACGGCGGTATCCATCCCGCATCGGTACCGGTCACTTCGAAGGCCGTGCCGTGGATGTGAATGGGGTGTTCGTGCATCGACAAGTTGGCCACCCGGATGCGCACCCTCTCGCCGGTGCGCGCCACCAGGGCGTCAATACCTGGAAAGACGCGGCTGTTGAAGGTCCACATATTGAAATCGGTCATCACGGAGGGGTCCGGTGTGGCCGTGCCGGCATGCACCGCGAAGTTGTGCAGCATGAAACAGTAATCGCGGTCGATGCGCACCGGTTCGGGTTTGCGCGGATGCACAATGAACATACCGTACATGCCCAGCGCCATTTGAACCATTTCGTCGGCATGGGGGTGGTACATGTAGGTTCCATTCTGGCGCAGCGTGAATTCATAGACATAGGTCTCACCCGGTTTGATATGCGGTTGGGTCAGGCCTCCGACGCCGTCCATGCCGTTGGGCAAAAAGATGCCGTGCCAGTGAATGGTGGTATGTTCGGGCAAGTGGTTGGATACCAGAATGCGGACGCGATCGCCTTCGACCGCCTCGATGGTCGGGCCAGGGGTGGAGCCGTTGTAGCCCCAGCAGTTGACCACCATGCCGGGTGCAAACTCGCGCTTCACCGGCTCGGCCTTCAGATGAAACACCTTGACACCTTTGTCTCTCGTCCAGGGCAGGCTCCAGCCGTTGAGTGTGACGACGGGGGAGTACCTATCGCCGGCAGGCGCCGCCAGCGGTGGACGGGTGACCGCCGAGGCCTGTTCAGCGGCAGTGGCTTTGCGGAATACCGCGCTGACCGCCCCGCCAGCGAGCATCAATGCGCCTGTTTTTAACATTTGTCTGCGGGTTATCATGGTTGCTTAACTCCATGTGCAAGCAGTTCCGGGTTCACGTTTTACGGTGTCGGTTGCCCATCGACCGGAAGGGCCGTGCCAATGGCCCGCTCGAGATCGGTCCAGGCAATCCAGAAATCGCGCCAGGTGCCGATGTAGTCGCGTACCGCACTGATCTGGGATGCTTTGGCATCCAGCAGTTCATACACATCCACCAGCATACCATTATATAACTTGAGCGTTTCGTCCAACACGCGATCGGCCAGCGGTAAAATCGCCTCTTGAAAATGGGTCAACCGATCATGGACCGCACTCAGCCGCGCATCGGCTTCGCGCACCTGTGCGCGAACGTCAATGGCCATCTGCGCGTATTGGTTTTCAGTCGCCGCCAGCTCGGCTTCGAACCTGGCAGTGCGACCCTGGCTGCGATTGAAGATTGGCAACCCCAACACCAGGTCAGGACCCCGCGTGTAATTTCCGTCCACGTCACGTTCCACCGTAAATCCCAATCCGAAGAGGGATAACCAACGCAACTGTCGGGCATAGCCCAGCGTCATGTGCGCAAGCTGCACTTGCGACTGCCGTGCCGCCAGATCCAGGCGCGTGGTCATGGCTTGACGTTCAAGGTCGGCGACGGCCGGAAGCCCCGAGGGTGGATCGGGCAGCTTTGGCGGGAGCCGCCATTCCGTCAGAGGTCCCCACAGTCCAAGAAGTCGATTGATCTTCTCACGATCCGAGGCGTAGCTTGATTCCGATAGTGCGGCTTCAAGTGCCGCCTGCGCAAAAAAGGTTTGATGCAAGGACAGTGCTCGCAGACTCAAGGTGCCGGCGGCATATTGTCTGCGCGCCAGCTCGGCAGCCGCACCGGTTGCGTCGAGGACCTGGTCGTAAAGCGCCAGCATCTGCCGGTCAGCCAGCAGGGCATAATAGTTGTGCTTGACCTCGGCAGCCAGGTCGAGAACGGCCTGGGCCACCTCCAGCCGGGCGCGCTCCAGCTCGCCGGCGGCAAGGTGCTTTCGCGCCGAGAGGGTGAACAAATCCAGAAAATCCATAAAGAGTGAATACTCGATTTGCGTCCCGGCTGCGCCATCCAGAATCGAAATACCGAACACCGGGTTGTCAAGCAACCCGGCCTGCACCAGGTCGGCACGGGCAACTTCGGCCCGGCTGAGCACCGCACGCAACTCGCGATTATTCAGCATCGCTATGGCAACTGCTTTTTCGACCGTGAGCGTATCGTCAAGCATCCGGTGCACCTTGTCTTGAACCAGCTGCTCCTCGGGCGTGTCCGCAGGCCATTCGACCGGTTGTGACATGCGTTGGGCAACCGTTCGGGCAATCTGATCCTGAACGCTTTGCCTGGAAACTGCGGCGCAAGCCGTCAACACCAACAGCCAGCCAACAGCAAACGCGCAGATGAATGGATTAGTTTTATTCACGGCCTGACATCCTGGTCGCCGTGATCGCGATGGCTATCCTTCTCGTTCCCGTTATCGGACTCGCTGTCGGATTTGGGGGTATCGGATTGGGACGTATTGGCTGTTTCCACCGCTGCGGAAGTATCTCGATATCGCTTCAATGCGGTGGGACTTGTTTTGCTGCCGTCCGGGGCACCCGGGTCGGCTGGATGGCCAGCCGGCGGCACCCACGCGGGCACCGCGCAGGCGGAGAGCAGCAGGACGATAGCGGCTGATTGAAGAATCGTTTTTGGTCTGGACATAGGCGCCTCTCAGCTTGTTACGAATGGGTACCCACAACGGACCGTTTTTCGCACACAAGGATAAGCAGGTTTCAGGTAATTAAAAGACCATTCAAAAAATCACGTTTTATAATGGCACCCGTTTCAATCTGAGCGAATTGCCAATCACGGAAACGGAGCTGACGCTCATGGCTGCCGAAGCAATCATGGCCAGGAAAAATACCGGCAGCGCCAGCACGGTGCAGACCCAGAAGCGACGGCTCATGTCGATGAGCTCTTCATTTTTCTCTTCAACGCTGAAGGTGACCGGTTCCAGTGCCATCCCGCACTTGGGGCAAGTACCCGGACCCTGTTGTCGAATTTCAGGGTGCATGGGGCATGTGTAGGTTGATGTTTCACTTTGTGTTTCAACAGATGGGGAGGTCTTCTTATCCAGATATAATTCTGGTTGTTCTTCGAATTTGTGCATGCAGTGTTGGCTGGCTGACCCACCCGACTAAAAGACTCTGCATTTGAATGATGAGACATTCGTCAGCGTTTGTCGACCGATAGATACGGCCAATGTATTTTTTGCTGCCGGCTCTTTGATCAGACGCTTTTTGCTTGGCAGTGTTTATTGCCTGGGCTTAAACCACATCTCCCACAACGCCCGCAGCGATACATAGGCAAATACCACGGCAAACAGGCCCCCGCCGGGTACGTGCAGCCAGAAAAAGGCAGGTGATACAAAGGCTTTCAGCCACATGGCCAGAATGTCGACCAGCACCCCGATAAAAGGAAGTACAACCAGCCAGCTGCGCAGGGCGGAACCGGCGTCCAGCCAGATGGTGATGGCCCCCACGAAGATGAAAATCATGCTCATGCCGAACAGGTGGATGTGGGTCCACTTCAGGGTCCAGATAAATTGTTCCTGCTGGTAAAACGGTTTGGCCGGTTTTGTTTCGACGGTTGACAGGTCGGCAAACAGGTCGCCCCGGTCGGTTCCCGGCAGGGTTGGGGCGCTTTGGTTCATGCCGGCATGACGGTCGCCTGACGGTGATACCGTCTTGTCCTTTACGGATGGTGAGTAAAAGGTCGGAATGATGTCATGGACGACGATCTGTCCCAGTGCGCCTAGCAAGCCGATGGCCAGGACCATAATGACACAGGTGGCCAGGGCCTTGGCAGGGGTAGGCATCAGTGCCAGCGTCATCTTTCGGGAAGGCTGGTGGTAGGTGGGCGTTGCGTCCATGCACGAATCTCCTTATTTCCCTGTGAAATTCGATCCCGAATATTCGCCACGGCGATCGAAATAAAAATAGAGGCTCTCCGGGTCGCCGGCGGACCGTTTGAACTGAACCACGGTTTCGCGATCGTTTTCATCTCCGCGGACCGATATATGAATGGATGACAGGCCGGTTTCCCAAGCTTCCGGCAGCTTGCCGGAGACGATCAGGCGATCGTAAAGCTGCATTGCCTTCTGGGCGGCCTGAAACGCAGAGAACGGCGCTGCGCCGTGGGTTTTTCCTCCATGGCTGTGGGCAATCCCAGCCCCGGTAACCATCACCCCTGTGACAATCATCGCAACGGTAATCATCGACCGCATATGGCGGCGAAGCCTATACTGGATCATGGTCTCCTCCGATTTTTTGAGTTAAGGTCTTCCCACGCTTGTTTAATTCAATATCCATACCACTGTTGAACGAGAAGTCGCCCGTCTCGCCGAGAAACCCCCTGGAATACTTGCCACCGGGAGCATGCATGGTTATTATTGCGGAATCATACCGACCGATTTTATCGATATCCGATTTTACCTGCGAATATTTTTCGCACGCAGCTTCCAGTTTCATAAACTTCGCGAAATATTTGCGCACTTCTTTGCCGGCTTTCTAACTATATTTTAATTATTCGAAATAATTTCATACTCTTGTAATAGTGGCACAGCAATTGATTATATAGAGGCGTTGAGGGCCGGGCGTTGTCTGAACGGTCTTCCCTTTTCGCAACCATCAGGAGAGCGGAATGAAACAGCGAATATCCCAACGGGTCGTCAAGGCGTTAACCATGCACTCACCATGGCTGGCATGGGGGCTTTTTCCGGCGCTGCTTGCGGGACTTGTCCTTTGCATGGGCACAAGCGTCAGTGCCGACGATTCAGGTCAGCCACCTGCCGGCGAAAAACGGTCCCTGACCGGCCCCCTCCGGCTGGCCGACCTGATCGATCAGGCCTACGCCAACAATCCTTCGATTCAGATGGCTCGGGAGGCATGGAAGGCCTCGGTGGAAAACTATCGGGTCACCACCGGGTACCCGGACCCCCAGCTGATGGTCACCTGGTTTCCCGAGCCCATCGAAACCCGTCTGGGCCCCCAGGACTGGAACGCCCAGATATCCCAGATGATTCCCTTTCCCGGCAAGCTGACCAAGGCTGGTGAACTGGTGATCGCCGACGCCCGTATCGCCCGCCTCAAGCTGGATATGGCGGTGAAGGAGACGATCCTGGCGGTGCAGGAATCCTACTACGAGCTGTGGTACATCCGGCAGGCCAAAACGATCACCGGACAAAATGCCCGCCTGCTGGACCACCTGCGCAAGATCAGCGAGACCGCCCACGCCGACAACCGGGCCACGCTCACCGATGTGGTCAAGGCCCAGTCTCAATCCGGCCAGTTGCAGTATGACGCCCTGCTGCTGGAGGAGTTGGAACTGACCGAGATCACCCGCCTCAACGGTTTGCTGAACAGCCCTCCCGAATCGGCAGTGGGAGAGCTGGAGACGCCGGTTCTGGCACCGCTTGCCGCTGACGTGGAATCCATCTATGGGCTGGCCGAAGCCAATCAGGAGGATATCCTCATGGCCCAGGTCGGTGTCGATAAAGGCGACACCAAGGTCTCCCTGGCCCGCTTCGAGAATCTGCCGGACTTCAAGGTGGGGCTGTTTTATGCCGGCATCGGCGAGCCCGATGTGGCTATGCCGCCCAAGGATGCCGGGCGGGATGCCATCGGACTGCAGGCGGGCATCTCCATCCCGTTGTGGTTCGGCAGGAACAACAGCCGGGTGGACAAGGCCATGGCGGAAAAATCCATGGCCCGAGCGGAAAAAGTAGTACGCGTCAATGCCGTCCGAACCAAGATCCGCACCCTCTTTTTTAAGGCCCGCAATGCCCAGCGCATAGTAACCCTTTATGAAACGGACCTGGTCCCCCAGGCGGCCCGGTCCATGGAAATCGCCGAAGTCTGGTACCGAGAGGGGGAGTCGTCATTTACCGATTTCATCGAAACCCAATCGGTCTGGTACAACTTTCAACTGGCCCTGGCGCGCGCCAAGGCAGACTACGGCATCAACCTGGCACGGCTTGAACGCATGGCGGGCACGCACCTGACCGGTGAGGTGAAAATTCTCACGGAACCTGCCGGAAAGGAGCAGCCATGAAGATCCTGCGGATCGTTCTCACTGGAATAGCACTGATCTGGGCAACCGGCCTGGCAGCCTGCGGATACCGGGATTTGAAACAAGACATGAATGCCTATGCCCCGCCAGCCATGATTCAGCAGGCGCAGGCGTCCAAGCCGCCGGTCACCAGTAAACCGGATGTCTTCGAGGCCGAATCGGCGACCATCGCAAGGTTGCGGGACCGCTGGGAGAAAACGGTGGGCGAAACGACAGCGGCAGTGGGAGGCGCTGATGCCCAACCCGCTATGATCGCGTCCGCCACCGATGATGCCCGCAGCCTTGGCTTGTTGAGGCCCAGCTTTTCCCTGCAGACTGTCCAGTCACTGATCCTGCTGCGCAATCCATCCATTAAAGCCTCAACCGATCGATTGTGGGCGGCTCTGGAGGGATTCGATCAGGTGACCCAGTTGGACGAGATCCTGCGGCAGTACTCGGCATTCACGGAAAGCGTGATGGCCGGGGTAGGGCCCATGCGAGGTGCTGACAATATTCAGATGAAATTTCCTTTTCCCGGTGTAACCGCGTTGAAGGGCCAGGTGGCGGAAAAGAATGTGGAAGTCGAAAAGCAGACCCTGGACCTAATCCGGCGCGATATCGTGGCCCAGAGCAGCAAGGCCTATTGGAATCTGCTATACCTTCACCGGGCGCAACGGATCACCCGGGACACCCTCGATCGGCTGAACCAACTGGAGTCGGTGGCCACCACCCGTTATGGTGCCGGCAAAACCAGCTACCAGGATGTGGTCAAGATCCGTATCGGCCGTGAAAAACTTCAGGAACAATTGACTACATTGAAGGAGCAGCGGGTCAACCTGGAAACCGAGCTGTTGTCCCTGATGGACCTCCAGCCGGGGAATTCTATGGGTTGGCCCGACACCCCCATTCCCCCCATGTCGATTCCACCACTGGCCCCCCTCTATGATTTGGCGTTGGAAAAACGCCAGGAGCTGAATCGCATGCGAGCCATGGTGGGCAAGATGGAGCGGATGGTGGAGATGGCCGAGACCATGATTCAGCCGGCTTTTTCCCAGAACTATTCGCTCTTCACCGACGAGGCTGTTCTCCAGGTGGGCAGCGCCGCTATGAAACCGACGTTCAGTACCACGATCGCACCCACGCGGGGCAAGGGGCTGCCCAAGAACGCCTGGTTCGGCACCCAGGATACCTATCTGCGCGAAACCCGGCAAAAGCTCAATGCCCTGCGGGCCGATCTCGCGGATGCCGAGGCGCGAACCCGCCTGATGGTGCGAACCGCCTGGTTCGATCTGGACCGGGCCCGGCGGGAGCGATCCCTCTATAAGAACCGGCTGCTGGAACTGTCCACGACATCCCTGGATGTATCCACCCGGGCGTATGAATCGGGTAGTGTTTCGTTTGCCGATGTGATCAGCTCCTACACCGGCTGGCTGGATGTAAACCTGGCCGGCGAGAGGCGCAACAGCGACGTGGGGGTTGCCCGGGCGGAGCTGGAGCGTCGGGTGGGTGTTCCCCTTCCCTGACAAAAAGAAATAAGGCCAAAGACAGAAAGGACAGCCAGCCATGGATTTCAAGCAGATTGCCCTCATTGTTGCCGCAGCCGTCGTCGGCATTGTCTGGGGTGCGCCACCGACGCCAGCACCTGGCCGGATTTTCCAGTTCAACCTTCTGGTACCCGTGGCCGCACATGCCGAGGAAGCGCTCAAAGCCGGCATGGTGGACCCCAAGACCGGCAAGAAGATCAAATACTGGGCGGCGCCCATGGATCCGACTTACATACGCAACGAGCCGGGCAAATCACCCATGGGCATGGACCTGGTGCCGGTATACGAAGAGGAAGGCGACGAGAAGGCGCCCAGTTCAACCATCCGCATCGATCCCGTGACCCAACAGAACATGGGCGTGCGACTGGGCCGGGTGCAGAAGCAAGCCCTCTCCAAAACGATCCGCACCTTTGGGACCATCACCACCGATGAAACCGGACTCTATTCGGTAAACGTCAAGTTCAATGGGTGGATCGAGGCACTCTACGTGGATTTTGTGGGGGAACGGGTGGAAAAGGGCCAGCCGCTGTTTGATATCTACAGCCCCGATCTGCTCACCGCCCAGCAGGAATACCTCATCGCCCTTCAGCAGCAGAAGGGGCTGAACGGTGGTGCCCGTAAGGGAGACAGCAGGCTGCTGGATGCCTCGCGTACCCGCCTGGCTTACTGGGACCTCACCGATGAACAGATTGCCCATTTGGAGGCTGCCGGCGAGATCCAGAAAACGGTTACGATCTTCTCGCCGGCCTCCGGCGTGGTCATCGTCAAAAACGCCCTTAAAGGACATTACGTCAAAGCCGGCGAGCACCAGTATGAAATCGCCGACCTCTCCACCATATGGGTGGATGTGGACATCTACGAGTACGAGCTGCCCTGGATCCACAAGGGTATGCCCGCCGAAATGGATCTGGCTTATACCCCCGGCAAACGCTATTCCGGAGAAGTGCTCTTCATCTACCCCTATCTGGATCCCAAAACCCGGACGGCCCGGCTACGGCTTTCATTCCCCAATCCGGACGACAAGCTTAAGCCGGGCATGTACGCCAACGTATACCTTAAAAACACCCTGCCGGGCGAGCGGCTGGTGGTTCCCCAGGAGGCGGTGATCGACAGCGGTGTGCGCAAACGGGTCTTCGTCTCCAGAGGCAAGGGTAAATTCGAGGCCAGGGAGGTTGTCTTAGGGGTTGAGGGCAACGACTATACCTTCGAAGTGATCGACGGTCTTTCCGAGGGCGATGAGATCGTGCTCTCCGGCCAGTTCTTGTTCGATTCGGAGAGCCGCTTGAAAGAAGCCATTGCCAAGATGCTTGAGGTTCGCAGCCCAGGGTCGGACGGCGGCGACGACCTGAATATGGACAGCATGACCATGCAGAGCGATAACCTGGATATGGAGGGGCTGACCATGGATTCAGACAAGGAAACCAAACCATGATCGCTAAAATCATCGAACTGTCCGTTAAAAACAAGTTCCTGGTGATCCTGGCGACCCTGTTCGTCATCGCCGCCGGAATATACGCCATCCTCCGCACACCCCTGGACGCGATTCCCGATCTGTCCGATGTGCAGGTGATCATATTTACCGAGTATGCGGGGCAGGCCCCCCAGGTGGTGGAAGACCAGGTCACCTATCCGCTGACCACCGCCATGCTATCGGTGCCCTTTGCCAAGGTCGTTCGGGGCTACTCCTTTTTCGGGATCTCCTTCGTCTACATTATCTTCGAGGACGGCACCGATCTCTACTGGGCCCGCAGCCGGGTGCTGGAGTACCTGAATTTTGTGGCTGGACGTCTGCCCCGGGGGGTCACCCCCTCCCTGGGCCCCGACGCCACCGGTGTGGGCTGGGTTTACGAGTACACCCTTGAAAGCGATCACCACGACCTGTCCCAGCTGCGCTCCATCCAGGACTGGTTCCTGCGCTACGAACTGGCCAGCGTACCGGGGGTGTCCGAGGTGGCGTCCATCGGCGGGTATGTCAAGCAGTACCAGGTGGTCGTGGACCCCAACAAGCTGCGGGCCTACAACATCCCTATCCAGAAAATCCGTATGGCTATCCAGCGCAGCAACAACGACGTCGGCGGCCGGCTGGTGGAAATGGGCGAGACCGAGTTTATGGTCCGGGGGCTGGGCTATATCAAGAGCATCGAGGACCTGAATGTCGTGCCGCTGGGGGTGAATGACAGGGGCATCCCCATCCTGTTGCGCAACGTGGCCACGGTGAGACTCGGTCCGGAACTGCGGCGCGGCATCGCCGATGACAATGGTCAGGGGGAAGTGGTGGGGGGTGTGATCATCATGCGGTTCGGGGAAAATGCCCTCCAGGTGATCGAAAACGTCAAGCGACGACTGGAATCGCTCAAGTCAGGCCTGCCCGAAGGGGTGCGCATCAGAACTGTTTACGACCGGTCCGGACTGATCCTGCGCGCCGTGGCCAACCTCAAAGGCACCCTGATCGAGGAAAGCATTATCGTGGCCATCGTGTGCATCGTATTTCTCTTTCACTTCCGCAGCGCCCTGGTGGGCATCTTCACGCTCCCCGTTGGCGTGTTCATCAGCTTCATCATCATGCACGGCCAGGGGATTAACGCCAACATCATGAGCCTGGGCGGCATCGCCATCGCCATCGGTGCCATGGTGGATGGTGCCATCGTGATGATCGAAAACGCCCACAAGCACATCGAGCACGACGGCGGTAAAAAGCCCCACTGGGAACTGATCACTGACGCCGCCAAGGAGGTGGGGCCGGCCCTGTTTTTCTCCCTCTTGATCATTGCCGTGAGCTTTCTGCCGGTATTTACCCTGGAAGCCCAGGAGGGGCGGCTCTTCCACCCCCTGGCCTACACCAAAACTTACTCCATGCTGGGTGCGGCCCTGCTGGCCATCACTATTGTGCCCATCCTGATGGGCTACCTGATCCGGGGTAAAATAAGGCCCGAAAACGAAAACCCGGTCAACCGGTTCCTCATCTGGATTTATCACCCCATGATCAAGGTGGTGCTCAAGAAAAAAGCCATTGTGCTTGTCGCCGCGGTGATAATCCTGGCCGTCACATGGATCCCGATCAAACGCATGGGGTCTGAATTCATGCCTCCCCTGAACGAGGGCGACCTGCTTTACATGCCTACGACCCTGCCGGGTATCTCCATCACCAAGGCCAAGGAACTGCTCCAGCAGACCGATCGCATCATTGCCGCCTTTCCCGAGGTGGAGAACGTGTTCGGCAAGATCGGCCGGGCGGAGACGGCCACGGACCCGGCACCGCTCAGCATGATCGAAACCACCATCATGCTCAAACCCGAATCCGAATGGCGGGAGGGTATGACCATCGAAAAACTGGTGGATGAACTCAACAACGCCATCCAGTTTCCCGGCCTGACCAACGCCTGGACCATGCCGATCAAGACCCGCATCGACATGCTCTCCACCGGGATCAAGACGCCGGTGGGCATCAAAATCATGGGGGAAGACCTGCAGGTGCTTTCCGATATCGGTGAACGGGTGGAGGCGGTTATCCGCGACGTACCGGGGACACTGAGCGTCTATGCCGAGCGGGTCACCGGCGGCAATTTCCTGGACTACGAGATCCGGCGGGAAGAGGCCGCCCGTTACGGGCTCACGGTGGGTGACGTGCAGGACATCATCATGACCGCCGTGGGCGGCATGAACATCACCCAGACCGTGGAGGGGCTGGAACGCTACCCGGTCAATCTGCGCTACGGCAGCGAACTGCGCGACACCCCGGAAAAATTGCGACGCATCCTGGTGCCCACCCCCACCGGTGCCCAGGTTCCCATCGCCCAGCTGGCCGACATCCGCATCGTCAAGGGGCCACCGGTGATCAAGAGTGAGAATGCCCGCAACAGCGCCTGGGTTTTCGTTGACCTGAGGGGAATCGATGTGGGGACCTATGTCAAGGCCGCCCAGCAAACTGTTCAGGAGAAAATCGATCTACCGCCGGGCTACAGCCTGGTGTGGAGCGGACAGTACGAATACATGGTCCGAGCCCAGAAGCGCCTGATGCTTGTGGTTCCGATGACCCTGCTGCTGATCTTCCTGCTGCTCTACTTCAATTTCAAGAACGTGACCGAAAGCCTGCTGGTGATGCTCAGCGTGCCCTTTTCCCTGACCGGCGGGTTCTGGCTCATGTATATCCTTGGGTACAACATGAGTGTGGCCGTGGGCGTGGGGTTTATCGCCCTGGCTGGGGTGGCTGCCGAAACCGGGGTGGTCATGCTGATCTATCTAGACATCTCTTACCGCAAGTTCAAAGAGAAGTACGGAGACCGGTTCAACCGGCGCCATCTCAATGAGGCCATCGAAGAAGGCGCCGCCCTGCGGGTGCGCCCCAAGATGATGACCGTGGTGGCCATCATGGCGGGCCTGGCCCCGATCATGTGGAGCCACGGATCCGGGTCCGAGGTGATGAAGCGCATCGCCGCCCCCATGATCGGCGGGATGGTCAGCGCCACGATCCTGACCCTGATCGTGGTGCCGGTCCTCTATGGCATCTGGAAGGGGTGGCGGCTGACGGAGGATTGAGGACGGAGGACAGAAGACAGATGTATGAGGACGGAGGTCTGAGAAAAGAATTTAGAATTGAGGAATTGCAGGAGCGGCTTCCAGCCGCGATCAGTCAATCTTCAAATCGGTTGTAACTGATTTGGTTTCTGAAACAACGTTTCAATTCATAGCTTTCGCCAACATGGCGGAAATATTCACAACCTTGGAGGAATTATCATGAAAACGCGCACACTTCTTATTGCGGCATTTATTTTCGCCCTGATCGTCGTTCCGGCCATTGCCATGCAGGCGAGCGACAGTAGCGGGACGATGGGCGGGCACGACATGAAGTCTGGCCAAAAAATGGATCAAGGCGCCCAGGGCATGAAGATGGACCAGTCGGGCATGGGCGGCATGTTCAAACATCATGATTCGATGGACGGCATGAACGCGGATTTTCAGGTGATGAGCCTGGCCAGTATGAACATGACCTCGGACAAGGGCGAGACCCATCACATCATGGTAAATCTGTCCCAAACCGACGGCGGGGATCCTATAAAGGACGCTGTGGGCAAAATCAAAGTCGTGGGACCAGACGGCAAAGAGCAGGTCAGCACGCTGAAGAATTACAACGGGATTCTGGCCGGCAACTTCACCTTCAAGGAGCCAGGTAAATACGGGGTGATTTGCCTGCTAAAAAATGGAGACAAGAAATCCGTGTTCAAGTTCTGGTATGAACACATGGAATAGGTCGCGCCCATGAACCCCAACGCTATGAAAGCAGGTATCATCATTTTTCTTCTGGCGGCCGTGGCGGTGATTCACCACCTGCCCATCCACGGATTCCTGGGGAAGCACATCCTGCATCGGGAGCTGTTTTTCTTTCCCATCGTTATGGCCGGGCTCTGGTTCGGCCTCAAGGCTTCCCTTCTCACCGCCGTTGTTGCCAGCATCTTTTATGCCCAATTTTTTTACAACAACATCGACCCCGGCAAAATATCGGTGGCTGTGGTGGGGCTGCAAGTGTTTGGATTCAACCTCATGGCCCTTCTCACCGGCTGGATGGTTGACCGCCAGCGCCGCCAACAGCGGGAACGTGATTTTTTGAACGAAACTTTCGGCAAGTACGTGTCAAGGGCGGTCCGCGACGAGATTCTCGGCGGTCGGGTGACCCTGAACGGTGAACTCAAGGAGGTGACCGTCCTCTTTGCCGACCTCAGGGATTTTACGCGGCTGGTTGAGACCACCCCCCCCCGGGAGGTCGTCACGATCATCAACACCTACTTCAAGTCCATGACCGAGGCCATCAACGCCCATCACGGACTGGTGCTCCAGTTTATCGGCGATGAAATCGAGGCGGTCTTTGGGGCGCCGGTGGCACTGAAAAACCATCAGCAGTGGGGGCTCGATGCCGCCCTGGACATGCGCCTGCGCCTGTCCCAGGTCAATCTTCACCTGGCCAACCAGGGCTTTCCGCCCCTTCGCCACGGCATCGGCCTCCATACGGGCAAGGTCGTGGCGGCCAACATCGGCAGCACCCAACGGCTGTCCTACGCCCTGGTGGGAGAGACGGTGAATATCGCCTCCCGCATTCAGGACCTGAACAAGGACTTTGACACGGACATTCTGATCAGTGATGCCGTGAAACAAGGTCTCGATCGGTGCGTCGATATGACTCCGCTTCCGCCTGTTCCCGTCAAGGGCATCCTTGAGCCGCTAAACCTTTTCAGCATTGAAAAGAAACCGTTTATATGTATGGATTCGACCTGAAGATTACGATTAGATTTTTTTTCTTCAACAAATCGTGGTCGTGACCATTCAGGGAGCTGCGCGAAGGGCCTTCTTGATGCGTGCTTTGGTTTCGTTGGAGAGCGTTGCGTGGGTTTCATCCGTTGACGGTTCATCGTCCACTTGACGGCTTACTGTCCTAAGCATGATCAGCTGACGGCGGAACCGGGCACAGTAGCGACACATCAGCAGATGCATGCGAACCGCCATGCGATGGTGAAAAGGCAGCGACGCTTCCAGCGACTGGGATACCTTTTGTGACACGTCGTTGCAGCGAAACATCCAGTGTCTCATTTCGACTTTCCTTCTTGCTGCCGGCCAAGCCCGATCAGTTCAAGGCACCTTCTCAACAACATCCTTGCCCGATACAGGAGCACCCAACAATTGTTCGCCGTAATGTCAAGCCGCGCGCAGATTTCTTCGGTACTCAACCCGTCAATTTCCCGATAGACAAACGCATCGGCACTTCGCTGCGGGACGTCTGATAAACACCGATAAAAATGATCTAAAAATTCTCTGGTTTCCTGAACCCTCCCGGGATTGGTTTGCCAATGGGCCGGACGAGTCTGCCAACCGCCTTTGGCGTTGAAAAATGCGTCTACGTTGTCAGGGTCATTCAACAGGTCCCGGGCATGGATGGTGGATTTATTCCTGCGGTAATGGTCGATGACCTTGTGTTTCAGGATACCGAACAGCCAGGTTTTCTCAGAGGAATGCCCTTTGAATCGATCCTGGGCTTTCACGGCCGCCAGGAAGGTTTCCTGAACCAGATCTTCGGCAATTTCCTTTTTCTTGACCCGGGCAAGTGCAAAATGAAAGAGTGAATCGCCATATTGATCCACCCACGTGTCGGCATTTAATTTCGGCGAGGTCTTCATTCCAATCCAATACCCTTCATCTCTTTTATCAGCTGGCAACCGTCCACCTGATGCATTCGTCGCCGCACTTCACAAACCCTTACAATGCGCCTGGTTTTTGCTTGGCAGGCTTCAGGCGGTCGGCATCTCCTCGGCAGACTGATTCAACGGTATCAACTATTATTGGTATGAAAGTTTTACCGGTTCTCGTCCAGGGGCGAAGATCCCGCGACGTTCGAGCAGCGATCCATCCTGCCGGTAAAGATCGATCAAGGCCTTGAGGTAGTCGACCAGGACCCGCACCTCTACAATCCGACTGGCCAACAGATCCCGCTGGGCTTGGGCCACGAGAAAACTAGTCGATTTTCCCACGCGCAGCTTCTCGGTTTCGGTGAGCAATTTTTGCTCGTCGAACATCCGGGTGGCCGATGAGGCGGTTATCTGCTGTTTGGTTCGGTTGACCTCGATGTAGGCGGTCCGAACGTCGACTTCAACGAGCTGTGAAAGGTTTTCCAGCGCTTTTTGGGTTTGCTCCCGGGTCAACCGCGCTCGCCGGTGCAGTGCTTCGGCGTCCCGATTAAACGCAGGGTAGTTAAACCTAACGCCTGCCAGTGCATCATAACTGTCCTCGTTGATGTTTCCCATGGATTGACCAAAGGAATTGGCATATCCGCTTTTTCCGAGCGTGATGAAAATATCCATAACGGGCAGCAACCCATTGCGGGTTTTGACCAACTCCAAATCGCCGCGCAGGATCTCCAAGCGGGTTTGGTTTAAAATCGGACGCATGCGCAGCGATACGTCCACATGCACGTCGACATCTTCCAGCTGTATGTCGGGCAGGGTCGGTTGATGGATCAATTCTACTTCCCGCTGCCAGATTCCGGGTCCCGCGGGATTGATCAAGCGCAGCAGCTGCAGGTGAATGGATTCCCTGCTGGCCCGCGCTTCGATGAGCGCCTGTTCCTGGGCCGCCACCTCGGCCTGAACGGCCGCCAGTTCGGCCCTGGCCAATCGGCCAACGGTAATCAGTTCCTGGGTCTCATTGAGCTGCTGACGGGCGACCTTGAGTGACTCGTCGACAATTTCGATCTGGCGCCGGGCCAGGGCAAACTCCCAGTATGTTCGTTCCAACTCAGCCACCAGGGACTCGGTGTAGCCTCGCAGCTCAAATTCGGACATCCGCGTTTCCAGGCGGGCCTGTTGAAGCCGGGCCAGATTCACGTCCGTTCCGTATCCATTGAGCAGCGCCTGACTGACCGTCATGCCCAGGCGGGTTGAATAAAAGCTGTCTTCGTAGAGCGAGGCGTCGGTCATTTGGGTGCCGGCTTCCAGGGCAACCGTCGTGCCGGTGGGGAAATACTGTTCCAGAGAGATAATTCCATCGGCGGTATCGGTGGTAAACGCTTCGGTTTCAGATCCGCTTCTGGCGAGGCGTTCGCCTTTGGTCCGGCCGCCGGAAATCTCGGCGTTGAGCACCGGATCAAAAGCGGCTCTTTCCCGGTCTTCAGTCGTTTGCCGGATCGAGGGCGTCAGTCGCTGCACCTCAAGTGAGCGGTTGTTTTCCAGGCAAAGCAGCATGGCGTCGGTGAGCGTGATGCGCAACGGTCCGGGCGGCACCGCCGGTGCTGCATGTATCTGAGATGGCCCAGAGGACGCCGTGTCCATGTGCACCGCGATGTCGGCCGGCACATTCGGCCCCTTGGTCATGCGGTCCATCGGCTTTTCCACCAGTGCACAAGATGTCGTCACCAGCAAAGACCCGCATAGTGCAAGCCATTTCAGCAGGTGTGGATCATATCTCGTCCTCATCCTATCAACTCCTCTGACATTTCCGCCTGTATATATTTTTTCGCTTCCAATTGGCAACCACAGAGTGCATCGTGGGGCTGGCGCATCGGAGTCCACGCCGACAATTGCGATCACGCCCTGTGGACCCCCATCGCGCGACGTTGGATGGACCAATTTTGCTTTGCAATATCGTGGCTAATCGTGCAATGTCCCTATTGTTGGACGAGGCTTACGCCATTTAAAACGTCCATGATGATGACCACGGAAAAGGACTATTTCATGAAATCGGGTGGCCTTAAATGGGTAATGCTGACGGTGTTCATGATCGTTGCGGCGGGATTGGGATGGCTGCTCGTCGGTCAGCCCCAGAACCGACCCGGTTCGATAGAAAGCATCAATGCCTTCCGACCGGTGCCGGTGGAAGTGGCTCCGATTCAGCGTGGACCAATCGCCTTGCAGCGGACATTCAGCGGCGAGCTTGAAGCCTTGGCCGAGTTTGTCGTTGCGCCGAAAGTCAGCGGCCGCGTGGAGCGTGTGCTGGTGAATATCGCCGACCGCGTCAAACGGGGCCAGGTGGTCGCCGAGCTGGACAATGATGAATATGTCCAAGCGGTGGCCCAGGCCCAGGCCGATCTGGAAGTGGCCAGGGCCAACCTCTCCGAGAAAGAAAGCGCACTGCAAATTGCCGACCGTGAATACAAACGCAGTGAGTCGCTTTTCAAACGCGGCATCGCGTCCGATTCTGAATTCGATGCCGCCGGGCAGAACCGAATGGCCCGGCAGGCACAACTGAAAGTGGCTGCCGCCCAGGTTGCCAAGGCCAGATCCGCGCTGGAGACCGCCAATATCCGCCTCGGCTATACCCAGGTCACGGCGGGGTGGGCCGGTGGCGATGAATATCGCGTCGTGGCCGAGCGTTATGTGGACGAGGGTCAGACCGTAGCTGCCAACGCGCCTCTGCTGCTGATCGATGAACTGCATCCCATCGTCGGGGTGGTTTTCGTCACCGAGCGGGACTACGCTTACCTGAAACCCGGACAGCCGGTGACGCTGACAACGGAGGCTTACCCGGGTGAAACGTATTCGGGCCGCATCGATCGCATCGCACCCGTTTTTCGCAAATCCACCCGGCAGGCGCGGATCGAAATGAGCATCGACAATCCGCAACACCTTCTCAAACCGGGTATGTTCATCAGGGCCACGATAATCTTGGCCCAGGTGCCGGAAGCCACCATCGTTCCGGAGCAGGCCTTGACTATCCGTGATGACAAAAGTGGTCTCTTCACGGTCAGCCAGGATGGCCGATCCGTCGCCTGGCGCGAGGTGAACGTGGGCATCCGCCAAGGCGATCGGGTACAGGTGGAGGGCGAGGGATTGTCCGGTCGAGTCGTCACCCTGGGCCAACAGCTGGTTAAAGACGGCTCTCCCATTATTATTCCCGCCGGTCAGACCAAAACCGATGGGGGCCGGGAAAAGGGCGATACGCAATGAATCTGCCGCGTTTCAGCGTCAATCGACCGATCTTCACGACCATGGTGACCCTGATTCTGGTCATCCTCGGGGCCGTCTCCTTGAGCCGGCTGCAGATTGACATGCTGCCCGATATCGAATTGCCGACACTGAGTGTCCGCACGGATTACGAGGGCGCCAGCCCCGAAGTGATGGAGCGATTGATCTCCCAGATTATCGAAGAGATCGTTGCCACGGTGCCCGGTGTGGAAGAGATTACTTCAACCTCATCCGAGGGCCGCAGCACCGTCAATGTCAGTTTCGTATGGGGGACCCAGATCGATACCGCTGCGATCGACGTGCAGGGAAAGCTCGAAGACGAAATCAACGAACTGCCCGAGGATATAGTCAGACCCCAAATACGAAAATTCGACATCGCCAGTTTTCCGGTGGTGCTGCTGGGCATTTCAAGCGACCTGGATCCCGTGGAACTCACGGAACTGATTGAAGACCAGATCCGTTACCGCTTTGCCCGCATACCGGGAGTGGCGCAGGTTGACGTGTGGGGAGGCTTCAACCGTGAGGTCCGAGTCGAACTCGATCCCGACCGGATCCAGGCCGTCGGTCTGCCGCTGGACCGGGTGATCGAGGCCATTGGCGATGCCAACCTCGATCTTCCGGCGGGGAAAATCGAGCAGGGACGTCACGAGGTCATGCTGCGCGCACCGGCCGAGTTTACCAACCTCGATCAGATCCGAGACACGGTCATCGTCCAGCGTGACGGTGCCACCATCACACTGGGGCAAGTCGCCGAGGTCAAGGACACTTATGAGAAGCTGACCCGCATTGTCCGTGTGAACGGTGGACGCGGGCTGCGCGTGGCGATTCGCAAACAGGCCAATGCCAATACGGTCGAGGTGGCCAAGCGCGTCCTGGCTGAGATTGAAGCGGCCAACCAGACATTTCCCCAGATCAAGATCGTCCCGGTCATCAACCAGGGCAATTTTATTGAGCGATCCATCGTCAATGTCGCCCGCTCGGTGCTTTACGGAGGTGGGCTGGCCATCCTGGTCCTGCTGTTTTTTCTGCGCAACATCCGCAGCACGCTGGTGATTTCCCTGTCGATTCCGATCTCCATCGTGACCACGTTCGCATTGATTTATTTCGGCGGATTCACCATCAACCTGATGACATTGGGCGGGCTGGCCTTGGGCGTGGGCATGATGGTCGACAGTTCCATCGTCGTGCTCGAAAACATTTTTCGCCGCCGTAGCGAGAATGGCGAAACACCGGAAGAAGCATCCGTGGAAGGTGCCCGCGAGGTCGGGCCGGCCATCATCGCCAGCACCGTTACCACCCTGGTCATCTTCCTTCCCTTGATTTTTGTGCGCGGGGTGTCGGGCATCCTCTTCAAGGAGATGGCCTACGTGATCATCTTTGCGCTGGTCTGTTCCTTGGTGCTCTCCTTGAGCCTTGTGCCCATGCTGGCCTCCAGGCTGTTGACATCACGCCAGCAACGTGACGATGGGCGAACCGCCCGACTCAATCGCTGGGCCGCCACCGCCAACTTCTTCTCTTCAGGTCTCGTCAACGCCTACCTGGATCTGCTGCGCTGGGTCCTGAACCATCGTCTGGTTTCCATATTCGCGGCGGCTGCGGTGCTCGGTGCAAGCCTGCTGCTCTTGCCGCTGATCGGCACTGAATTTATGCCTCCCAGTGATGAGGGAGAAGTTCGCGTAACCGGTAAGATGGAAATCGGTACCCGGCTCGATCTGGTCGATCGGCAGACGCGCATCATGGAGAGCATCGTTTACCCGGCCGTGCCCGAGGCCGTGTCATCGGTGGTCAGCATCGGTGCCCATGGCTGGCGGACCGATGCGGGTTCGGAGGGTGAAATAAGCCTGTCTCTGCGACCGGTCAACCAACGCAAGCGTTCCAACGTTGAAATCGCCCGTGATCTGCGTCGTCGGCTGGAAGAACGTATTCCCGGTATGGAAATCCGTGTTCGCGCACCCCAGAACCAGTTAATCATGGAGAGAATCCTGGGCGGTGACGAGGGGCTGACCGTCGAGATTCGCGGGTTCGAACTGGCGACGCTGGATGCGATCGCCCGCACCGTTGTCGCGTTAATTAAAGATGTGCCGGGCATCACGGACGTTGAGACCAGTATGGAAGCCGGGATCCCCCAGCAGGAAATCAGCGTGAACCGGGACAAGGTCGCCGATCTGGGCCTGAGTGTTCGCGACGTCACCCAACTCCTGCAAACCGCTGTGGCCGGTTCCAAGGCCGGTGAGTATCGAACGGCGGGCAATTCCTATCGCATTCTTGTGCAGATCAAGGATGCCGAAAAGCGTTCCATCGACGAAATTCTCAACCTTACCCTGACCACTGCATCCGGCGAAAAAGTGGCCTTGCGCAATGTCGTCACGTCCGAACTCAGCCGCGGTCCGGTTCTGATCGACCGCAAAGACCAGCAGCGACGGGTGACCGTTAGCGCCAACGTCTCGGGGCGTGATCTGGGTTCGGTGGCTTTCGATGTGCTTGGTTTGCTGGATCAAATACCTCGGCCAGGCGGCTATGACCTGAAAGTTGCCGGTAATTTCGAAGAACAGCAAAAGGCCTTCAGGGAACTGGTGGTCTCCCTGGTGCTGGCGCTGGTCCTCGTGTACATGGTGATGGCCTGCCAATATGAATCCCTTCGGGATCCGCTGGTCGTCATGTTTTCCGTTCCTCTGGCAGCGTTCGGCGTGCTGGTGACGCTGTATATCACCAAGACGACGCTGAATGTGCAGTCCACCATCGGCTGTGTCATGCTGGGTGGGATCGTGGTCAACAACGCAATCCTCCTGGTGGACCAGGCCGGTCGATTGGTTCGAGACGGCATGCGCACGCGCGACGCCGTGATCGAGGCCGGCCGACGCCGATTGCGGCCGATTCTGATGACGACGTTGACCACGATCCTCGGTTTGCTGCCGCTGGCACTGGGCATCGGCGAAGGATCAGAAGCCCAGGCGCCGCTGGCTCGGGCGGTTGTCGGCGGCCTCACCGGATCGACGCTGATCACGCTGGTCCTTATCCCGGTGGTCTATTCATTGTTTCATCCCGACCCAATTACACCTCGCCATGATTCGCGATTTGGCCGATCGGAATCCTTTCCTAAACCGTCGCGCTAAACGATAGGACTGGACTTCGGCTGATCGTTCTGAAATCAATTTTCCTGCGCCGGATATGATCGATCGTTGCGCATGAATCGTCGAAGCCATGCTGGGTTGCTCTCCACCCGGCGGTGCAAGCCTGAGGTATCGTATGCCCTGATAAGTAATTCACCATGTGAGCTATTGTCTTACTGAATGGCGACAGGAGGATACCGATCGATCTGGGCAAGGTGACAGATGACTTTCAATCAAATTAACCGGCAAACCATGCTCGATCCATTCAAACGACTTGCGAAGCCCCCGGTTAGCGTTTATCTTGATTACTAGCAGCCAAAGCCGAGTGACCTGATTTGATCCAGTCCACTGCCAACTGATATTTTTAGCATCATACCACCAGAGCTGACAGGTGGTTTCTTTCCCACTGGCAGCAGCTCAATTCAATCGGCATTTCCGGATTGAACCCTCACCGAGGCAAGCCGCGGTGAGGGTTCAATCCGGAAGGATAAAAAAATCGATTTTCAGTTCGCTCGCGAACCCCGCCCCAAGCGGCGGTGATTGAGCTCGCTATCGCGGTTCAGGATCGTATAGTGACACTTCGATACATAGAGGGATCAGCAAATGCAGGCCATTGTCATCGGCGCCGACCCAGTCGGCTTCCTTCTTCGATTGGACAGAACATGGACGGTCGGCCCAAGGTAAATAGGTATGCCGACCGCGACGCGCTGTCGGCAGCCTTGTCGGCCCATGTGGTCCATCTGGCGGCGAGGGCCACCGCCGAACGAGGTCGATTTTACGTGGCCCTTTCAGGCGGTTCGCTCATGGACATCATCAGTTTGTCCCTGGGTTCAAATCCCCTGCGCGGCACGGTCAACTGGTCAGGCTGGCATGTCTTCTGGGTCGACGAACGGTGGGTGCCGTGGAGCAGCCCCGAATCTAATTACGGGCTCGCGCGGCGGCAGTTTTTCAGCCGCGTCGGCATCCCCGGCGATCAGATTCATGCCGCGGACGTTTCGCTCAGTCCTTCCGAAACTGCCCAAACCTATGAATCGACCCTGGCTGAAGTCTTTCAGCCCGGAGCAGGCCGATTGCCGCGATTCGACCTGATGCTGCTCGGCGTGGGAGAAGACGGCCACACCGCTTCCCTGTTTCCCGGCCATCCGGCGTTAAACGAAAACCAGCGTTGGGTGGTTCCTGTCGTTGACGCACCCAAACCGCCGCCGGTTCGCATGACGATGACGCTGCCGGTCATCAACAATGCCCGCCATGTGGTATTCGTGGCCGCCGGGTCGGACAAGGCGAATATATTGTCGAAAGTGCTCAATTCTCAGGTGCTGCAGCCGGAACTGCCGGCCCGACGCGTCAACCCATCCAACGGTGAGTTGCAGTGGTTTGTCGACCGGGCGGCGGCAGCGGAAACCTGAGCGACGCACCAAAGGAAATATTAATCCAAGCATACGATGAGAAAATGGCTCTGAAAACGATACTTGCCGCTGACATCGGGGGGACCAACAGTCGGTTCGCCCATTTTCAGACGGATTTGGAATCCATGCTGGCGTTGGTCGACACACGATGGCTGCCCACCGATAGTGCCGATTCTTTTGCGCAGCTTCTCGAGCAGTTGCGATCATCCGATTTTTCGCTGCCGGCCGAAGCGGCCGACATTGCCGTGATCGCGGTTGCCGGACCCGTTGAACAATCGTCCTACTGCGCCCCGCCCTATATCGACTGGGATATCGATCTGGCCAGCGACGCGGCGGTAAACATATTTCGACAGGCGACGCTGATAAACGACTTTGTCGCCCAGGCCTATGCCTCCCGGTCTCCGGTGGGCCAATCAGCCCGCATTATCCTTCCCGGAGAAATCATTGCCAACGGGACCATCGGCGTTCTCGGTGCCGGCACCGCCCTGGGCAAGGCAATCCTGGTGCCGCTGCCCAGCGGAGAATTCCTGGCATTGCCTTCCGAAGGCGGACACGGTTATTTCCCCTTTGTCTCTAAACGGGAGTTGGCTTTTCAACAGTTTTACCGTGAAAAAAGCGGTCAGCGCCATATCACCGGCAATCTGGTGGTCTCCGGCCGCGGACTGCGCTATCTCCACTGGTTTCTCACCGGAGAGGATCTATCCCCTGAGGAAGTCACTGAACGGCTCATTCATGATTCCGAGACCCTGGCCTGGGCAGCTAAATTCTACGGTCGGACCTGCCGGGATTTTGCCCTCGCGGTGCTGGCCCGCGGCGGTTTGTACATCGCCGGCGGGGTAGCGGCCAGAACACCCGAGATGCTGACCCATGAGAATTTCGGTAAGGAATTCCTGGATTCTCCGACAATGGGTCACATGTTGTCCCGGATGCCGGTTTTTTTGATGGACGACCAGGACAGCGGCCTCTGGGGTGCGGCGTTCCATGGACAACAATTGCTGCGAAAAGGATAAACAACGATGGCCCAGGAAAAGAAAGGAAAAGTGATCAACAAGGTGGTGATCGTCGGGGTGATCGCCCTGGGTATTGTGGCCTTTCGATACTTCGATCTGGGACAATATTTTACACTGGATTACATCAAGGGCTCTCAGGAAAAATTTCGAGCGCTCTACCTGTCCCACCGCTTTCTCGTGATTGCCGCCTATATGGGGATCTATATCGCGGTCACGGCCCTGTCCCTTCCCGGCGCCGCGGTGCTGACCCTGGCGGGCGGCGGTCTTTTCGGTCTGGCCGTCGGAACCGTGGTCGTCTCCTTTGCCAGCACCATCGGGGCCACCCTGGCCTGTCTGGTCTCCCGATTTCTGCTGCGGGAATGGGTCCAGAACAAATTCGGTGGTAAACTGAAGACGATCAACGAGGGCGTCGAAAAGGAAGGCGCTTTTTATCTCTTTTCCCTTCGCCTGGTGCCGATCTTCCCCTTTTTCGTGATCAACCTGCTCATGGGGCTGACCCGCATGCGCCTGTTCACCTTTTTCTGGGTGTCGCAGATTGGCATGTTGGCCGGGACCGTGGTCTATGTCAATGCCGGCAAGGAGCTGGCCAAGATCGATTCCCTGTCCGGCATCCTGTCGCCGGGTCTTTTGGCCTCATTCGTGGTGCTCGGTCTTTTCCCGATCACCGTGAAAAAGCTGCTTGCCCTTTTCAGGAAGAAATTCAGGCCGGAAACGACAGGCCTCAGCGGCGATCAACAAAAAAATTCAGCCAAAAAGGAAATCGGTTCATGAGTTCTCTCGATTCACACGCCGCCCGCCCGACCATCGTTATTTTCGGTGCATCGGGAGACTTGACCCGGCGCAAGCTGATACCGGCGCTTTACAACAACTTCATCAAAAAGCGTCTTCCGGCCGGGCTGCGCATCGTGGGATTCGCCCGCCGTGAGTGGCGTGACGACCAGTTCAGGGATCACCTGGGCAGCGGCGTGAAGAAACACGCCACGGGTTTCGAGGCGCCTGTCTGGGACGAATTCGCCCGGAACATTAGCTATTTTCAAGGCGACCTGGACACGACCGCGGACTACGAGAAACTTCAATCAACTCTCGATAAGATGGAACACCAACCGGCCGATCGTCTGTACTATCTCGCCACGGCGCCTGATTTTTATGGTCCGGCATGCGACCATCTGGCTGCGGCCGGCATGAGTGCTGAGCAAAGCGGACGGCGCAGGATCATCATTGAAAAACCGTTCGGCCGTGATCTGGCCTCCGCCAGAGCGTTGAATCGACAGGTCCATGCAGCCTTTGCCGAGCATCAGGTCTACCGCATCGATCATTACCTGGGCAAGGAGACGGCCCAGAACATCATTTTTCTGCGTTTTGCCAACACACTTTTCGAGCCGGTCTGGAATCGGCGATACGTGGCCAACGTTCAGATCACGGTGGCCGAAAGCGTAGATGTGGGTCGACGCGGCGGCTACTATGACCACGCCGGTGTGCTGCGGGACATGTTCCAGAACCACCTGATGCAATTGTTGTCGCTGACCACCATGGAACCGCCGGCCTCTTTGGACGCCGATGCGATTCGCAATGAAAGGGCCAAGGTTCTCGGAACGGTCCGCCCCATTGCGCTGCACGACACCGTGCGCGCCCAGTACGAGGGCTACCGGTCCAGCTCCGGCGTGGCCCCGGACTCCCAGACACCGACGTTTGCCGCACTGAAGCTCTTTATCGACAATTGGCGGTGGCAGGGCGTTCCTTTCTACCTGCGATCCGGAAAAGCGATGCCTTCCAAGAGCAGCACCATCATCGTCGAATTTCAACCGCCGCCGGACGTCATTTTCCACCTGGGCCGCAACGCGCACTTCACGCCGAACTTCCTCTCCATCTGCATTCAACCGGACGAAGGCATCCATCTGCAGTTCGAGACAAAAGTGCCGGATACGGTATCCGAGTCCCGCTCGGTCAACATGAGCCACTCGTATCTCGAGGCTTTTCCCGACGTCGCCTTACCTGACGCTTACGAACGGCTCCTCTTGGACGCACTGAAAGGTGATGCCTCCCTGTTTACCCGCAACGACGGCATCGAGGCCGCCTGGCGACTGATCGACCCGATTCTTTCCGGGTGGGAATCCGATTCGCCGGCAGCGCCCCTGTACACGTACCCCATGAACGGCTGGGGGCCGGATGCCGCCGATGCGTTGCTGGCCAAAGGTGGCCATGCGTGGCGGATGGGCTGTTGCGGATTGCCGTGCAGTTAGGGCCTAACTAACCAGGCGTGCCAGGCGCGCCATATGCATAAAGGACGTTGCCATGACCACACTCAACCAACTCACCGAACTCGGACAAGCCGTTTGGCTTGACTATATCCGCCGCTCTTTTACCCGGGCAGGAGACCTGCAGGCGTTAATCGATCAAGGCGTGCGGGGCGTCACATCCAACCCGGCAATCTTCGAAAAAAGCCATCGCGAACAGCGATGACTATGACGAAGATATCCGGAGGCTCGCAGGTGAGAATAAATCCGTTAACAATATCTGCGAAGCCCTCGCCATTGAAGATATTCGGCAGGCAGCTGACCTGCTGCGTCCGCTATATGACCGAACAGACGGCCGCGACGGGTATGTGAGCCTCGAGGTCAGCCCCGCCCTGGCCCACGACACCGCCGGCACGGTTGCCGATGCCAGACGGCTTTTCGCCGCGACGGATCGTACCAACCTGATGATCAAGATTCCGGCAACCCCGGCGGGCATCCCTGCCATCGAAAGCGTCATTGCTGACGGGATCAATGTGAATGTCACCTTGATCTTCTCGCTGGCGCAGTACGAGGCCGCGGCCGGGGCCTACATCAACGGGCTGGAAAAACTGCAGAAAACCGGCCGCGCACTCGGCCAAACCGCATCGGTGGCATCGTTTTTCATCAGCCGGGTGGATACGGCCGTGGATGCCGCCCTGGAAAAAATCGGTCGCAGCGATCTACAAGGCACCACGGCCATAGACAACGCACGGCTGGCCTACGCCCGTTTCAGGGAGATTTTCGCCGGCGACCACTGGGATAGATTGGCGGCCGCGGGTGCCCGCATCCAGCGGCCGCTGTGGGCCAGCACCGGAACCAAGAACCCCGCGTACGCCGATACGCTTTATGTGGACAGCCTCATCGGACCGGACACGGTCAACACGCTGCCGCCGGCGACGCTGAAGGCCTTCATCGACCATGGACGGGCAAGCGTAACCATCGACAAAGACGTGGCAGCGGCCCGCAGTCGCATATCCGCGCTTGCCGACATTGGCATCAGTTTAGAGACGATTACCAAACAGCTGTTGGATGCGGGTGTTGCCGCCTTTGCCAAACCCTTCGAGAACCTGATGAGGAGCCTTGAAGAGAAAAAAGACCGGTTGGCCGGATCAGGCAACGAATAGGGGGTCCGGCTTTTCGGGCAACATCAAGCCGCTGCAGAGAAATGAAAGGAAAGGACATGAAAACTGACGCCGATATTGCCGTGGTCGGACTGGCGGTGATGGGTGAGAACCTGATCCTGAACATGGAGAGCAAAGGGTTTACAGTGGCCTGTTTCAACCGGACCACGAGCAAGGTGGATGATTTTATCAACGGCCGCGCGGCCGGGAAAAACATCATCGGCTGCCACAGCATCGAAGCACTCGTCGGGTCCTTGAAAAGACCGCGCAAGGTGATGTGCATGATCAAGGCGGGCCGTGCCGTCGATTCATTCATTGAATCGGTGATTCCATGCCTCGAGGCGGGCGACATCATTATCGACGGCGGCAATTCGCATTTTCCCGACACCGTGCGCCGCGTGGCGAAGGCCGAGCAAAGAGGGTTGCTCTATGTCGGCGCCGGGGTTTCGGGCGGTGAAGAAGGCGCCTTGCTGGGGCCGTCCATCATGCCGGGTGGTTCACCAGCCGCATGGGAATCGATCCAACCGATCTTTCAGAAAATTTGCGCCTACACGGACGACGGCGAGCCCTGCTGTGACTGGGTCGGTGAAAGCGGTGCGGGCCACTTCGTTAAAATGGTGCACAACGGCATCGAATACGGCGACATGCAGTTGATCGGTGAAACCTACCAGATGATGAAAGCGGGCATCGGGCTCTCCAATGAGCAGATGCGCGATGTGTTCGCCCGATGGAACAAGGGCGCACTCGACTCCTACCTGATTGAAATCACCCGTGACATTCTCGGATTCAAAGATGAGCAGGGAGAAGCGGTGCTCGACCGGATTCTCGACACGGCCGGCCAGAAAGGCACCGGCAAGTGGACAGTGACATCCGCACTGGACGTCGGTCAGCCATTGACCCTGATCTCAGAGGCCGTATTTGCGCGTTGCCTGTCGGCACTCAAAGACGAGCGCGTCGCGGCTGCACAGCTGCTCACCGGACCTCAGGAGACCTTCAACGGCGATACGGCGGCCATGATCGACGATCTCGAACAGGCGCTTTATGCATCCAAGATCGTATCTTATGCCCAGGGGTATCAGTTGATGCGTGAGGTGGCGGTACAACAGGGCTGGCGCCTCAACTACGGCGGCATCGCACTGATGTGGCGGGGGGGCTGCATCATTCGTTCGGCCTTTCTCGGAAAAATCAAGCATGCCTTCGACGCCGATGCCGATCTGATCAATCTGCTGCTGGACCCGTTTTTCAAACAGGCTGTGGAGACGGCTCAGAAGGGCTGGCGGCGGGTGGTCGCCACGGCAGTGCGGCTGGGTATGCCCGTACCGGCGATCAGCGCGGCGCTGGCCTATTTTGACGGGTACCGTTCGGCAAGTCTTCCCGCCAACCTGCTGCAGGCCCAGCGCGATTATTTCGGCGCGCATACCTACGAGAGAATCGACCGGCCCAGGGGTGAGTTCTTCCACACCAATTGGACGGGCCATGGGGGAGGCACCGCGTCGTCAACCTACGATGTTTAGGAGCGTAAACATGAAGACTACCGCCGAGCACCAGCGGCTTCAGGATCATCTGGACCGAAAAGCCAACTGGAAAAAATGGGGGCCTTACGTGAGCGAGCGCGCCTGGGGCACCGTACGGGAGGACTACAGCACCGATGGCAGTGCCTGGGAGTACTTTCCCCACGACCACGCCCGCAGCCGGGCCTACCGCTGGGGGGAGGACGGCATTGCCGGGATCTGTGACCGCCACCAGTATGTCTGCTTGGCCCTTTCGCTGTGGAATCACAACGACCCGATTTTAAAAGAGCGTCTCTTCGGCCTGACCGGCTCACAGGGCAACCACGGCGAAGATGTCAAGGAATACTACTTCTACCTGGACGCCACGCCGACACACAGCTACCTGAAGATGCTCTATAAATATCCCCACGCGGCCTTTCCATACGCGGATCTGGTGGCCAAAAACGGTCGCCGGGGATTCAACGACTTCGAATATGAACTGTCGGACACGGGTATTTTCCATGACCAGCGCTATTTCGATGTTTTTGTGGAATATGCCAAGGCGGACACCGACGACATGCTGGTCTCCATCACCGTCCACAACCGTGGTCCCGAGTCAGCCCCCCTGGATCTGCTGCCCACGGTCTGGTTTCGCAACACCTGGAGCTCGGGATACGAGGCCGGCCCCATGGGCGATGTTCCGGGCCGGCCGGTGCTCAGGCAGGTCAACGGAACCAACGCCGGGCCGTGCGTACACCTTTCCCATCCGGCGGCCGGCGACTACTTTCTGTATGCCGACAGGCTGGATGGCAAGGCCCAGCCTCAACTGCTCTTCACCGACAACGACACCAATACCCAGCGGCTGTTTGGCCAGCCCAACGAGCGTCCCTATGTCAAGGACGCCTTTCATCGCCATGTAGTCGATGGCGAACCCGATGCCGTCAATCCGGTCGGGGAGGGCACCAAGGCGGCCGCCTGGTATCGCTGTCAGGTTCCCGCCCATGGATCGTTCACGCTGCGGCTGCGCCTCTCCGCCGATGCATCGAATACCCCTTTCGACGATTTTAATAACACGGTTGAGCGGCGTGCAGCCGAAGCCGATGCATTCTACGCAGCCGTCCAACGCACCGATATCAGCTCCGATGAAAAACAGATCCAGCGTCAGGCCCTGGCCGGCATGATCTGGACCAAGCAGTTTTTTTACTACAATGTGGAGCAATGGCTCAAAGGCGACCCGGCCCAACCCGAGGTACCCCCATCCCGGGCCAGTGGTCGCAATCATGAATGGGAACACCTCAACAATTTCGATATCATCTCCATGCCAGACAAGTGGGAGTACCCCTGGTATGCGGCCTGGGATCTGGCCTTTCACGTCATCCCCCTGGCGTTGGTGGATGCGGCCTTTGCCAAACGCCAGCTGACACTGATGGCCCGTGAATGGTACATGCATCCCAACGGGGCACTGCCGGCCTATGAATGGAAACTGGGCGACGTCAATCCGCCGGTACACGCCTGGGCGGCCTGGCGGGTTTATAAGATCGACGCCAAACAACAGGGGCGGGCCGATACGCAGTTCTTGGAAGGCATGTTTCACAAGCTGTTGATAAATTTTACCTGGTGGGTCAACAAAAAGGACGGAGAAGGTCGCAATGTGTTCCAGGGCGGTTTTCTGGGGCTGGATAACATCAGTGTATTCGACCGCAGCGCCCCTTTGCCCACCGGCGGTCACATCGATCAATCCGACGGCACGGCCTGGATGGGATTTTACTGTTTGGAGCTTCTCAAGATAGCTCTTGAACTGGCCACGGACGATCCGGTTTATCAGGATACGGCCGGCAAATTCTTCGAGCATTTCCTGCGCATCGCCCGGGCCATGACCGGTGACTACCGGGGCGGCTTGAGCCTGTGGGATGAAGAAGACGGCTTTTTCTACGACACCCTGCATCTGCCGGACGGCAGCTTCGTCCCCCTCAAGGTCCGGTCACTGGTGGGCCTGATGCCGCTTCTGGCCGTCGAGACCCTCGAGTATGATCTGATCGAGCGTCTGCCGGTCTTTAAACGCAGGCTGAACTGGTTTTTCGAAAACCGGGTTTACCTGCGCGACAGCGGCAATGTCGCCTGTGTGAAAGATCCGGGAGAAAACTCGCGGCGGTTGCTGTCCATCGTCAATCGGGAACGCCTGGTGAAGGTGTTGGGGCCAATGCTGGATGAAGAGGAATTTTTATCCCCATACGGTATCCGCTCGGTTTCCAAATTTCACCAGGACCGGCCCTATACATTCACCGTGGACGGCGTGTCCCATACCATCGATTACCAGCCGGCTGAATCGCAGAGCGGGCTGTTCGGCGGCAATTCCAACTGGCGCGGGCCCATCTGGTTTCCCATCAATTACCTGTTGATCGAATCGCTGCAGAAATACCATCACTATTACGGGGATTCGCTTAAGGTGGAATGTCCCACCGGATCAGGGCACACGATGACTCTCGGTGAGGTGGCCACGGAACTGTCCCGGCGCCTGATCAAATTGTTCCTGCGCAACGGCGACGGCCGGCGCCCGATTTACGGGGGCCAGCGCCGCTTTCAGGATGACCCTCACTGGCGGGATCACGTATTGTTTCATGAGTACTTTCACGGTGACAACGGCGCCGGGCTGGGCGCCAGCCACCAGACCGGCTGGACGGGGCTGGTGGCCAAACTGATTCAGCAGTCGGGCGGATGGCAGGATAAGTCGTAACCTGGACAAATCAGAAATGACCAACTGCAAGCACCAACATATTAAATGACAAACTACAAATGACAAATCTCAAATAAATTCAAAATTACAACATCCAAATCTCAAACCAGATAGGAACCAACAGCAAATATGGAGCGACAGCGTGAAACGGTATTGAACATCGAACGATGTGATCGCTTCGCTCTGCCAGATAATAAATCGACAGAATACCTTGTTGGTTATTTTGAATTTGGTCTTTGTGATTTATTTGCAATTTGGTTTTTGGCGATTGGAATTTATCTTTGGTTTCTATAACGGAGAGAACACAGTGAAAGAGGAAAAATTTCCAAAGGTTGTTATGCCGCAGTGCCCGATAGAGAAGATTTTGAAGGGACAAAAAGCACTGGTTACCGGCGGCAGCTCGGGTATCGGCAAGGCTGTCGCCATCGCGCTGGGTCATGCCGGGGCCGACGTGGTGGTCAACTATGTACGCGGCGCGGAGCAGGCCCGGGAGGTGGTCGCCGCCATCGAATCGTGCGGTAGCCGCGCATTGGCATACCGGGCCGACGTCTCACGGGAAGATCAGGTGTCGGCCATGTTTGAGAAAATGAAAGCCGAGTTTGGCACCATCGACATCCTGATCAACAACGCCGGCCTGCAGCAGGATGCCCCTTTTGATCGGATGACCCTGGCCGAGTGGAATCGGGTCATCAATGTGAACCTGACGGGCCAGTTTCTGTGTGCCCGAGAAGCGGTGCGAGAATTCAAGCGCCGCGGCGTGGTGCCTGAAATTTCCTGCGCGGCCGGAAAAATCATCTGCATGAGTTCGGTGCATGAGGTCATTCCGTGGGCCGGCCATGTAAACTATGCCGCCAGCAAGGGCGGGGTGATGCTCATGATGAAAAGCATCGCCCAGGAGGTTGCGCCCTATCGCATCCGGGTCAACAGCATTGCCCCGGGCGCGATTCGCACGCCGATCAACACCGATGCCTGGCAGACCCCCGAGGCCTATGCGGCACTGATGACGCTGGTGCCCTACAAGCGCATCGGCGAACCCGAAGACATCGGGCGGGCCGCCGTGTGGCTGGCCTCCGATCAGGCCGACTATATCAATGGCATCAGCCTGTTTGTGGATGGCGGCATGACGCTGTACCCCGGATTTGCCACCGGCGGTTAGGAAGGGAGAAAACCATGGACGATGAAGCACAGAATGACAAAGACGCCTCTTTTGACATAGAGGGGCTTGAAGCACTGACCCGGAATGTGAAAGGTCTCCTCGATATTCGGGATCGGACGTATGGCATCCCACCGAAAACGTACGCGATGTGTTTTGTGGGCAGCGAGGCGGTCGAAACGTTTATGAGAGAAGAGATTGCCAGTGACGAAGCCGATGCTTTGCGTATCGGAAACATGATGCTCAATGCCGGTGTGTTTCATCACGTCCAGCAGGCACACCCCTTCGAGAATAAATATCTGTTCTACCGCTTCTCCTCGGATGAGGACCACGGTAAGGTGGCACGCAAACCCGATGGCAGCGCCGTCAGATGGGCGGATTTCATCGCGCCGCTCACGACGGCTGGCGACCCGGACATTTCGCTTCAGCCGTCTGTCCCGGAACGCGATCCGGATTTGGCTGGAATGGCCCAGGAGAACCTGGAGGCGTGCGGCATTGCACCGCTGGATGAACACAACACCAGCGTAACATCGCATTTTCCACCTTCACGCGGGAGTTCGCCGATGTCGACCGGGGCATTGTCGATGGCGAGACCGACGGTTTTGTGAAGGTTCATGTCAAGAAGGGCACCGACCAGATCCTGGGGGCAACGATTGTCGGCAGCCATGCCGGCGATATGATCAGCGAGATCACCGTGGCGATGCAGGGCGGCATGGGGCTTGGCAAGCTGGCCAATGTGATCCACCCTTATCCGACCATGGCCGAAGCGATTCGCCAATGCGGCGACGCATACAATCGCGCGCGTCTCACGCCGACCGTCAAAGGTATTTTTCACCGTCTCATGGCTTTCAAACGTTGAGGAGGCTTGGACGGTCCGGCAGCATCTGGTCGATCAGCGAGCTGGAGCGGCGCCGGTATGCCTGAGTATTCCACGCCTGGTGCATCACATTTTCAACAGGCCTTGGATTTCCCGATGGTAGCCCAGGTACCTCACCAGCGTCCGATCGTTCTTCCCATACTTGGGAATGGTCTGCAGGATTTCCTCGAAACGATGTTCGGCTTCTTTTTCCGTTTGAATCGCCACGATTCCGTCCGTGATGATATCCACCAGGCGGTCGGCGTAGATGATGATGCGCTCCTCCAGGGTCCTTAAGGTGTAATCTTTGACCGGCAGTCCCAACTCGACCGCCTCTTCGGAGCTGAGTCCGCCGCGGATATGTTTTTCCATCACCGCTGTGACGGCAGCGGGAAGACCCAGGCCTGCACCCATCTGTGCGCCCAGGCGGCCGTGTTCGATGGCGTGGGTTTTGGCCTTGCCCAGGTCGTGGAAAAGGGCGCCGCGCCCGACCAGCTCCATATCCAGGTCTGCGCGGGTTCGGGCTGCGATCTCCAGGGCCTTTTCAGCCACCTTGACACTGTGGTCGATATCTTCCTCCGAGACACCGGCCCTTCGCAGCATGTCGACGTCATCGGGTTGAATCGTATAGGGCTTTGGTCGGACGGCCTGAACGGATTGACCGCTTTCAATCCAGGCCTTGAGCCCGCCATCCACCCATACCGCATCGAGGCCCTCCCTGCACAACCGGTCAACCGCCGATTGGCTGACCAATCCGCCCTTGACGCAATAGAGAACGATGGGGCGGCCCGAAGGAAGATCCTTGATCCAGCCGTCGATGTTTTCGGGATCGCACCACCTGGCGCCCGCGATCGTCTGCGGGTTGGCCGTGTAGTCCGCCCTGCGGCGCACATCGAGCAGTACAGGCGCATCACCGGCGCCGAGCAGTTTATTCAAGGTTTGGATGTCGATGGATTTCATGATGCGTATTTCTCCTGTTCGTTGGATGGTTAACCCACCATCCGCCAGACCACACCTGCCGCCGCCCCGATGGGCACCAGGTACTGAATGGGAAAATGGAATTTCTGAAGCAGCACCAGCGAGACAACGGCCGCAACCAGGGCAAACCCGTCAATTCCGGCCTCGGGCAGGATCACTTTGTAGCCGAACCAGACGGCCAGGTTCAGGATCACGCCCACCACGGCGGCGGTGACGCCGGTAAGCGCGGCCTGGATGCGCGGGTTGCCGGCCATGGCCTCGATGAAGGGGGCGCCGGCAAATATGAAAAAAAAGCAGGGCAGAAAGGTGACGTAGGTGGTGATCAGGGCGCCGAGAATGCCGGCGGTCAGCGGGGTGAGATCCCCGGGCAGGTTCCAGGCTCCCACGAATCCCACGTACTGGGTCACCATGATCAGCGGACCGGGGGTCGATTCGGCCAGGCCGAGGCCGATGAGCATCTGCTCGGTGCTGAGCCAGCTGTTGCCCACGGCGAAATCGGTGATGTAGGCCAGCACGGCATAGGCGCCACCGAAGGTGACGAAGGCGGCCTTGGTGAAAAAAAAGGCGATCCGGGTCAAGGTGTCCTCGAGTCCGCGCAATCCCCACAGGCTGCCCACCACCAGGGCCCACAGTCCGAAGCAGATGCAAAAGACTTGCATGACATGGACGAAAGAGGGCGCGATGTTTTTTTGGCCGTTGACTGTTTCAGCTTCGACTATGCATTCGCGGGTCTGGACATCAAAGGTGCCTTTGCAGAATACCTGCGGCAACCCGCGCTGAAGGATCAGCCCGCCTGCCGCCGCCCCGGCCACAATCAAGGGAAAGGGGACTTTTAAGAAGAAAATGGCGATGAAGGCCAGGGCGGCAAAGAGATAGAGCAGGCGATGCTTGAGTGCCTTCTTGCCGATGCGCAGCACCGCCTCGATCACAACCGCCACCACCACCGGCTGGATGCCGTAAAAGGCGGCGGCCACCGCCGGAATATCGATGTGGGCCACGGCCAGGTAGCTCAGCAGCAGCATGACAAAAATCGAAGGGATCACGAAAAGCGCACCGGCGACGATGCCGCCCAGCGTTCCGTGCAGCCGCCAGCCGATATAGGTGGCCAACTGCTGGGCCTCGGGTCCGGGCAGAAGCATGCAGAAATTGAGCGCCCGCAGAAACTGGTTTTCACCGATCCACTTCCGCCGTTCCACCACCTCCTGGTGCATGATGGCGATCTGGCCGGCCGGCCCGCCGAAGCTGATAAAGCCCAGCTTGGCCCAGAAGGTTAAGGCTTCCTTGAAAGAAACCGGTTTGGAAGGTTCTGGAATCGATTGTGTTGTCATGCATTCTCCTTGGCATTGACCGATCGCGGGCGTCTGACCATTGCAGATTATTCTGCCAACCATCGATTCGTGGATATTGCGGTTGGCCGGAGTGACGATTTTTCCGGCCAACCGGTTTCAGGTTACGGGAGCTTTGTTGATTGAACGACCTCGCAGCTGTCATCGGGGCAAAATAGGTCAAGCCAGAGGCTCTTCTTCGCCTTCGGATCTTCGCAGAAAACAGGGATCCTGACGCGCTCCGCTTCGGTGAAGCAGGCGTCATCAGGGCAAAAGAGCTCCAGCCACACGCCCCTGTCCTCGCAGGTTTTCTCAAACGCCTTTTCTTTTTCCGACAAGGATTGGCGCTTTCCATCCGCAAGCACCTGGGCATGTTTCACGAATACCCGTTTCCGATTCTGCGTGTTGGGTGGATTGGTTTCATTGTGATGTGTCATGGTGGGCCTCCTTACTATATACGGGCACCCGGATATCGCGACCGAAAATCGCAAATCCCAGGGTACCGATGATCCCGAAAACGAATGCCGTAAGCAGGTTCGTCTGCGGGCTGATTTGCCATAAAAACGCTCCGCCTAATGCGGCGAAAGCGACGAATACATCCCGGATCAGATAATAGAGACCGAACATCCCGGCCTTGCAGCTGTCCGGGGAAAGATCCATGATCAGGGACTTGCGCGTGGGCTCACCGAACTCCTTGAGCCCCCTCAGGATAAACGCCACGAGCAGCCATTCGAAAGAGCGACTATAAAGAAGCACCAGCGGAAACAGGGTGAAAAAGACAAAGGTGACCAGCACGAAGGGCTTTTTGGTGCTGCGGTCGGCCAGGTAGGCCACCGGGATGTAAACCAGAACCGCCGTTGCCATTTCGATGGTCGTCAGCAGACCGAACTGCATGGCCGATACCGGTGCTGTGATCACCTTCATGCTCCAGACGACCACGAAGGCGTAAGGGATCTGCTCGCAAAACCGGATGAGAATATCGGTGGCCAGCAACCCTTTCATGGACGGGTTCATCAGCCGAAACAGTTTCAACGGATTTTTCTCCGGCGTCAGGCTGCAGGCATCGCCTGAAGACTGTGCATCCGGCGTATCGTCTTCGATCATGCGCTGCTGCAGGAGCAGCGCCACGATGGACATGATCAGGGCCACGCCGAAGGCGAGGCGGACACCGTCACGCTCTCCCCATATGCCGATGAACAATCCGCCGAGGAGGGGGCCGAGCGCCATGGGAATGCGGCGCACGAGCGAATGCATGGTGACCCCCATGGTGCGTTTGTTGGTCGGCAGGACCTTGTAAATCAGACTCAAGGTGGCCGGCAGCGATATGGCCGACCATGAGATGAAAAGCACCGCCCCGACCAGTACCGCCTGCCAGGCCGGGACCATGATCGCCAGGGCGAACCCGGCCATGGCCACCAGGTTGAAGATCAGCAGCGAACGCTTGGTACCCAGGCGGTCGGACAGGTAGCCGCCGGGAAATGAGTAGAGGGCCGAAAGCAGGTTGTCCATGGCCTGAAGAAGACCGATGGCCAGCACGCCACCGCCCAGGGCCAGCATGTATATGGGCAGGAAGCGCTCGGCCATGCGCTCGCCCATGCCCACCAATACCACCATGGCCAGCACGCCGACGGTGCTGCGCTGCAGGGCGAGAAAACCGGAGATTCCGGCTGCGCCTCCCGTTATGCGTTCACGAATGGCCATGGCGGGTTTCCTTTATGAGCTTCAGGATGTCTGCTTTCCCTTTAGCCTCTGGAAATAGGCATACAAATTTTCAATCAGCTGAAACCCCAGCATCATGCGCTGGTCATCATCCGGTTGGGAGGCCGCCAGGCCAGTCAGCAGGGCGTTAAACCCGGCAGTTTCGGCACGATCGAATCGGGTGTCCTTCAGGTCGATGTCGTGAATCACTTCGGCCAGAGGGACAAGCCCCCGGTCCTGGAACCCAAAGCGCTGGATCATCACCTCAAAGGTGCACCGATCTCCCTCGTGGGTGTACTCGCCGTCGAACATATCGAAGCGGATCTGGTCAGGTGTGGGGGTATACGGTTCTGCATCGACGAATTTGAAAACAGCCGACGGGTCCACAAACCGCCGGATCAGCCAACCGCAGGCGATACGGTCCACAAACAGGTTCATACGCGTCACCCAGGTTTTGCCTCGCAGGCCGTCGAGTGTGTGCATGGCGGCACTTTCATTGGACGACTGCCCGGACAGGCGTGCCGTCAGGTCCTGGATTAATATTTCAGCAGTCCCCCGCTCCGGGGCCTGGAAGAAATCGATGGCCGCCACCTCATCGAAACGACGCTGTAGCCTGGATACGTGAGCCGCTGCTTTGACCGTCGGGTCCTGGGGATCACTCTCTCCAGTTGACCAGTCCGTGAGCAGGGTGTTCGCATCCTGGATGATCTTTTGATAATCCGACTTGCGTGCCGTCTGAAACAGGGCAATGACCTGCTCATCGGTCAGCCCCTCCACAAAGCGCACGTTGCCGATCGAACCGTCACCTCCGCCGGCAACGATCTCCTTGAGGGTCCAGCTCAAATCCTCCTGTGACTGCTCTGAAAATGGCATGACGTATACCGACTGTTTGATGGCAACGGCCCCCACCTGTTGTAATCGCCGCCATATTTTAACCCTGAGGGCGTTTGGCTTGGGGGGGATTTGGTGAATCAACAGCAACCATTTTTTTCTTTTTTGCGCCGTCATTGAAACCTCAATATCAATTGTTACCTGAAGATTGTATCAACTGTTACATCTTGTCAAGTGCGGCTTGTGATTTTTCCCGGTGAAACCCCCGGAAAAACCATTTTGCCCATGGCATATTTTGTATTGACAAAACCGACCGGGCTGAACTAAAAACAAAAAATATGACTGAGCGTTCGCTCGGAATTATTATTACAAACACAAATTGAGTCGTTTTTTCAAAATGTTGAACAAGAATCAGAAAAAACACGAAAATAACGGAATCCCAACCCAGGTCAAAAACCAGGCATTGGTGACACAGCGCCGGCGACAGATCGTGGATGCGGCGGTGAACCTGTTTATCGAATACGGATTCCACAAGACCACCACCCGCCAGATTGCCCAGGCGGCGGGCATCTCCATCGGTTCACTTTACGAATACATTGCCACCAAGGAGGATGTACTCTACCTGGTCTGCGATGCGATCCATGCGGAGATCGAGCAGGGGGTGGCCGAAGCGCTGAACCGGGCCAAGAAGGGCAAGAATCCTTTGGCCGAGGTGATCCGCGAATACTTCATGGTCTGCCATCGCATGAACGACCACATTTTGCTGATCTATCAGGAAACGCAATCGCTGCCAGGCAAGTGGCAGCGGGTGGTGCTGGAAAATGAAATCCGCATCACCGGTATCTTCACCGGGGTGCTGGCCCGACTGACGGCGTCGGGGGACCTTCCCCGCATCTCCCCGCGACGGCTGGACCTGGTGGCCCATAATATCTCGGTGTTGGGACACATGTGGACGTTCCGTCGCTGGTTTCTGGCCAACCATTATGGCATCGACGAGTATATCGATTTTCAGACCCGCAGCATCATGGGCATGTGTCGTGAGAATGCGATGTGAAACGAGGGTTCAAGGGGTCGAGGGGTCGAGGATTCAAGTAGGACATGACCATTACTAATTAATGCAGGAGGGATGGAATGGAATTTGAGCTCAACAAAACCCAGAAGGACATTCAAAAAGCGGTCAGGGATTTCGTCAAGGGCGAGTTTGACAAGGAGTTGGCCTTCGAGCTGGAAAAAAAGCATGAATTTCCGCGCAAAATCTGGAAAAAAGCCTGCGACCTGGGACTGCTCGGGGTTCATTTCCCGGAAAAATATTCAGGCCAGGGACTCGGTTCGCTGGAGGACATTCTCGTCATCGAAGAACTGTGCCGCGGCGACTCCACCATCGGCAGCGCCATCGCCCTGGCGCCGTTCGCCTCGGAACTGATCATGCACTACGGCTCCGATGAACAGAAAGAAAAGTACCTGCCCGCCGTGGCCGAGGGTGAAATGCTCTCCGCCGGCGCCTTCACCGAACCGGACCACGGTTCGGACATCACCTTCATGAACACGACCGCTGTCAAAGACGGCGACGAATGGGTGGTCAACGGCGGCAAGACCTTCATCACCAATGGCGGGCTGGCCGGCTTCTACAGCGTGCTGTGCCAGACCGACCCCGACGCCAAACCCGGCTACCGCGGCCAGAGCCTGATCCTGGTGGAAGCGGATCGGCCCGGACTCTCCACCGCCGACGTGGGTGAAAAGATGGGCATCCGCATGATGGCCACCGCCGAAGTGATATTAAAGGACGTGCGCGTGCCCCTGACCAACCTCATCGGTGAGGAGAACAAGGGCTTTTACCACGTGCTGCACTTTTTCGACGAGAGCCGCATCCAGATCGCCGCCCAGGCGCTGGGCACCGCCCAGGGCGCCTTTGACCGGGCCCTGGCCTACGTCAAGCAGCGTGAGCAGTTCGGCAAGAAAATCGCCCAGTTCCAGGTCACCCAGCACAAGCTGGCCGACATGGCCACCAAGATCGAGCTGGCCCGCCTGATCACCTACAAGGCCGCCTGGAACTTCGACCAGGGTCGAATCGATCCCAAGCTCACCTCCATGGCCAAAATGTATGCCGCCCGCACCGCCGTGGAAGTGGCCGACGAGGCCATCCAGCTGCTTGGCGGATACGGTTACATGACCGAGTACGAGGTGGAGCGCTTCTATCGCGATGCCAAGATCACCGAAATCTACGAGGGCACCAAGGAGATCCAGAAAAACACCATCGCCAGTGCGTTGATCGGCAAGCTGAAATAGTGGCAAATTAAAGGAGGACGCATGAACGATGACATCCAGGTATACCGGCCCAGGAACAACGTCCGGGTCGTCACGGCGACGTCCCTTTTCGACGGCCACGATGCCTCGATCAATATTTTCAGACGCATTCTGCAGAGCACCGGTGTCGAGGTGATTCATCTGGGCCACAACCGATCGGTGAAGGAAATCGTCGACGCCGCCATCGAAGAGGACGCCCAGGGCATTGCCATTTCGAGCTACCAGGGCGGTCACCTGGAGTTTTTTAAATACATGGTGGACCTGCTCAAAGACGGTGGTGCCGGACACATCAAGGTGTTCGGCGGCGGCGGCGGCGTCATCGTTCCCGAAGAGATCAAGGAGCTGGAAGCTTACGGGGTGACCAAAATCTACACGCCGGAAGACGGAACCCGCATGGGACTTCAGGGGATCATCAACCACATGGTCCAGCTCATGGACTACTCCCGTGTCGATGGCGCCAACCTGGATCTGTCCGGTCTGGACGCCGACAACAAGCTGCTCACGGCCAACCTGATCACGGCCCTGGAGCAGGCCAAGGCCAAGGAAAACGGCCACCTGGCCAAGTTCCGGCAGGAGCTAAAAGCAAGGATCGGCGACCGTAAGGTGCCGGTGATCGGCATCACCGGCACCGGCGGTGCAGGCAAGTCCTCCCTCACCGACGAGCTGATCCTGCGAATGCTTCATGACCTGAAAGGGATCCGCATCGCCATTATCAGTGCCGACCCGTCCCGCAGAAAGACCGGCGGCGCCCTGCTGGGCGACCGCATCCGCATGAATGCCATCAACAGCCCCCGGATCTACATGCGTTCCATCGCCACACGGCGTTCCCACACGGAGATTCCCGATGCCCTGGAAGAGGTGCTGGATGTGGTCAAGGCGGCCGGATACGACCTGGTCATCGCCGAAACCGCCGGCATCGGCCAGGGGGATTCCCACATCATCGACCTGGTGGACCTGTCCATGTATGTCATGACCAGCGACTTCGGCGCCGCCTCCCAGCTGGAGAAGATCGACATGCTGGACTTTGCCGACATCGTCGTGGTCAACAAATTCGAAAAGCGCGGCGGTGAGGATGCGGTGCGCGACGTGCGCAAGCAGGTGCAGCGCAACCGCAATGTCTTCGACCGGCTGCCCGACGACATGCCGGTGTTCGGCACCATTGCCTCCAAATTCAATGACGACGGCGTCACCGCCCTTTACCACGCCCTGCTGGACGGCATCCGGGAGAAGACCGGCGTGGTCTTCGAATCCAGTCTGCCGCGGCCCGACACCAAGCAATCCACCTCCAAGACCATCATCATCCCGCCGGAGCGTACCCGCTACCTGGCGGAAATTGCCGAAACGGTCAGAACCTACCATCGCGAAACCCAAAGCCAGGCCGAGGCCATGCGGCGGGTGTGGCATCTGGAGGAGACGGCGCGTGCCCTGGCCGGTGAAGGCCTGGAGGGGGACACCGCCGTTCTGCTGGCAACGGCTCAAGGGCGAAATCGAAAAGGCCCGCGAAGCCTTGGATGACGAAGCGGAAACACTGGTCAAAGGATGGGAGGCAACCCAAGCGGCCTATTCCGGCGACGAACTGGTCTACACGGTCCGCGGCCGGGAAATCCGCGCGCCCCTTTACAGCGAATCGCTCTCCCATCAGAAGATCCCCAAGATCTCCCTGCCGCGTTTCACGGATCCCGGTGAAATCTACAGCTGGCTGCGGCGCGAAAACCTGCCCGGCTACTTTCCCTTCACCGCCGGGGTGTTTCCCATGAAGCGGATGGGTGAAGATCCCACGCGCATGTTCGCCGGCGAAGGGGACCCGGCGCGCACCAACCGGCGATTCAAGCTGCTGTCGTCCAACAGCGAGGCCAAACGCCTCTCCACCGCTTTCGACTCGGTGACCCTGTACGGCTACGATCCGGACCGCCGCCCGGACATCTACGGCAAGGTGGGCAATGCCGGGGTGAGCGTCTGCACCCTGGATGACGTGAAGGTGCTCTACGGCGGCTTCGAGCTGTGCGCACCCAGCACCTCGGTCTCCATGACCATCAACGGTCCGGCACCGATCATGCTGGCCATGTTCCTGAACACGGCCATCGATCAGCAGGTGGACAAATATGCCGCGGAAAACGGCCGGCAGCCGTCAACCGAAGACATACCAGCGGATCAAGGCCATGGTGCTGGAGAACGTGCGCGGCACCGTGCAGGCGGACATCCTCAAAGAGGACCAGGGCCAGAACACCTGCATCTTCTCCATCGATTTCGCCCTGAAGATGATGGGGGATATCCAGCAGTATTTCATCGACAACAACGTCCGCAACTTCTACTCGGTCTCCATCTCCGGCTACCACATCGCCGAGGCCGGGGCCAACCCGATTACCCAGTTGGCCTTCACCCTGGCCAATGGTTTCACCTACCTGGAGTACTACCTGTCCCGCGGCATGCCCCTGGACAGCTTCGCGCCCAACCTCTCTTTCTTCTTCTCCAACGGCATGGACCCCGAGTACACGGTCATCGGCCGGGTGGCCCGCCGCATCTGGGCCGTGGCCCTGCGGGAGAAATACGGGGCTTCGGTGCGCAGCCAGATGCTGAAATACCACATCCAGACATCCGGGCGCAGCCTGCACAGCCAGGATATTCAGCTCAATGATATCCGCACCACCCTGCAGGCCCTGTGCGCCATTTACGACAACTGCAAGAGCCTGCATACCAATGCCTTCGACGAGGCCATCACCACCCCCACGGAAGAGTCGGTGCGCCGCGCCCTGGCCATTCAGCTGATCATCAACCGGGAGTGGGGGCTGGCCAAAAACGAGAATCCCTACCAGGGCAGCTTCGTCGTCGACGATCTCACCGACCTGGTGGAAGAAGCCGTGCTCATGGAGTACGACAAGATCACCGCCCGCGGCGGCGTGTTGGGGGCCATGGAGACCGGCTACCAGCGCAGCAAGATCCAGGACGAGTCCATGTACTACGAGATGCTCAAACACACGGGTGAATACCCGATCGTGGGCGTCAACACCTTCAGGGATCCCCATGCCGACGGTGCCGATCTGCTGGAAGGGGCCTCCTGCGTCGATCTGGCCCGGGCCACCACCGAGGAGAAGGAATCCCAGCTCAGCCGACTGAAAGACTTCCAGACCCGCAACGCCGACCAGGCCACCGAGGCCCTGGCACGGCTCCAGAAAGCGGCCCTTTCCGGCGAGAACATTTTTGCCGAGCTGATGGAAACGGTCAAGTGCTGCAGCCTGGGGCAGATCACCGGCGCGCTTTACGACGTGGGGGGGCAGTATCGGAGAAATATGTAGAAACTGACTCAAAAAGTCTTTTGGCCCAATCTCTGCGTTGGATCCACGTTTCAACTCCTCGACATACGCCAGTATGCCTGCGGGTTGAAACGCGAATCCGCCTTGACCTTGAACCAAAATCCTAATTTTGAGACAGTTTCCTGAAGGATTCGAGGAGAACGTCTGAGAATTAACATTCGAGAACGGCCACTTGACCCCTGGAACCCTCGAATCCTTGAACCCTTATTCGACTTGTTCGGGAGAGAATTATGAACGAAGCAGTCATTGTCAGCGCGGTGCGAACACCGCTGGGCAGTTTCAACGGATCGCTGGCCGGCATCGGCGCCACTGACCTGGGCGCCATCGTGATCCAGGAAGCCATCCGGCGGGCCGGCATCGATAAATCCGAGGTAAACGAGGTTATCATGGGCCAGGTGCTGCCCTGCGGTTACGGCCAGAACCCGGCCAAGCAGGCGGCGGTCAAGGCCGGCCTGCCCTGGGAGGCCGAAGCGATAACCGTAAACAAAGTCTGCGGCTCCGCCCTGAAAACCGTCATGCTGGCCGCCCAGGCCATCCAGACCGGTGATGCCGAGGTGGTGGTCGCCGGCGGCATGGAGAGCATGAGCATGGCTCCCTACTACCTGGAAAAGGCGCGCTTCGGCTACCGCATGGGACCGGGCCAGCTCCAGGACTCCATGATCCACGACGGCCTGTGGGACATCGTCAACGATTTTCACATGGGCATGTCCAACGAACTGTGTTCCGAGCGCTACCACGTCAGCCGGGAAGATCAGGACCGCTATGCTGCCGAATCCTATCGCCGGGCACTCGATTCCATCAACAGTGGTCGTTTCGACGCTGAAATCGTGCCCGTTTCCATTCCCCGGCGCAAAGGCGAACCTGTCATTTTCGCCAAGGATGAGTGCGCCCGGGAAACTTCCTATGAGGACCTGGCCAGGATGAAGCCGGCATTTAAAAAGGACGGGGTCGGCACTGCCGGCAATGCCTCCATCATCAGCGACGGCGCGGCCGCCGTGGTGGTCATGTCCAGGGAAAAGGCCGAGGCATTGGGATGCACGATCATGGCCACCATCGGCGCCCAGGCTTCCTACGGCATTGACATGAAATACGTGCTGGTGGCACCCATCTGGGCCATTCCCAAATGCCTGAAGAAGGAAGGCATCGGCATCGATGATGTGGACCTGTTCGAGGTCAACGAGGCCTTTTCCGGATCCACCGTCTCTGCGATGAAGGAGCTGGGGCTTTCCGCCCAAAAAACCAACGTCAACGGCGGCAGTGTGGCCTTGGGACACCCCATCGGCGCCAGCGGCTGCCGGGTGCTCGTGACCCTGCTGCACGAGATGATCCGCCGGGACAAGAAAACCGGACTGACATCGCTTTGCCTGGGGGGTGGGGAGGCGGTGGCCATGATTGTCAAGAGATGATCGCCGTTGGCGATTAACGCTGATCGCTCATGGCCTGATAGCAAGATGGATTCGCCTTCGACTCAGCCGTTTGAACTAAAGCACTCATATTCATTTCAAGGATAGTCGCCTTCAGTCTAAACAGCTAAACAACTCAACAGAGGAGTGAGAAAATGGAAATCAACACCTTTGGCGTCATCGGCAGCGGACAGATGGGCAACGGCATCGCCCAGGTGGCGGCCACCGCCGGCCTCAACGTGATCATGAGCGATATCGAGATCGAATTTGCCGAAAAAGGGTTGGCCAACATCACTAAGATTCTCACCAAAAGTGTGGACAAGGGAAAAATCAGCGCCGAGGACAAAGATGCCATCCTGGGCCGCATCAAGATCACCGCCGATCTCAAGGACATGGCCGAAGCGGATTTCGTGGTGGAGGCGGCCACGGAAAACGAGACCCTCAAGTTCAAGATTTTCAAGGAGCTGGACGAGATCTGCGGGCCCGGTGTGATCCTGTCCACCAACACCTCCTCCATTCCCATCGGCCGGATCGCCGCCCAGACCGGCCGTCCGGACAAGGTCATCGGCATGCACTTCATGAACCCGGTGCCGGTGATGAAACTGGTGGAGGTCATCCGCGGCCTGGCCACCTCCGACGATACCTTCCAGACCACCTGGGACCTGTCGATGAAATTCGGCAAGACGCCGGCTCTGGCCAACGACTATCCCGGGTTTATCGCCAACCGCATCCTGTTGCCCATGATCAATGAGGCGGTGTTCGCCCTGTACCATGGGGTGGGCACCCGCGAAGACATCGATACGGTCATGCGGCTGGGCATGAACCACCCCATGGGGCCGCTGGCCCTGGCGGACCTGATCGGCCTGGATACCTGCCTGGCCATCATGGAGACCCTGTACAACGGATTCAAGGATTCCAAGTACCGGCCCTGCCCGCTGCTGAGAAAATATGTGGAAGCCGGCTGGCTGGGCAGAAAGACCGGCAGAGGGTTTTACGAGTATTGAAAGGAGGTAACCATGCCCCCCAGAAAAACCACCCGTCTTACCCCTGTGGGCAAGAAGATCAAAAAGGCGCGGACCGACAAAAAAATGTCCTACGAGACCCTGGCCAATGACACCGGGTTTTCCATCGATTTCCTGAAGAAAGTGGAAAGCCGGTAAAGTCACGCCGCCGGTGGGTTCCCTGCTTCAGATTTCCCGGGCCCTTGAAATCGACTCCGGGGATCTGCTCAAGGAAGACGACGGCCGCATGCAGGACCGCATCAAGGCCTACACCAAACGGACGTCGAGCTATGCATACACCACCCTCACGCCAGGGGCCGAGAACAAGCACCTCAAAGCGTTCCGGGTGAAGATCGATGCAATGAAAACCCACGAAGGCGTCAGCTACAACCACGAGGGGGAGGAGTTCGTGTATGTGCTCGACGGCACCATCGAGGTGGTGGTCGGAGAACACGTGAACACCCTCGGCGCCGGTGATTCCCTGCATTTCAATTCCGGTATTCAACATCACTTGAAAAACACCGGAGAAACAGATGCCGAGCTGATTGTGGTGATTTACAACCCGTAGAGGACGACACCATGTCATTCAAGCTGACCGATGAACAACTGATGATTCAGTCCATGGTTCGCGAGTTCTCCCGCAAGGTGGTGGCTGAAACGGCGGCGGAGCGAGACAAGACCAAGGAATTTCCCGCCAAAAACCTCAAAAAGATGGCTGAGCTGGGTCTCTTGGGCATGATGGTCCCCTTCGATTACGAAGGGTCGGATTCGGACACGGTGGGCTACGTCCTGGCCCTTTCCGAAATCGCCTATTCCTGCGCCTCGACGGCGGTGGTCATGTCCGTGCACAATTCCATCGTCTGCGAAAGCATCCTGAATTTCGGCAGCGAAGACCAGAAGCAGCATTATCTCAAGGATCTGGCCATGGGCAAAACTATCGGCGCCTTTGCCCTGACCGAACCCGAGGCCGGTTCCGACCCCGTAAGCCAGCAGACCACGGCGGTGAAAGACGGCGACCACTTCATCATCAACGGCACCAAGCGGTTTATTACCACCGGCAAAAACTGCGGTCTGGTCATCGTCACCGCCAAGACCGATCCAGATGCCCGCCATAAAGGCATCAGCACCTTCATCGTAACCAAGGACAATCCCGGACTCAAAGTAGGCCACATGGAAGACAAGATGGGGCTGCGCGCCTCGGACACCACGGACCTGCATTTCGAGGAGTGCCGGGTGCCGGCATCGGATATGCTGGGAAAGGCGGGGGAAGGGTTCAAGATCGTCATGAAGGGGCTGGACGGCGGGCGCATCGGCATTGCCGCCCAGAGCCTGGGGGTGGCCCAGGCCGCCTTCGATGCGGCCGTGAAATACGCCAAGCAGCGGGACCAGTTCGGTCAGAAGATCTCCAAATTCCAGGGACTGCGCTGGATCATCGCCGACATGGCCACCGAGATCGAGGCGGCCCGGCAACTCACCCTGAGCGCCGCCGCCATGAAGGACCGCAAGCAACGTTTCACCATCCAGGCTTCCATGGCCAAGCTTTACGCGTCCGAAATGGTCAACCGGGTCACGGCCAGGGCCCTGCAGATGCACGGCGGATACGGTTTTACCACCGACTATCCGGTGGAGCGATTTTACCGGGACGCCCGGGTGTTCACCATTTACGAAGGCACCTCGGAAATTCAGCGGGTGGTGATCTCCAATAATATTTTGAAAGACAAACGCGGTCCTTGAAAACCAAACACCATTCAATCCGGCGACGATCGGCCGAAAAGGAGGATAATCATGGTCAGAACGGAAATCTCCCTGTTCCTGAAAAACGAGCCCGGAGAACTGGGCCGGTTGGCTACGCTCATGGGTGAAGCCGGCATCAATATCGACGCGTTGACCATCCAGGATGCGTCGGCATACGTGTTGGAGCTTTTCAAGGCCAGGGGCAAATCCCTCAAACGCATCGCTTCGGCCGCCAGCTACAACTCCATGCGCAAGGATTCGGCCCAGTTTGCCCTGATCCGGTTGCTGGCCGAAGACGGAAAAACCAACGCCGCTATCGACCTGCTTTCCCAGCACGACTACACCTTCGACATCATGCCGGTCATCGCTGTCCAACTGGACAACCAACCCGGCGAACTGGCCCGGCTCTCCTCAAAATTTGGCGAAGCGGGCATCAACATCAACTACGTATATGGCTCCGTGGCCGGACCGGATGCCAAATGCCTGTTTGTCTTCTGTCCCGAGGACATTGATCTGGCATCCAAGATCTTTACCAAAGGGAAAACAGAAAAATAAAATACCTTTAAAGAACGTTTTCGTTGCATGGTTGGAATGGCTTCCATTGGAAGTTTCACGTCAACCTGCCCATTTATAGGTTTTGCCTGCCAATAGCCGTCTACATCCCACCCATTGATATTTTCGCTATCGTTGTAATCTTATTCATGCAACGCAACAAGTTAACGGTATAGCGATTCGGAACACACCCGTATTGGAGGTTGATATGAACAAACAAGATTGTGTAAGCGAAAAGTGGTCCAGCCGGACCATCGGGTTGATCATTCTGCCCCTGGCCATGGCGTTGGGTTTTCTGGGTTTTCTGATCCTTCCGGTGGTAGGGCTTTTCTTTGCCATTCCGCTGTTTATTCTCTCTTTCGTATTCATTGCGGCACCGGAGAGCAAGGTGTGCCGTCTGATCCTGCGCAAAGAGACCTGAAACGATGACATCGTGCTGCCCAGAAGAAAAAGACCCCGTCACCGCACCCCCTTGCAGTTGCCACGAGATGCCTTCTGCGGGCCTGAGACCGGATTTTCCGATACTTGGCCAGGATGCAGCGCCATGCTGTGGCGGCCAGGCGCCCGAACCCGGCAGCCCCGATGAAAAACCCGGCTATCGCATCTGGGGTTTTGTGGCGGATTTTATGCAAACCCCGGCCGGGATGGTTCCACGGGTGTTCAGCCGGTTGGACCGGGATGACCGCATTGGAACCGTTCTTGCCCGCCTGGGCATCGGGAGGGACAGTTACAGCATCGCTCCCGGCCTTTACGGCGTCGGTTCGCCGGACGCAGGTTCACCGGTGATGGTGACGGCCAATTACAAGCTGACCTTTGACAGCCTGCGTGGTTCGCTCGCCGGCATCGATGCCTGGATTCTGGTGCTGGACACCAGAAGCATCAACGTCTGGTGCGCAGCCGGCAAGGGAACCTTTTCCACCGGGGAGGTGGCCGAACGGGTCAGTGCCGTGGGCCTGGAAAAAGTCGTCAACCACCGGCGCCTGATTCTGCCCCAGCTGTCAGCCACCGGCGTGTCCGCTCGCCAGGTGAAGCGCCTGTGCGGCTTCGAGGTGGTCTGGGGGCCGGTGAACGCCAGGCACATCAAGGCATTTCTGGACGCGGGCATGCAGGCCACCCCGGCCATGCGTAGAGTCACCTTCACGCTTCGGGAGCGGGTGGCATTGATTCCGGTGGAACTCAATCACATGGGCAAACCGACCCTCTACCTGATACCGGCGCTGTTTCTGCTGTCCGGGCTGGGCCAGGGCTTTTTTTCAGTCACCGCCGCCGTTTCGAGGGGCCTGACGGCCATGCTGGCCTATCTGTTGGCAGTGGTGGCCGGCGCCATCCTGGCGCCGATGCTGCTGTCCTGGCTTCCTGGCCGAGCCTTTGCCCTCAAAGGCGCCGGGATCGGCGCCGTCGCCGGCGCCGTGCTGTCGGCCACTTTCGCCGAGCAGCTGGCCCGATCCGAAATGGTGGCCCTGACGCTCTTCATCATGGCCGTCAGTTCTTATCTGGCCATGAATTTCACCGGATCGACGCCCTTCACCTCGCCCACCGGCGTGGAAAAGGAGATGCGGCGGGCGATTCCGGCCCAGGCGGCCGGTGCGCTGGTTGCCGTGATACTCTGGGTGAGTGCCGGATTCATGGGATAGTGCCCGTTCATAAACGGCATTTTTCGGCTTAGGCCCGTGTTCTCACGATGCCGCGGTTTACTAAGGAGAAAACCATGGACAAGTTCAGATATATACCGGATGTGTCCACACTCGAATACGAGGAGACGCTGTGTGTGGGCTGCGGGTCATGTGAGATGGTCTGCCCCCACGGCGTGTTTGCCATGAACGGCAAAAAGGTGCGGCTGGTGGACAAGGACGGCTGTATGGAATGCGGTGCCTGCGCCCTGAACTGCCCCACGGCCGCCATCCGGGTCACCCCGGGGGTGGGTTGTGCGGCCTACATCATCTCCGGTTGGATTCACGGCAAGGAGAATGCGAGCTGCGGCGGGGAGGGCGGATGCTGCTAGTGTCTGTCCACAAACGGCATCTTTCGGCCCAGGCCCGTGTTTTCACGATGGTGAACTCCTCGACGTAGCGCCGCTACGCCTGCGGGTTCAACATCGCTGCTTGGCCTGAACCAAAATCCACCATTTGTTGACAGACACCAAGGTTCCGGTCTTTGTTGCACGCCGTACTATGCGTTTCCCTTCAGTCCGATTTCATCAGCCACCTCGCGCATGCCCATGATGGTGTCGGTGATCAGATCGCCCAGCTCCACGCCCAGCATGTCGGCCCCCTTTTGAATGATGGACCGGTCTACACCGGCGGCAAAGCGTTTGTCCTTCCACTTTTTTTTCACCGACTTGGCCTTCATATCCATGACACTCCTGGTGGGCCGCACCAACGCTGAGGTAGCCACCAGGCCGGTCAGTTCATCGATGGCAAAGAGGACTTTTTCCATGTGGGTGGTCGGTTCCACATCGCTGCAAATGCCCCAGCCGTGGCTGACCACGGCGCGGATCAGATCATCGGGCCAGTTGTTTTCCCTGAGGATGGCTTCGGTCTTTTTGCAGTGCTGGTCGGGGAACTGCTCGTAGTCCAGGTCGTGGATCAGGCCCACGACGCCCCAGACGTCCTCGTCCTCACCATATTTCCTGGCCATGTAGCGCATGACGCCCTCTACGGCGAAGGCGTGCTTGATGAGGCTTTCACTCTGGTTGTATGTTTTGAGCAGGGCCAGGGCGTCTTTCCTGGCGGGCGTTGGGTGGTTCATGGCAATCTCCTGAACATGATAAGCGTTGTCGGCAAAGGCTGCTTGTCTTATACTCAATGAGGATCTGATTTATCATATGCCCGGGCGGGCAACAAGCCCTTTGGATGGAGACCGATGACCCACAAGCGATCCCAAGACGAACTGCACCGGCTGGCATCGGCCATTCAGACGCTCAACATCCGCTGGGCCAGACGGGCGCTGTCGCTCTGGCAGGGCCTTCCGCCCGATGGCTCTCCGGAGCAGATATACGCCGGATTCGAAGCGGTCCTGACGCCGGAAACCATCGCCGGGGTGCCGGGCACCCGGGACGATCCGACCTGGGCGCGTATCCGTCATGGATTGATCGATCACTACCTCCAGCACAAGCTGATGCCCCACGAAACGGAAATGCAGGCCTGGAGCCGCGGAGCGGCCGCCCATGTTGACGGCGAAAAAATTTACTTCACCGAAGTCATTCCCTGGTGTCAGAAGTCGAGCACCCTGCTCAAGCGCCAGCGGCTGCAGCAGGAGACCGGGCCGCTGTGCAAACTACTCAAGCCTTTTGCCGTCAACTACTGGAACATCCTGCTGGAGACCCTGACCGATGAGTTGGGGTTTGACAGCTACATCGACTATTGTGGCCAGAAAAAGGGGATCGATTACCCGCGGCTTTACCGGGAGATGAAAACCCTGATCGAGCGGACGGACGATTTCTATTTTGCCGCCATGGAAGCGTGGAGCCGCCGACGCTTCAGCCGCCCGCTGAAAGACCTATCCCGGTTCGACGCCATCTACCTGCTCAGTCTCGGCCAATGGGACCGGTTGTGTCCGGTGGACAATCCCGAAAGCACCTTACGCTTTTTCAGCCGCTGGGGGTTCGATCCGGCCCATCATCCCGGTCTTTTCCTTAACATCCAACCGGCGGCAGGCAAAAGTGCGCAGGCCATCTCCGTGATGGTCAGGATACCCCAGGAGGTCCACATTCTCATGCGGCCCGAAGGCGGGTGGATCGATGTGGAAACCCTCTGGCACGAGCTGGGGCACGGGCTGTCGGCCGTTACCACCGATCCGTCGCTGCCGGTGGTGGATCGTGAACTGGCTACGGCTTTCAACCTCTCCGAGGCGTACGCTTTCCTGTTGCAGCGGATGGCGCTGTCCCGGCCGGTTCTGGAATCGGTGATGGGGTTGCCCGAGAAAACCGTTGCCACGATGGTCTACTACAAAGACCTGAAGGATCTTTCCGTCTTCCGCCGATACGCCGCCAAGTTCATCAGCGAGTATGAGATGTTTGCCGGCGGCGACCTGTCCGACGGCCGACCCTATGCCGACACCATGGCCCGGGTCACCGGCTTTTACCACCAGCCCGAAAGCCATCTGTTCGATCTGGTGCCCGAGTTATACTGTGCGGACTATCTGCTGGGATGGATGGGCGAGGCGGTGCTGGCCGGCTATTTCCGACGCCGCTCGGGCAACAGCTGGTGCCTGCGCGCCGAAACCGGGGAGGTGCTCAAACGGCTGTGGCGCCAGGGAAACAGCATGGACATCTTCTCTTTTTTCAATAACAACGGCCTGGGGAAACTCACCCCCGCAGCGTTGATGAAGCGCTGGGAACGCCTGGCCGACAAACCCTGCCCGGACTGAACCATCCGGGGCGGCTGGACCGCTCATCCGAAGGATCCGAGACCCCTCCAGGCATGCGCCGTCACCCATTCACCGATTCCAGCCGGCGGGGAAAGGCCACATAGATACCCGTGCCCGGTATGGTTAACGGTGAACGCTTGGGGTTGCATTCTGCCTGCGGGCTGGTATGATCCTGCCGTTGTTAAAACCCATCACATTCCCTATCGGAGTCCCAATTGAAAATTGTCGTCACCAATGATGATGGTTACGACCAGCCCGGACTGGCTGCGCTGGTCGAATCGGTAAAGGCGCTGGCAGATGTATGGGTCGTCGCGCCGGCGACCCCCCAGTCCAACGTGGGCCATCGGGTGACCATGAGGAAACCGATCCGCGTGGACCGGCCGGACAGCCATACGCATGTGGTTCATGCCACACCGGCCGACTGCACCCGTCTGGCCGTCAAGCAGTTGGTGCCCGATGTCGACTGGGTCATCGCCGGGATCAATCCGGGGGCCAACCTGGGCAGCGATGTTTACCAGTCGGGGACCGTTGCCGCCGCCCGGGAAGCCGCCATTCTGGGTGTTCGTGCCATGGCCGTGTCGCAATACATCGCGCCTGACTGGACTGTCGACTGGCCGGCTGCACAGGTGCAGGTTGCCCGGATCCTTGGGGCCATTTTAAAGAAAAACCTGGCGCCGGGGCAGTTCTGGAACATCAACCTGCCCAGCCCGATCACCGCCGGATCGGCGCTCGCCACCCAATTATGTCCATTGGACAAACACCCCCATCGCTATCGGTATACTGAAGATGCAGGTGTTTATCGTTATCAGGGAATCATTCACGACCGCCCCCGGTCGGTCGGCAGCGATGTGGACGTCTGCTTCGGCGGGTTGATATCCGTCACCCTTATGGAGATTTGAGCGGATGAAATTCTGTTCCCAGTGCGGCGGACCGGTTAGGCTCAGGGTTCCTGTCGATGATGACCGGCCGCGCCACGTCTGCCCCTCCTGCGGTACGATCCATTACCAGAACCCCAAGCTCGTGGTGGGCTGCATTCCCGTTTGGGAGGGGCGTATCCTGCTGTGCCGCAGGGACATCGAGCCGCGCAGAGGATACTGGACCCTGCCTGCCGGATTCCTGGAAAACGGTGAAACCGCAGCGGCCGGCGCCCGGCGGGAGACCCTCGAGGAGACTGGCGCAACGGTTGTGGAGCTGACTCCCTACCTGATGGTCGACATCGTTCACATTCACCAGATTTACCTGATGTTTTGCTCACGCCTCCTGGCGCCGGACTTTCACCCCACCCGCGAAAGTTCCGAGGTGAAGTTGTTCAAGGAAGAAGAGATCCCCTGGAATGACATCGCCTTCAAGGTAGTTGAGAAAACGTTGGACTGCTATCTCAAGGACCGGATTTCGGGCCGCTTTGCCTTCCGTACCGACAAGATCGAAACACGGGGTTCGATCGGAAACTAAAATCTGCCATTACAGGAATTGTCCGAATTCGATGCTCATGCCCACGCACTGCTTGTCTATCATGCATGCAGCGGTGTCCGCATCTTCCAGGTAATGTCGCACCTTTTTCCCCTTCAGTTCAAAGTTCACGGCCCAGTTATTCGGTGCAAGGTCCACTGAATGCAGCCGGGAAACGGGGTGTTGCTGTGTCAGATTCCAGGAAGACAATCAATGCAGGCAACAGGAGGAGAACGATCGGTCAGCAGGATCCGCCCGGATCGATGCAGGAACGGATGGTAGACACGTTCCATAATCTTTATGATAAGGGCAACCACGGATGATTCAAGACCGGCCCCAACTGAACGGACCATCCCAAAACCGATGCGCCCGTTGGCTGGCTTGACAAAAAGACGACCGGTCATATTTTTCATCCCATGAAGACGACCAAACACGATAAGCGTGCGGCCATTATAGACGCAGGTGCGGCGTTGATGCTGCGAAAGGGATATCACGGCACCGGCCTCCAGGAAATCGTGAATGCCTCTGGTGTGCCCAAGGGCTCTTTTTATAACTACTTCAAAAGCAAGGAAGATTTCGCGCTGGCCGCCATGGAAATTTCCAGCCGTGACCACATTGCAGAATTCGAAACCGCGTTGATGACCGGTTCCCCATCTCCCCGGCAGCGGATCATCGACAGCTACGCGGCCATGGCGGCCGTTTTTGAAGCATCACACAGCTACACCACCGGTTGTTTCGTGGGCAACCTGTGCCAGGAATTGGCCGAAACCAACGCCACCATCGCCGAAAAGGCTGAATATTTGTTTCGCAACTACACCGCGCCGCTGGCCCGTTGCATCTGCAGCGCCCAGAATGCAGGAGAGGTCAATCGGGGTGCGGATCCGGACCGGCTGGCCGAAGCGATTTTCAACAGCTGGGAAGGGGCGATCCTGCGCATGAAGTCCAGCCGGAACATTCAGCCGCTGAATGCTTTTTTAGATATGCTGGCAGTGCTGTTACAATAAGTTGAAAAAATTCAAGACGACCGGTCATTCAGATCGGATTGTTAATTGACTAAATGAAAGGACTATTTTCATGACTGATACATTGTTTTCCACCTACACCCTTGGCGCGCTGAACCTGCCCAACCGCATGGTCATGGCGCCCATGACCCGCAACCGGAACGATGAAGACGGCATACCCAAACCCATGGCGGCCACCCACTACGCCCAGCGCGCCACGGCCGGGCTGCTGATCACCGAAGCCACCCAGGTGTCGGAAAAGGCCAGCGGGTATATATTTACCCCAGGCCTCTACACGGAGGCGCAGGCCCGTGGATGGCAGATGGTCACCGATGCGGTTCACGCAAAAGGCGGCCGTATTTTCAGCCAGATCTGGCACACCGGCCGGGTATCGCATCCATCTCTACAACCAGACGGTGGCGAACCCATCGCACCATCGGCCGTGAAGGCGGAGACCATGGTGTTCACGCCCAACGGTTTCGAACCGCCCAGCATGCCCCGGGCGTTGACCACCGATGAGATCCCAGTCATAGTGGAGCAGTTTGCCCGCGCGGCCAGGCTGGCAAAAAGCGCTGGATTCGATGGCGTGGAAGTCCACGGCGCCAACGGTTACCTCATCGAGCAGTTCTTGAAGGACGGGGCCAACCGTCGGAAGGATGCCTACGGCGGCGACATCCCCAGTCGGATGCGTTTTGCCATGGAGGTGGTCACTGCCGTGGTTGAGGTGTGGGGGCCGGGCCGCGTCGGATTTCGCATCTCGCCGCGGGGGGTCTTCAACGGCATGCACGACTCGGACCCTGTCGCCCTGTACACTCAGCTGGCGGCGGCGCTGAACGACATTCCCCTGGCCTACCTGCACCTGATCGAACCGCTTCCCGGGCACCCCACTTTTAAGAGCCAGGAAGGTGTTGAACCGATGGCCGCCGAGCTTCGACAGATCTATAAAGGTACGCTCATGATCAATGGCGGGTACGGCAAGGAGACCGGCGAAAAGGCCGTCGCCGAAAAGGCGGCGGACCTGGTGGCCTTCGGGGTCCCCTACCTGGCCAATCCGGACTTGGCGGAACGCTACCGCCGCAACGCCCCGCTCAACGAACCGGAGCAGGACACCTTTTATGGCGGCGATGAAAAGGGGTACAATGACTACCCGTTTCTTTGATTTCAAATGTTTTCACTTAAAAGCATCCACTGTGATATTGTGTCCAAGGATTTCAAGTTGATCCGGTATAAAGAGGCAGTGTCCATGCTTGAAGGTGCCGTTCGCAATAGCCAGGATCTCGGCCCATTCGAATATGGATCGACGTTACCCCATTGATCCCGCAATCCCGGTGATCTCGTCTGCATAGGTATTGATTCGGCTGATAACATCTTGCACATCCTGCTCATTTATCTCAAGCGTTTCAAGCGCCTGAATGAGGTGGCCTACGTAAAGCGCAAAATGATGTTTGGTGATACCTCTTCCATGGTGGACATAGCCAAGCGGTTTCCCAGTATAGGTGATCGGACCATCCAGTGCTGCACTGAAGAATTCACGCTGCATACGTCGGATTTTTTCCATAGACGCGGTCTTAAAAAACGGTTTTAGCTCTGGATCAGCTACGACACGATCATAGAACTTACTGATAAGCTCAGCGATAGCCTGATCGCCACCGATTCGTTCATACAATGTTTGTTGTTTGTTAATCATTATTAACCCCCCGGTAATATATGATAAATTTTTAAAATCGGAGACTTGCGGTTGGGTAATCAGAATAGTCGAAGGAGGCTTGGGTGTGTTTCTCAGAAAATCAGGAAAACAGCGATCAATTGTGTCCAGCTTGTTTCTTGGGCTCTTTTTCAACGAGTGGTTGTGGTGTCATTGATGCATAAATACGATTCGCTTGCCGACCCTGTTTGACATCTCTTTTGATCACGACTTGATTTGCCATTCCTTTCTCCTAAATCTACCCACGGCCCTCTGATATCTACTAAAGAATCAGATTATTGCCATAATCCGGCCAGCCTATAAAATAGGCATGGAATTAGTTTGTGCAAATATCAAAGGACGGTCCTCGGCAAATGACAGCTGGACGGACCACAACGGTCAATGACAACATTAGATTCCGAATTTCCAGTGAATGAACCTGGTAAGCCGCCAACCATGAACCGGTGGCTGTCACCATCCTGCTGCAAGAGGTTGATGGAAGTTCTCGTTAATCAGTTGGAAAAGCCGTGGGTTGTCCTGCGTGGTATAAACGAAATGAGGCTGTTTATCAGGCACCCAACTCTCCATGCCCGAATTTGGAGTCCGGTGGGCTACCAATTCGAATACCTGGGGTTCGGCGTTTTTTCCTACCACTGCGGCTGCAGGGAACGGATAAAGGCCACTTCACTGCGGTAGCGCGCGATGGTGTGCCGGTGGGCAGGAATCGGGTTTGAAGGTGTTGGCGGCACGGCCAGCCGACATCGTTGATCAAAGGGGGTCTGGCGAACTTTCAGGTTGAAAGCGGTGACCATCAGCGACTCCAGATTGATGGCGTCCTGCAGGTTGTAGGCGAGCAGGGTTTCCAGGGCCTGTTGGTCACGGTTGCGCAGATAGGCCTTCCAGAGCACCACCGCGAACAGCCCGTCAATGTCCTCGAGATCGCCGCGACCCACGCCCAATTGTGCCTCGCAGCGCTTGAGCCCACCCTTTAATCCCAGACCGGCCAGCACGTAGCGCAGGTCGATATGGGCATGGTTCAGCCTCAGGCCAAAATACCGCTCGATCACCGGAACGTCGAAACACTTGCCGTTGTAAGTCACCAGAAGCTTGTAGCGGCGGATGTCGTCGATGAAGTCGTCCAGGTTTTGCCCATTCACGTAGGTGACCATCGTCGATCCGTCGTACACGGCGATGGTGGAGATCGTGCAGTCTGCCTCAAGCCCCGTGGTTTCGATGTCCAGGTAGGCGGTATGGCCACGGAATTCGCTGAACAGACGCCACTGCTGGCTGGCGGGGAAACGCCGGGCGAAGAAATTCGGGTTCCGGCGATCCAGCTGGCGTCTGGATTCGGTCAGCATGTCGGCAATGGCCGCCCGTTTGGATGCTGACAACTTCAACGATACATTGTCGAAAAAGGCATTCCAGTCCTCCACACCGGCGGCCCAGAAGCCTTGTTCGGTTTTCGGTCCGATGCCCGGGATATGTAGAAAGGTCTGTCGAAGCATGTGATGGTTCTTACCTGATTCGACCCACAATTGAAAGGGCGTGGCCGTAGACCGCAGAATTGCCGGAACCGCGTGAAAACAAAATGGTGACTGCAACTGCGGCGACCATATTTTCCCTTCTGGCGCCAGTATGGGCAGGCAGGACATCACAATGAATGAAAACAGCGAAAACCGGGTTTACATCGAGCGTCGATTCTGAGAAAATCTGACCGGCTTCAGCCGTACGCGCAGATCATAGAATCCCTTGACGGTAACAATTAAAATCATCTTGGATCATGGTGGGGTGTTATGAGTGGAATCGCATTATTGGCCTTGGCCGTTATCTTTTCCACCGGGGTGGCCATGACCATGAAGGTGGCCAATGCCAAGGGCTTCAAACTGGGTCAATTTCTGGCTGTCAACTATCTGGTGTGCATGCTTGGTCTGTTGGCCTGGGGTGCCTGGCATCCCCCGGGCCTGGATTCGCCCTTTGTTTGGTCACTGGGCATTTTCGCGGGCTTCATGTACGTGCTGTCTCTCTGGCTCTTCGACCGTGCCATCGCGTCTGCGGGTCTGGCGCTTTCCACCACCCTGATGCGTCTGTCCGCCGCACTTCCCACACTGGGATCTTTGATGCTCTTTTCCGAACAGGCCAATCAATATCAAATTCTGGGGCTCTTTTTGGCCTTTTGCTGCCTGCCTCTGGCCAGTAAGGAACCGTTGCATTTCGGGACGGCCGGAAAGGCGGCATGGAAGGGAACGATCTGGGGGCTGCTGCTCTTTGCCGTATACGGGATGACCGACTTCACGTTTAAGGTGCAGGCTGAACTGGTGCCTCTGGCCGACCCCAAAGGCTTTATGGTTATCATCTTCGGCACCGCCCTGATTCTCACCGGATCCCAGCTCTTCAAAGGACCCCGGCCCGGCAGGCCTTGCCTTTTCTGGGGCGTCGTCCTGGGGACAACGAACATCCTGGCCACTTATTTCTGGATCCGCGCCCTGGCTCATCTGCCGGGCTCAGTGGCCTTTCCCACCATGGGGCTGGGGGTGATCGCACTCACCACCATGGCCAGTCTGCTGATTTGGCGCGAACGGCTGCGCTTGGCTAACTACGCGTTTCTCGCTTTGGCGGGGGGGGCCGTCTGCCTGATCAACCTGGGTTAGTGCCTGTCGGTATCAACCCCCTGTCAGGATTTGGCTTTCTGTTCTTGAATGAACGCTTCCAACTCAGCCGCCTCATCGGAGCCCAGATCCCTGAGGATTTGTAGATGTTTTTCGGCCAGGTCGAATTTGGACATTTCGGCATAGGCCTCGCCGATGTATTCGTGGGCTTCGGCCAGATCCGGTTTCAAATCGATAGCCCGTTTATATGTGCGTATCGCCCGGTCAAACTGTCCCTGCTTACGGTAACAGAATCCTAAATTACTGTAAGCCTCTGCATAACCGTCATCGGCTTTTACGGCTTCTTCATACTGCCGGGCAGCCTTATCGAATTGGCCCTGCTTCTGATAGGACTCGCCCTTCTTGAAATGGACGTTGGCCCTCTGGCGCTTATCATAGGAGGTGTCGGTTTTTGATACTGAGCTGGAGGAGCTTCCGGCGGCCATGGCCGAGGTGTTAAGAAACAGTAAGGCAGCCGCAACTACCGTTAGCGTCATTAAAAAAATAACAAGCAATGGGTTAAATGCGGATATGGCTTTTGTCTGCATAATGACCTCTATGTTTCTCATTCGCGGTGAAAGACGAATGCATGTGTATTAAAGATAAAATCAATATGGTTTTTCGTCAAAGAACGGCAAACCGCCTATGTGTTAATGTAAGCATGATTACCCCGGTTCAAAGCCCTAAAATCGAAAGCCCGTTGGTCCGGTTGTTTTGCCCCTTCGGGCTGTGGTGTAGGCAAAACGGGTTGCCCGAAAAATTATGTAAACGCATGAAGGGACACCCTGGTACCTGCAAGGATGAAAATCGATTCCCCCGTTCGCTGGCTAACCGCGCTGAAAGCAGCGGGGTTTGCGCTTGCTATCGTGGTTCAATTGTGATGGAAGTGATGGAACGCTATTCAGTATTCATCCTTTCCTTGCGGCGTAGAGCGATCTCTGATGCGTAAATCGAAGGCATGGCCCAAAGTTTGGTGGTCAACATGACATCGAAACCGATTATCGACTATCAAAAACTGTTTTCGGAAATGGCGGTCGAATTGCGGCTAATGGAGGACCTCGGTACCGTCGCCTCGTACATACCGGAATTACGCAATGTCGATCCCAATAAATTCGGAATTCATCTCACCACCATAGATAATCAGAACTACTGCTTAGGCGATTCCAACGAAAAATTTTCCATTCAGAGCATCTCAAAGGTATTGTCCTTGTCAATGGCCTTTGAATTGGAGGCGGACAAATTGTGGGACAGGGTCGGCGTAGAACCATCGGGAACCCCTTTTAACTCATTGGTTCAATTGGAATATGAAAAAGGCATCCCCCGCAACCCCTTGATCAATGCCGGTGCCCTGGTCATCTGTGATGTGCTTGTCAGCCGCCTGAAAAATCCCAAACAGGAGTTTATTGAGTTCGCGCGAAAGGTTTCCGGAAATCAGAATGTTGATTACTGTCCACGGGTTGCCGAGTCAGAAAAATTGACGGGTTTTAAAAACGCGGCCCTGATTAATTTAATGAAGTCATTTGGCAATATAAAAAATGATATCGAGATCGTTTTAGACTTTTATTTCAACCTGTGCTCCATTGAAATGACCTGCAAGGAATTAGCCCAGGAATTCCTATTTCTTGCCTCGAACGGTGTCAACCCGTTAACCAACGTAAGGGTCGTTGATGCCAGCAAATCAAAGCGCATTAATGCAATCATGCAGCTTTGTGGCTTTTACGATGAGGCCGGAGAGTTTTCCTTTAAGGTTGGATTGCCGGGAAAAAGCGGCGTCGGCGGCGGCATACTGGCGATTCACCCAGGGAAATTCAGTATCGCCGTCTGGGGTCCAAAGTTAAACAGCAAGGGGAACTCCTACAAAGGCATGAGAATTCTTGAATTTTTAACGACAAGAACCCAGTCATCCATCTTTTGATGGCATTGGCGTTTTTCCCAAGAAATAATAGGATCAATCGAGCAGCAATTCTTAAATACCAAGATCATGCATACCATACGGTTTCGATAGATACGGTTGAAGCATCCATCGTAGATGGTGAACCGTGAATGAGGACTGCAGTGTTGGCCAGCGGACCAAGGAGAGAACGATATTTTGAATAAGCAAGGGTTGGATTATGACTTCATCGTCATCGGTTCAGGGTTTGGTGGAAGCGTATCGGCGTTGCGCCTTGCCGAAAAAGGCTACCGGGTCGCCGTATTGGAGAAAGGCAAGCGCTGGCGACAGACGGATTTTCCCAAGACCAACTGGAATCTGAGAAAGTATATGTGGTTGCCGCCACTGGGCTGCTACGGCTATCAGATGCTCACCCAACTGAAACACGTTATGATAGCCCATGGCGGGGGCGTCGGCGGTGGCAGTCTCGTATATGCCAACCAGTTGCTGGTTCCGCCGGACGAGGTGTTTGAGAAGCCGGAATGGGGTATGGCCGACGGCAAAGCCCAAATGATGCCGCATTATGAACGCGCCAAGAAGATGCTTGGCGCCAATCCCAGCCCGCAGATCGGCATCGCCGACAAGTGCCTCAGGGAGGTCGGGCTCGAATTACGGGGTAAGGACACGTTTCATATCAACGATGTGGGCATTTTCTTCGGCACACCCGAAAAAACCGTTTCCGACCCCTACTTTGGGGGCAGGGGGCCGGATCGAACCGGATGCAAGTTTTGCGGGTCCTGTATGATCGGCTGCCCGGTGGGTGCGAAGAACACGCTGGACAAAAACTATCTGTACCTGGCCGAAGGTTTGGGTGTTCACATTCTTCCTGAAACCGAAGTGAGCGGTGTGAGACCATGGAATGACGGCTACGAAGTGCTCACCCGGAAATCAATCGGATGGACCCATCCGGAGAAAACATACCGGGCCGGCGGCGTCATCCTCAGCGGCGGGGTCTTAGGCTCTGTCAAGCTGTTGATGAAATGCAAGCAAGAGGGGTTGCTTCCCGCCCTGTCGGACCAACTCGGCAACTATGTCCGCACCAACTCTGAAGCCTTGCTTGGGGTCGTATCAAATGACAAGGATACCGATTGGAACGATCAGATTGCCATCACCTCCGGCATCTATGCGGACGACACCACGCATGTCGAAATGGTGCGCTACAACAAAGGGTCCGACGTGTTGCTCAAACTTCTCACCTTGATGACCGATGGCGGTGGCAAGACCCCGCGCTGGCTGAAACTGATCAAAGAGATTGCCAGCCATCCGATCGCGTTCATCAAACTGCTATGGCCCTTTGGAATGGCATCGACGACGACCGTCGTGCTGGTCATGCAAACCGATGAGAATTATTTGAAATTCGACTACCATCCCCGCTGGTGGCGGTTTGGCGGGAGAAGCCTGAATTCAAATGTGCCTTCCGGAATGCTCAGGCCCCCGGCGTATATTCCAATCGCCAATGAAGTCACCCGGCGCCTGGCCCGCAAAATGAATGGATCGCCACTGAGTTCTCTGCCGGAGACCCTGCTCAATGCATCCACCACCGCCCACATTCTTGGCGGATGCTGCATGGGCCAATCACCGGAAAAAGGGGTGGTCGGATATAACGGCGAAGTCTTTGGCTATCCTAACCTTTTCATTGCGGATGGATCCGTCGTGCCGGCGAACCTGGGCGTCAATCCCAGTCTGACAATTACGGCACTGTCCGAGTACATCATGTCTCAACTGCCGCCGAAGATGGATTCGAAGTAGATTGAACGTTCGGGGTTGGGATGTTCCCACTAAAGATTGGGGTGTCCGGGGCGTTGTTGAACCGCGATAGTGAGCGCATTCCCCGCCGCTTGTCGCGAGGAGGGTTCAATGGCCCGCTGAGTGGCTTCGACGTACCTGCAGGCCTGAAAATGAGCAGTCACGTAATAGATCTCATACTCCTCGCCAAAGATATCCCGAAGGCTTAATCGGACGTCACGATCAATGCACGCGATGGCCTGATCAGGCCGCCCGCCGAAGGCGTGGGCAGCCATCTCAGTCGCGAGAGGCCGGTGACCGATTGCGAAACAATTACGCCGCCAGGTTTGGCGAGCCCTTCGAGTCGCGCCGCGACGTTGATGCCGTCACCGTATTTCCGGACCTCATCGTGGATGATATCTCCGAGGTTGATGCCGATGCGAACCAGCATCCGGACATTCGGAATTTTGCTGAATTGCTGACAGGCAAGAGATAAATGCTTGACTATTTGGCAGATTTTGCCTTTAAGTGCGAATGTTGGGGTTACCCGTATCACGTGCAGTGATTTAGCATACGACACGCCATGCTCAGGCGATAGACATCGGATGATGCATGACTGCGGAACAGCAACATGAACAACCGACAACCCCCGCGCCCGAGCAGAGCCCGTCATTAAAGGCCTCGATCAAGGACGGGGTATCCTACGCGGTGATGATGGGCAGCGGAGAGACCTATTTCGGTCCCTTCGGGATCTTCCTGCACGCCAGCACCTTGCAAGTCGGTCTGCTGGCCAGCCTGCCGCAGCTTTTCGGAGCCGTGCTGCAATGGGCTGGTGCCATCAACATGGACCGCATCAAAAGCCGGCGTCGCTTCATCATCATCGGCGCCTTCATCCAGGCCCTGACTCTAATCCCCATGGCCTTGATCCCCATATTTTTTGGCCAGGGAACCCTGCCGGTACTCATCCTGCTGGCCCTGATCATGTTATACAACGGCGCCAATGCAGCCGGGCTGCCGGTCTGGAGCAGCCTGATCGGAGACCTGGTGCCGACCGATATCCGAGGGCGGTTTTTCGGTCACCGCAACCGCCTGACCACCATGAGCACCTTTATCTCCCTTTTGGTTGCCGGCGTCATTCTGCATCTCTTTGCCCAGGCCGGTTTGCCGCAATGGGGCTTCCTGGTCACCCTGGTCATTGCGTTCCTGGCGCGCCTGAATTCCGTGCGCTGGCTGACCAAATACGATGACCCCGGCTTCACGATCGCCTCTGATCAGGTATTCACCTTCCGGCAATTCCTGAAACGATCGCCCCGCTCCAATTTCGCCAAGTTCGTCTTTTTCATCGGCGCCATCAACTTCAGCGTGGCGTTTTCAGCGCCCTATTTTGCCCTTTTCATGCTCAGGGACCTGAAGTTTAGCTATGTTGAATTCACCGCGGTCACCGGCGTCGTCACCATTACCCAATTCCTTGCCTTCAGACACTGGGGAACCTTGAGCGACAGCTTCGGAAACAAAAAGATCCTCAATGTGTGCGGATGGGGGGTAGCGCTTGTACCCGTGCTCTGGCTGGTCTCACACCAACTCTTGCACCTGTTATTGATTCAGATCTTCGCCGGACTGGTGTGGTCGGGTTTCAGCTTGGCTTCGGCGAATTTTCTCTTCGATGCCGTCTCGCAGCCCAAACGGGCACGCTGCGTAGCCTACCAGGGCCTGGTAAACGGCCTCTTCATCTTTCTCGGCGCCCTGACCGGTGGCTTTGCCGCCGGCCACCTGCCGCGCAGCATCTCGATCGGACCATGGACCTGGACGCCGCCTTTCATGTTGCCCGTATTGTTTCTCCTGTCCGGCATCATGCGGGCAGCCGCCGCAGGAATCTTTCTGCACCGGTTCAAAGAGGTCCGGCCGGTCGAACCCATCCGGCACCGGGATCTGATCTACCGGGTCAGCCAAATCCGACCCATCGCCGGCGCCACCTTCAGCTTGATCACGGGCCTTTTCCGCGAGCAGCCCCAAATGCAGAACCGAAATCCCAAGGATAAAAATCGGCCGGGCGGGTCAAACCTCGATTTGTGAATGACCTTCGGATGATTCCTGTTTAGCGGTTGTGTGCATAAATACGACCACTACCTGTGATCGATGGACTTCAAAATTCACCACGGACACTGATATTTCAATTCAAGAAAAAATACTTATTACCGAAAACTATTTTGGTGAAGACACACGCTTAATTAAAAGCGATTAGAATAAAGAGATAAAATGCAATGGTGCTTAGAGGCTGTGGCGGATGCAGGTAGGAAATGGCTGGTTACCATTGAGTCAGTTCCTTTTGTGATTGGCCGCGCTGACGACTGCGATCTCAAGCTAATCGATGATCGAATCTCCAGACATCACTGCGAGATTCGCATAAGCGGTGATCTGCTGTGGATTCGTGATCTTGAGAGCACTAATGGTACTTATGTCAATAAAAATAAAATCAAGAATGCCGAATTGCTCGAACCCAACGATATTATCTCAATTGAGAAATATAAGTTTAAGCTAAAGCGCGTCCGAGCGTCAAACACTACGACAACTCACGAAACCATACACTCAACCTTTAGTAAAGAAATCTGTGACTTATCCTATTTTGAGCCAAAGCTGCAGATGTTGCTTCAGGATCGAAAGGTCATCCCTCATTTTCAACCGGTAGCAAGATTTTCTGATCTGACTGAGGTAGGGTATGAGATTCTTGGACGTATTGACGATGAAGAATTGCCATCGAACCCATCTGAACTGTTGGACATGGCAGCGTGTTTTGGATTGGCCTCCGACCTGAGCTCACTTTTCCGTGAAGTAGGGGTGGAGATTGGGAAAAATTTGCCTGGATCACCTTTGCTGTTCGTAAATACGACTCAGCTTGAAATATACGAAATAGATGCCCTACTGGCATCTCTGCAGAGGATTCGTGATATCGCCCCCTTAAACAAGATCGTGTTGGAAATAAATGAAAAAGCAGTCACCGATACCAATGAGTTCCACCAGTTACGCGATGCTTTGGGAAAAATGGATATGGGATTGGCTTTCGATGATTTCGGTGTCGGACAAACTCGGTTAGTGGAACTCTCGAACATATCTCCGGATTATCTCAAGTTCGACATCTCCTTGATACGCCAAATTAACCTCGCACCAAAGCGACTGCATCAGATGATTTCGACATTTATCAAAGCATCCCATGATCTTGGCATACTCACCCTTGCAGAAGGTATTGAATGCTCTGAAGAAGCAGAGGTATGTAAACAGCTTGGTTTTGATTTGGGGCAGGGTTATTTCTTTGGAAGGCCTGCACCAATCAGTGCCATCGAAATTAATCTTAATTTTACCCCGAGCGCTTGATTTAAGAGTTTCCGGCTGGTCGGTGTTGCTGGGTCGGTTAAGCACAAGAACTCGTCGTCATCGCGATTCTGGTGCCCACAGCAAATTGCGAGTCGGAATCCTTCGTTCTTGATCGAAGTTCTACCTGACTTTTTTTGGCAAGGCCGATGAATAAAGAAACGCACGGGTTCACGCCGATTTTGGTTGATATTTAAAGGCCAGCGACGATAAGACGACTATCAACGACGAAAGGGGACCCACATGATCATACTGTTGCTATTGCTGGGTGGCGCCGGACTGGTGGTGCTGCTGTTGATTGTGCTCTACAACCGGCTGGTTCGTCTCCGCAACATGGTCCGCGAGGGCTGGAGCGGCATCGACGTTCAGCTCAAGCGGCGCGCCAACCTGATTCCCAACCTGGTTGAAACCGTCAAAGGATACATGGGCCATGAGCGCAACCTTTTAGAAAAAGTGACCCGGTTGCGTTCGCAGAGCATGCAAACCGGCGATCTTGGGGAAAAGCAGCGGGTGGAAAACGCGCTGACCGGCGGACTGGCCCGTTTGTTTGCCGTGGCCGAGGGCTACCCGGAACTCAAGGCCAACCAGAATTTCCAGGATCTCCAAGACCAGTTATCGGAAATCGAAGACCAGATCCAGCTGGCCCGGCGGTACTACAACGGCACCGTGCGCAACCTCAACATCGCCGTCGAGTCTTTTCCCGGCAGCCTGGTGGCCGGATGGTTCGCCTTCCAGAGCGCGGAATTTTTCGAAATCGAGGACCCGGGGGACCGGGCGGTGCCAACGGTGGGGTTTTAATGACTCCACTCAAAACCATCCTCTTGATCACCTACCTGAGTATTTTTCTCACACCCATCGACATTCACGCCCACCAGGAGCGCATCCTATCCTTCGACAGCCATATCGACATCCGGGCCGATGGTGACGTGGTGGTTACCGAAACCATCCGCGTCGTCGCTGCCGGCAATAAGATCCGGCGGGGCATATACCGGGATTTTCCTACCCGCTACCGCAACAGCCGAGGCAGTCAGGTAACCGTCCGCTTCGAGGTGTTGGAGGTGCTTCGCGACAACCGGCCCGACGCCTATCACATCGAAAAGCAATCCAACGGCATGCGGGTGTACATGGGCAACAAGGACGTGCTTCTGCAGCCCGGCGAATATATCTATACATTCGTCTATCGCACCGACCGGCAGATCGGCTTTTTTGAAAAATTCGACGAGCTTTACTGGAATGTTACCGGCAACGGATGGGATTTTGGCATCGATAAAGCCCGGGCCGTTGTTCAGCTGCCGCCGGGGGCCGAGGTGATCCAGCATGCGGCCTACACCGGCCCGGTCGGAGCGGACGGCAAGGATTACGCGATTGACGAAACCGCCGGTGATATAGGATTCGCCACGACCCGCGCACTGGCCCCCCGTGAGGGCTTGACCATTGCAGTGGCTTGGCCCAAAGGCGTCGTGAACCAGCCGGATACGGCCGAGAAGGTCGGGTACCTGCTGGGCGACAATCGTGGGCTGGTGGTGGCTTTATGCGGCCTGATCGTTCTTCTCGGGTACTACGCCTCGGCCTGGTTGAAGGTGGGGCGGGATCCGATCGGAGGCGCCATCATTCCGCGCTACGAACCGCCCAAAGGCATCTCCCCGGCAGGCTTGCGTTTTGTCCAGAAGATGGGATTTGACAAGAAGGCGCTTGCCGTGGCGGTGGTCAGCATGGCGGTAAAGGGTTTTTTAACCATTGCCGAGGAGAGCGACGGTGACTATTCCCTTGAGGTCACCGGCAGCCATTCGTCTTCTCTGAGTCCGGGAGAAGCCAGGGTGGCACGGCATCTGTTTCCACCGGGAAAACGATCGGTCACCTTGAAAAAAACGTCACACAAACGGGTGGGGGCTGCCGTAAAAGCCCTGCGCACCAGCCTGAGCGGTGAATACGAAAAGGCCTACTATTTGCGCAACACCCGGTATTTCATCCCCGGAATCGCCATCTCGGTGCTGACGCTGGGAGGGATTGTCCTGACCGCTTCCCTGGCTCCCGTGGCCATGTTCATGATGGTCTGGCTGTCCGGTTGGAGCGCCGGCGTTTATGTCCTCGGCACGATGGTAATCGCGGCTTGGCGCAGCCGCAAGGCGGCCGGGGCGATGGCCATCAGCCTGTTCGCCCTGCCTTTTTTCGGCGGTGAAATCATCGGCTTCGGTCTGCTCGCCTCGGCCATCGGCTTGCCGAGCCTGGTCCTGTTTTTGGGCATTGTGGCCACCAATATCCTTTTCTATCACCTGCTCAAGGCGCCGACCCTGGCCGGCAGACGATTGATGGACGACATCGAGGGTTTGAAGCTCTACATGCGTGTGGCTGAAAAAGACCGATTGAATCTGCTCAACCCGCCGGACCGGACCCCCGAACACTTCGAGGCCTTGCTGCCCTACGCCATGGCCCTGGGAGTCGAGAACGACTGGAACGAGCAGTTTGCCGATGTCTTGGCCAAAGCGGCTGTCGACCCCGCATCCGGCCGCCATCACACACCCTCTTGGTACAGCGGCCGCACGTCCTTCAACGGACTGGCCGCCAGCCTGAGCGGATCTTTTGCCGGCGCGGTCTCCGCCTCGTCCAGTGCGCCGGGATCGTCGTCAGGCAGCGGCGGGGGGGGGTCTTCCGGTGGGGGAGGCGGGGGTGGTGGCGGGGGGGGGTGGTAGAATCAAGCCCCTTCGGCAACTCAGTTTTTTTGTGCGATACCCCTTTACACCTGAATGGGCAGGCCTTAATCTTTCCGCATAATTTGATTTTGTTGTGATAGCTACTTTAAATGGCAATTTAGGGGTAAGCGCATGGAAAAAAAAATATTGATCGCCGTCGATGATTCCCGGCACTCGGAAAACGCCCTGCGGTATTCGGCCTCGCTCCGTGAAACAATAAATGATTCAAAATTTGTCCTGTTCCACGTGCAGCCCACGATCTCCCAGTACCTGCTGGACGAAGCCAGAACCAAGCCCGGGGCCAATGCCCAACTGAAAAAACTGATGCATAAAAATGACCAGTCGGCCCAGGCCCTGCTGGAAAAATACAAGTCGCTGCTGACTCCGCTGGGTGTTCCGGACGCCGATATTGAACTGCTGACCTTACCCCGCAAGTCCGGTGCGGCCAAAGACATTTTAGAATACAGCACAGCCAAGCAGGTTGACGCCATCCTTTTAGGCCGGCGGGGACTTTCCGGATTGGCGGAAACCTTCATCGGCAGCGTGAGTGCCAATGTCGTCGACAACTCCCCATTGATTCCCGTTTGGCTGGTCGATCAAAAAAGTGCGTCCAAAGCGGTGATGGTCGCCGTTGACGGGTCGGAGAGCTCGCTGCGGGCAGTGGATCACTTGGCATTCATACTTGGGGGTAGGACCGATGTGGACCTGTCCTTTTTTCATGTGGCACCCCGCCTAAAGGACTTCTGTCCGATTGACTTCGCGGACACCGATTCCGAGGAACTCGAAACCATCATTCGAGAGGGAGACCAAGCTTGTGTCGACCGGTTTTTTGCCCACGCACGAAAAAAACTCACGGAGTCAGGGTTTCGCGACAGCCAGATCCACATTCATGTCAAGGAGGGTGGCTTTAGGGTCGGCAAAGCCGTTTTAGAGGCCTATCGGCAGGGTAAATACGGCACGCTGGTCATCGGACGGCGAGGAATGGACAAGAAGTTTTTTACCGGCAGTGTCAGTCGCTATCTGATCAATCAGTTTTCCGATGGTGCGCTCTGGGTGGTCCCCTGAGGGCACTTTGCGTTAGACCGACACGCTATCTATCGTCAGCTTGTCTAACGGAGCTCCGTCTGCTTCGTTAGCTGGTCCTCCGGGTCGCATTCGGTGTTTTTTATCGTCTCACCGAGTTCGTCGATCCAGGTCTTATCGAACAGCTGGATGCCGCGGTGATAGGCGGCACGGCCGATCAGGTGGGCGGCCACCGGTGCGGTCAACAGCAGAAACACGATGGCGGCTACCGCCTTAATTGTCGTGCCTAGTTCGTCGGCCGCCACGGCTTCCGCCGCCAGGATGAACCCCGTACCCAGGGTCCCCGCCTTGGTGGCGGCGTGCATGCGAATAAGGGTGTCCGGCAGCCGGAGCATTCCCGCGGCGGCAACCAGGCAAAAAAGACTGCCGACGATCAACAGGGTGGCCGCGATGATGGCGCTCAACATTTGCCCCCCTTTCGGTTGCCTTTGGAGTGTTCCGTTCGGTGGGAACGCATTAGAAATCGGGCCAAGGCCACCGTTCCCAGAAAGGCGACCAGGGCGTAAGCAATGGCCACATCCAGAAACGACGTATCGCCGGCATGCACGGCATAGGCCGCCAGAAAAGCGACGATCAGCACCGAAATCAAGTCCAGTGCCACCACGCGATCGGCCGCCTGCGGTCCCCGTATCAGCCGGATGAACGCCAGGGCCATGCTGACGATCAACAACGCCAGGGCCAATCGGCTGGCCATCTGAACCACCGTATGGCCGTCGACGATCATCGCATCACCTCCAACACCCGTCGCTCCACCCCGTCCGTGATGCTTTGCCGAAAACGATCCGGATTTTCCAGAAACATGACATGGACGTAAAGGGTGCGGCGGTCTTCGGAAAGGTCGACGCTGAGTGTTCCCGGTGTCAGTGAGATCAGGTTGGCCACCAGCAGAATCTCCATTTCGGTTTGTGCACGCAAAGGGATACCGATGATACCCGGCCGGCTGATGTGTCTGGGGGTGACGACGTCCCACAACACCCGCAGATTGGACAGGAACAACTCCATCAAGAAATAACCAAGCAAACGCGCGGTTTTTGGGGCACGTTGAAAATAGCGGGACGTGCCATACAGCGGCTGGGTGATCCACAGCGCCGCATACCCCAGCGCAAACCCCACCAAAAACCCAGTAAGGCTAAACTGCCCCTGCACGCCCATATAGCCGAAAGCCAGAAAGCTGTTGGTAAAGAACAGATTCATCGCATCTCCCCCACAACGGTGTAGACGTAAACCCTCGGATCGAGCAGCTCCTCTGCCGCCGCCCGGGCCAACTGATAAAACGGCTCCGGCCACAATCCGATGCACGCGGTAAGCAGGACCAGGGCCACGACCGGGACCGTCATCCAGGCGGAAACACGGCCCTCGACGATGGCGGTTTCGGTCGTGGGCATCGGCTTCCAGAAGGCTTCGTTCCAGATTTTAGTCATGGAATAGGCGGTCAGCAGTCCGACTGCCGCAGCGATGCCAGCCAAAACTATATGGTTTGCATCCAGACTGGCCCGGATCAGGATCATTTTGGCCCAGAACCCGGACAGGGGGGGAAAGCCGGCAAGGGAAAAAGCGGGTATGAAAAACAGCAGCGCAAGGAGACCGCGGGCATACAAGCCACCGATGCGGGACAGTGCGAATGACCCACCGCGCTGCCGGATCAGGCCGCTGATCAAAAACAGATTGGCTTTTACTACGATGTGGTGCAGCAGATAGAACACGGCACCGGCCAGGGCCAGGGGGGTAAACAATCCCAAACCGAGGACCATGTAGCCCACCTGGCTGATGATGTGAAACGACAAAATACGCCGGATATCGCTCTGTGCGGCGGCACCCAGCACACCGGTGATCATGGTCAGCGCTGCTGCCGCCAGGACCAGCTCCTGGATCCCGCTGTTGTCGAATGGAAAAATAAGGGTGAAGGTCCGGATCAGTGCATAGACGCCCACTTTGGTCAGCAGGCCGGAAAAAATCGCCGATACGGCTACCGGCGGAGTGTGGTAGGACGCCGGGAGCCAGAAAAACAGCGGAAAGAGGCCGGATTTGATGCCAAAGGCCGTCAGGAACAACACGGATACAGCCGCCACCTGTCCCGGATCGGCAACCGCCCGTAGCTTGAGATGCAGGTGGGCCATGTTCAGCGTTCCGGTCATGCCATAGACCAGCCCCAGACCGGTCAGAAACAGCAGGGTGGCAAATAGGTTGATCACCACGTACTTGACGCCGCCTTCAATTTGGGCGCGGGTCCTGCCGAGCACCAGCAGGGCAAACGAGGCCATCAGCATGACCTCGAACCACACATATAGATTGAACAGGTCTCCGGTGAGAAATGCCCCGCTGATGCCGCCTACCAGAATGTGCAGCAGTGGATAGTAGCCACGCTGTATATCGTCTTCGTCAATTTCAGCCCGTGAATAGACCACCACGGCCCCGTAGACGACTCCGGTAATCAGAACCATTAGTGCGCTGAGGTGGTCGGCAACAAGGGCAATGCCGAAGGGTGCCGGCCAGCCGCCCACGTGCAGGACGGCAATACCCTGGTGGTGGACCCGATAGAGCAGCCATCCGCCCGCGGCCAGATGAATGGCGGCAACGGTCAGTGCCGAGACATGCTGAAAAAGCGGCCGGCGGCGTCCCAGCAGCGCCAGGGCCGCGGCAGCGAAGGGGATGATGACTGGCGCAACCAGCAATCCGCTCATGGTCGCGGCCTTTCTGCCGGTGCAAGGTCCTGGTCACTGGATTCGGAATTGGTCATGGCCTCGGTGTCAACGGTTCCCAGCTGCTGGTAGGCGCGTAAAAACAGGATAAAAATGAATGCCAGCAAGGCAAATCCGATGACGATGGCGGTCAGGATCAGGGCCTGGGGCAGACTGTTGGCTACTACCCCCGCCGGCTGCAGCGACCCGTCTGGAATCAGCGGTGGACGGGCGGTGTCCAGACGGCCTGCTGAAAAGATCAACAGGTTGACGGCGTTGCTGGCCAGCACCAGCCCAAAAATGAAACGGATCAGATTTCTGCCGAGCATTAGGAATACACTGCCGGCCACCATCGCTCCGGTCAACAGGGCCAGGATTGTCTCCATGTCAACTTTCCTCCAGGTGGAGCACGAGGGTCAAAATCGTTCCCAGTACGACCAAAAAGACGCCCACATCGAAGACCAGGGGGGTACCCACCACCGGGGTGCCGACCGTCGCATCCGCCGGCCACCACAAGCCGGTCAGAAAAGGTTGTCCGGCAACCACGGCCAACAGACCCGAACCGATGGCCAGCAACAGCCCCCATGCGACCAAGACGAGGGGGTCGATGCGCAGGGCCATGCGGACTGGTTGCGGCCCTTCGGCAATGGCAAACAATGCAAAACCGGTTGCGGCCACCAGGGCCCCGGAAAAACCGCCGCCCGGCGCGTTGTGGCCACGCAGGAGCAGGTAGACGGAGAAAACAAGAATCAATCCGACCAGGATGCGATTGGCAGCACAAAGGATGAATGACGGCATGTTTTGGTTTATCTCCTCCGTCTGGCCAGCAGGGAATAACCGGCCAGACCCGCCGTGGCCACTACGACGATTTCGCCCAGGGTATCCAGGCTGCGAAAATCGACGAGGATCACGTTGACGATGTTGCGTCCATGGGCAGCAATCGCGCTGTTTTGTTCGAAAAAATCGGTCAGCTGCCGATCGAACGGTCCGTCGGTGACCGCCAGGGTCAGCGCGGCGACCAGCGTGCCGGCGCCCACGGCGACCAGGGCATCGAACCAGCGCCCGGGTGAATAGGCCCCGGCTGTTTTGTCAAGCGGCGGCAGGCGAAGCAGGACGACGGCAACGATGATCAGCGTCAGGGTCTCCACCAGCAGTTGGGTGAGGGCCAGATCCGGCGCGCCGTAAACCAGAAAAATGAGTGCTGCACCGGAACCGACCATCCCCAGGGCACAAACCGCCAAAACGCGCGAGCGGGCGACCACAACCACGCCAAGGGCCGTTGCCATCAGGATAACCAGCAGCCACTGTGAGATCGGCAGGGACGGCAGGTGCAGTAGAGCGGGGAATGCGGTGGCGTTCAAAGTCCACACGCCGGCTGTGGCCAGCGTGAACACGCCGATGATCGTCAGTAGATAGCGATGCAGTGAGCCGTTTTGGATAAGGCGGGTCAGCCTGGCAGCGGTTTGTGCCGTGGCGGCCATTCCTATTTCGTATAGCCGGTCTCCGGTGACGGGCAGACTTGCCATCCGGTCGGCCAACCAGCCTCGTATCGGTCGCCTGACCAGATAGAGACACAACCCCAACCCCATGGTCAGGATACTCAACAGCAGTGGTTCGTTGAATCCGTGGAACAGCTTCAACTGAACCTGCTCCACGGTCGGATGAAACGCGGCAACGGCCGGCTGAACCAGCCATTGCCCGACCCAATCGGGGAAAATGCCGAAGATCAAACCCAGTGCGCCGATGGCCGCCGGGCCCAGCCACATGCCGACGGGTGCTTCGTGGGGTGCCTTGGGCGTCTGTTGCGGACGTCCCAGAAATGGACGGATCACAATGATGCCGGCAACGGTGGCCATCAGGGCATTGGACAGTACTGCCGCGGTGGTGGCAAAAACCGGGAACATCTCTTCGGTCAGGGTGCCTGCATACATGATCTCCTTGCCGATGAATCCCAGGAACAGGGGAAAGCCCGCCATGGACATGGCGGCGGTCGCGGCGCCGAATGTGGTGATGGGCATGGAGCGAATCAACCCGCCGATGCGATCGATCTCGCGGGTTCCGGTTTCGTGGTCGATGATGCCGACCACCAGAAAGAGGGCGGATTTGTAGAGGGAGTGAACCAGCAGAAAGGTGACCGCAGCTGTCAGTGCTGGTGTGGTCTTGCCACCCAGAAACATAACCAGAATGCCCAGGGCCATGATGGTGGTATAGGCCAGCATGCGTTTGAGATCCGACTGCCCGACGGCCAGAACGGCTCCCAGCAGGGCCGTTACACCGCCGACAACGACTAGTGTGCCCATCCACGCCTCGGTGCCGCCCAGAACCGGATGAAAACGGGCCAGCAGATAAATGCCGGCCTTGACCATGGTTGCCGAATGCAAAAACGCGCTGATTGGCGTCGGTGCGGCCATGGCGTTGGGTAGCCAGAAATGAAACGGAAACTGGGCGGATTTGGTGAAGGCGCCGATTAAAACCATTGCCAGGATGAAAAGGTAATTCGTATGTCGCTGCAGGAACCGGGCCTGCTCGGTAAGGGCCGAGAGCCGGTAGGTGTCGACGATTCCGCCGATCATCAAGAACCCGATTAGCAGGGCCAGACCACCGCCGCCGGTAACCAGCAGCGCCTGACGGGCACTCCTGCGGGCGCTTTCGTTGCTGTTGTCGAAACCGATCAGCAGATACGACAACAGCGTGGTCAGTTCCCAGAAGACGAACAGGCTGATCAGGTTTTCCGCCAGCACCAGTCCCAGCATGGCCAGCAGAAACAGATGCAGGAAGACGAAAAAACGGGCGTAATGCCGGTTGCCGACCATATAGTCGGCTGAAAAAAGAACCACGAAAACACCGGTTCCGGAAATGATCAGGCCGAACAGCACGCTTAATCCATCGACGGCCACATCGAGGTTGACGCCGATTCCGGGAACCCATTCCCAGGACATAAAAACGGCGCCACCGCCGACTGCAGCCGGCACCCGTGAGCACAACCAGACAAATATCACTAGCGGCAGCAGCGCCGTCAACCTGCCAATAATTATGGAATCCGTGCGCTGCATGGTTGGTTTACCTTTTCGAGCGGAGAGTCTTCGCTTGGACGATTCAATGATATGCCGGCGACCCGTGTTGTTTCTTTTCGGGTTACTGAGCCAGGAATAAGGGCCGATCGGCATTCTGTATGGTGGCCAGTGCCGCACTGCCCAGGATCTGGCGAAACAGCAGGCTGCGGACGCTGTTGCCCATGACGATGATATCCGCCTCCGTTTGCTGGGCGTGGGCCAGGATGCCTGCATCGGCATCTTCACCCACTATTCGTGTCTCGGTTTCGTATCCATGGGCACGGCAGTATTCGGCCGCGGCAGCCAACAGGTCTTTTCCCTTGGCGGTGTCTGTGGAAAAATGAACAATGTCGATGCGCACATCCGGCCACAACCGCATCTGGACAAAGCGCCGCATGGCCTTGGCCGATTCCATGGATCCGCTATAGGCCACGAGGGCTTTACGGATGTTGCGATACTGGGGCGACACCGCCAAAATCGGGCGAACACCCTGGGACACCAACCGGATCAGGGCGTCTTTGGGTTCTTCCGTGAGGCCGTAATCGAAGAGGCTTTTCAACCCGAAAATGGTCAGGTCGTGGCAGCGTGCATGGGATATCATCAAGTCGAACGCATCGCCGGTCTCCCGCTCGACAGAACAGTCCATACCGGCTCCCAAGCAGGCGTTCTCGAATTCGGCAACGGCGGCTTCCACGCGCTCCCGGGTTACGTCGATGCGACGCTGGGCCATGCGCTTCGCATAGGCTGCGCCGCCAAGCGGCACGGGGCCGACCTTTTGCAATCGATCCAGTTCCACGATGGTGACACCGGTCAAGTGCGCATGGTGGGCACGGGCCAGTTCCACGGCCCGTTTCACGGCCACCGTTGTAAACGGGGTCCCTCCGAGGCCGACGAGAATACGTTTGGTCATGACTTCACCCTCCATTAGGTGCCAGAGGCGGATGGGACGGCACTGCCGCCTTTTTGTGTCGGCTCTGCCGGTTGGGTTGAAGGCGTTTTCATGCTGTCTTCCGTTGCGGGTGGGTTTATCGTATCGTCGGCCGGTGGACCGCTGTCCATGTCAGTAGATGGCTGTGACTGCGAATTGCGATCCCTGCGGACTGATTTTCGAGCCAACTCCGCCTCCAGCAATACCGCTGCTTCCTCCAGGCTGGGCGCCATGACGACGGCATCGTCCAATGCCATGATCAAGCGCTTCAGCTGGGGGATTTTCAAGGCACCCTCCTCCTGGAGGTAGACCGGCTGGATATAAAGCAGCGAACCGGCCGTGGGTTCGATGATCATCTTGCCCAGCAGCACCTCGGAGCCTTCCTGATCCCACAGGGTAAACTGTTCGGAAATGACGATGTCCTGGTTGACCAGGGAGTGGACCTGGGCGGGGCCATACACCTGCTGGTCCCGTGGAAACCGGTAAGCGTATATTTTGCCGTAGTTGTCGCCGTCGCTGCCGGCGATGATCAGTGCCCGAAGGTTGTCGCGGCCGAAGGGCGCCATGGGCATGAAAAGCAAGAAATCATCTTTGCCCGGCTCAATCAGATCCAGGGTCAGATAGTAAGGGTTGGCCGGAACCAGATCGCGTCCCTGGGGCACTTTAGAAAATTCCCAGATATCCTCCTGCCGATAGAATCGCTCCGGGTCGCGCTGGTGGTACTTGGCATAAATGCCAACCTGGGTCAAAAAAATGTCCCGGGGGTAACGAATGTGTTTGCGAAGGTCCGGCGGCATCTCCGCCAGCGGCCGGAAAACCCCGGGATACATGCGGCGATAGGCGTTGATGATGGGATCAGCAGTGTCGGTAACGTAGTAGATGACCTTGCCGTGGTAGGCGTCGACGACAATTTTTACCGCGTTGCGGATGTAGTTGAATCCTTGCTCGACCGCCGGGGCAAGCGGATAATTGTCGGCTGTCGTATAGGCGTCTTGAATCCAGAACAGTCCATCGGCTGTCGTGACGATGTACGGATCCTGGTCGAGCTTCAGAAACGGGGTGATGTGCGTGATCCGGTCCAAGATGTTGCGGCGGAAGAGCAAGCGGCTGCGATTGTTGGTCTTGGCCGTAAAAAAAATGTTGCGGTCCTTGAAGTGTATGGAAAAGAGCAGCTTGCGCCACAGAGAATTGACAGGGACCCCGCCGTTGCCGTCGTAATGGACGATCGATTCATCATCCCCGACCGGGGAACCGATTTCTCCGGCGTCATTGGGGACGACCGCATAGGGTTTGTCTTCTAGTCCGTAATAAATGGATGTGCGGTTGATGGACAACCCGAAATCGGAGCGGGGCGGGATATCCTTGATCAGCCAGGTCATGAATTCGTCACCGGCCTGGGCGGCCGGAATCATCACCACCCCCTGACCGTGGGTGTATTGCAGGTGGAGGTTGATCCAGTTCTGTGCGGATTCGGGTAATTTGGAAAACTGGATCTCCCTGGCGCCCAGATAGACCTGGCGGTAGCTGCCTTCGACGGTGTAGCGATCCACGTCGATGGTTGGAAACGAATAATAGGTGCGAATGCCCTGGAGCTCCTCGTAGACGCTGCCCAGCATCTCGCGATCCCAGACGGGAATGTTCTGCAGGCGGCGCACCAGTGCCGGGTCGTCGGCGTCGAACGCGGGATTCGATTGGGTTTCGAAGTCCTGAATCTGGACGGCGTCGAGTCCATAGGCTGCCAGCGTCGAACGGATGTTGGCATCGATATACGGCCGTTCGCGGGCGATTTGGTTGGGCGCGACAATATATTTGCGCACCATGTTGTTAAAAAAATCGGCGTTTTTACCCATCACGCTGAGCGCAAACAGCACACCAACAATCACCGGCAGCTTCCATCCCTTCTTGCGGTTGAAGCTGAACACGAGGGATATGCCGGTGGCTGCCAGGAAAATCACGGAGAGCCAGATCATCGGCAGGACGATTTTCATCTCGACATAGCCCGGGCCGAAAAAGACCGGTAGATTGACCGTTTCGTAGAGCAGGCGGTATCGTTCGAGCAGGAATCCCCAGCAGAGGATGGCCACCGTTGCCAGGGCCAGCAGACTGATGTGCACGCGTGCCCTGCGCGGCAGCGCCCGATCCTGAATGGCCAACAGGCGACTTTCGTACCAGTAGAGGAACACCACGCCTACCAGTAAAATGATGAAGGCCACCAGCACCTCTTTCTGGAGCAGGGTGTAAATGGGAAGGGAGAGCAGATAGAAACTGATATCCTTGCCCAGCAGCGGGTCGGCAGTCCCGCTTGCGCCGCCGAAAAGAAACAGCAGGGCCTCTTCCCAGTGGGCATACATGGGCGCGGCGATGGGCAGCGCCATCAGAAAGGAGAGGGGCAGGTTCAAGCGCCGCAACCCGTTGTGCAGGGTTTTGACCAGGTTCTTTTCATTCTTGTCCGTGGATTTTTCGGCCACACCGACAACGCGCGATGCGATCCAGAAATTGAGGTAAAAAATCCCGAAGAAAACCGCGGCGAAGAAGATGAAAACGAGGTAACGATAGGCCAGTCGCATCAGGAAGTACAGGCTCATGCCCTGGGATTGAAACCACCAGAAATCAACAACGAAATTGACGAAGATCAGCTTCAGTAAAACAATCGCCAGCAGCAGCCCGATCAGGGCGGCCGCAATAACAAGTGCCCTTTTTTTCCAGGATTTCATTGATGCCAAGGCCTTTCCCAAAAACGTCCTCGTTATTTTTCGAAACCGTCACCAGACGGTTTCACGGTTTCTCCGGATGATCACCGCTTAGATCGATACGAAGTTTTTGCCGCACGATGTAATAGGCTCCGGAAATCGTGATGATCAATGCGGCAATACCGAGGATCACGGTGCTGTCGTACTCTTTAAGGTCCAATATGATCACTTTACGTGCGATGGCAATAAGGGCAACCTCCAGAACGATCTCCGAATGCACGACCTTGTCCTGCAGGTAGGCCTTGATGGTCTCCAGCAGTTCGATGCCGATGAGAATCAGCAAAAAGAAACCGAACAGCTCCAGTAACTCGTCGATTTCCAGAAAGAAGACCGGCGGGCTGACGATGTCCTTGATCAACAGATAGCCTAGCTCGATCGTGGAAATGAATATGATCAGGGCCATCATGAAAACCAGCGCGCGGATGATCGTGTGTTCGAAGGATCGCAGCCATTTCATCATCATCGATTCCTTTGGATGCAAACACCTAACAGCGCGGATTGCCGCCCGTCGACAGGGTGGTGCCGGCAGCGGTGTTCATCGGCGTGAGTAGAGACAAGCCTGCCTTTGGATCGGCTGCAGCGAATATGACAGCTTGTGGAAATAAGGGCCGGAATCGCCCATCGCCACCTACTCACTGAGTCGTTGTCCAGTACCGTCAAATTCATCAACCGGCAAGTTTAGAACAATTAACTATTCGATTCCAGCATGTCAAGGCATAGGTTTCGCGATCCGTAATGAGCGACGATGGGTGAAAACTGGACATGCGGCGGACCGATCGTGGTAAGGATTCATGCATCATTGCAGCGGCTGAACGGGGGAAACCCTCAGCTGTAAAGGGCCTGCAACTGATCCTGGTATTGGCCCAGCACGCTGAGTCGTTTCAGCTTCATGGTCTGGGTGAGGGTGCCCTTTTCCAGTGAGAAGTCCTCTTGCAAAAACACATACTTCTTGGGGATTTCGTATCCGCCGAATTTGCCTTTCAGAAACGCAGTGATCTCGCCGGCAATCATTTCCTGGACAGCAGTCTCGGCCACCAAATGGGCAGGTTCTTCAGGCAGTCGGTTTTCCCTGGCATACTTGCCCAGTACAGCGAAATCGGGAACAACCATGCAGACGTTGTAAGGCCGCCCATCACCGTAAACCATTGCATTTTCTACCCAGGGGAGCAGTTTGATCTCTTCCTCGATGGCCGACGGGAAGACGTACTTGCCGTTTTCCAGCTTGTACTGCTCCTTGATGCGGCCGGTGATGAACAAAAAGCCGTCCTCGTCCAATCGACCGCGGTCGCCGGTGCGAAAGCCACCATCGGTGGTCATCACCTCCCGGGTGGCATCGGGCTTGTTGTTGTAACCCTGCATCACGTTGGGGCCATAGACGATGATCTCACCATCGTCGGCGTTTTCGTCCAGGAACAGCCGGTCGATCTCCACCGTGACCTGGTCGATGGGTCTGCCCACGCTGCCTGGGCGGTGGGCCGCCGGACAGTTCATGGTCACGGCGGGCGTGGTTTCGGTCAGGCCATAGCAGTCGTAGACCGGAATGCCCATGTCGCTGAAGAAATGGCCGATTTTCACGTTCATGGTGGCGCTGCCGGTAATGGCGGTGGTCAGCCGGCCGCCGAAGCGCTCGCGGATCTTCCGAAAGACGATCCTGTCGGCCAACTTGAACTTCAGGTTGGTTAGAAAACTGGATTGGCCTTTCTCGGCCAGTTCCCGGCGCTTTCGCGCGCTGTCGACGCCCATGCTGAACAGTGCCTTGGCCAATCCGCCGGCCTCGTTCATCTTGGCCCACAGGCCGTCGTAGATCTTGTTGAAGACCCGGGGGACCGCAACCAGGAGTGTTGGCCGCACCTTGCCCATGTCCTCTGCAAGGGTGGTGACGTCTCCCATGAAACCCATTGATCCGCCGAACTGAATCAGATTGTACAGCTCAGCTGTCTGGCCGAAGGAGTGGGCCCAGGGCAGGATGCACAGGCTGCGGCTGTCTGGGCCCAGGTCCGGGAAAAGGGCGCCTCCGGCCTGGAAATTGGTGGTGAAGTTACCGTGGGAAAGCAGCACGCCCTTGGGGTTCCCCGTGGTGCCGGAGGTATAGATCAGCACAGCGATATCCCGGGGGTCGGGGTGGATGGCGGGAACCGGGTGGGTCTGGCCCATTTGTTCCAGTGCCTGCATGGTGTTCTCGCCCTGACCATCGATGAGCAGCACGGTTTCCAGTTCCGGCGTTGCGACCGCGAACCCGTTTACCTGCCCGAGGATGTCAGGTGTGGCGACGAAAAGCAGCCGAACATTGCCGTCATTGATGATGTATTGCCAAATTTTGGGCAGCTCCTTTTCATACATGGGAATAAAGCGCGCGCCCAAACCGTATGTGGCAAACGCGCAGACAGCCCATTCGGTGCGGTTGTTGGCGATGATACCCACGGCATCGCCGCTTTTGATGCCCATGCGGGCCAGGCCGCCCCGAAGATTGTCAACCCGCCGGCCCACCTGCGCGTAAGTCACCCACTCGTAATCACCGGCAGTATTCTTGGTTCCAAAAAGGGGATTGTCGGCAAATTTGGCGACGCTATCTTCAATCAGAGAAACCAGATTGTCCGGGGGATCGTACCGATAGGCCATGATTTTTCTCCATCAGCGATGTCGCCGAAGACCAGATGCAGGCGAATTGCGCGCAACCGGCGGCCGGCAGTTCGGGGTTTTGGCGGAGACCGTCTGAAATTATACGGTTCAAATCAGGTTGTCACCCGATTTTTATACTACTGCCAACCGATCACGTCATACCCCATTTCTTTGAGGCAGCGGTCGACGTAATTTTTAAAGACCCCATCCGGCTCGTCGGCATCGATTGCACCGCTCACCGCACCGGCGGTCGCACCCCCTGCAGCACCGGCACCGGCGGCTCGTCCCACATTGCCGCCCAGAACGGCTGAGACCGCGGCACTGATGGCCGCACCCAGGGTTGCTCCTCTTACTGCTTTACCGCCCCCTGTTTTACCGGAATCGTTTTTTACCCCGTACGCCTTTGCCTCGGCCAGGCATCGATCCGCATCTGCCCGGGCCTGGTCTTTTCCCACCGCCTGGAGGTGATCGTTGGGGTAAAACACCGGCCGTTTGGCGCTGCAAGCCGAGAAAATTAGCAGGCCGCAAAAAAGCAGGCCCCATCGACCTGTCTTGGAAAGTGCCATATTGTTTTTATCCGATTAAAAAATGAGAAAAGTTATCCATAAAATGGTCGTCGGCAAGGCGGCGGCCAGCAGGATGCTCACGGGCGACACTTCCTCGTCGAAAAAGGATTTGAGGATGCTCAGCCCGGCCGGGTTGGGTGCATTGGCGATGATGGTTAATCCGCCGCCGGCCACGGCGCCGGCCACCACTGAGTATTTCATTCCATCGGAAAAGTTGGGTACCAGGGTGCTTAAAAAGGTGATGGCCGCATTGTCGTTGACGGCCGTGAGAATGGTGGCCCCCAGCATCAGCGGGACCTCGGTCAGATTACCCAACACCGGCTCGATCCACCAGCCCTGGAGTCCGCCATGGATCACCAGGCCGCCGAGGAAAAAGCCCACCAGCAGGGCCGGTTTAAGGTTGAGCTTGTTTTGATAGGGTGCGGTGACCTGGGCAAACCCCAAAAAAAAGAGCAACCCCGGAATAAAAAACGGTGGATAGTGGGCATTGATGATGGTCCACCCCATAAAGGCGATGTGAACCAGGGTTACCCACAGCGGCACCGGATCGTCCCGCTGATCCCAGTCCGGGTCCATGAACGGCGGACGATCCTCCGGTGGCAGGAGTCCGGGCAGGGCCCGCCGCATGCGTCTGAGCTGGATTTCCTTGTTGCGCTCTTCAAACGCCCGGCGGGCCAGATCCGGATCGATCCCTTTGCCTTGCAGATCCGCCAAGGCCCTGACCTCTAAACGTTTGGTGAGTTCCCGGCCGACATTCTTCATCTGCTCGGAAAAGGTGTCCACAAAATGGAAACGATCATCGAGCCGCTCGATGCACTGGTCCAGCATGTCTTCCACATCGGTTCGTTTAAGATAGCGCTGCTGGATCTCATCCTTGAGACTGTTTATGGCAAAAGACGCCTGCAATTTCTTCAACTCGTCACGAAAAATGAAAAAATAGCTCAGGTTGGCCGCAAGCATGCCCAATACAGCTTTCCAACCGAAATGGGTCAGCATGAACATCGTATCCCACTTCCAGGGCGCCGCGACCATGAGTACTGGCGGCGCGGCATAACTGGTCAGGGTACCGCCCACGGAAATGTTGACGAACAGCAGGCCCAATGTGGCGTATTTAAATTTAGCAGAGGGCGACAGGGTATAGAATTTATCGGCCAGCAGCATGGCGGCAATGGTCATGGCGGCCGGTTCGGTGATGAAGGAGCCCAGAATGGGGCCGATGGTCAAAATGGCCCACCACCACGCGGTTAGCGTGCCGCCCAGCAGGTTGGCGATCCGATTCATGAATCGTTCCGCGAGCAGCAGAATCGGGCGTGTGGCCGCCAGGGTCATGATCACCACGACAAACATCGGTTCGGTGAAATTGACCTTATACAGAATATAGCTTTTAGCCGTGGGCCAGTCGAAAAACAAAACGATGACGCCCACCAGGGCGGCCGCCCAGATGCCGAACACGGCTTCCACTTCACCCAGAAAATGAAAGAGCTCGGCGCCGTGGTGCACCGAATCCCGAGGGGCCAGCCCTTGTTTAATCTTCTCTTCGTGGTCATGGGCCCACCGGTGCGCGATGACCATGAACCGGCCGGTGAGAAAGGTGTGGATGATGGCGAACAGAAAGATGAGGGACGCCACCAGATTGAACGGCTCCTGCCGGATGCGGTTGCCCAGGATATCGATGATGCTGCCCAGATCCTTGTCGCCATAGCTTTCCAGGTTGGGTGGAAAAGCCGTTGTTTCGGCCGGGGGGCCGCTGGCTGCCAAAACGATCGTGAAAACGCCAAAGGCCAATAAAAAAAAGAAAACGACACGGGTATGCATTTAATTTACCTACATGAAAGACTGAATATTTTTCAAACGGTTGGCCATATCTTGCAGCCGGCCCGACATCACCCGGATAAAGCTTTTGCCGTCCGGGGTGTGTTCTCCGTCGAAGCTAATGGCAATGCCTGCAAATTTGAAGTCCACTGGAATACCCTTCACATCGATGGGGGCGTCCTGGAGAACTTTCATCACGCGATTCAGCGCCTTTTTGGAATCTTCTCGGCTGATCAGCGGCAGAACGGCCACGATGGTATTTTTGCCCAGCTGGCCGACGATGTCCACTTCGCGAAACGTTTCGGCCAATAGGGCCAGCACGGCTTCTATGAGGATTTCGTTGTTGATGGCACCGGCCGGTACCTTGGCCCGGGGTTTGATCCGCACCATGGAGAACGCCAGGGCGGAAAAGGAGTAGTCATAGCGGTTGGCCCGGGCGATTTCCTTTTCGAGGATGAAGGCCATGGCGCTGGCTTTGATTATACCGGTGGGCATAACCCGGTCGGCCTCTTTGTCCTTGATCAGCTGTTTCTGACGGGCGATCTCATCCTGGATCTTTTTATAGTCGTTCTCATCGATTTCACCGGCTTCGACCTTGGTGCGGACGATCTTTAGGATTTCCCCCAGTTCATCGTGCTCGCTGACGCTTTGTTCCAGCGTCTGGAGGACGCTGAGAACCTTGTGAGGCGTTGCGGTCCCGCCGCCTTCACCCGGTTGGCCTTTGGCTTTGATCCATTCGGCTCGCATCTGGTCCAGGACCGTTTCCATCCGGGCGTTGAGGCGGTCTTCCAGCTTGGCGATGACATCGCCCCCCACATCCATCTTTCCCAGTTGGCTGACAATGGTGGACTCGATGCTTCCCACCACTTTTTTCAGATGCTCTGGATCGTCCTTCTCCTGGGTCTGGTCCATGGCCATCTGGCCGCCCATCTGCTCCACGTACCCTGCCAGAATATCGGCCAGTGCATCCTCGTCACCGCTGCCTTTGCGGATCTCGGCGGCCAGGTAAATCAACTGGGCCGCCTGCTCCGGATTGTTCTTGAATTCCGCGATCAACTCATCACCGTCAACACCGATCTCTTCACCGCTCTCCTGGAGGATATTGGCCAGGCCCTCGCTCTGCAGTTCCTTGCCCAAGGCCTGTATCAGCTCCAGGTACTGGGTGTGGGACATGCCCTCCTCCAACAGGGCCGTTTTTATTTTGGGCAGCAGGCGCTTGAGTTCGACAGCTTCTGGCACCAGCCGCCTGAGGATATGGGCCATGCGGGCCGGCGTGATCTTGCCCTGCTGATACTCGTCTTTGACTAGCTGGATGAGCACCCGATCGGTGAGTTCGTTGGCATTCTCCAGAATGGCCGCCTCGTTTTCATAGGCGACGCCCAGGGCCTTCTGGGCTTCGATGCCTTCCAGCAGCTGTTTCTTCATGTCGAAGACGGCACCGGCCAGATCGGCAATGGCCACGTCGCCTTTGCCCTCCAGGTGCTTGTCCACTTCCATGCGCATCACTTCCAGCTGCTGAAACAGAAGGTTGCCGTGGCCGCCGGTGCCCGTTCCGCCGGTGCCCGTTCCACCGGTGCCCGATCCATCGGTGCCTTCGCCTTCTCCGGGCCCACGGCCGGGACCTGCCCCGCCATCGCCGGCCCCACCCGCACCCGACCCGCCGCCGCCATCACCAGTTCCGCGTCCTTCACCTGAGCCGCCGGTAGCATCTCCGGTGCCGCTGCTGCCACCCGATCCCGCGCCTCTGCCAGCTGTCGAAACACTCTCCAGGTCCGCCTGGATCATGTTCTTGGACACGGCGCCTGGATTGGCCATGAGGGATTCGATGTTCAGGGTTTTGGCGAACTCCTCGGTGAGCACGCTCTCCAGCAGCGTGTCCATGAACATCTTGCGGGTCTTGGCCTCGTCTTCGGCGGCCATCATCTGGGGGGTCAGATCTTTCAGTGCATCGCGGGAAATCACCTCATCATCGTCGGTTACTTTTTTATACCGCACGTGGTTGACCTTGATGCTGGATACCCCCCGGGCAAAAATGGCCTTTTTGAATCCCTCGGCCCCGCTATATTTGGTGATGTCGCCGAACACCTCCAGGAAAACCTTGATCTCCCGTTTTTCGAGACCGGGCTCAATGGAGATGGACTGAAGGCCGTTATTTTTAAACAGCATCACCAGGCGTCCCACATTGAGCCTGGCGTCCAGTGGCTCTTCATCCACGAAAAACTCATCGCGATTGAGAATAAACACCAGGGGCGAGATGATGTTCAACAGGTTGACGGCACCATCGTAGAACATGTCGATGGACTGTTCCACAAACGGGTGGTTCGGCTGATACATCATGGAGCGATTGAACAGCAGGGCAATGGTTCGTCCGAATTGGGAAAGCTGGTTTTTCGTGGCGGCGTCTAGTGGCATGGCGTCCTCATCTGGCTGGAGATGATGTCATTAATTTTTTCGAAAAGCGTTCTAGTTCCGATGCAAACTCATGACAGGAGAGGTAGCGCTGATCCCGGTCAAAGGCCAAGGCCTTGAAAAGGATTTCATCCAGGGTTCGGTTGGCCATGGGGTGGACCTCGGATGGTCGCTGCCGGAAGATTCGGTCTTTCAACGCCAGCTTCATCTTGAGCAGATCCATGGCCGTTTGGTAAGGCGGGTAGGGAAGCTTGGACATGAGCATTTCGAGCATCATCACGCCGGCGCTGTACATGTCCGCGCGACCATCGACGGTGCCCGACAGAATCTGTTCCGGTGCGATATATATCGGTGTGCCCAACAGCAGCCGGTCGCTTTTGCTCGTGGTTCGGGAGACCCGGGCCACACCGAAATCCGTGATCAGCGGCCGCTTGGAATGCGTTTCGATCATGACGTTGTCCGGCTTGATATCCCGGTGTACGATGTCGTTGTCATGGGCATACGCCAGGCCATCGAGAATTTTCAGCATCAGGGAAAGAATGGTCGGCAGCGGCATAAACCGTTTGGAAGGGACGATATTCTTCTGAGTTCGACGGATGAAGTAGGACAATTCGTTGCCCTTGACCAGCTGCATGGTAAAAAAGAGGAATTCCTCCGTTTCGCCCACTTCGTAAACGGGAATGATGTGGGGGTGCATCAGGATGGCCGCTGATTCGGCCTCCTGCTGAAAAAAAGCGGCGGTTTTTTCCGTCATCAGGGATTTGGGAAGGACCTTGACGGCAATCTGCCGTTTAAGGGTTTTCTGGAAAGCCACGAAAACGGCGGACATGGCCCCGTGGCCGATCTTCTTGAGCAGCACGGAGGTGCCCACTTGCTGGCCGACCAGATGATCCAGATTAAGTTTCCCGATAGTTGACATATTTTAGACCTGCCTACATGCCGATGCCGTCTATAACCGTTTCGCAGCCGCTGCACCGGCCCTTCCGTACCCGGTTGTCCATGATATGAAACCCCCGGCGTGCAATAACGGTTTCCCCGCAACCGGGACAGATGGTGTCTTCGCCGCCCTGTCCGGGAATGTTGCCCGTATAGACATACTTCAACCCGGCTGCCATTCCAATATCTCTGGCCTGTATGAGGGTCTCCACCGGTGTCGAGCCGCGATCCGTCAGTTGGTATGTGGGGTGAAAACGGCTCACATGCCAGGGGGTTTCGACGCCCAGATCTGTGGCGATAAAGGTTGCCAGCCGCGACAACTCCCCGGGATCGTCGTTAAGCCCTGGAATGACAAGGGTGGTCACCTCCACCCAGATATCCAGGCTTTTCATTCTCCGCAGGGTTTCCTTCACCGGGTTCAGACGGGCGCCGCACTGCCGTTTGTAAAATTCGTCGCTATAGGCTTTCAGATCCACGTTGGCGGCATCCAGCCAGGGGCTGATCCTTTGCAGCGCCTCGGCGCTCATGTATCCATTGGTCACGAATACGTTTTTGATCCCCTGACGGTGGGCCAATTGCGCCGTGTCGCAGGCAAACTCGAAAAAAACCGTCGGTTCGGTATAGGTGTAGGCGATGCTGGCGCATCTTTTGCGCTGGGCCGACGCCACCACCTGCTGCGGTGTCGCCACATCTCCCGTCACCATGCCGTCGTGGTCGGCCGGCATTTGGGCAATGTCGGCATTCTGGCAGAACCGGCATTTGAAATTGCAGCCCACAGTGGCGATGGAAAAGGACCGGCTGCCGGGCATGAGGTGGAAAAGCGGTTTTTTCTCGATAGGGTCGTCGCCGGCAGCGATCAGGCGTCCGTATACCCGTGTCTCCAGAACGCCATCCCGGTTTCCCCGAACCCCGCAGAGACCCCGTTTGCCGTTGCCGATCCTGCACATATGGCTGCACAGACGGCATCGGACCCGCTGGTCTTGCAGGGTTTCGTAGAGCCAGGCTTCCATCGCGGGTGGGCTCCTTTCCTTGCGGGGCGGCTTCTCCGGCCATGGACACCGCTTGCCCGAAAACAGAATTTTTTAATTTAAACAGTTATTTGAAGATTTTGTCAAATGATTCTCACCAAATTCGGTCAATGACTATACCGAAAAGGGGAGCGCATTTCCCGCCGGTTTATTGCGGGGAATCGTCGAAACCATTGGATGGGGCCATACCGGAACAGCCGGCCGCTCCGGCTGCGATGCGGCCGACTTTTTTGGGCTGGTATTGGATGGCCAGGGGACGCGTTCGGAATCGGGGCACCAAGGTGACGACCATGCCGGCGAAGGTTCCGAAAGGGAAACGCTGGACCAGACCTGAGCCTTCGATCTGTTTCATCCAGGCTCCCCAGGGACCGGGAAACTGGCAGACGGTGCGCCAGCACACCGGGACCGGCCCCATCAGTTCCCGGACCATGCTTTTGATTTCCCAGACGCTGAAAAAGTTGGCCCGGTTGTAAATGGTCGGGGTGAATATCCCTTGCACCCGCCGGCCGATGCCGGTGAGGGCATAGCGGTTCAAGAATCCGATAAACACCCGGTCCTTGGCCACCCGAAAGGCTTCTGCCAGGGCTTTCTTCGGGTTGTCCACAAATTCCAGGCAGGTAAACAGGCAGGCATGATTGAAAGAATTGTCGTCAAAGGGAAGATCTTCGGCGAACCCACGATACAAAGAGACGCGATTCCCCATTGTTGTGGACAAGATATCCAACATGTAGGGGGAGGGATCGATGCCTGTCACGTCGAGGCCCTTTTCCAATAGCGGTACGATCGAGGCACCGGTGCCGCAACCGATGTCCAGCACGGACTCCCCGGCAACCGGATCCAGCATTCCCAGCATGAGGTGGCTCTCCAGGTCGGCGGCCAAGCGGTTCTTGCGCTTTTGCATCCACTGGTGGTAGCGTTTGGCATCGTGAAAGTCGAAAATATAACCCATGAGAATAAGTGTATTGAATTACAGCGGGTGAATCAAGCGTATCATCTATAATATATTTCTTGATTATCGGGTTGCAAGTTGATTGTATAAAACCTTTCTTCACCCATTCACGAGGAAAACGCCATGAGCGGCTCATTTCAGGTGCATCCCATCGGATGGATTCGTAAAATAGAGGATGCCGTCCGAATCGATATCGACCCCGCTTTTCAGGACGGTCTTCTGGGCCTGGATGGTTTTTCGCACATCATCGTCTGCTACTGGTTTCACGAAAATGATAATTCCCGAGACCGCCGCCGGCTCCAGGTGCACCCGAGGAAAGACCCCTCAAAGCCGCTCACCGGTGTTTTTGCCACCCATGCCCCGGTCCGCCCAAATCTGCTCGGCATATCGACTTGCCGGTTGAAATCCGTTACCGGGAGCACGATCCATATCGATGCGATCGACGCCCGCAACGAAACGCCGGTGATCGATATCAAAGGCTACCTTCCCGACAAGTTGGACCCGTCGGAGATCCGGTTGCCGGACTGGTTGATTGCCGATGACCGTTTTGAAAAGCGATAGCAACCCTAAAGCTCAAGCCAGTCTAAATCTTCTTACCGGTCAGATTGAACGGATCACTTACAGTGATGACGCGAGCGGCTTTACCATTGCCCAGGTGAAGGTCTCCAACCGATCCGGTTTGGTTACCGTGGTGGGCAGCTTCATGGCACCCGCTGTCGGTGAGACGCTGGAGATGCAGGGGGTGTGGACGCAACACCCCCGTTTCGGCGAGCAGTTCAAGGTCGTGCACTACCAGGCCCATGTGCCGTCCACCGTCAGCGGCATCAAGAAGTACCTGGGCTCGGGCATGGTACGGGGACTGGGGCCCAAGATCGCCGAACGCATTGTAGACCATTTCGGGAAAGAGACCTTGGATGTAATCGGCAGCGATGCTCAGCGACTGGCCGAAGTCGAGGGCATCGGTAAAAAGCGCGTGGCCATGATCCGTGCCGCCTGGGCTGAGCAGAAGGAGATCCGTGACGTGATGCTCTTTTTGCAAAGCCATAACGTCAGCGCCGCCTATGCGATAAAAATATTCAAGCATTATGGCGACCGTTCGATTGCTATGGTGCGGGAAAATCCCTTTCGGCTGGCCACGGACATTTTCGGTATCGGTTTTGTCACCGCCGACCGCATTGCCGAAAAAATGGGCATCGCCAAGGACGCCCCGATTAGAATAGAGGCCGGCATCCTATACGTGCTTCATCAACTGGCAGACGAGGGACATGTTTACTACCCTGACACCCTGTTGATGAAAAAGGCCGCCGAAATCCTCCAGACGGAATCCGGAATGGTGGATGGTGTCCTGGGAGCTCTATGCAAGCGGGAGCAGATTGTCATGGAAAGCCTTTCCGACGGCAGTCGGGCGGTCTACCTGGCCAAATTTCACCTGTGTGAGACCCGCATCGCCCAACGCCTGGGGATGTTGATCAAGGCACCCCGCCAAGTCTCCCTGGTGTGCGTGGCGGATGAATTGGCATGGGTGCAGACACATCTTCCCATCCGACTGGCCGATCGGCAGGTGGAAGCGGTGAAAAGCGCCTTGGAAAGCAAGGTCATGGTGATTACTGGGGGGCCGGGCACCGGGAAAACCACCATTATTAACGCCATCTTGAAAATTTTTTCCAGAAGAGACACATCGGTGCTGCTGGCCGCCCCCACCGGCCGGGCGGCCAAACGCATGGGCGAGGCCACCGGCCACGAGGCCAAAACCATTCACCGGCTGCTGGCCTTTTCCATGGCTCATGGCGGCTTCCAGAAATCTGAGGACAACCCGTTATCCTGCGAACTTCTCATTATCGATGAAGCCTCCATGATCGACACCCCGCTCATGCATCACCTGCTCAAAGCGGTGCCGCCTTATGCTACCCTGATTCTGGTGGGTGACGTCAACCAACTGCCGTCGGTGGGGCCGGGCAGCGTGCTCAAGGACATCATCGACTCACAGGCCGTGGTTACAGTGCAGCTCAACGAAATTTTCCGGCAGGCCAAACAGAGCCGGATCGTCGTTAACGCCCACCGCATCAACAGTGGTAAGATGCCCGAGGTCGACAATGCAAGCGATGGTGATTTCTTTTTTATCCAGCGCGAATCCCCGGACGATGCCCTGTCAACGATCATCACCATCGTCAATGAACGGCTGCCAAAATTAGGATACGATCCGCTGAACGACATACAGGTGCTCACCCCCATGCACCGGGGGCTGCTGGGTTCGGGAAATCTGAACCGGCAGCTGCAGGACGTCCTGAATCCAGGGGAAGACCGCATTTTGCGGGGGAACCGACGGTTTCGACTGAGTGATAAGGTGATGCAGATCCGCAACAATTACGACAAGGATGTGTTCAATGGAGACATCGGCCGAATCACGGCCATCGCGGGCGATCTGCAGCAGTTGATTGTCGATTATGACGGCCGTGCTGTTGTCTACGAATTCTCGGACCTGGACGAAATTGTTCTGGCCTATGCGGTCTCGGTGCACAAGGCTCAGGGTTCTGAATACCCGGCGGTGGTCATGCCGGTAATGACTCAACACTATGTTCTGCTCCAGCGCAACCTCATCTATACCGCCGTCACCCGTGGGCGGCGGATGGTGGTGCTGGTGGGCACCCGGCGAGCACTGGCCATCGCCGTGAACACCAACAAAACGGAAAAGCGCTTCACCCGGCTGGATGACCGCCTGCGGGAAGGTGATCGCTCGATAATCCATCAAATATGGGAAGTTTGACATTGCCGGGTCATTTTTCTATAAGCGGCCTGGATCAGATGAAGTTCGGCGATCGATGAACCGCGATAGCGAGCGAACTGAAAATAGACTTTCAATCAAAAGCGTTTTTTTCCACCTATCCTTCCACGTTCAATTCAGGAGGCCCGATGACACTCTCTCCCTTGACCGCCGTTTCCCCGGTGGACGGCCGCTACAGGAAGGCCACCGCCGCCCTGTCCGACTATTTCAGCGAAGGTGCCTTGATCCGCTACCGGGTCCGGGTGGAAATCGAATACTTCATCGCCCTGTGCCGGCTGCCCCTACCTCAACTGGCGGATATCGAACCGGCGGTGTTCGACCGTCTGCGGGAAATCTGTCAAACGTTCACCATGGACGATGCGGCCGAGATCAAGGAGATCGAAAAGACCACCAACCACGATGTCAAGGCGGTGGAGTATTTCGTCAAAGCCGCCTTCGACCGGCTTGGCCTGTCCGCCTACAAAGAGTTTATCCACTTCGGCCTCACTTCTCAGGACATCAACAATACGGCCGTCCCCCTCTCCCTGAAAGAGGCTTGGCAAGCCGTGATGCTGCCGGCGCTGGAAGCGATCGTGGCCGACCTGACGACCAGGGCCCAGCAATGGAAGCCGGTGTCCATGCTGGCCCGGACCCACGGCCAGCCCGCTTCACCCACCCGGCTGGGAAAGGAGGTATACGTGTTCGTGGATCGGTTGACCCAGCAGATGAAGCTGCTAGAGGCCGTGCCTTTCGCCGCCAAGTTCGGCGGTGCCACGGGGAATTTCAATGCCCACCATGTAGCCTATCCGCACATCGACTGGATCGCTTTCGGCAACCGGCTGGTCAACGACGGATTGGGGCTGCAGCGCTCCCGGGTAACCACCCAGATCGAACACTACGACCACATGGCTGCGTTTTTCGATGGGGTCAAGCGGATCAACACCATCTTGCTGGACCTGTGCCGGGACTTGTGGACCTACATCTCCATGGACTATTTCAAACAGACCATCAAAAAAGGTGAGATCGGCTCATCGGCCATGCCCCACAAGGTCAATCCCATCGATTTCGAGAATGCCGAAGGCAACCTGGGGATCGCCAACGCCTTGCTGGAACACCTCTCGGCGAAGCTGCCCATCTCGAGGCTTCAGCGGGATCTGACCGACTCCACGGTGACCCGCAACATCGGGGTGCCGCTGGGCCACACCCTCATCGCCCTCAAGTCGCTCAAGCGGGGGCTGGACAAGCTGATCCTCAACGAAAACGCGCTGAAAAAAGACCTCGACAACAACTGGGCCGTGGTGGCTGAAGGCATTCAGACCGTGTTGAGGCGGGAAGGCTACCCCAAACCCTACGAGGCCCTGCTGGCACTTACCCGCACCCACGCGGCGATCGACCAGGCGGCCATCGTCGCGTTCATCGAGACCCTGGATGTGGTCGAGCGAGTCAAGAAGGAACTGCTGGCGATTACGCCGCAGAGCTATACCGGCATCCACGACTTCTAACCATGCCTAAACTTTACGTCAAAGAATACGCGCGCGCCCTTGCCGGCAGGGAGGTCTTTATTGCCTGTCGGGAGGGCATTCTGCGCGATTACTTCCTGGAGATCGTCACCGACATCAAATTCCTGGCTCGCCACGGCGCCCTGACTGTCCTGTTCCACAACATGCCCAACCGCTTTGCCAACCAGAAGCTGATCAGCCGGCTGGAGCACCGACTGCCGGCTACCGCCATTGTCCGGGTTCGTCCGGAGATCGATTTTTACGATGCGGTGCTCAACCATCAAGAATCCATGTTCAAGGTCATCTTTCTGGAGCGCCGGTATCTGATTGACCGCCAGGCGAACAAAATCAACGCCATCACCACCGGCCGGGTCCGTGAATCGCTGGCGGATTTCGGTGACCTGATCGCCAACGACAACTTCAAAGGCGCCTTGGCGTGTATCTGCCGCAAGATCGAAGCGGGGCAGTGTGACCGTGTGCACATCCTGGCGGCGGGCAAAAACAGCATCAAGCACGAGCTCTTCACCGTGGAAGGGGCGGGCACGCTGATCGCCAACAACTTCCAGGAAGCGTTCCGCCAGGTGCAAACCGACGAAGAGGTGGCGATCGTTCACCGTATTCTTGAGATGTACAAGCGTTCGGGTTTTTTGAAACCGCGCACCAAAGCCTACCTGAAAAAACACCGGCACCGGTTTTACGTCACTGCCATCGACGGCATCGTCGTGGGTTGCGTAGAGCAAAAGATCATCGATGCGCAGACCGTGGAGATGGGTGCGCTGGCCATATCCGCTCGCTTTCGCAACCAGCGGGTGGGTGTGCATACAGTAAAATCTTTCATGGCCTTGATGAAGACGCAGGGTTATACGCGCTTTATTTCCCTGACCAACAACCCACGCCTGGAAGCGTTGTACAGTCAACTGGGGTTTGTCCAGGAGAGCCTCCCGGAATACCAACTCAGGCAGGAGCAAAGCCCGGATGTGAAGATGTTCTGTAAAATCGATGAACCGGCAGTTTGAACCAGATGGGTGATCCGGCAGCGTTGATGGTCAAATGCAAATACGCAACCGTCTGTCAGTCAACGGTCTGCGTCGGGCCCGCAATTTCATCCAGTGCGGTTTGGACCCCCGCCAGGATCTCCGAGCGTAGTTCGGGGATATCGGCCAGTTGCCGCAGGATGTCGATCATCGGTTCCCAGTTGTGGGCCAGGGCATCAGGATCCGCCGGTTGATCGGTGTTGACGTTTACGTGGAGGCTTCCCTCCAGGTACAGCAGGCGGTAGTAGCCTTTTTCAGCCCTGAGTCCCGCTTTTCCCGGCGGCCGATTTTTCGGTGATCGAGCATCGATGGCGGTTTTAAACGTGGCGGCGATCATTCCAAAAAGGCGCGCTTGTTGTTCGGGGGTCAACGCGACCTGCCGCAGCGCTTCTAACGTGTTGTGATCGTTCAATGTTGTCCTCAACCGGTCTGGGTGATTGGCGTCCGAATGCTCCTGCTATCACGGCTGAACATATACGCGCCATATCTAACATGGTGTCTGGTCATTTAAACGTCAACTGTATTGCCCTGAGCACGGATAATCAGTATATAGACGTTAACATAAAGGAGAACATCGGTGCCAAAAGCAAGCAATCTTCAGAAAGGTCATATTATCAATATTGACGACCACCCTTACCAGGTCAAACAGATTGATGTCCACACACCATCGGCGCGGGGGGCCAACACCCTTTACAAGGTCCGATACGCCTCGCTGATCACCGGGCAGAAACTGGACCAGACTTACAAGGGCAATGATACCCTGGAAGAGATGGCGGTGGACAAACGCCGGGTGAGCTTTCTCTACCGGGACCAGAACCTGTACACCTTCATGGACAGTGAAAACTACGAGCAGCACACCCTGTCCGAGGAAACCCTCGAAGGGCAGACCCAATGGCTGATCGACGGCCTGGAAGGCATCACGGCACTGCTCAGGGACGGTCACCCCCTGTGCATCGATCTGCCCCAGACCATCGATCTGGAAATCGTGGATGCCGCTCCGGTGATGAAGGGTGCCACAGCCACCAACCGGAACAAACCGGCTACGCTGTCCAACGGGGTCACTGTGCTGGTACCCGAGTACATGACCGCCGGAGAGGTTGTGCGAGTAAACACGGAGACCGGCCAATACATGACACGGGTAAAAAGCTGACTGACAAGGAGCAACCCATGCTGGACTGCCGCCTCACCCACGCGGTGACCGATCGTGACGGCACCCTTTTGCTGGATGCAGGAACCCGCCTTACCCGCCAGGTCATGGAAGCATCCCTCGGCGGGCAGGCAGGTGCCATGGCAACCTGCCGTCTGCTGGATTACCGGCAGGTCAGGTCCGACCTGCTGGGCTTTTTCGCCGCCTCCCCCTATGACCTGATTTTCCAGGAGACCCATCGGCAGGAATATCTGCTCGAAATCGCCGGGGATGTCGTTCTGCCTGAACCGGTGCTGGAATCATTTTATCACTTTCGCGAATGGGATTTTTATACCTATCGTCACACCCTACTCGTCTTCGCCCTCTCTATTCTCATCGCGCGGGAACTGATCGACGACAGGGACGCCCTGCTCCAGGAGGTCATGGCCGGCCCCACCCACGATATCGGCAAGCTGTGTGTCCCATTGGAGATTCTGACCAAGGAGACGCCGCTCACCAAGGGCCAGCTTGCGCACCTCCGGCACCACGCGCTGGCCGGGTACGTGTTGCTGAGCCGCTACTTCCGGGATCCCGGGATCCTTGCCGCCGAGGTGGCCAGGGACCACCATGAACGCAGGGACGGCAGCGGATACCCGCTGGGCATTTCGATCGACAACCTGATGATCGACATCATTATGGTTAGCGATGTGTATGACGCGCTGATCTCACCGCGGCCTTACCGCCCGGTCTCCTACGATAATCGCACCGCACTGGAAGAACTCACCCGTCAGGCCGACGCCGGCACCATCAGCGAAACTGTGGCCCGGGTCCTCGTGGCCTTGAATCGGCGAACCCAACCCCATTTCAGCCAGTGTGTGGTCTCCACCGAGCGTAGGGGCACACCACCGTCAAAGAATGTTTATGGGCTCATCGACACCAATGATTGAAACCGATGGGAGAAGCGCAGTTGCCAGTGCGGCAACGGTTCACCGGTGCCCTTGATGGAGTCCTTCCCGCGGCCTCGATGAGCAGGATCCCTGCTTCGCGCAGACATGAGACGGGGAATGCGCTCGCTATCGCGGTTCAACGGCCAGCGTTTCCGGTGCTACACCACCTGGCCGGCGCACCATCCCGATGACCAGGCCCATTGCAGGTTGTACCCTCCCAGCCAGCCGGTGACATCCAATACTTCACCGGTAAAATAGAGACCCGGTACCCCACGTGCCTGCATGGTTTTCGAAGAGACGGCATCGCAGTCCACACCACCCACGGTGACCTCTGCGGTCCGGTATCCTTCGGTCCCGCCGGGTTTCAGGGCCCACTGCTGCAAATGATCTGAAATCTCTCTGAATTGTTGATGGGAAAGGTGCTGCAGCGGATGCTCCGCAATGGCAGGCGTGATCCGTGCCGCCACAAGCCGTTTGGGCAGGCTTGCCGCCAGAACCGTCTTGACTTGGCGCTGGGGGTGCTGCTGTTGCTGCGCTTTCAGCATCGCCACCAGATCCATGTCCGGCAGCAGGTCAATGGCGATGGCCTCGCCGGGCTGCCAGTAGGATGAGAGCTGCAGGATGGCCGGACCACTGAGTCCCCGGTGGGTGAACAGAATGTTGTCGCGAAACCGATGCTGCCGGCAGCTGACGATGGCATCCACGGCGATGCCGGATAAACCACTAAGGATCTTTTTATCCGCCGGCTGGAGCGTGAAGGGAACCAGGCCGGCACGGGGCGACCGGACCGGTATGTCGAACTGCCGGGCGACCTCATAACCCAGCGGGCTGGCCCCTGCCCCCGTCATGCATAACCCGCCCGTGGCGATCACCAGAGACTGGCAGGTGTAGTTCCCCCGGCTAGTCTGCACCGCAAAAGCGTGATCGGGGCGTCTGTCTATGGTTTCTATTTTCGTGTCGAGGCTGAAGGCAACGCCTGCCATTTCGCATTCGGACCACAGCATGTCCAGGATCTGGCGGGCGCTTTCTAAACAGAACAGCTGTCCATGGGACCGCTGGCCATAGGCGATGCCGTGCTTGTTGACCAGTTCGATAAAATCCCACTGGGTGTAGCGGCTAAGCGCCGATTTGCAGAAATGGGTATTGTGGGAGATGTAGCGGGCGGCGTCAATGTTGAGGTTGGTAAAGTTGCAGCGTCCGCCGCCGGATATTAAAATTTTTCGACCGGGTGTTTTGCCGTGGTCCAGAACCACCACCCGGCGGCCGCGTTTACCGGCTTCCATGGCGCACATCAGTCCCGACGCGCCGGCACCGATAACCACGACATCCGTAATCGGGTTCAACAAAGGCTTCCTTTCGCCGAGAGTTGAATTTGTTAGCCTGGGCCCCGTGTGGGTGCGAAAATCGGTGGTGTCGAACAAGGGGCACCGGGCCGATGCCTCAAGTGCCGCCCTTCAGGTGGCGGCGACCATTCTCCGGCTGTCCCATGCCACCTATGTCGCTCAATAAATCGTGACTACAGGAAAAAATTCATGTTCGGCCGCGTTATCGTCTCCGGATTCCCACTGAAAAAAGCCTCCAACTCACCCTTCACGGTTTCCAGATCCCGGGCATTGCCGATCCGTTTGAAAAAGCTGTGGGCGAATTTGAAATTGGCGCTGTAATAGAGGGCAAATTTCTTGTATCGCCGCAGCGCCCGCCGGTCGTCGAAATAGCGTTCCATCAGGTCCAGCATGGCAAAGGCCGTGCGCCGGTAGATTCCGGTGTCGGGTGAAAGCAGACCGGCCATCTGGGCCATCAGCCAGGGGCGGGCGATGGCCATTCTGCCGATGGCCACACCGTCGCAACCCGTGGTCTCCAGCATGCGCAGGCAATCCGCTTCATCGAACACGTCGCCATTGCCGAACACCGGAATGGCTACCGCGTCCTTGACCCGTTTGATATAATCCCAGCGGGCCGGGCGGGAGCGCCGATCCGGGGCCACCCGGGGGTGGAAGGTCAGGGCATCGGCGCCGGCCGAGGCGAACCGCCGGGCCAGATCCACCGGAATGGCCGGATCGTTCGTCCACCCCGTGCGAAACTTGACGAACAGCGGGATGGTTACGGCCTGGCGCACCGCCTCGACGATGCGGGCGGCCAGGTCCGGTGTTTTCAGCAGGGCCGCCCCGCAGCATTGTTTGCAGATGGTGGCCACCGAGCAGCCGAAGTTCAGGTCCACGCCGTACAGGCCCTTTTCCTCGATGATCCGGGCCGCGGTGGCCATGGCCGTCGGGTCGGCGCCGAAAATCTGCATGACCAGGTGTTGCCGTTCTGCCTCCCGCCAGCTGAAATAGGCGGAGCCGGCACGGACCTCCTTGGGAATTCGTTTGGCGCTGCACATCTCTCCGAAGAGCAGGCCATATCCGCCGAAACCGGCCAGAAGCTCTCGAAAGGCGATGTGTCCCAGCAGGGTCATGGGAGCCAGCACCAGCCGGCAATCGATCGTGGTCCGTCCGATGGTCAGGGGATGGTTGAGTCGTGTTGCCAGGTCTGACTTCATATTCGTAATAGGTGCTTAATCCTGAAATTCGTGTTTTTTTGAAATTGGTTATTTATTTTGGATTTGGTGCTTGCGATTTGTTTTTTCCGGTTTGTCGGGGCGGCCAGACGAGATGGTGAGGGTTGCAGTAGACCATGAGGCTGTCGCCCCTGCCCAGCGACGCCAGGGTGATGTTCAGGGCCGTGGCCAGTTCAACGGCCAGGGCAGTGGGCCGGGAAATGGCCAGGATGACAGGAATCCGTGCCCGTGCTGCTTTCTGGACCAGTTCGTAGCTGATGCGTGACGAGAGGGTCAGCAAGCGTGCCTGCGGCAGTCGTCCGTCGACAAACAGACACCCGATGGCCTTGTCCAGCGCGTTGTGGCGTCCTACGTCTTCGGCAACGGATAACTGATTGAGCGCCTGGTCATAGATGGCGGCACCATGGGCGGCGCGGGTTTTGTCCCGCAGTGGTTGGTAGTCGCCCAGGCGGAGCAGTCGGTCCAGGGCGCTCTTCCCGTTCAACGGTTCCCCGTCAGCCAGCGGCGAAAGTGCCTGGACCAGATCGGCGACAATGGATTTCCCGCAGATGCCGCAGGAGGTCTGGCTGATATAGGTCCGTCGATCCAGATGATCGGCAATTTGTGTGCGCCGCGCGGCGGTGAGGGTGACGGTGACCACATTGGTGTCTTCACCATCGCAGAAGGCAATGTTGGTCACGTCCTCGGGGTTGTCCACGATGCCCTCTCCGAGGCAAAAACCGGCCACGTGGGCCTTTTCCTCACCCGGCGTGCGCATGACAACGGCATAAGCTGACCCCTGAATCCGGATGGAGAGGGGCTCTTCTCCGATGAAAACCATGGATTCGGACCTGGCCTGTCCGTTTTCCACAATGGTGATGTCCCGATAATGCCTGCTCACGAGGTGCTTCCTTTTCGGTTGAAAACCAGGCGAACCGGCACAACAGCGACGATATGATCGCCTTCCGATTCCCTGGAACCGACGGCACGGTTAACCTTTACCTACAAGGAATGGCCGGTTCTTGTCCACGACTTTTCCCATTCCCATGGCCGATCAGTTTTTTCTTGACAACAGTGCTGGAAAGTTTAATATTTCTTATTTTTTGAATTCAGGATCAAGCGGTTTGTTTTCACAGGAGGGCAGAAACATGTATGCAGTGGTTGCCACAGGCGGTAAACAATATAAGGTTGCGGAAGGTGATGTCCTCAGGTTTGAGAAGCTCGCCGGTGAAGTCGGATCACCGATCGCTTTCAACAATGTCCTTATATTCTCCGATGGCGAAAATGTCAAGATCGGCCAACCCGATGTAGACGGGGTAACAGTCCATGGCCAGATTGTGGCCCAGGGCAAGAGCAAGAAAATCCTTGTCTTCAAATACAAACGCAGAAAGCGGTATCGCCGCAAACAAGGCCATCGCCAGCCGTTCACGGCCGTTCGTATCGATCGTATCGAGGCGTAAACTTTTTTCCGAAACACCTGCAAGGGTTGCCGAATCATTTGTGCGTCCGTTCGGTGCCCTTATTGTTATTGAGGAGGAATCCATGGCACATAAAAAAGCAGCCGGCAGTTCAAAAAACGGTCGAGACAGTAATTCCCAGCGCCGGGGAATCAAGCGCTATGGCGGCCAGGAGGTACTTGCCGGCAACATTCTGGTTCGGCAGGTCGGCACCCGGATCCATCCCGGCGTCAATGTCGGCATTGGCAAAGACTTTACCCTTTTTGCCCTGATCGACGGTGTCGTGACCTATGAAAGAAAAGGCCGAGACCGTAAACAGGTCAGCGTCTATGCGGCGTGAAATTCATAGACGAAGCGCGTATTACCGTCCTGTCAGGCAAGGGCGGTGCCGGATGCGTAAGCTTGCGGCGGGAAAAGTACATCCCCAAAGGCGGGCCTGACGGGGGTGACGGGGGACGCGGCGGAGATGTCATTTTCAAAGCAACCACCAAAAAACGCACCCTCTACCACCTTCAGTTTCAAAAACTCTACCAGGCCAAAAACGGGTCCGGCGGCCAGGGAAACAATCGGGCCGGAAAAGGCGCTGAGGACCTGATCATCGAACTGCCTCCCGGCACCCTTGTGGTCGATGCTGACACCGGAGACCTCATTAAAGACCTCGTCGACACCGACGAGGTCTTTGTCGTTGCAAAAGGAGGCCGGGGGGGGCTGGGAAACGCACGGTTCAAATCATCGACCAACCGCACGCCGCGCTTTGCGCAGCCGGGTGAACCCGGCCAGACCCTGAACCTGCGGCTGGAGCTGAAACTGCTGGCCGACGTGGGTGTCGTGGGGCTGCCCAATGCCGGCAAATCGACACTGGTTTCCGCCATGTCCTCGGCCAGGCCCAAGATCGCCGACTATCCCTTTACCACCCTGACACCCAATCTGGGTGTGGTTCAGACCAACCGCCGGGAGCCTTTTATCATCGCCGACATCCCCGGGTTGATCGAGGGCGCCCACACCGGTACCGGTCTTGGCATCCAGTTCCTGCGGCATGTGGAGCGGACGCGGGTGCTGTTGCACCTGGTGGATGCCGCCGCCATCGACTCCGACCATCCGCTCAGAGACCTCGATACGGTCAACCGGGAGCTGCACCAGTATAGTCCGGCGTTATCTGAAAAACCCCAGCTCGTGGTGTTGAACAAGATGGACGTGGCCTGGGCCGAGGATGCGGCCACGCTTTTCGGGGAGGCCTTCGGCAAGGGCGACTGGCTGAAGATTTCCGCCGCCACCGGCCAGGGACTCGATCAGTTGAGCGCAACCCTGTGCAACCTTCTGGATCAAATGGATGAAGCGCAATCGCAAGAAAAAGAGTGACACCATCAGGCGGGCCGTCGTTAAGGTGGGCAGCAATGTGCTGACCGCCCAGGCCGGCCTGAACATCGATGCCATTGCCGCCATCAGCGGCCAGATTTGCCGGCTTCTGGACCAAGGCATTCAGGTCATTCTTGTCTCTTCGGGGGCCATGGCCTCGGGCATGAAAAAAATGGGTTTTCCCAAACGACCCGATGCCATTCCCAAGCGACAGGCCATTTCCGCCATCGGTCAGGCGGGCCTGATCCGTGAGTGGGAAAAAGCCTTTGCCCGGTTTGATCGCAAGGTGGCCCAGATCCTTCTCACCAGCGACGATCTTGTCAGCCGCAAACGGTACCTGAACGCCAGAAATACCATGAACACCCTGCTCGAATGGCAGGTGGTGCCGATAATCAATGAAAACGACACCATCATGGTGGAAGAGATCAAGCTGGGGGACAACGACAATCTGGCAGCCATGATTTCCCTGCTGCTGGATGCCGACATTATTATCAACCTCACCGATATCGACGGCCTGTATGACAAGGATCCCCGGGTCCGTCCGGATGCCCGGCTGATTCCCCGGGTGGCCACATACAGCAGGAGCATCGAAAAGTTCGCCGGCGACATTCCCGGTGCCCTGGGCACCGGGGGGATGTTGAGTAAGATCAAGGCTGCTCGCAAGGTCACTGCATCGGGAATACCCATGGTGATTGCCAATGGGTACCGGCCGGACATCCTGATTCGCCTGGCCGCCGGAGAGCCTCATGGCACGTTTTTCGTGCCCCGGGATCAGAAACTGAACCGCAAGAAATGCTGGATCGGCTACACGGTCAACCCCCAGGGAACGCTCAAGGTCGATGCCGGAGCCGCCAAGGCGCTGATGAAAAACGGTAAAAGCCTGCTGCCCAGCGGCATTGTCGATGTACAGGGTCAGTTCCCCGCGGGCGCGGTGGTAGCCGTGACCAGTGAAGACCGCCAATTGATCGGCAACGGGCTGGTAAACTACAATGCCGAAGAGATCCGGACCATCATGGGCCTCAAGACTAGTCAGATCAAAGGCCGTCTGGGCCAGAAAACCTACGATGAAGTGATCCACCGGGACAATCTGGTGATCACCGGAGAACCCGGATCTGCTTGACAGGAAATCCAATGGATATCGATCGAACCATCCGACAAATGGCTCGCGACGCCCGGCAGGCCGCCGGCGTAATCAGCTGCTGCAAAACTGACCAAAAGAACCAGGCCCTGATGAACATGGCCGACTTGCTGGCGCAGCAGGCGGAAACAATTATTCAGGAAAACCGCAAAGACCTGAAACGGGCCGGGGAAGCGGGCCTTTCCAGTGCCATGGTGGACCGGCTCACCGTCACGGGGAAAACCATTGCCGCCATGGCCGGCAGTCTCCGGGAAGTGGCCGCCTATCCCGACCCGGTGGGCACCATGGGCGAAACACGGGTGCGGCCCAACGGATTGCGGGTATCTAAAATGCGCATCCCGTTGGGCGTAATCGGCATCATCTATGAGTCGCGGCCCAATGTTACCATCGATGCCGCCGGGTTGTGCCTGAAGTCCGGCAATGCCGTCATACTCAGGGGCGGTTCCGAGGCACTGCATTCCAACCGGGCCCTTGCCGGCATTATCGGCCAGGGCCTGGAATCGGTCGGATTGCCGGCCCAGGCCGCCCAGGTGGTCCCCACGGAAGACCGGGCGGCGATCAATGCCCTTCTGGTCCAGGACGCCTTCGTGGATTTGATCATTCCCCGGGGCGGTGAAGGGCTGATCCGATTTGTGGCGGAGAATTCCAGGATCCCTGTGCTCAAGCACTACAAGGGGGTCTGCCATGTTTTTGTGGATCAGTCGGCCAATCTTCAAATGGCCGAAGATATCTGTTACAATGCCAAGGTTCAGCGGCCTGGCGTGTGCAACGCCATGGAAACGCTGCTGGTTCACGAACAGGTGGCGCAGGATTTCCTGCCGGCCATGGCCCGGCGATACGATACGGCTGGTGTACAGCTTCGGGGATGCCCGGAAACCTGCACCATCCTTCCCGGCATACCCCCCGCCACCGACGCGGATTGGCCCACAGAGTACCTGGACTTGATCCTGGCGGTTAAGGTGGTAGCAGACATGGACGATGCCATGGCCCATATCGCCCGATACGGATCGAATCACACGGAGGCGATTGTCACGAGTGATTACCACAGGGCCCACCGGTTTGTTCGGGACGTGGATGCTTCGGTGGTTCTGGTCAACGCCTCCACCCGGTTCAATGACGGCGGACAGTTGGGCCTGGGCGCTGAAATGGGCATCAGCACGTCCAAACTGCACGCCTTCGGCCCCATGGGACTCCACGAATTGACCACCCAAAAGTTCGTGGTTCTGGGCGACGGCCAGATCCGGGAGTAGTCCTATACAAGGCTTTAAGATAATTACTTTGGCAAGGATAGAGGGAGGAAGCCGTATTGTGGGATACTGCGACGACCGATAACGCTATCCAAATTAATTATCTTAAAGCCTTTGGGAACAATCCATGCGAGCAGGACTATTCGGGGGAACATTCAATCCGATCCACAAGGGTCACCTGATGGTGGCCGAAAGGGTTCTCCACCGATTCTCTCTGGACCGGCTTTATATTGTCCCCTGTCGGGTGCCCCCCCACAAATTTCCTGCATTCCTGGCACCGGCGGCCGAGCGGGTCCGAATGATCCAGCTGGCCCTACCTGCCGATGCCCGCTACTGCCTGTCTGACGTCGAAATCCGGCGCAAAGGTCGTTCATACACCATCGACACGGTGGACCACTTCAAAACACGGATCACTCCCGGTGCCGTGCTGTATCTGATTATGGGAATGGATTCCTTTCTGGAGATTCATACCTGGAAAAGTCATCGACGGCTGCTGGAAGCCGTCCAACCGGTGGTGGTGTCGCGATGGGTGGACGGCGGGATGCAAGCCGGCGACGATGTCAGCCGTATGGACGGCTATATCCGATCCGTGTTGTCAGGGGATTATCACTATGTCGAAGAAAAGTCTTGTTGGCAGCGGGCCGGCGAAAACAGGATCCACCTGTTGCCGACCCAACCCATAGACATCTCTTCCAGCCAGATAAGGCAGCGGATCAGGGCAGGAAAACAGATCGTGGACCTTGTTCCACCGAAGGTCAACGCTTATATTGATCAAAAGGAACTTTATCGATGACCAAGACGAGTGATGCTGAACTGGACGTTTACGTCAAATCGGCGCTTGGCAAAAAAGCCAGAAACCCGGTCCTTCTGGATGTAGGCCACCTCACCAGCCTGGCGGACGCCTTTCTCATCTGCCACGGGACGTCCAACCGCCAGGTCAGCGCCATCGCCGAACATATCCAGCGGGACCTGAAAAAACAGGGCATCAAAGCCCTGAGTGTCGACGGCCTCAAGGAGGGCCACTGGGTGCTCATGGATTACGGGCACGTGGTCATCCACGTCTTTTTTGAAAGTACGCGCAGTTTTTACAATCTGGAAGGGCTGTGGTCTGATGCCCGGCGCATCCAGACGGAAAGCCTGAGACATGTGGTCGATTGTTCGGATGACGATACAGATGTAGACGAATCGGTATTCATCGAATAGCGGGGAGATGATGCGCAAAAAAACCCATATGCTGATCATTCTCGACGGATGGGGAATCGGCCTCGACGAGCCGACCAATGCCGTCATGATGGCCCATACACCGTTTCTGGACCGGCTTCAATCCAGCTATCCATCGACGCAGCTGCGCTGCTCGGGCAGGGATGTGGGACTGCCCGAAGGCATCATGGGCAACAGCGAAGTGGGGCATATGAACATCGGTGCCGGACGTGTCGTCTATCAGGACCTCGTGCGCATCGACAAAGCGATCGAAGAGGGGTCCTTCTTCGAAAATGAAGCGCTTGGCGCCATCATGGATTCGGTGGCTGCCCGCGGTGCGGCGCTGCACCTGATGGGCCTGTTGTCCGATGGCGGCGTCCACAGCCAGCTTGCCCATCTGTTGGCCCTGCTGGACATGACCCAGCAAAAAGGGCTGTCCAAGGTCTTCGTTCATGCCATCCTCGACGGTCGGGATACATCGCCGGACGGCGGCGTGAACTATCTGAAGCAGTTGCAGGACCATATCCAGGCCATCGGCAACGGTGCCGTTGCCTCCGTCTGCGGCCGCTACTATGCCATGGACCGGGACAAACGATGGGATCGGGTGGAAAAAGCCTACCGGCTTTATTCCGAAGGCCATGGCCGGGCGGAAACCGATCCGGTGGCCGCCGTTGAATCCGCCTACAGCCGAGATGAGACCGACGAATTCATCCAGCCGGTGGTGATGGTCGACGAAAGCGGCAAACCGCTGGGTACGGTGGCCGACGGTGACGGCATCATCTTTTTTAACTTCCGTGCGGACCGTGCCCGGGAGATCACCCGGGCATTTACCGAAAAAAAATTCGATGGGTTCGAGCGCCAGGTGGTTCCGGCGCTTTCCGGCTACACCACCATGACCCTTTACGACGAAGGATTCGACCTTCCCATGGCCTTTGGCCCCGTTCACCTGGAGATGATTCTCGGAGAGGTCCTGAGTCGCCAGGGGCTATGCCAGCTGCGCATCGCCGAAACCGAGAAGTACGCCCATGTGACCTACTTTTTCAATGGCGGGGAAGAAACCCCGTTTGAACGCGAAGAACGCTGCCTGATTCCCTCTCCCCGGGATGTGGCCACCTACGACCAGAAGCCTGAAATGAGCGCACCGCAGTTGGCCGACGAAGTGGTCGCCCGGTTGGATTCGGATAAATACGATTTCATCGTGCTCAATTTTGCCAACATGGACATGGTGGGACACAGCGGTGTGTTGACCGCCGCCGTCAAGGCCTGTGAAACCGTGGACCGCTGTCTGGAAAAAGTGGTCAGCAAGCTCTGGGAGAAGGATGGCGTTGCCCTGGTAACCGCCGATCACGGCAACTCGGAAAAGATGGCCGGTCCGGATGGTAAACCGTTTACGGCCCACACCACCAATCCGGTTCGCCTGTTGCTGCTGGACGACAGCCGAAAGGGGGTTCGTCTGCGGGAAGGCTGTTTGGGTGATGTCGCGCCGACCATTCTGGAACTGATGGGACTGGAGAAACCGGTGCAGATGACCGGAGAGAGTCTACTGCAGGCCTAACGGTCGTCACACAAACGCCTTCACGGCAGAGCCATGCGAAAGCTTTTTTTTATTCTGACGGCCCGGCGTCAGCGGCCCGACAATGTGATGTCCACGTTTAGTTCGTCGGCAACGGCACGCAACCCTTTTTCCATTGGATCCATGGCGGTATCATTGGGTATCTGGACCTGAATATCCATGACGTACATGGCCGTACCGCTCTCCGGGGAGGCTTTGACCGTGGACTTGAGGTCGACGATGTTGATGCGGTGGTCTGCCAGGAAACGGCTGACCTTGTAGACGATCCCTGCCTGGTCCAGACCTTCCACATGCAGGGTGCGCGTCTTGACCCGGTTACCGGGTTTGGCTTTTTTCTGTGGCTCCAGCGGGCGGAGGAACGCGGAAATCCCTTTTTCCTGTTCCAGTCTGCGGCAGGCTTTGGCCAGCGGGTCGGCCACCTCTGCCGATCCGGCGGTGAACAGCAGGATCAGCGTAAATTCACCAGCCATCAGGGTCATGGAGGTGTCCTCCAGATTGCAGCCGTTTTCATATAGAATCCCGGTTACATCGGCCACGATGCCGGGTCGGTCCTTGCCGAAAGCGGTCATGATGAATCGTTGTCCCATGATAACTCCTCTCTGCTGATGTGATATAGGTGGCGGCCACGCCAACCCGCTCAACCTTTCACGTGGTTGCCTGCGTCGGTCGCGGCCGTTTGTTGACGCCATGAAAAAAGATTATCACCGACAAGTCGGCAGCGCACCGGACAAGGCGCGCGCCAGCGCCCTGGACAGCGCCTTTCGGATCCTGTCCCGACGGGACCACACCCGCAAGGAGTTAGCGGTCAAGCTTCGGCAAAAGGGGTTTGACCGTTCCGCCGTCGCGGGTGCCTTGGACCGATGCCGGGAACTGGGGTATCTGGACGATGCCAAAACTGCCGCGATCATCGCCGGGCATCTGGCCGAAAGCGGATACGGCACCTTGCGGGTTCGCCAGACCCTCGGGCAAAAAGGGCTTGACGATGCAGCCATCGAACAGGCGTTGGCCCGCTGTGGTGATGAGGAGGCCCAGGTGCTCCGCGCCCGTGGCCTGCTGGAAAAAAAAGCGTCTCACTTGAACCGTGAGGACGATCCATGGAAACGCCGCCAGAAGGCCTACCGCTTCTTAGCCGGCCGGGGGTTCACGTCAACCGTCATCAACCGGGCCATTTCCGACATCTGAGACCCAACCTTCAGCGCCGCAGGTAGCTGAAATCGGCGTCTGACCGTCCCACGAAACAGGATTGGCGGAATCCATAACGCCGGATAACGGATAGCGCCTGTCGTGCTTCGGTTTGGCCCTGGCCGAAATCGAACAGCCATCGGCGGCCGGACACGATTTTCCAGCGCCCCTGAATATTGCTTACCGTGACTGTCTTCGGGTCGAAATCCACGCAATCTTCACCGGCCATTCCGCCCGACGGGCTTCCGCCTTTTGCCAGCATGTATGAAAATAACGGGGTCGGCCGGCCGACAGAGCAGGCGCGGTCCATGCGGTAGTGACGGATCACGTTCAGCGATTGATCGGCGCCGGCCTGGTTGTGTCCGAAATCGAACAGCCAGTGGTCACCGTCGACGATCTTCCATCTTCCTTTTACCTGGCGAACGCCAATGGCGGCCGGGTCGAAGCGAACGCAATCCGCATCTCCAGACGGCCTCAGCTGCTCCAGCGGACGGGTGACGGAAGCGTCTGTCTGTATTCGTGTCCATCGGGAAGCGGCAAACCCTCCGGTCTTGTTCACCACCCGCAGTTCGTTCCCTTCCTTTTCAAGCACCAGTTCCAGGTATCCGGCACCCGTTGTCCGCCCCTTGGGAACATCGGCCCAGCTGCCCTTGATACGGGTTCCATAAATGCGCCCGGAAAATACGTTTGACCATGCCGGCTGTGCATCGGCGGCTTCTCCGTACCAGTGCACACGGCCATCGGTCTGGCGCAGATAATAGGTGCCCCCGTCGTTGCCCGACCATCGGCCGCTCAGGTCGCCCCAGGCAGCTGTGATCAGAACAGTAAAAAAAAGAACACCTGCAGGGAAAAGGCTTTTCACGATGCATGTCCGATCTATAAATCGTCGTCGGGACCTATCGAAACGGGACGGCAGATTGGACGCCTCGATGGCACGACCATTCTGTTTTACGCAGGTGGCCGATACTATCGTTTTGCCACCTGCGCGGATAAAACCATCCCCTCCAATGCCGCGTAGGATTGTGCACCCACCAGCCGCTGGCCGTTGAGGACAAAAGTAGGCACAGCGGTAATTCCCATCTGACGGGACCGTTGCCAGTCCTGGTCCACGGCTTGACGATAGGTTCGCTGATCCAGTACAACCTGTGCCGCTGCAGGGTCCAGTCCGACCGCCGAGCATATCTGGAGTAAAACCGGCTGGCGGGCAATGTTTTCGCCGCGCTGGAAATAGGCCAGGAAAACGGCGTGGTGAAAGGCGTCGCCACGGTCCTGATCCTCAGCCCATTTGCCCAGTTCCTGGGCCAGTCGGCTGTTGAAGGTCATTTTCCGCTCGCCGAAAGGCAGGCCCAGTTCCCGCGCCACCTGGCGCAGGCGGGCCAGCATGCCGGGAATATCCACCGGCTGACCGGCAAACAGCGCTTCCAGGGTCTGTCCGGCCGCCGGGGTTTCCGGATGCAGGGGAAATGCCGTCCATTTGACGTGGATGTGAAATGCCGCTTTAAGTCGTTCAATACGCCCGGTACTGAAGTAGCACCACGGTCAGATGTAGTCGGAGAAGATTTCCAGGGTCGCTGTTCCGGGGTCGTCTTTCATCTTGTTCCTCCGCTTTGCGTTCATCGTGGGCCACCAGGGCGATTCGTTTGGTTGCCTTCATTCTGTCTTTCCACGTTGGGGGCTGGCGGGACGGGTGTTCCCGTTTGGGTTGCCATCAGAAAGCGAATGTCGCCGTCGATGAACGCTCGAGCGGTTCGGGTCGATTCAGCCGCGCAGCAAGATGGATTTGACAATGCTGTTTACAATCTTCGGGTTTTCCTTGAGGCGCCGGGTGGAGTATCCAAACCAGTGGCGGCCGTAAGGGACATACACCCGCATGGTGTGCCCGGCATCGATCAGCATGCGTCGCAGCTCCGGGGTGACACCGTAGAGCATCTGAAATTCGCACCTGTCTCGGCGTACGTCGTGCCGATCGATAAGCGCCAGGGCACCGTCCACCAGGGTGCGGTCGTGGGTGGCGATGCCGGGATAGATGCCGTTTTGAAACATGAATTCGAGATCTTCCAAAAAATGGGCGTTGATCTCATCGTGGCGTTGAAAGGCGATACGTTGCGGCTCTGCGTAGATGCCTTTACAAAGCCGGAAATTCAACGGAAGCGTCGACGAGTGAAGATCCATGAGGCCCTTCAGGTCGTCCAGGGTGCGACGCAGGTAAGCCTGCACAACCAGTCCCACGCTTTCCGGGAATTCGGCTTTTAGCCGGCGAAACAGGCGCAACTCCAGATCCACACAATTCGAATCCTCCATGTCGATGCGGATGAAATTGCCATAGCCTGCGGCCTTGGCAACGATTTCACGGATATGACGGTAGCAGGCGTCGGCATCGATGAGCAGACCGAACATGGTTGGCTTCACCGAATAGTTGCCGTCAATGCGGCTGCGCTGGGCGACGTCGATCAGGGCCAGGTACTCGTCGCGGTTCTTTTCGGCCTCATCCAGGTTCTGGATAAACTCACCCAGGATATCGATGGTGGTTTTCATGCCGTCTTCGTTCAGGGCCCGACATGCCCTCATGGCCTCATCCACCGTCTCCCCGGCAATGTATGAACGGGAAAAAAGCCAGACAAAACGTTTGGGAAACAGGGGTAGGGTGCTGGCGATCAGTCGGTTAATCATTGTGGCGCCGCATGCGTTGGGGTTGCTTGCGGTTTGGCGTGCGATTCTGAATATCGCGCCTGAATGATGCGGATTAGCGCTATCCGTTCCAGAAAAATTTCAACCAGTTCGGGATCAAAATGGGTGCCGGCGCCCTGGCTGATGATTTCGATGCTCCGCGATTCATCCCACGGTTCCTTATAGCTTCGTTTGGAGGAGAGCGCATCGTAGACATCGGCAATGGCGACGATTCTGCCCAGAACGGGGATCTCCTCATGCTTTTTGCCGGGCAGCGGTCGACCCGCGGGGCTCTCGTGGCCCGGCATCGGCTTGCCAGAAATCGGATCCACGTGGCCGGGGTAGCCCGTACCGTCCCATTTTTCGTGGTGGTTCATTGCGATGATGGCAGCCGCTTCATCGTAATCCGACTGCGGGTCGGAAAAAAGCCGGGCCCCATGGATGGTGTGCTGCTTCATGATCTCAAATTCTTCGAAGCTGAGCTGCGCCGGTTTTTTTAAAATCAGATCGGATGTGGCCACTTTGCCCACGTCGTGGAGCATGGCCCCCATGCGAAGCACGTCCCGGGTTTTGTCGATCTCCTTCTGGTCAAGACTGCGCCGCTTGGCCCAGTGCTCGTAAATTTCCAATGAAAAGCCGGCCACCCGATTGACATGGGCCCCGGTTTCTTTGGGGTCCCGCATTTCCGCCATGCGGATCATCCGCAGGATCATGGAACGGGTCATCTGGGCCCGCTCCAGCGCCACCGCAGCGATGCCGGCGAAATGCAACATCACCTTTTCATCGGTCTGGCTGAAGGTCCGGATCCGTTTGTCCTGGTCCTGGGTGTTGATGATCTGAAGGATGCCCAAAACATCCTTTTTGGAGCTCATCAACGGGATGGTGAGCATGGAACGGGTGACGTACCCCGATGCCTTGTCGAATCTCTTGCTGAAGTGATAACTCTTGGTCGGGGACAGTTTGTAGACATCGGGAATACTGAGCATTTTTCCCGTAGCGGCGGAAAAACCGGCGATGCTCGTCTCGTCGATGGGCACGGAAAAGGTGGAGTAGATCAGCTTTTCTCCCGCGGGGAGTCGTTTTTGCAGGGTGTCGTTCTGGGAATAGGTGAAATCCAGGCGGTTGCCGTCGCGGATATAGATGGATCCGGCGTCGGCGTTTACAAACTGGCGCGCCCGCGTGAGCACCCGCTCCAGCAGGATGTCGAGGTCGTGGATCCGGTTCAGCTCGATCCCCAGCGTCATCAGCGTGTCCAGTTTCTGCTTTTCGTTGAGCATTCTGTCAGCGCTCCCGGAAAATGGGTTCACCGCTAATCTATACGGCCCGCACCGTCTCCGTCAACTTAAAAAGGCGCATCGAGCGCATCAGTGGGCAGGCAACAAAAAATCGCAGGGCATGGTTATTTTTGGTCGGTATGGGTTTGTTTAGTCCCTTGTACATCGATGATTGACGGAAAATATTGACATTTCGTTCCACGGTCCCTACTAATTGCCATTTTGATGGGCAGATACCCTGCCAGAGAAAACGCCGTTGAGGAAAAAAACACCATGACACAGATGCTATCCACCAAGGAGGTGGCTAAATTCCTTGGGATCAATGAGAAGATGGTATATACGCTGATTTCGGAAAAGGGGTTGCCCGCTTCAAAGGTCACCGGAAAATGGATTTTTCCCCGTCATCTGGTGGAGCAGTGGGTCGAGTCCAGCACGGTCAACTATCCCCAGAGCCACAATGTGTTGCCTCCCTATGAAGGGCTTTTGGTCATCACCGGGAGCAATGATATCCTTCTGGAAAAGACCCTTTCCATCTTCAACAGCCACCATCCGGATCATCTTGCTGTATTCGGAAACCTGGGTTCTGTGGGCGGCATCAACTCCCTGCGACGAGGCCTTTGCCATATGGCCACCAGCCATCTGCTGCAGGAAAACGGCAACGAGTATAATTTCGATTTCCTGCAACGCCAGTTCGAACGCATGCCCGTCGTGGTCAATTTTTGCAGGCGGGACCAGGGAATCCTTCTCCAAAAAGGCAATCCCCGGAACATCACCGCCGTGAAGGATCTCGGAAAACCCGGCGTCCGGATCGTCAATCGATCTCTATCAACGGGCACCCGCCTGCTATTCGATCGTGAACTCAGGCGGGCGGGCGTTGCCGGCGAGCGAATTGCCGGATACGAGCGCGAGGTGAATCGGCACATGGATGTGGGGCTTGAGATTCTGGGCGGCCGCGCCGACGCCGGGCCGGGTATTCGGCCGGTGGCCTCCTTGCTGGGCCTGGCGTTTATGCCCTTGCGCCAGGAGCGCTACGATCTGCTGGTGACCCGGGAGCGTTTTTTCGATCAGGGGATCCAGTATTTTCTCAGCCTGCTCCACGAAAAAGCATTCGCCCAGGCAGCGGAGCAGCTGGAAGGATACGATGTGTCCAAGAGCGGCAAGATGATTTTCCCCCATGAGTTGGATGCAGCTGAAGTCGAACTGAAGTCTTGAACCGCGATAGCGAGCGAACTGAATATCGATTTATTTTATCCTTACGGCGCTGCGCCGCAATTACCAACGCGAGTGAAACGACCAACCCACTAACGATGTTGCGTAGCACTGCCGTTATAGGCAGAACATTCCCCTCAGCCTGGAGCGGGGTGTCGACCAATCAAAGAGGAAGGCAACTCCATGCAGAAAAAAAAACAGATGGCGGCAAAGGTGTGTTTAATTGTGGCATTGGTCCTGACGATGGCCGTTCCGGCCATGACGGCCGACAAGGTGCTGATGATGGCCACCACCACCAGTACCGATAACACCGGTCTGCTGGACTACCTGGCTCCCCATTTTACCCAAGCCACGGGAATCGAGCTCAAATGGACGTCGGTGGGTACCGGCAAAGCCCTTAAAATGGGTGAGAACTGCGATGTGGACGTGCTGCTGGTCCATGCACCGGCGGCGGAAAAGACTTATGTGGAAAAGGGTTTCGGCGTCAACCGCCGGGAGATCATGTACAACGACTTCGTGATCATCGGCCCGGAGAGCGATCCGGCCGGCATCAAAGGCAAAACGGTTGTCGATGGGCTGGCGGCCGTTCGTGCCAAGGGGGCTGTGTTCGTCAGCCGTGGAGACAATTCGGGCACCCATAAAAAGGAGCTTTCCCTGTGGAAAGCCTCCGGCGCGGCCGTTCCGGAGAAGGAATCCTGGTATGTTCAGACCGGTCAGGGAATGCTGGCCTCCATTAACATTGCCGCCGAGCACAACGGATACACCATGACCGATCGCGGCACCTATATCAAGTACGCCGACACCATGAACGGCAATCCGCCGCTGAAGATACTGGTTGAGCAAGATGAAATCCTGCTCAACCAGTACAGCGTCCTGGCGATCAATCCACAGCGTTGCCCGAAGGCCAAATTCGATCTGGCCACCGTTTTTTCGGATTGGCTGGCCGGCGCCGAGGCCCAGGGACTGATCCGGGATTTCAAACTGCTGGGGAAACCGCTGTTCGTACCCAATGCTGAATGATATCAAATGGATTTTATCTTTGCCGGATTCGTAGAAGCGATCCGCCTGCTTTTCGGTGGTGACGGCCAGACCTGGTCCGCGGTGGCCGCCACGCTGAAGGCTTCCTCCAGCTCCATGGCCGCCAGCCTGACAGTGGGTATCCCCTTAGGATTCGCACTTGGATATCTGGATTTTCCGGCCAAGCGTCAGGTCCGGTTGCTGGTGGATACGGCGCTGGCCCTGCCCACGGTGTTCATCGGTTTAGTGGTCTACGCCTTTATCTCCAACCGTGGCCCACTGGGCGAGATGGGCCTGCTGTTCACCCTGACCGGCATCGCCATCGGTCAGACCATCCTTGCCCTGCCCGTGGTTATCGCCCTGAGCGCCACGGCCGTGGAAAGCATGGACCGGCACCTGCGAACGCTTCTGATCTCCCTGGGTGCCAGTCGGCGGCAGCTGCTGTTCAGCAGCCTGTGGGAGGTGCGTTATGGGGTGCTGGCCGCCGGTCTCACCGCCTACGGGCGGGTGATGACCGAGGTAGGCATCTCCATGATGGTGGGCGGCAACATCAAGTGGCACACCCGTACGATCACCACCGCGATTGCCCTCGAGACAGGCAAGGGGATGTTTTCCACCGGCATCGCCCTGGGGCTGGTGCTCATCGCCATTGCCTTTGGTGTGAATGTGTGTCTCTCTTTTTTAAGGAATAAATGACGGTGTCCCAGCCCATCTACCGGATTGAAAACCTCGTCCACCGCTACAACGGCGAACCGGTATTGGCCGTCGATCGTCTGGACATCGAACCGGCATCCATCATGGGGCTCGTGGGGCCCAACGGCAGCGGCAAAAGCACCCTGCTCAAGCTCATGGCTTTCATCTTCCGGCCCACCCACGGGCGAATCCTTTTCGACGGAGAACCGGCGCTTCCATTCGACGAATCAGTCCGGTTCCTGGTTACGCTGCTGACCCAGGACCCCTACATGATGAAGCGTACGGTGTTTAAGAACATCGCCTACGGTTTGAAGGTGCGTGGTAATCGTGAGAATTGGACCCGCCCGGTACACGATGCATTGGCCATGGTCGGCCTGGACCCCGATACCTTCGCCCGGCGTCAGTGGGACCAACTGTCCGGCGGTGAGGCCCAGCGGGTGGCCCTGGCGGCCCGGCTGGTGCTGAAACCCCGGGTGCTGCTCCTGGACGAACCCACCGCCAGTGTGGACGCCGCCTCCAGCGAACTGATCCGTGCCGCCTCCCTGCGTGCCCGCAGCGAATGGGGCACCACCTTGGTGATTGCCAGCCACGATCGCGAATGGCTGTACGATGTCTGTGACGAGGTGATCCACCTGTTTAAGGGGACGCCTACCGGCACCGGTAGGAGCAACATGGTTTTCGGACCCTGGGTCTCCGAAGAAAACGGCCTTTATGCGAAACTGCTCGGCGACGGCACCCGATTCACGGTTTCAGCACCACCGAATGCCGATGCCACCGCTTTCATCCACCCCGCTGCCATCCGTATCCTCGACAGCGGTGAGGCATCAGCCGCCGAAAATATCGCCTTTGTCGATGGGACGGTCACCCGAATCGCTTCCGAAAAACAAAGCGGCGACCTGTTCGCAGATGTTCGCGTCGGCTCGCTTACACTGGTCGTGCGGGTCGACGAATCCCACTTGGCCGCCATGACCCTTCACCGGGGTTGGCCGGTGACCCTCGCCTACCGACCGGACAGCATCCGCTGGCGTTAGGCGTTAAGACAATTAATTTGGACTGCGTTATCAATCGTCGCAGTATTACAATACGGCTTCCTCTCTCTGGCCTTGCCAAATTAATTATCTTAACGCCTATTTGAGGGCATGAACCCTTCGCATTGTTTTTTGTTTGACTTCAGCCGCCCCACCCCGGATAAACCTTTTCTCAGTCGTTCGCGGGTTTACTACGGTAACCGCTTAACCCTGAACTCGGAACGCCGAACCTATGAAAAGATGATCAACCGCGAAAATTTGTTTGTCTGGCCACCGGCAGTTTTTTTCTGGGCACTGGTATGCGCCTTGCTGTGGGGCAGCGCCTTCCCCATGGTAAAGACCGGCTTTGTGATGCTGGATATTCAGCAAAGCACCGGCGGTAAGCTATACTTTGCCGCCTACCGGTTTTTCCTGGCCGGGCTGATGATTTTTACCGGTGTCATGGTTTCAGGCAGATCCATCGTGTTATCCCACACGCGGGATTACGGCGCCATGGTCCTGACGGGGATGCTGCAAACCACCCTGCAGTACACCTTTTTTTACATCGGCCTGTCCAACACCACAGGGGTGAAGGCCTCCATCATCACCGGCTCAGGTTCCTTTTTTCTGGCTCTGTTTTCACACCTGTGGTTCAAGGACGACCCCATCACCCTGCGGAAAAGTACCGGCTTGATTCTCGGCTTCGCGGGAATCGTCCTGGTCAATCTGCAGGGCGACGGACTGAACTTTCATATGACCTTGACCGGTGAGGGCTTCATCCTACTCACCGCCCTGTCTTCAACCCTGGCAGTGGTCGTGGTCAAGAAAACCGCCGTCCGCGTTTATCCGCCGCTCATGTGCGCTTACCAACTGGTCACCGGCGCCGTGGCCCTGTTCCTGCTGGCCCTGTGTTTCGAATCCCCAGCGGTGCTGGCCTTTTCGATGCACTCGTTCGTTCTGCTGCTGTATCTGAGTTTTCTCTCTGCCGCCGCCTTTTCCCTGTGGTACCTGTTGATCCAGGCCAACCGGCTTTCCAGCATGGCCGTTTACCGGTTTCTCATTCCGGTGTGTGCCGTTCTGCTCTCCGTTGCCCTTATCGATTCCGAACACCTTCATTGGCCGGCTATTGCGGCACTGGTACAGGTATGTCTGGGCATGCTGCTGACCGCCCGGGAATAAAGCACCCGAGAAGAGAGGCATTGGCTCCCACATAAGGGTGTTTCCTCAACGCATGGTTATCTGTGGTCGGATATCAAGCCTTCATTCGACGAACAAATTCGGTAAAGCCGGCCATGCATTTTACCAGTTGCCTTTTCACACCGTCGTCGGCGAGGTTGCCCTGGTCGTCGAACTTGCCCATGGCGCCGCTGACCCACAGCAGGCGCCCGGACCATACCTGGGTTCCCAGTACGCGCAGCACGGGCAGCCAGGCGTACTGGGAAAAGGCGGTGCCGAAATTGCCCGGTGTGGCACCGATCAGGCCCACCGGTTTGCCGGCAAATACGCCCATGCGTTCCTCGGGGGGGCGTGTGAGCCAGTCGATGGCATTTTTAAATACCCCGGGGATGCCGTTGTTGTATTCCGGGGTGACCAGCAAGAGGCCGTCGGCGGCCCTGATCATTCGTTTTAAATCGGTTACGGCAGGTGGGATGCCCTGCGAGGCCTCCACATCTCCATCATATAAAGGTATGCCTCGAATTGAATTGACGGAGATCGAGCATCCGTCGGGTACCGCCTCCGCGGCAGCCCGCAGCAGGCCGCCGTTGAAGGAATGCTTCCGCAGACTTCCTGAAATTCCAGCGATCGTAATCATGCGTTGTCCTTTCGATAATCTGTTAAATGGTTTTTTCGAGTATATATAACAAAATAATCATCTTTCCGTTCGTGTTCACCTGCTTGGCCGGGTGGATGCGAAAAGGTTGACCCGGCGACCCAATTCAATTATTATAAAGCATAAAACAGACAACTGACAAATAATGGAGGGCGGTCAAATGGCGAGGGTGTTTTCCCCGAAAGATGTTCAGGCGATCACCGGGATCACGGCCAGAAGAATTAAATTTTATTCCGACGCCAAACTGTTGAGCCTGAGAGATCAAAATCCTGGACGGGGGCGGGGGCGGGAATATTCACGGCAAAATGTCTTCGAGCTTTTCTTGATCAACGCGCTTGATACCATTGGTGTGATGTTATCAAGGATCGAGGATATCATTTCCAGCGCAGGTCCGAGTCGCTCCATTTTGCTGGACCTCGCCACATATGAAAAGGACGATCCGCCAGGGCTGTTTATTCAGATATCCGAAAACGGGGTCCAATTCGCTGGGCTAAGAGACAGCGGGTCGCTGATAGGCCCTGAAACCCTTACGCTCGATATGTCAGGAAAATCGAGTGTGATCTTGATCAACATGACCGCTTTGGCCCGAAACGTGCCTATGTAGCGTTGCGAAGAAATAAAAAGACATAAGTCTGATAACTGATAGGTATAAACAAACAGGGACTAAAAACTATACCCGATGGAAAGATGAAACCGACCGGCCGATTCGCCTTCCTCCCGGCCTAGTTTGTGCCCGTAGAGCAGCCCCATGGGGCCGATGGGGGTGATGTAGCGCAGACCGAGTCCCACCGACGCGCGGAAACGGTCCGAGCCGTCTTCCACCAGGGTCTGTTGGACGCTGCCGATGTCGAAAAAGGGGGTCAGTTCAAAATTCATTCCTAAATCGATGCGCGCCTCCAGACTGCCCACCACGGCCGTCTTCCCGCCCACGGGATTTCCTTCGCTGTCGAAGCGCAGCAGGTTTTCATCAAAGCCCCGGACGCTTTGAATGCCGCCCAGAAAAAAAAGCTGGTCGTCGGGGACCAGTTCGCTGTCTGCATAGGGAATCACCTGGCCGATCCTGGCCAGGCCGGCAAAGGTCACTTTCTTCAGGGGGGACCAGTAGTAGCGGGTATCGAATTGGTAGCGGAAGAAGTCGTCCAGCTGGTTCTGGATGCCCTTGGAGATGTCCACACCGATGGATGAGAGAAGCCCGCGTGTAGGACGCACGAAAGAGTCGCGGCTGTCATAGCGGACATAGGGGGTGGTCACGAAAATGGTGCGGGTTTCTTCCTTTGTGTCTCCTAAGGCTGTATCTTCGACGCTGAACTGGTCCCGCGTTTCCAGTCTGAAACTCAGGGCCGTGGTCACGTGCCTTCCCCAGTCGCGGCTAAATCCCAGCGATCCACCGGTGGTTCGGGTGCCGAACGGCTGGTTGAACTCGGTCAGTTCCTCATTAAAAGCGCCGATGCTGGCCGTGGTTCGAGTTCCCAGAAAGCGTGGTTCGGTCAGTCGGGTTTCCACCCGGTAGCCGGTCTGGCTGATTTCACCGGAGGCCCACAGATCCTTGTTCAGGCCGAACAGGTTGTGGTCGCCGATTTTGGCGCGGCCAAAAAACCCGCTGTCCGATTCATAGCCGGCGCCGGTTTGGGCGTAGTAGGGCTTGTTCTCCTCGACCTCTGCGAAAAGGATTATGGTCTCCTTTTTTTCTTTCAAACCAAATATGCGATAGTTCACCCCGTGGAAGATCTCCAGATCCCTCAACCGGCGCTGGCCGTCATTAAGCGACTGCAAGGACAGGGGCGACTGGGGCCGGACTTCCAGCTCTCGCCGGATCACCTTTTCATCGGTTCGCAGGTTGCCGGACACGAAGATGTCCCCCAGGGTTACCAACGGCCCCGCATCGACCTCGTAAACGATGTCTGCCCGGGTGTGGTCCTCAGTGTAGGTGACATTGGCGCTCACCGTGGCATGAGGGTAGCCTTTCTCGGAGACCAGGCTGGCGATGGCCTCCTTCTCCGCCTCCAATGCTGCGGTGCGAAATGGCTCGCCAATCTTGTGGATCAGCACTTTCCTGGCCTTTGCCTCCGGCACCACCGTCAACCCATTGATGACAACGGAACGGATCGTTGTCTGGGGGCCTTCCTTGACATTTAGCGATATGTCAGCGCCGGTTTTGTCTTCCGTGAGAGTCACCTCTGAATCCACCGCGCGTTCCTGGAATCCCTGTTTCATGTAAAGGGTGGTGACGGCATAGGTGTCCGTTTCCAGCGTCTCGGGGACAAAGGCACCATCGTGTAAAAGCGAGGGTGGACGCGTGAGAATCTGTTTTCTGATTTCCGTTTCAGAAAGATTTTGGTTCCCGGCAATGGTTACTTTGTCTACAATGGTTTGCGGGCCTTCCTGGATGACGAAGCGCAGCTGGCGAGTCTCCACCGGTTTGCCGGGCACAAGGTTCGTTTCTGTCTTTATTCGGGCATCGAGATATCCGTCCTCATGATACCGCCGCTTCATATTTTGAACGCTCTTTCTTACGCCGATATTGCTCCGGTTTCCGTCGCTGAAGATGACCACATCCTTTTTCAGGGTCAGGTTCCAGAAGTGCCGGTTGCCCTCGAAGGCGACTGTATAGCGAGGTCCTTCCTGAATCTTAACGGTCACGTCTACACGATGAGAATTGCCGGGATCATCCCTGCGGTAGGAAAGTTGGGCATCTGCAAATCCCTTCCGACGGTAGTATTTTAAAAGCGAATCCATGTCTTTTTTGAGCCGGTATTCACTAAACCGGCCAATGCCGGGCAACAGTGCTCCTCTCCAGACGGTCATGCGCCAGGCGAGCGAATTTGATGAAACACCCCGGTTGCCCTCGAAGATCAGCCTGCCGAGCACATAGTTGGGGCCCTTGTCGATGTCCACGAGAATGACGGCGCTGTCGTCATCGCTGTCCCGCTGGGCTGTTATCGACACCTTCGGTTCCACGTAGCCTTCTCTTTGATAACGTTTGATGATGGCCCCGGTCTGGGCGGAGAGGTTCTCTGGGGTGTACGGGTCACCCGGGTAGAGGGTCATCTGGTTTAAAATATCCCGTTCGAAAAGGGGATAAGCACCCCGGATACGGATATCGCGGATATGCTGATAAGGGGTCAGGGTGTAAATCAGGGTCTCGCCGTCAGGTTCAGCGCTGGAGTCCACATGGATGGCTGAAAAGCGACGACTAAATTTGAGCGCATTGATAGATGCCTGCACCTCGGCTGCATCAAAGCGGTCCATGGGGTGTAACCGGATAAGGCGTTTGGCCATGGCGGCGTGACGCTCCCTCTGGTCCGGTGGACCATCGATGACCACCTGGATGTCTCTGATTACCGTCTCTGACCCATTTTTTAAAATGGCATCGTTGCCCACGGTGATGGTATCTGCAGCCAAACCCCGGGCGTACGGAACCAAGAGAATACCGAGAATCAACGCAACCAGGTGCATCTGTTTTTTTCCGTATTGTCGCTTCACCTGCACATTCACCTGAATTCGATCCGGAATACCAATTCTGTTCCGAATATGCCTTGGTTGTCCTGAAACCCGCTGACCAATATGTTCTCCAGCAGTTTGTACTCCGTGATGGCGCGCTGGATGATTTCACCATCCTTGGACGACACCGCATATTTGACGGTCATGCGATCGGAAAGATGCTTGCCCACAGTCACCTTGACGCCGGCGGTCTCCTGGCCATCGCTGCTGCCATTGGCTTCCACCTGCAGAATATCGACCCCCGTGGTTTTTTTAATGTCGGCACCATAGGTGTCGGCAATCATTCCGGCCATGATCTGGCCGGTGGTGCGCTGGGCGCCCCCTTCGCCGGCGGTCAGTTCGTGGGCGGTTCGGCCGAACAGGATTAGCGACAGGATATCCGCATCGGTTTCCGTCGGCACCGATGTAAGCTTCAGATCCAGGTTGTCGGGGGTGCCTTTAATGGCCAGCTTGATCGTCCAGGATCTGATGGTCGTCTCGCTTTCGATATCGATTTGAGCTTCTGTCTGGTAAGGGTTGATAAAGTCGATGATGCCTTTTTTAACTTCGAAGGTCTTTTTCTGAAAAGTGACCGTTCCGGTGTTCACCTGGGCCCGGCCGCTGACAATGGGACGCGCCAGGTCCCCCCCGATTTTCAGATCCGGACTGATCTCAAGCTGCGCCAGGTTGTTTTGGACCACAAAGGGCTGCCGATGGCTGACCCCAATATCCAGATTGACCTCATTGAAATAGGGGATCGTCAGGGGTTTGGCCGCCGGGGCGACGGCCCGCTGGCGGGCGGTGGCCATCTGCAGCAGGTTGATTTTGACATCTTTGTAATAGACCCCTTCCAATAAAACGAGAGTTCCCCTGGCCGCGGCGGTTTGGCCGCTGCCCGTGATTTTGATATCGCCATTGAGCAGCACGGCCAGGGTGTCGGGAACTTCCAGCGGAAGTGATTTCGCATCGATGGAAAGATTGACTTGCGTCGGCGTAAACGTTTCATGCGCGATGCTGCCGTCTACACTGAACGACCCCGTATCCATCAATCCACGCAATGCGTCGATGCGGATATTGTCGGGAGTCAGGTGAATGCTGCCATTCAAGTCGTGAAGTTTTTGAACCAGGCCGGGCACCGTCATGCCGATGTTTTCCAGATCGATGCGGGCATCGATTTGAGGGTCGGCCGTATCGCCGGTAATTTTTCCGTTCAAGACAAGGATGCCGGCGGCATCGGCCAGTTCATCGCTGAAAATTTTCGCTGCGGCCAATGGAATTCGGCCGTCTATTTCCATATTCAGTCGGCCGCCGATTCGGCCGTCACCTTTCAGGCGAAGGTTGCCCGAATCGAGCAGGGCCACCTTGAACTCGGGGACGATCAGTTCCTGGCCGGCCAGCATGGCTGCCATCCGGTCGGACCGGATTAGCGAGATATCTTTATATAGCAGGTGAAATGCGTTCAGGTCTAAGTTGGCCGAGGCGTTGGCGGCGTCCCGGATATTTCCGGCAGCCTGAACCCGGCCGGTCAGCGTACCATGAAAATCCGGTTTTCCCGCAGCCCTGAAGTAGCTTCCGATCTCGGTGCGGTCAAAGGTCAGGCGGGCATCGAAATCCCCTTTTTTCAGGTCACAGGCGGCGTCAATTTCAAAATTCAGGTTGCCCGTGACCTTGGCCAGCATGTCGTGGAGGCTGAAGGTGAGATTGACATCCTCGATAGCTCCATCATTGATGGTCATGTCGGAGACGGTCAAGTGACCGTCGACGTCCGGGTTTGCCATGCTTCCCTTTCCGGTGGCATCGAGGCGCAGCAGGCCTTCTCCGGGGAAAAAGTCATGCAGCCGCTGGATACGGGTGACAGCGATGCCGTTCGATTTGACATGCAAATCAATGGTTTTATCCAGTCCCACCGATCCGCCACCATCGATCTGTTCGCCGGGGGCAACGGTGGCGATGAGCTGGTCCAGCCACAGACGCCCGTCCGCCAAGCGGAGGTCGAGTGAAAGGGTTTCTACCGGCTGACCGGCCAGATTGGCCTGCCTGCCGTTGAGGGTGAGCTGGCCGACGGGCTTTTCTAGATTGCCCTTCAGCACGCCGGTGAAGGTGAAATCGCCGCTAGCCGCATCGATAAAATCTTCCAGATCAAAGTGGTCTGAATCGGCGGTAAAGTCAACGGTCGGGTCATCGACCGGGCGCAGTGTACCGGGGGTCAGCAATCGGATGCTGCCCGCCGCGTTGACCGTGGAAGCCCGATTGCGCAGCTGAAGTCGATCCACAAAGACGGTGCCGGCATTCAACCGCAGGCCGGCATCGATCTCGCCGATACGGACAACATCCGTGCCCAGTGCGTTGCCGTTGAGGGAAAGTAAACCCGTCAGTGATCCAAGCGGGCCGCTTGCTTGCAGCTGACCGTCAAGGGTGCCGTTAATTGGCGGGGTTTCCATGAAGTCGGCGGCGGACAGGTTTGCCAGTGTGAGATTAAAGGCGTTAGCGAATCCGGGGTCGATGCCGCCGCTGCCCGGCAGCAGACGCAGGCGGCCATTGCCTTGGATCCGGGATCCCCGGTTTTGCAGGTTCAGGGTGTTCAGGTGCAATAGGCCGTCATGGTCCAGGTTGGCTTGGACGATCAGATCGCCGAGGGTATAGGTATCGACTTTCAGGTTTTTGGATGCCAGGTCCACCGAGAATTGCGGTCGATTCAAATTTCCCTCCACGGTCAGTGACGCCTTGCAGGTGCCGTAAACGGAGGGTATACCCACTACGCCCAGGCTACGGGAGAGATCGTCCGCCTTCAAGGCGAGTCTTCCGGCAAGTGCCCCGTCATCCATCTGAAAACGACCGTCCCCCGACAGCCGAACACCGTCGGCGGTGGCGTCGAGTCGTGATATGGCAATCGTGCCATGGTCCATCTGAGCCGACAGATTCACGTCGGCATTGACCGGTCGGTCCATGCCGGGAGCCAGCAAGCGCTTTCCGGACCCCTCTGCTGTCAACCGGGCCGAGATGTCCGACGGCATGACCCCGTTGCCGGATAAAGAGACCCGGCCGGTCGTTGCCCCGTTGATATCGATCAACGGTTTCAGCCAGGGGCCGAGATCCGGGATGTCGGGCACCAGGGTGAGGGCGTATGCAATGGCGTTGACATCTGTCGGCGGCGCCAAAAAGCCGGTTGGAAACGCCTCGCGAAGGTTAACCGTTCCCCTCAGCGTGAGCGTGCCAGCGGCTATCCGCCATGATGCAGGCTCGATGGAGACCTGCCGATCCTTGAGGTCAAGGATAAGATCACCCCGGTCCACGGCCTGACCGGCAACCCGGCCATTGTCAACGGTCAGGACGAGTCTTGCATCAGGATTGGTCACGGTTCCCTTCAGGTTAAGCGTGGCCGCTGCGTGACCGCTATAATCTCCGGTAAGATTGAAGATTGATTTTAATTCATGCAGTTGACTGTCGACAGAGAGAACGCCGTCCATCAAGGGGGTTGTGTAAATACTACCGGCCGAACCGGATAGCCTCAACGTGGTCTGGCCGGAGGTTACATCTAGCGCGGTTAGGCTCAGTTTGTCGCCATTTAAATCGGCCTTCAAGACGATGCGGGCCGGTTCAGGGCGAATGCCTGGGCTGCTGAACCGTAAACTGCCTGCCGCCAGTTCCAGGCTGCCGGATCGGGCCATCAGATTGCCTTGGGCGGAAAGTGCCAGCCCGGTGGCTTCGAGGCGCATGGCGTCGTCTGATGGGGTGAACGTGAACCGGCCGTCGGATAGCTGAATCGATTCAAAAACGATATTGAAGGGCATTTCAGTACGTTCGGGTGGCGGCGCTTCCGTCTCCTTTGCCTGGGCGGGCTCGACCAGGGCGGTCATCAGGTTGACACCCACGGCCTCATCGAGGGCGAGGTCTGTCCATGGACCCTGCAGCAGGATGCGTTCTATTCGGATTTCCCGTCGCCACAGGGCCCGCCAGTCAAGTTGCACGGAAAGATGGGCTAAACCCGCCAGGGCGAGCCCCTGGGGGTCCTGAAGCGCGACGCCATAGAGGTCTAGACCCGGTCTTAGCAGAGACAGCCGGTGGGATTCAATGGTGATCTTCCCCGGGATCACCGTGTTGATCCGGGACTGCACCCATTGAAGACCATGGTTGGATTTGATCCAGAAGAGGGCGCTCAAGAAAACGATGCACACCACGGCCGCCAGGGTGGCGGCAATCAGCAGCATGGGTTTGAGCATCTTTTTCATGGGTGCAAAAAATACCGCCTTCGGAGGAAAAGGACAATCTCAAAAGGCGGTATTTCACATGTTTTTAATTGAAGCACCATTTTCGATGGCGTCATCGTATCTTACAAACAGGTTCACCAATCGGTTTTTCAGCGATCGGATTACGCGCCGGAGGCGGCCATGGCCGCTTCGATGCCCTTGCTGAAGTCGGTCGGGACGGTGGTCATGCGGCCGGCCAGTTCGCGGTCCAGCATCATCAACCCCTGGGGGTTGTCCTTGATGAACTTGAGCTGGGCGATGATATCGTTGTCGTTTTCCTCTTCCTCCACCTGCTCGGTCACATACCACTCCAGAAAGATCTGGGACGCATGATCCTTTTCGGCAATGGCCAGCTCCATGAGGTCGTTGATGGATCGGGTGATGAACTGCTCGTGGGCCAGGGTCTGGGTGAGCATTTCCAATGGGGATTCAAAGGTCGTGGGCGGCGCCTGGATGGCGGCCAGGTTTACCTGTGCGCCTTGCCGCTGGACATACTCGTAGATCTTCATGGCATGAAACATCTCTTCATGGTACTGCACCATGAACCAGTTGGCAAAGCCTTTGAGTCCCACCTGGTTGCAGTGGGCCGACATGGACATGTAAAGAATGGCCGAGTACATCTCCCGGTTGACCTGCTCGTTGAATGCCTGGGTCATTTTGTCACTGATCATGGATCTCTCCTTCCAGATATGAAGCGGTTAGTCGTAAATGATACGTAACAGCCTGTTGACCGGCGCTTGCCGCCATTCTCGGCACCGAGCCGGGGGATTCTGGGTTAAAGACAGCCGGGCAAGCCAAATCATCACAGTCGGTGTACGGCCAACAATAATCATCGGCAACCCTGCCTTCAAGGGTGGACAATAAAGCGGGTACCGCTGTTGGTAAATGAAAAGAAAGGGGTGTTGTCGGCTAAATGATCCCCTGGTCCAGCATGCTGTCGGCCACCTTGATGAAACCGGCAATGTTGGCACCCATGAGATAGTTGCCGGGACTGCCGTATGCGTCGGCGGCGGCCAGACAGGTGTCGTGTATGCCCTTCATGATGATCTTGAGTCGGTTGTCCACTTCTTCACCCAGCCAGGTCAAGCGGATGCTGTTCTGGGTCAATTCCAGGCCGGAGACGGCCACACCCCCGGCGTTGGCTGCTTTGCTGGGGGCGTAGAGGATCCCCTTGTCCATGAAAATATCCCGGGCGCTCGGCGGTGCACGGCATGCTGGCGCCTTCGCAGACCAGTTTGACGTTGTTGTTGATCAGGTGGTAGGCGTCCTGTTTGCAGATCTCATTCTGGGTGGCGCAGGGAAAGACGCACTGGGCGCGGTGTCGCCACAGGGGATTCGACTCCTGTCCAGGGGTCGCCGGTGTGTAGGCGGCGTGGGCAAATTGATCGACATATTCGCTGAGTCTGCCCCGCCGGATATTTTTCAGGCGGCTGACGAATGCCAGTTTCTCCGCATCGATTCCGGCTTCATCGTATACATGACCCGATGAATCGGACAGGGTGACCACCCTGGCCCCCATCTCGATCAATTTGCGGGTGGTGGCCTGCGCCACATTGCCGGAACCGGAAACCAGGCAGGTTTTTCCTGAGAGGGTGTCATTGCGGGTGGCCAGCATCTGGGCGGCGAAATAGACGCAACCGAACCCGGCCGCTTCAGGCCGGATCAGACTACCGCCCCAGCCCAGCCCCTTGCCGGTCAACACACCGGTGAATTTATTTTTCAATTTGCGGTACATGCCGAACAGATAACCGATCTCGCGTGAACCCACGCCGATATCCCCTTCGGGTACATCCGTGTTCGCCCCGATATGCCGGAACAGCTCGGCCATAAAGCTCTGGCAGAAGCGCATCACTTCGCCGTCCGACTTGCCCTTGGGTTCAAAGTCCGTTCCGCCAGCGCCGCCGCCCAGGGGAAGGGTGGTCAGGGCATTCTTAAAGACATGCTCGAAGGCCAAAAATTTTAAAATGCTCTGGTTTACCGACGGGTGAAACCGCAATCCGCCTTTGTAAGGGCCGATGGCACTGTTCATTTCCACCCGAAATCCCCGGTTGACCTTGACCTGTCCCATGTCGTCAATCCAGGGTACGCGAAACGTGATGACGCGTTCGGGTTCCACGATCCGTTCTACAATGCTGTGGTGGCGGTATTCGGGGGTTTTTTCCAACACCGGTCTGACGCTTGTCATCACGTCGCCGACGGCCTGGATGAATTCGTTTTCATGGGGATCTCGGGCAAGCGTGTGTTGAGGAATATCGGTCATGTCAATCACCTTCGGGTTTGAATCGGTTTTCATTTTCTTAAGCTCTGGACCGGGCTTTGTTTTAGGTTATCGGCGATGATTCCGCAATTCCTTTTTGAGTATGGCCGGCCCTGCAACCGAATTCGGAAAAATGGTCGGACATGGCTTTAATGGTAATAATATCAATTTGTTGAGCCATGTATTGTAAAAAAGCTATTGTTTTTTGGCCAAGTGGCCGATAATGTGTTTACAACCGTACAACAAGGAGTCGCGAACATGGAAATAAAAGGCAGTCATATTCAATCTAAACTCAATGTCTACCAGAGCGCGCAAGTGCTGGGGAAAAACAAGGATACGGTCAAGTCCGGAAAGCCTGAAGCGTCAACGGCCCACCAGGATCGGGTGGCACTGAGCGGCCGCGGTCGATCCATTGCCGATGCCCAGCGGGCCATGGCCGACGTACCTGACGTGCGTGAACCGCTGGTTTTCCAGATCCGGACCGACCTGCAGAATGGGACCTACGTCTTTGACAACCAGAAGGCCGCGGAAGGCATCCTCAGAGAATCCATGATAAATCAGGCTGCCCTGATGTGATGCGCCGGCAGCTTCAATGATGCACAAATATAGGGAGATGGTCTTACCGCCGTCTCCCTTTTTGTTGGCCAACCATTTGTTGCCTGATCCTCCGTGGCGATGGTGGTCCGTTTCTGCACAACGGTCAGTTTGCCGGTGTGGATGGTCCCGTTTCGCTACCCGGTCTTTTCTTATTCAGCTCGATGGTTTCGAGACCCTTTTGGGCTTCCGCGATGTCCTCTTCCACGTAGCGCAGGTCGGTTTGGTAGGTGGTCAGATTGTCATTCAGCACCACCAGCTGCCGCTCGATCGATTTTACATTTCTGCGTCCATAGGATCCGCTTCGTTTCCGGTAATACGCAGCATCTTTTTCCGCCGCGGCAATGCTGGTCTTGTTTTCAGCTATTATTCTTTCCAGCTGCGTTTTGCGTTCTCTGAGCCGCTTCAGCTGCTTATTCAGCTGCTCAGCCTGCTGCATCGCCACGCTATCGGGCTGCGTCGCCGGGTCGGGCGGCGCCTCCGTCTCAGCCGGGGTGGAATAACGGATGACGCTATCGACCTGTGAGCGCTCTTTCGGCGGCCGGTCGGTAATGTGGATGTTGCCGTCCGCGTCCGTCCATGTGTAGACTTCACCGGCGGTGGCCGTGCTCAGAAACACCAGCCCGACGCACAGCACCTGAATCGTCGCCCATACCCGTTTCATGTCTGGCCTTCCTTCGACTGCCGCTTTTGAAACACTGCCCTTATTTTTTCCAATCGTTTTCGATTGACGCCGAAATCAGAATACCCCACCCGAGAGGCGGAGCGCATGTGGATAACGGCAGTGTCAGGGAAAAAAAACTCCACATCGTCAACAAACCCCAATATTTTGGATCTGAATTCCACGTGAAGGTAATGGTCCGTTTGGGTCAGGATGCGGGTGCCGGCCATTTCTTGAACCACCTGTCGGATCAACTCCACGGCGGCGGCTTTCTCTCCTTCGTAGGCAATGGGATCGATGTGGTGCCGCTCGTCACCGCCTTGGCTGATGACGCAGTTGGGCCTGCCGGGACAGGGGGCGAGACGTCCGTCATTGTGGCCGATATCCTTAGGCGGTTGTTGCCCTGCGCATCCGAATATAATGACGCCTGTCAACAGGATGGATGCTTTCAGCGACCTTGTGTCAGGCTTCATTGCTATCGCCAGTCGTTGTGCCATTGCCATCAGGAATGCGTCTCGGACTGTAGGTCTCAAAGTCGCCGCTGCCATAAAATCGGAACGGGCGATCCTGATCGTCCACCACGGTAATGTTGTAGAGGGCGCCTGGCGCTTCTGTTTCCGCTGCTGCCCGGGTGGCCTGCCACAGCTTCCAGGCATAGCGCCAGGCCGTGACATCTGAGTTCAGCGGGGCCGCTTCGGGGGGCGGCGAAAGACCCGCTTCGACTCCCGCTTCGGTCTGCCTGTGGAACCTGATCCGGAACCCCTTGGGTTTTCGGATCCAGCCGTTTTCGATCAATTTCAATCCGTCGGCAATTTTCATAAAACCTCTCTGTTAGATATTTTCTTCGTCTGTCGCTTGGCGAGGATTGCGTCCTATCAGGCCCCCCGGTGCCGGACAACCTGATTCACCGGCCCGAGAGACGTCATGATTGATGTGAAGATCCAGCTGCGGAAAGGCGAATCGGATGTCTTCCCTGTCAAAGCGCAGCTTGGTTTTTTCCAGCAGGTCGCAGCGGGTCACCCAGAAATTGGTGCTGTCCACCCAGCAGCGTCCTCCAAGCTCCACACAGCTGCTGGTCAGGTTGAGAACATAGACCATGGGGCCCGGTTTCGTCTTCACCCGGGCATCCTCGGTCATCACGGCTTCCAATACCCGTTTGGCTTTGAGCAGATCCTGGTCGTAGCGGATACCCACATCAATTTTTATTCTTCTGGTTCCGATGAACTGGTAGTTGATGACGACGTCGTTGAGGATTTGCCGATTGGGAACGAAAAATGTTTTTCCATCAAATGTTCTCATTCGGGTGTTGATAAAGGTAACCGCTTCGACTTTACCCAGCAGATTGCCTGCCTTGACCGTGTTGCCAACTTTAAAGGGAAGGGCTGGGATGAAAGGCTTTAGGAAGATCACGACACCGGTTACGATTAGTGCAATGATGGTCAGTAGGCGGAGCAGGTTGACCGGCTTGGCACCGAACTCCACCGCAGTGCTCATGATCACAAGGGTGACAATAATGATGTAAAGCAAATTGCACATCAGCAGTGGAAGCTTGCTTTTCGGATACAGTTTCCGCATCCACTGACTCAATCTTTGGTGAATCCACCTGGCGGCAAAAAGGCCGATGATCAGTATGGCCAGTGCCAGCGCCATCTGCGTGCCGTGCTCGGTCATTGTTTCGCCGAGCTTCTCGAGACGGGATAGCTCATTCTGCATTGATGGTGTTCTCCTTCAGGGGATGGTGAAACCAATATTAGGACAATGGTACGACGGCCTAAAGCGCACTAAATGCTGACGGGCAAGTGCTTCTCCATGATTTGGTGCAAAGCAAGCGGCCGTCGTGCCGAAGGGGGTGCTTTTGTAGATAGGACTTTTTGGCCTGTGCGTCAAGGTATCACTGAAATAATTGAAGCCCCAAGTGCCGCGGATGTGGATGAACCCTCGATGTCTATTGTCTACCGGGGTCTTGAGATGACGCGGTTAAGTTTTTCCTGAAGTGTCTTCATCTCGAAGGGTTTCTGGATAAAATCATCTGGCGGGCCAATATGCGCGAACCGGTCTTCGATCTGCTGCCGGGTATACCCGCTGGTAATGATGATTCTGGCATCGGGCCGAATCTTCCTGATCTGCTGCATGGTTTCCAGTCCATCCATGCCGGGCATGGTGAAATCCAGCAGCAGACAGTCGATGCGATCCGGCGCCTGTTTAAATATATCCAGGGCCTTCTGGCCACTCGATGCCGCCCGCACGGAGTAACCCATGCGTTTGAGGAACTGATTGCCGATGTCCATGACCATCTCGTCGTCATCCACCAGCAATACGGTTTTCTGTTCTTTCACGCTTTCGCTATCCTTGTTCTCGACCGCCGCCGGCCGCAGGGAAATCCCCTGTATGGGAAACAGCGCCGTGAACACCGAGCCCTCATTCTTTTCACTGCCGACCCTTATGGCACCGTTGTGGGACCGGATGATGCCCATGACCGCCGCCATGCCAAGCCCTCGGCCGGTGAATTTGGTGGAGAAAAAAGGGTCGAAGACTTTGCCCAAGGTCTCCGTGTCCATGCCACATCCCGTGTCAGCCACCTCCACATAGGCGTATATGCCTTCGGGCATATCCTCTTTCAGGTAGGTGGTGGACAGATACGCCTTGCTGCAATGCATGGACCCAGTGGAGATTCGAACCCGACCTTCTTCCTTTCCCAGCGCTTCAATGGCGTTGGTGATAAATCCGGATATCATCTGGCGCATCTGGTCGGCGTCAGCGGCCACCAGCGGCATGGGGTCGGCCAATTCCATGTCCAGGTGCACATTGGCCATCTTGGATTCGTCCAGGTTTTCCAATACCAGGTTTACCATTTGGGACAGGTCTACCGGGATGTTCTCCTTTTTCAACTGGCCCACATAGGTCAGCATCATGCTGCTCAGGTCCGCCGCCCGCTGGGATGCATTGGCTGCCCGCTGGATATTGCGGGCGGCATTTGATTCCGCGGGCAGATCCGCTTTGGCAATCTCCAGGTTGCCCAATACGACCATCAGCAGGTTGTTAAAATTATGGGCGATAGAGCCAGCCATGGTCCCGAGGCTTTCCATTTTTTTAGACCGTTGAAGCTTGTTTTCGATGGCGGTTCGTTCGTTATCGGCCTTTTTGCGTTCGGAGAGGTCCCGTGAAATGCCCAGAACGGCGCTGGGTTTGTCGTTCTTATCCAAAATGAAGCCGGCGGTGATCTCGACGGGAATGATGGTTCCGTTTTTGTGATACTCATCCAGTTCCAGGGTCATGGAATAGTTTTTTGGGTCAATTTCTCCAGTCGCCGCCCGCTGCATGGCTTCGCCCAGCGCGTCGACAGCCCGCTGAAAGGATTCCGGTGTCAGATATTGGTCAATGGACAGGCCGGCCATCTCATCGGGTGTATAACCTTGGGTCTTTTCTACAGACGAACTGACATACTTCATCTTTAAGGTCTCAACATCGAGAATCCAAATAACGTCCGTGACGTTTTCCGCCAGCAAGCGATAGCGCTGTTCGCTCTCCTGCAACCGTGAATAGGACCGGGCATTGACGATGCCGGCGGCCACTTGTGAGGCGATGCCCATGAGCAGGTGTACATCGCTGGTGGTGTGATCTCTTTTGGCGCCCTTGCTGTCTACCAAAAGCAGGCCCAGGGGTTCTTTCTTATGAATCAGGGGAACGCTGATCAGGGCGTCGACGTTGAGGCGCGCTATCAGGTTGATGCTGTTCGAGGCCACGCCGTCGATTTTTCCCTGAATATCGCTCAAGTATACCGGTTGGCCGTTTTTCAGCGACTGAATGAACCTGTCGGACGTGTTGTTGAGATCGATGTCAACATCCATTCGGTCGAGGAACTGCCGCTCTGCCTGGGAAAAGCCGTAGTTGCCGGCGTGACGAAGCCGGTTGCGCCCATCTTCGCACAGGGCGATCATTCCCCGGGTGAAATCCAGGTTTCGCGACATGGATTCCAAAACGGTATCGAGGTAGGTTTTCTCCTCTAAAATGTCCGCCCCGGCCAGGCCGATTTCCTGAACCAGCTTGGCGTTCTGGTAGCGGTTTTCAATCTCTTCCATGAGATGGCCGGCACCATCGCCCTGCTCTTTGAGCATGCCAGCCAGCTCTTTTTTTTCCAGTCGGCTGCCAGCAAGAAAAATAGAGAGGACCACCATCCCCATGGCCAGCGTCACGATGATCCAGGAGGTCGTGGAAAGGTAAAAAAACGTGGCGGCGGCAACGACGATGGCCAGCGCACCGGCATAGGCGCCCATCCGTTTCCAGACGGTGGAAGGCTTTTCCCGCCAGGCAATCAGGTACTGGCAGGCGTCATCTCCGCGATGCATGCATCGCGGATGGGCCACCTGGGATGCCTGATCGGTCAAAATCGTACCGACGGCTTCGAAAATACCCAGACGGTTTTCACATTGAAAAGGCTCTTCCCGAACATCCGGCCGGACGGAAACCGTCACTTCCGCTCGATTTTTGCCGGTGATCGTGGTTTTGCTCAAGTGCCCCTTGGACCATTTGGGATAGATCCGGTCGACGGCCTTGTACATGGCTGCGGGCGTGATGAACTGGAGGCCATATTGCTTGATCGTTCCGGTCGATTTCATATGCAGCGCATGCAGGCCGACCTTGTAGGCAATCTTCGGGTCGGTCAGCGCTTCGTCCAGGCAGCGGTGAAACCGGTTGATTTGCGACTGGTTTAAAAAATGTCCCTCATCGTTGATGTCGAACCGGGTGAGTTCGCTGCAGCGCAACAACGCATCGGTATCGAGATCCACATGGTGGAATTCCAGATAGTTGATGTAGTTGCCGATGATGCCGCTGTTGTAAAGCGGTGTCCGATCGCTGAATGCAGACTGGTCAATTGAACTGGCGGCTCTGGTCAAAAATAAATGCTCCCGGTAATCAAGGTCAAGCAGCGACCCGGCATCCGGATCGTGCGATTCGATATCCATGATCGGCAAGCCGATGATTTTAATAAGGGAAATCGAGGCGAATGTCCGATACGAACAATAAAATATTAACCGCCGGCAGCTGCCGGCGGCTAATTATGGCTATACGGCATGAAGGGAAAGCGCCTGCCCCCCCATCTTTGTGTTGGCGGTTTCGAGCAGATCGCGACTGGAAATGACGGCAACTGCCTTGTTGGCCGGGTCGTTGCTAAAATATCGGTCGGCAGCGTCCACCACCGCCTTGCGGGTCAGTTTCAGCAGGTTTTCCTTGTTGCGCATGCGTGTCTCGTCGGACAGCCCGATGATCCGGCGGTAGAAGGCTTTACGGGCAGCCGGACCCGGCGGGTCGGGCTTATCGATTTCCGAGCAGACCTGCAGAATCGCCTCTTTCACGTCCTCTTCGGAAAATTTCCCGGAACGGATGAAATCGGCCGCCCCATTATAGACCTTCAGGGTTCCCACGATATGGGGATCCCGGTAGGAGCCGAAGCTGAACAGCCCGTCTTCGGCGTTGTACAGGGCGAATCCGCCATAGGCGCCGCCCTTTTCCCTGATCTCACGATGCAGGTACATGGAACGCAGCATTTTGGCGATCACCGACAGGGCGGGGCTGTCTGCATGGTCCAGTCGGACGGTCTGAAATGTCTGGGCTACGAAAGAAACGGCTGTGGAAGTGCTCCATCCTTCCTTGGGAAGGCCCGGCGCCACGTCCAGCCGGGGCGGTGCAAAGCCATCTGCTCCGCCGGCTGCCAGCGCGCCGGTCAGGGTCTCCACGGGGTCTGCCGCCTTGGCCAGCATCGCCTTTTCCCCGATCAGGGCCAGTTTCACATTTTTCCGGTAAAAAAGCGTCTTGCCGATAGCCTGCAGGCTGGCGGTCAGGTGCTGCATGCCGCCATCAGCCGTTTCTTTTTCCACCTGCTTGATGGTGTGCAACTGGTGAATGCCCCCCCAGATTTCCTGGAGGTGATTGGCCGGGGTAAAATTGCGTGAGGCCAGGGAGATGGCCAGACGATGGCCGTTGTGGACCACTGCCGCCTCGAGGCCCGCCCGGTATTCCAGGACCAGTTGGCGCAGTCGTGTGTGGTTGGTAAAATCCACCTGGGATGTCAATTCGTGAAGGATCTCGAACATCCGGTCCTGGTTGCGGTTCAGGCATTTCCCGGAAAACGAGACAAAAGGCAGACAGTCGCCGCTGTCGTCAAAACGGGTGCGGGCGTTGGCGGAAAAACCGATGCCGCCGGTATACAGGTCCATGCGACGGGCCATTTGGGTGTAGTCGCAATCGGTTGTGCCCATTTTGGATGCGGCGTAGCAGAAAAGGGGAACCAGCGGCAGCAGCTGGCGGTCGATACCACCGGCCCCCAGGCCCCCCGAAAAATAGAAAATACCAGATGTGGGCTGGTCATAGGTCCACACCGGCGGTTGAAAGGCCCCCGACGTCGGGTCGATGCGCACCACGGAAGTCGGAATGTCCTCGCGCTGCAGAGTGGGCAGGCATGCAAGGTTTTCCTGGGTTTCCTGTAGCTTCTCCAGGGCTGCCGCATCGGCCCGGATACCTGCCAGATCGGCATCTTTCAATCCGGCCAGAATGTCGGCCAGTTCCTTCTCTACGCGCCGGTTTTCGACTTCGGCCATCTTCTGGTCCGGGACCAGGGTGAAACGGACCCGGTGGGGATTTTCCAGAAAATCATGCCGGACTTTATCCTCCAGGAACCGGCCTTTGGCCAACGACTGTCGGAGACGGTCGAAATCCGCATCCAATTGGAGCATTCGTTCCGGGTCGCCGCCGTGCAGCCAGCTGGCCGAAACACCGATGAGCAATTTGATGCCATACGGGTAGGGGGTGTTGGTGACCTCTTTGCGATGAAATTCGATCTGGTGGATGGCCGATTCCACCAGCTCCGGATCGATGCCGTCCTCGGCCAGGCGTTTCAGAACGTCAAAGACGATGGCTTCGATCTTTTCTGCGTCCGATTCGGAGACATCTTTCAGGCCCACCGAGAACATGGTGTCCCGATTTTCTGCATCGTAACCGGTGCCATCGGAAAGGGCCGTACCCAATTGGCTGTCCATCAACGCCTTCCGCAGCGGGGAGGCCGCATTGCCGATGAGCACCTGTTCGATCACCGCGGCGACCAGTACCTCGAAGGTGTCCTTGATATCGGCCAGCAGCCATGCCACGCAGGCCTGGTATTTTTTGGCAGGGTCCTCGCTGCGATCTAGCGGGTAGGGATAGACCACGGTCTTCGGCGCCGTCCACCGGGGCTGGGTGGGAACGTCCGTTTTCGGATCGATGCGTGAAAACCGGCTCAGCACCCGCTCTTCGATCAATGCCAGGTGGTCCTTCAAGGACAGATTGCCGTATGTGTAGAAAAAGGCATTGCTCGGATGGTAATGGCGGGCATGAAACGCTTTGAGCTGCCCATGGGTCAGTGAGGGTATGGCAGCGGGTTCGCCGCCGGAGTTGTTGCTGTATGTCGTGTCCGGATAAAGGGCGTTGAGCAGCGACCGGACCATGACCTGATCCGGCGACGACATGGCGCCTTTCATCTCGTTGTACACCACACCTTTGTATACCAGCCGAACCGCTTTCTCTTCGCCGGTTACATCCAGCCGGTGCCCCTCCTGCTTGAAACTCAGTTCGTCGATATCGGGGAAAAAGGCCGCGTCCAGGTAGACGCTCATCAGGTTGTAGTAATCTTTGCGGTTTTGGGTGGCGAAGGGATACATGGTCCAATCCGAGGCGGTGAAGGCATTCATGAATGTGGACAGGCTGCGCTTAAGCATGGAAAAGAAGGGATCGCGCACCGGAAACCGTTCGGAACCGCAAAGGACCGTATGCTCCAGTATATGGGCGACGCCGGTGGAATCCGTCGGGACGGTCTTGAAGGCCACGCCAAAGGTGTTTTCCCGATCCGTATTGCTGATGTGGATATGCCGGGCGCCGGTGGCTTCATGTTCCATCTGGTAGAGCCAGGACTGGATGTCCGTGAGATAGGATACCTTGTTCACCGCATACCCGCCCAACCGGTCTCCGGGGGTGATGCCGGGATTGTTTGCGTCTTTTTGCATAGTCATGAAGATCTCCAGTGTCGCTTGCTTGATTTCGGGTTGCCGGTGCGGGAATGACTACTCCACCGCTTTGTATCTGCCGCGGCTGACCCGCATGATTTTTTCGATTTTGTTCAATCGGAAAATAATGTTGCGAAGCTTCTTGTCGTCGTAGCCGGTCTGCTCCCGGACTTCCGCGATGCCGATGCCGTTTTTGCTTCGTTTGATCAGTTCCAGAACGGATTCCGTGGCGTTTGCGGGGGTCGCGTCATTGCGCTTTGCCGCTGACCGCCGGGACCGTGGGGCCATTGCTTTAATCAGTTTCTCGAGCCGGTCGAGCCGATCGTTGAGGCCGTCGATGTCTCGTTTCGTGGGGATGTTGTAATTGTGCATGAAAAATTTGACCATCGCATCAAAGCTTACCGGTTTTCCTTTTCGTCTGGTCATTTACACCTCCATGGGCCAAATCTCTTAGATAAAAAAATCGCAGCGGTGACTGCCGGGTTCAATAAAATTCAGTCATGAAGTTAAGCTTATCGTTCAAATGTATGAAAACAATCAGCTGGCGGCGTAAATGACTGCATGGTCAAAACAGACATGCTGCCAAGCTAAGGGACAACTTATCCAAAGTCAATGGGCAGGTCCTTAGAATGACACTGAAAAAGTGATAGTAACCACAATTACTGCGTTTTTTCCATTTTGAAAAAGGAGCCATATACCTGTTCATGAGGCAGGCACAAATGGTCCTGAACGCCGGTTTCACACTCATGATCCAGTCGTTGATGCGGGTTGTCGGAACATTAACCAGTCAGATGGTCTGAAGACCTGAAATCCTGTTGCCTTTGGGGCGCTCCTGTTGTATGAGGAAATCATAGACAGTGAAAGGGAATCGGCGATCCCAAAAGATCATGAGGCGGCATGACTGAAGGCACCCTATTCAAGATCAAGAGATACGCGCTGCACGACGGCCCCGGTATCCGAACCACGGTTTTTTTCAAAGGATGCCCGTTGTCGTGCCGATGGTGCCACAACCCCGAGGGGCTTGACCCACGACCCCAGACGATGTCGCGCCGAACGTCGTCCGGGGAAATCCATGAGACGGTGGGGGTCGTCATCGGGGTGGATGCTTTGATCAGAGAGATCGAAAAGGATGTGCTGTTTTACGATGAATCCGGAGGCGGGGTCACCTTCTCCGGTGGTGAACCGCTGGCTCAGCCTGAGTTTCTGGAAGCGGTGCTGGCGGCCTGCAACCACCTGGAAATCCACGCCGCGCTGGACACCAGCGGTTTTGCGCCGGCGGCCGCCCTCGATCAGATTCTCCCCCGGCTGCAACTGGTGCTCTTCGACCTCAAGATCATGGATGAGAAGCAGCATCTGAGACATACCGGGGTGTCCAACCGGACCGTTCTCGAGAACCTGAAGCGGATCGATGACAGCCGGACGCCAGTGCGTATCCGGATCCCCTTGATACCCGCTATTACTGACGGCGACGACAACATCGAACAGATCGTGCGGTTCGCGGGCACCCTCAAGGCGGTACACGGGGTGGACTTGTTGCCGTTCCACCGGATCGGGAGTGAGAAATACCGGCGATTGGGGATGACCGACAACACGGCCGGGACCGCCCCCCCGTCTCCGGAACGTGTGGTGGCCATCAAACGCAGATTCGAATCCGCCGGACTAATCGTATCGATTGGAGGATGATCATGAATGCACGCATCAAGCGTTTGAGAACCCGAAGCCTTGCGGCCATACCCAGCCTGTCGGACGAACGGGCCCGGCTGCTGACCGGCTTTTACAAAAGTGGCGTCGCCCGGACCTCACCCATACCGGTGCAGCGCGCCATGGCCTTTGCCACCATCATGGAGAACAAAAAGATCTATATCGGACCCGACGAGCTGATCGTGGGCGAACGCGGACCGGTGCCCAAAGCCACACCCACCTACCCGGAGGTGTGTATCCACTCCCAAGCGGATCTGGATATTATCAGTGGCCGTGAGAAGGTCGCCTTCCTTGTGGATGAATCGGTGCGGCAGGTTTATCGTGAAGAGATCATCCCCTTCTGGCAGGGGCACGCCATCCGCGAAAAACTTTTCGCTCATTTGCCTGAATCCTGGAAAGAGGCCTATGCGGCCGGTATTTTTACCGAGTTTCAGGAGCAGCGCTCTCCGGGGCACACCGCCTGCGGGAGCAAAATTTACCATAAAGGGTTGCTGGATTTAAAGGCGGAGATACGGGATGCAGTGGCTGGCCTGGATTTTTTCAACGACCGTGGTGCGATGGACAAAAAAAACCAGCTGGAGGCCATGGCTCTGGCCGCCGACGGGCTGATCGCCTTTGCCCGCCGCCATGCCGATGCGCTCTTGCGGTTGGCCGAATCGACGTCGGACCCGGATCGTAAAACCGAATTGATGCAGATGGCCGCCATCTGCCGGCGGGTGCCGGCCCATGCCCCGCAAACCTTCTGGGAGGCCCTCCAGACGTATTGGTTTGTCCACGTGGGGGTCATCACCGAACTCAACCCCTGGGACGCCTTCAATCCCGGGCGGCTGGACCAGCATCTCTACCCCTTTTTCGAAAAAGATATCGCAGAAGGCCGGTTGACCAAGGAGCGGGCCAAAGAGTTGTTGTGCGCCTTCTGGATCAAGTTCAACAACCACCCGGCGCCGCCAAAGACCGGCGTTACCGCTAAAGAGAGCAACACCTATGTGGATTTTGCCCTGATCAACGTCGGCGGAGTCAAGGCCGACGGCAGCGACGCCGTCAACGACCTGAGCTACCTGCTCCTGGACGTGATCGAAGAGATGCGCCTGCTCCAGCCTTCGTCCATGGTGCAGCTGAGCAAGAAAAATCCGGATCGATTTATTCGCCGCGCGCTGAAAATCGTGAAAACCGGGTTCGGTCAGCCATCAATCTTCAACACCGACGTCATCGTCCAGGAGCTGGTGCGCCAGGGAAAAACGTTGCAGGATGCCCGGGAGGGCGGAGCCAGCGGCTGCGTCGAGGCCGGCGCCTTCGGCCGCGAGGCCTATTTTCTGACCGGCTACTTCAACCTGCCCAAGCTGCTTGAACTCACCTTGAACAACGGCGTCGATCCGCGCACCGGCAAACAGCTGGGGCCGGCCACCGGAAAACCGTCCGACTTCAGCCGTTTCGAAGAATTGTTCGACGCCTGGACCCGACAGCTCAGGCATTTCATCGACATCAAGATTCGCGGCAACAACATCATCGAGCAGATCAATGCCCGCAACATGCCGGTGCCCTTTCTGTCCCTGCTCATCGACGACTGCATCGAAGCGGGGCGGGACTACAATGCCGGCGGTGCGCGCTACAACACGTCTTACATCCAGGGGGTCGGCCTGGGGTCCATCACCGATGCATTGACGGCCCTCAAGGTCCATGTATTCGACCGCAAAACGATTACCATGGAGGGATTGGTGGCGATGCTCCATGAGAATTTCGATGGGTATGATGCGTTCCGGCGGCAGTTGCTGGACGATACCCCCAAGTATGGCAACGATGACGACGCGGCCGACGACATCATGAAGATGGTCTTCGAAGCCTACTACGACGCGGTCAACGGTCGGCCCAATACCCGCGGCGGCGTCCACCGGGTCAATCTGCTGCCCACCACCTGCCATGTCTATTTCGGCAGCGTCATCGGCGCCCTGCCCGACGGCCGCCAATCCGGAATCCCCCTGTCCGAGGGTATTTCGCCGGTGCAGGGGGCGGACCGCAACGGCCCCACGGCGGTGATCCGGTCGGCTGCAAAAATAGACCACATCCGCACCGGCGGCACCCTGCTCAACCAGAAGTTTCTGCCCCAGGTGCTGGCTGACGATACGGGCATCACCAAGCTGGCACAGCTGGTGCGTACCTATTTTCGTATGGACGGCCACCACATTCAGTTCAACGTGGTCGACGGCGAGACCCTCAAGCGGGCCAAATTATACCCGGACGACTACCGCGACCTGATTGTCCGGGTGGCTGGATACAGCGATTATTTTGTGGATTTAACCGAAGACCTGCAGGATGAAATCATCCGGCGCACCGAGCACGAGGCGATGTAAAAATGACCTTCGAAGCCATCCGCAAAAGTTCCGCACCCGACATGGTCGCCGAACAGATCATCGAAAAGATTACCGGCGGTGAACTGGCACCCGGCACCCGACTTCCCGCCCAGCGTGATCTGGCCCAGATGCTGGGGGTGGGGCGGTCATCGGTGCGCGAAGCCATTAACGCCTTGGTGGTCATGGGTTACCTGGAGCCGCTGCAGGGCAAAGGGACCTTTATCAAGGATATGCTTCCCACCTCCGATCCGGGCATCGAGAAGCTGTCTGCAGCCCTTTCCGCCGGCTCCATCTTTGACCTGATGGAAGCGCGGGAACTGTTGGAGTGCCGATCTGCCGCCCTGGCGGCGGAACGGTCCGATGATGTGCAGATCCGGAACCTGAAGGCAGCCATGCAAAAGGTGAGCGGAACGGAAACGGAATACGCCATCTTCCTCGATGCAGACATCGGTTTTCATGCGGCGGTAGCCGAGGCCGCCGGCAACGTGGTGCTGTGTGAGCTGACCAAGCTGGTGCTGGATAAAGTCGTGGCCCACCACAATGCCCTGAAAACCGTTTTGTTGCCGCCGGCCTACCGCGAGGTTTCCATCCGAACGGCCGCCCGGGTTGTGGAAGCCATTGAAGCCGCTGACGGCGATGCCGCCTCCCGCTGGATGGCCCAGCACTTAAACGCCATCCGGGGTGAATTGAAACACATCATCGGGTGATGGAAGACGGGTTCAGCGTTCTGCGTTCAAGGGTTAAACAGAATGGCACATGGTGAAAAGATTGAGGGTTGAAGGCACTGAGGGCGAGATGAATGCCGCAAATGCTAAGCGCTTTCAGCCACGAGCGATGAGCCGATTCAAACCAAATAAACAGCAGGAGATTCTATGACCATGCAGATTCGTGTTCTCACGGCGACCGACATTCGTTCGGCCCTTTCCATGATCGAGGCCATCAATGGGGTGGAGCGGGCCTATGCCCAGCTTTCCGCCGGCAAGGCCACCATGCCGTTGCGCTCCCGGTTCCATACAGAAAAAGGGGTCACCCTGCTCATGCCCGCCTATCTCCACGACAGCGGCGATTTTGCAGTCAAGATCGTCTCCGTTTATGCGCACAACCCCAAATTGGGCCTGCCCACGGTGGCGGCCACGGTGCTGGTCCTGGATCCACAGACCGGCATGCCCCTGGCCTTGATGGAGGGGGACAGCCTGACGGCGCTGCGCACCGGTGCTGCAGGCGGCGTGGCTGCACGCTACCTTGCCCGGACGGATGCCCGGACGGTGGCCCTTTTCGGCGCCGGCGTTCAGGCGCGCGCCCAGCTCCTGGCGGCCATGGCCGTTCGTAAGATCGAGCGGGTCTGGATTGTCGATCCCTTCGAATCCGCCGCCCAACGTCTGGCAGACGACATTTCCGGCTGGACCGATCCACCGGTAGTCACCTTGGCGCCTTCCCCGCAGTCAGCCGTGGCGCAGGCAGACATCGTGCTGGCCGCTACCACGACAACGACGCCCCTGTTTGACGGCAACGACCTGAAACCGGGCGCCCACGTGACCGGTGTAGGTTCCTTCACCCCCCAGATGCAGGAAATCGACGCGAACACCATTCGTCGGGCGCGGGTGGTGGTGGACCAGCGGGACGCAGCCATGGCCGAGGCCGGGGATATCATTATCGGCAAGGCGGTCATCGACGCGGAGATCGGCGAGATTATCAACGGCGACCAACCCGGCCGGCGAAACGATGAAGAGATCACTTTCTTCAAGTCCGTTGGGCTGGCGGTGCAGGACGCGGTGACGGCAGCCGCCGTGCTCAAGGCGGCGGAGGAAAAGGGGCTGGGGACAGTCATCCAGATGTCGTGATAACAGAAGTCAGAAGTCGGAAGACAGAGGTCAGCGCCGCCGCCGACCGCCAAGGCGGTCTGTTTGATCGAAAATGAAACTATGCCATTTTGGCGTAGTTTCATAAGAGAAGACAGAAACCCCATATCTTTTCCCCGGAGCATACCATGCTTGAAAAGATGAGAAACTGGACGCCGCCGGACAGCTGGCAGCGCATCACCACCATCGACGCCCACACCGGCGGTGAGCCCTTCCGCATCATCACCGGCGGCCTGCCCGGTTTGGCAGGCGACACCATTCTGGCGCGCCGGCGTTATATGACCGACCACCTGGACCACCTGCGCACGGCCCTGATGTGGGAGCCCCGGGGACACGCCGACATGTACGGCTGCATCATCACGGCGCCGGTGTCGCCAGAAGCGGACTTCGGCGTCCTTTTTCTGCACAACGCGGGCTACAGCTCCATGTGCGGCCACGGCATCATCGCCGTGACCACCGTGGCCATCGAAACGGGCATGATCGAGGCCGTCGAACCGGTAACCACCGTGCGCATCGACGCACCGGCCGGTCTGGTGACCGCCCATGCCCGCATGGAGAACGGGCGGGTCGAGCGCGTCTTCTTCCACAATGTGCCATCTTTCGCATTGGTTCTGGATCAGACTGTCGATGTCCCCGGCCTGGGGCCCGTCCGATATGACATCGCCTACGGCGGGGCTTTCTACGCCTTCGTCAAGGCCGGGGACCTGCGTGTGACCACTACGCCCGGGGACTTCAACGCCCTGGTCGACAAGGGCATGGCAGTCAAGCGGGCCGTCATGACTGCCGGTCCGATCACGCACCCGTTCGAGGCCGACCTGAGTTTCCTTTACGGCACGATCATCATCGGCCCTCCCCACAGCCCGGGGGCCCACTCCAGCAACGTGTGCATCTTTGCCAACGGGGAGGTGGATCGCTCTCCCACCGGTACGGGCGTGAGCGCCCGGCTGGCACTGCATTACGCCCGCAAGGAAATTGGCATGAACGAACCCATCGTCATCGAGAGCATCCTGGGATCGCGCTTTACCGGTCAGGTGGTCGACTCCACCACCTTCGGTCCATATGACGCCGTCATCCCGGAAGTAACGGGCAGCGCCTGGATCACCGGCTGCAACGAATTTCTCATGGATCCGGCTGACCCGCTGAAAAATGGATTTATTTTCCGGTAGCATGCAGAAAGAGAAAAACCCATGTCCAATCTGGTGAGACATGCCCCCCGGTTCACTGAAAATCAGGCGGCCGCAATGGCCAAGGAACTTTTCAACATCACCGCCTCGGCCGACCTGCTGCCCAGCGAACGAGACCAGAACTTCCGGTTGCAGGATCAAAAGGGCGGCCAGTTCGTGCTCAAAATCGCCAACGCCGCGGAAACCCGTGAGGCCTTGGCGTTCCAGAACCTGGCCATGACCCATGTGGCCGAAAAAGGCGCCGCCCTGTTCGACGAATTCGACCCCTGTCCCCGGGTCTGCAGCGCTCCCGGCAGTGAGGACATCCTCTCAATATCCGGGCAGGATGGTGCCAGTCATTTCGTGCGGCTGCTCACCTACCTGCCGGGCAAGCCCCTGGCCACGGTCAATCCCCATGACAAGGACCTGCTTTTCAGTCTCGGTTCGTTTTTGGGCCGCATCGACCGGGTGTTCATGGATTTCGACCACCCGGCCACCCGTCGGGTGTTTCACTGGGACCTGGCCCGCTGCGGCGAGGTGGTGGCATCACTGCTGGATGAGATCGATGACGCTGAAAAGCGGGGTCTGGTGAATCACCGATTAGACCGCTATCGTACAGACACGGCTCCGAGGCTGGCCGGCCTGCGGACCAGCGTGATCCACAGCGATGGCAACGCTACAATGTGCTGGCGTCGCCCCATGGACGCTGGGGCAACCGGGTCACCGGGCTCATCGATTTTGGAGACATGGTGTATTCTCACACGGTCAACGAACTGGCCATTGCCTGCGCATATGCCCTCATGGGCAAGACGGACCCCCTGTCCACCGCCGTCCAGGTGGTCGCCGGTTATCGACCTGAGCGTGGGCACACCGCTGCTGGGCGCCGGGCCGCAAAAAGACGATAAGGCGGCGATGACGCGCATTATCTTCCGGGAGATGGAAGATGCCGACAGCCGCCTGGGAATCGGCCGGTACGACGAAGCCCGGCTGATCTACACGGCCGATGCGTTCAAGGTGGAGACGGACACCGACTTCGAATACCGAACCGTTCACCTGGGGCTGGATCTGTTTGCCCGGCCCGGCGAAGCGGTATATGCTTTCATGGCTGGACGGGTCCACAGCTTTCGGAATAACACCGCCCACCAGGATTACGGCCCCACGATCATCTTGTCCCATGAGGCGGACAGCGGCATTTTGTTTTACTCACTTTATGGACACCTGTCGGCCACGGCCCTGGATGGCCTGGAAGCGGGTATGCCCGTCGGCGCCGGACAGACGATCGGCACCATCGGCACCTCAGCGGAAAACGGCGGCTGGGCGCCCCACCTGCACTTTCAACTGATCACCGATCTGATGGGAATGGAGGGCGACTTTCCCGGCGTGGTCCGGCCCAGCCAGCGACGGGTGTGGACAGCCCTGTGCCCGGATCCGGGAGTGGTCCTGGGGCTCACCACACCACCGCCGGCAGCGGAAGTCCGCCGGGCGGACGAGATCATGGCCATCCGGCGAAGACACCTGGGCAAAAGCCTCAGCGTTTCCTACGATACGCCGTTGAAAATCGTCCGGGGCATGGGCGGCTTCCTCTACACCGAAACCGGGCAGCCATACATGGACGGGGTAAACAACGTCTGCCACGTGGGCCACTGCCACCCGGCCGTGGTGACCGCCGGAAGGCGCCAGATGGCCGTGCTCAACACCAACACCCGCTACCTTCACGACAATATCGTGGACTACGCCCGCCGCCTGCTGGCCACTTTTCCGGAACCGTTGAGCGTGTGCTTTTTCGTCTGCAGCGGCAGCGAGGCCAACGAACTGGCCCTTCGCCTGGCGCGCGCCTATACGGGACAGGACGACATCATCACCGTGGACGGGGCTTACCATGGCAACACCCAGGGGCTGGTAGACATCAGCCCCTACAAACATGACGGACCCGGCGGGAAAGGGGCGCCGGACTGGGTGCAGACGGTCGTCATGCCCTGCGGCTACCGTGGGCCCCACAAGGGCACCGGGTCGGAATCTGGCATCGCCTACGCCGGCTATGTAAAGACGGCCATCGACCGTATCGAAGTCGCGGGCCGGCGGCCGGCGGCCTTCATATGTGAAAGCATGCTGGGCTGCGGCGGCCAAGTGCTGCTGCCCGACGGCTATCTCCAGGCCGCCTTTGACCACGTGCGCGCCGCCGGCGGGGTGTGCATCGCCGACGAGGTCCAGGTGGGGTTCGGCCGAGCCGGCACCCATTTCTGGGCCTTCGAGACCCAGGGGGTGGTGCCGGACATCGTTAGCCTGGGCAAACCCATGGGCAACGGCCACCCCCTGGCGGCGGTAGTGACAACACCTGAGATTGCCAATGCCTTTAACAACGGCATGGAATACTTCAACACCTACGGGGGAAACCCCGTTTCCTGTGCCGTGGGTATGGCTGTGCTGGATGTGATCCAATCCGAAGGCCTTCAGGAAAATGCCCGAACGGTGGGGGCCTATCTGCTGGAGCGGTTATCGACCCTGAAAGAGAAGTCTTGGCTTGTGGGTGATGTGCGCGGATTGGGGCTCTACCTGGGCGTGGAACTGGTCATGGATCACGGTACCCTGGCGCCGGCCGCTGACCATGCCGCCTACATTTGCAACCGCATGAAGGATTACGGATTTCTGATCAGCACCGATGGCCCCCTGCACAACGTGCTCAAGCTCAAACCGCCTATCATCTTCTCCAAAGCGAATGCCGACGCCCTGGTCGATGCATTGGAGAAGGTCTTTGCCGAGGATTGCCTGCAAAAATGAGCCGTTGAACCGCGACAGCGAGTGCATTCCCCGCCGCTTGCCGCGGTGAGGGTTCAAATGATCGCCGGTACCTGGTACCTGTTAGACACAGACTGACGACCTGATGTAATCTACGATTTATCAGAACCTTCCCCCCCCGGTTAGCCTTCATCCTGAACGGAAACGAATAAATTACCTATCATGCCGGATAGACAAGGCGTTTTTGATTAACCAACCAACATGTTCGGTAGCAATAATATATCTGAATTTGCATCCAAGCTGGGACTTAGCAGGGACGAGGCGGCTGGTGGCCTGTCCGAGGCACTCCCCCAGATGGTGGATAAGGCCAGCAGCGGCGGCTCCTTGCTCGATTCAATGGGTGGCCTCTCAGGCGCTCTCGGCATGGCAGGCAAATTATTCGTCAAGTAGGGCCGGACTCGGCCAACCCCCAATTACTCCTCTCCAGGCTATTCCTGTCGTTCAAGGCAGGGATAGAGGATAAGCTGCATTACTCGTCATTCAGGTGGCTGCAGGGCTTCCGGGAAACGGCTCTATGAAAACACGGTTAGTCAATTCGGTGTGTTTGAAGCGCGATAGCGAGCGAACTAAAATTCGATTTTCATCCTTTCGGTGCTGCGCAGCAATGCCGTTACAGGCAGAACCCTCCACGCGGCTTGCCGCGGGGAGGGTTCAATATGGATTTAAATATTGTTAAAACGACCTATTATATAAAATGGGAAAAAATGAGTATTATCCCAAATAAAATTATTCCAACAACAATGATGCTCTCAAGGGGAGAACCTGTCCAAAAATCCAATAATGTTTGAAAGGCAGCTCTTCTACTCGTTTCTCGTTTAGATATCATAATTATCCATATTATCCCCGAAAAAACCAAAATTATTCCTGAAGCCAACCGCATAGCCAATAACCTTTTTCCGATAATCAGACCCATTACCGATACTGGCCAATATGTCCGTGTGTTTAGAAGAATAGATTGTCGAACTTTCTAAAGGCTCCTGTCCCTCTTGAGTACACCTAAAAGCCCATTCAACCACGCGTAATGTTTGTTCTTCTATCCCTGTGGGGATACATTGAATATCCAAGAAAAATGGAAGTGTTAAATGACGGCCAAAAAAGGTTCGAACTCGCCTGGATTACCAACTACTGATTCATTCGATTGATCCTGGTAGTATTTTCAAAAGACTTTAATAAGCGTGGCCCAGATTAGTTTCGACAAATCTTCCGTTACCTCGACCACCATGTTACTATCTTCTGTCACCGCCTATAATCTTAAGCGACAAGAAAAAACAAACTTCTAAATAATGTCGTACGTTCATTTCAAATGAAACACCGAAAGATAGGTCACTGTTCCTAAATCGACGGTGTCACGGCACTGAAAGCCCAGGGGCCTTAGCTCCTGGGCCAGTTCTTCGGGGGATAGCCGAACTTTTTCTGGTGGTCCCGGCGGTCCGGGCATTTTCTTGAACTCGACCACGGCCAGCCGTCCGGCCGGTTTGAGCACCCGGACGATTTCGGTCAGTGTGCCGTGGTGGGTGCCGTCTTCGATCAGATCGTGGAGCACCGTGGCCATGAGGCAGATATCGACGCTGTTATCGCCAAGGGGAATTTTTTGGCTGACGTCACAAACAGAGGCTTCGATGTTCTCCAATCCAAGGGAGCCGGCCTTGAGCCTGAGCTTGCTTATCCCTTCCTCCCACAGGTCCAGGGCATGCACCATTCCCGACTCCCGGATCTGGCGGGCGATCTCGATGGCATAGTTGCCGATGCCGCAGGCCACATCGAGAAAGACGATCTCGCCGCGCAGGTCAACGGCGGACAGGAAGGTGGCGAAATCGATGAGATCGAAACTGCTCTTGCCGGCGGCGATGGGTTTGTGTGCCATGGTTATCCTTTGATTCCGATTAAAAGAAAGACTACTCTTTAGCTATTTCCACAACCACATCCCTGGGAAGCGCCAGATTGGCGGCGACCTGCATCGCCTTGCAAATGGCCACCGGCACCACGCATGCCTCGCAGCACCCCTTTTTCTGCAATACCGGGCGGCAGATGCTCAGTACCACGCTCTCGGCAATCGGCGTGAGTTCCTGAAACGCGTTGATCGGGTTTCGGGCCTTAATCAGCCGTGCCAGTTCCCTGATGGTTTCGCAATCGCTGCCCATGCGTAGCTCCACGTTCATCCCGTCTTGGGTCTCGGCCGTAACTTTTGTTTTAAACCCGCAGACCCCGGCATTTATTTTAGCGGCTGCTTTCATAGCGGTCTTACCTGGTGTTTGATTGTGAGTTGGTGGCACCGTCAATACTGTTTTGGATGCACCTCATCGGGCTGGCTGTCAAAGAAGCCCCCAATCCTGACGGCGCCGTCCGGTTCCTGGAGTATCAGCTTTCGGCAGATGGCGGTTTGAAAGTACTCCAGAAGATGGGCCAGCCGCCCTTCATCCCCTGCCGGGTGTCCACCCAGGCCATGCAGGAATGCCCTGCCCGGCAACCTGCCGAAGCTGGTGGAGGTCCGTGAGTAGCACCGCCGGCAATGGTGTCTATATCGCATCGATCCGGCAGCCGTGCTTCTGATTTAACGTTTACCCTTGGATGGCTCGCCGAGTAGATCGATGGCCGCCCGGCAATAGGTTTCAACGCCGGTGAGCAGGATCTCTTCATTGAAGCCAAATCGCGGATTGTGGATGCCGGCAAAGCTGTCGTTGCCCGCACCCAGGCAGAAAAAACAGCCCGGGACCCGTTCCAGGAAAAAGGCCATGTCTTCACCCCCCAGTGTTCTTTCCGGCACGACCACCCGGTCGACGCCGACGACTTCTCCGGCGATGCGCCTCATCCGGTCAGCCATGTCCGCATCGTTGATCGTGGGCGGATAGCCTTGCTCACAGCTCATTTCGTAACCGGCCCCCATGGATTGGCAAACCCCTTTGACGATGGTTTCGATGATCTCGGGCCAGCGTTTCCAGATTGTCTTGTCGAAGGTCCTTGCGGTGCCGCACAAACTAGCGCTTTCCGGGATGACGTTGAAGGCGGTACCGGCCTGGAATTTTCCGACAGTGACCACCGAGGGTTGCAGCGGATCCATCTGGCGGCTGACGATTCGCTGAAGGGCTGCCACTACCTGGCAGCCGGTTTCCAGGGCGTCCACGCACAAATGGGGCATGGCCCCATGGCCCCCTTTGCCCGAGATGGTGATGTCGAACCGGAACATGGCGGCCAGCAGGGCGCCGGCCCGGATACCGATGGTCCCCTCGGGAATCGTCGGCCAGATGTGGCAGCCCAGGGCGTAGTCTACGTGCGGATTGTCCATCACGCCGGCCTCGATCATGGGCTTGGCGCCACCCGGTCCTTCTTCAGCTGGCTGGAAGACAAATTTGATGGAGCCGTTGATCCGGTCTTTGAGCGCATTCATGGTTTTGGCGGTGACCAGGGCCATGGCCGTGTGGCCGTCATGGCCGCAGGCATGCATGACACCGGGATGCCGGGATGCAAAGGGTTGCCCGGTTGCTTCCGTGATGGGCAGTGCATCCATGTCTGCCCTGACCAGCAGGGTCGGGCCGGGGCGGCCGGTTTCAAGCAGCCCCACCACACCCGTGCGGGCGATGCCCGTGACCACGGAGAGGCCTTCCCGTTTCAGGTATTCGGCCACATAGGCGCTGGTCTTCTCTTCCTTGAAGCCCAATTCTGGAATGCGGTGAAGGTTACGGCGAGTCGTGATGAGATGTTCCTTGTGGAATGCGATGTGGGCTTTAATTCCCATGGTGACACCTATCGTGTTTTTCAGTTGATGGGTGAATCCGTCGATTCTGAAAGTCCAGCGATAAACGCATTCATGGCGGAACCGGCATGATTAATTCAGGAAGAGCCAGCAGGCCACAATGGCGAAGATCACCCCGGCTGCATCGGCCGTCAGGGCCGCGGCCATGGCGTGCCGGATGCGCCGAACCTGAACTGCGCCGAAATAGACGGCCATGACATAAAAAGTGGTCTCCGTGGAGCCCTGCAGGGTGGAGACCAGCACGCCGGTGTAGCTGTCCGGGCCGATGGCCGGATCGTTGATGATCGAGGCCAGGATGCCGTAGGCGCCGGACCCGCTCAAGGGGCGCATCAGGGCCATGGGCAGCGCCTCTGCCGGCAGGCCGAATCGCCCGGTGACCGGTGCCAGGGCGCCCACCAGCAGATCCAGGGCTCCGCTGGCCCGCAGCATGCCAACGGCCACGAGGATGGCCACCAGGTAGGGGATGATGCGCAGGGCCACCTGGAATCCCTCTTTGGCCCCATCCACAAACACCTCGTAAATGGCCACGCGCCGCACCGCCCCGAAAATGAGAAATCCCGCCATCAGACCCGGCAGGATCCAGGGGGAGATCGCCTTGCCGAAAAGGATGGCAGTGGGAATCAAGGCCGCCAGCGCGACGAGGGCCACGATGCTCACCCATGCCGGGTAGGCCCCTTGAGCCACTTCCAGTGTCGATGTCTCATCCGGGCCCGCGGTATCGCTTTTCTCACCGGCTGTCCGCTGGCTTGCTATCGACCGGATGCAAGTCTCCCATGGGCGACATGCGCTGATAGAGCTTTGGCGGCCAGGATGGCCACGGTGGTGGAGCCGATGGTTGCAAACAGGGTGGTGGGCAGGATGATCGCCGGGTCGGCACTACCCGCGGCTGCCCGAAGGGCGATGACGCCGGTGGGCAGCAGGGTCACGCTGGAGGTGTTGATGGCCAGGAACAGGGCCATGGCGTTGGAGGCCGTGCCCGGTCTGCGTGTTCAGACTTTCCAGCTCCTGCATGGCACGGATGCCGAAGGGCGTGGCGGCGTTGCCCAGTCCCAGGGCGTTGGCGGACAGGTTGAGGATCATGGCCCCCATGGCCGGATGGTCGGCCGGCACCTCGGGGAAGAGCCGCACCATCAGCGGCCGGATCAAGCGCGCCAGGATGACCAGCATCCCTCCCGCTTCGGCCACCTTCATCAGGCCGAGAAACAGGGTCATGACCCCCACCAGCCCGATGGCCAGTTCCACCGCCCCGCTGGCCGATTCCACCATGGCTGCGGAGAGGGCCTCCATGGGTGACGGAAGATCCGCCGCCGGCTGGAAGCCGAACTGCTTCCAGCCGGCAAAGCAAACGGCGCCGAGAACGATGATCAGGAAGATCCGGTTCACGCTGTGGTACCCGCTTTTTCCTTTTCGGAAGCCGGTTTGAGCAGGATCCGGGCGTCCACGATGCTCAGGCCCTCGTGGTGAATGATCACCGGGTTGAGATCCATCTCCTGGATCCGGGGATAGGCCTCGATGATCTCCGAGCAGACCAGCAGCAGGTTGACCAGGGCTCTTTTGTCGTAGGGCTTGTCGCCGCGCACACCGTCCAGGATGGGGTGGGATTTGGTTTCGGCGATCATGCGCTGGGCCGACCGGCGGGAGATGGGCAGCACGCGGAAAGAGACGTCTTTTAAAATCTCCACCATCACCCCGCCCAGGCCATACATGATCACGGGACCGAACTGGTCGTCGATCTTGGTGCCGATGATGACTTCGATGCCCTTGCCCACCATGGGGGAGATCAGCACGCCTTCGATGCGGGCATCGGCCTTGTAGGCCTTGGCGTTGTCTGATGATTTCCTGGAAAGCCTTTTTCACCTGGTCTTTTCCGGACAGGTTGAGCTTGACGCCCTTGGCATCGCTTTTGTGCAGGATGTCCGGGGAGGATATTTTAAGGACCACCTTGCCGCCCATGGCGGCTGCCGCATCCGCGGCCGCATCGGCCGTGGTGGCCAGGGCATCGCTGGTCACCGCCGCACCATGCAGCCGGAGCAGTTGTTTGGCCTCGGCTTCGAGCAGCGCCGTGCGGCCCTGTTGGTAGACGCTGTCGATGATCTGCTGACCTTCGGGTTTGGCTTTCGCCTCCCAGTTGAGGACAAAGTCGGACTTGGCGTGGTAGCGTTTCAGATATCTGCCGTATTGGGCCAGCACGCCGATGCACTTGCAGGCGATATCCAGGCTGCCGTAAACCGGGACGCCGTAGTAGCGCAGCAGGTCCAGGCTGTGGGGTTTTTCCGAATTGTAGAGGCTGTGCACGATGATGGCCTTTTTGCGGCGCTTGACCATCTTGCCCATCTGGTGGGCCGCATCTTCTTCCATCAGGGCCAGGCTTTCGGCAAAGCGGATGCCGTAGCCGCCGAACAGACCCACGATCAGCAGACCGCCCACATTGGGGTCGCCCAATATGATGTTGGCGCAGTCGGCAAAAACGGCCGGGTTGTCGTCGGTGCCGCCGGCCACGTCGATGGGGTTTCTCACCGCGGCCCCGCCGGGGAGGATGGCGCGCAGCTTCGCCTGGATCTTCTCTTCCAGTTCAGGAATCTGTACGCCCAGGTCGGTGAGGGTATCGGCGGCGATGGTGGCGTGACCGCCGCCGTCGGCCAGGATGGCGATCTGGTTGTTCTTGATCGGCGGCAGGCTGGAGAGGCTTTCGGCGGCCGGGAAGAGTTCGTCTGAATTTTCGATGACGATGATGCCGGCCCGCTCGAAGGCGCCTTTGGCCACTTCGGACATGCCGGCCAGGGCGCCGGTGTGGGAGCCGGCGGATTGCTTGCCGGTGGAGGATCGGCCGCTCTTGAGCAGGATTATCGGTTTGGTCTCGGTGGTCTTGTAGGCCTGCTGGAGAAATTTTCGGCCCTCGCGCATGCCTTCCACATACATGAGAATGGCGCGGGTGTCCGGGTCCTGCCGGAAGAATTCCAGGTACTCGTGGAAGCGGATGTCCGCCTCGTTGCCCACGCCCACGTAGTAGGTGAATCCCTTGCGGCTCTGCAGCTTGGCTTCGGTGATCAGGGTCAGGGCCATGTTGCCGCTCTGGGTCAGCAGGGCGATGTCGCCTTTGGGCGAATGCTTCAGGCCCACCAGGTTGAGGTTGTCCTTGAGGTTGATCATGCCCGAGGTGTTGGGGCCGATCAGGCGGATGTGGTGCCGGCCGGCCACCTTCAGCACCTCGCTCTCGAGTGCTTTGCCCTTGGCGCCGGTCTCGCCGAATCCCGTGGCCAGGATGATGGCGCCCTTGACCCCCTTTTTGCCGCAGTCTTCCAGAACCGCGGGAACGGTTCGGGCCGGGGTGGCGATGAGGGCCACGTCCACCTCTCCCGGGATTTCCGAGACGGCGGTGTAGCACTTCAGGCCCATGATGCTCGGCTCCTTCGGGTTGACCGGGTAGATGGCCCCCTCATAGCGTTCGTCTAGAAGGGTTCGAATGGTCTGATAGCCGCGCTTGGTGGGTACCTTGGATGCGCCCACGACGGCGACGGAACGGGCGTTGAGGACGTGTTCGAGTCCCATCATAATCTCCTTTTCTATTTTTTGCGGTCTTCGAATGCCGCCAGTGACTCCTGGCGCTCCTTGGTGGAGACGCAGGCCAGGCAGGCTTCCACTTCGAAGTCCATCAGGGCCTCCAGGCTGGTTTCACCCTGGGCCATGTTGAGCCCCTTCTTGATCATTTTCAGGGAGAAGGCTGAATTGGCGGCGATCTTGGCGGCCATCTCCATGACTGTCTCCATCAGCTTCTCGGCCGGCACGGCCCGGTTGACCAGCCCGATGCGCTGGGCCTCCGCACCATCGATGTACTCACCGGTGAAGAGCAGCTCCCGGGCCTTTCCCGGGCCGATGAGGTTCTGGACCAGCCGGAAGGCGCCGCCGGTGACCGACGAGGTGACCTTGGCCTCGGGGCTGCCGATCTTGGCCTCCTCGGCGGCGATGCGGATGTCGCAGGCCAGGGCCAGTTCGTATCCGGAACCGATGGCGAAGCCGTTGACGGCGGCGATGGTGGGTTTTTCGAAGCGGATGATGGTCCGGGACACCTCCTGGAGAGACACCAGGTAGTCCCGGTAGTCTTCGATGGAGCGGGTCTTGGATTCCTTGAGGTCGGCACCGGTGGAAAAGGCGCGCCCTTCGCCGGTGACGACGACGACCTTGATCCGCTTCGTCCGCCCGGGCATCCTCCAGGGCGGCCTGCATGTCCAGCCAGAGCCGTTTGTTCATGGCGTTGAGCACCTGGGGGCGGTTGAGCCGAATGACGGCCACCCCGTCCTGCTTGTCGTAGATGATGCATTCCAGTTCCATGGATCCTCCTGTGGCAGGCGGTGCAAAGAAATGGGTGGACAAGATGCGGCCTTCCTTGGACTGATAAAATCGGGCGGGTCAAGATAATTATACCCGATCAGGCCAAATCTTCAAGGGCTTCACCCATCAGTCGGGCAATGGGCAGTCTCTCTGGGGCATCGGGCCTCTGCCGCCGAGTAGTCTGTCTGGGTCATCTTGTTGACGGACCGCATCGGGAATGGCGGCGAAGCGACGCCGGGCATCGTTCAAATCCCCGTAGCTGCGGGCATACATGAGATAGCGCATGACGTCGCCCACGGGGACATTTTCCGCGATGGCGTTCTGGCAGATCTGCGTGCAGCCGGCACAATAGTGCGAGAATGTCTCCCGGGCATACCGCTCCAGGTGCTGCCGGTCGTTGTCGGTCAGCGTCGTGCGGTCCACGGCTGCGGCGATGTTGGCCATGAGGATCGACATGGTTGGCATCTGGGAGCAGATGGCCGAAATCTGAGGGTTCTCCCACACCGCCTTGAGCTTGGCCTGTTTGTCGGTGAAGCCTTTTTTCACGAAGCGGCCGGCCAGTTCCAGCTCACGGGAAGTGGTGGTGTCCACGGCGCCGCCGCCCTGGGTTTTCATGGCGGTGAGCCCGATGCCGGCGTCCACGCAGGCTTTCACCGCCGCCTTCATGCTCTCTTCGTGCATCAGTCTGAAATTGTAGGTCATCATGATGCCGTCGATCCAGTCCAGCCGGGCGGCATCCAGCAGGCATTGCTCCATGTTGGAATGGGTCGAAAAGCCGAAGAGGCGGATCTTGCCTTCCGCCTTCTGCTCTCTGGCCCACTCGCGCATGGCGCTGTCCATGGTGTCGGCGTCCCGGATGGCATGGACGAAGAAGAGGTCGATGTGATCGGTATTCATCCGTTCCAGGGAGGTGGCCAGGTCATTGCTCATATCCCGACCGGATCGGGAGGTGGATTTGGTCACCAGGAAGATCTTCTCACGGTGGTCGGGGTAGCTCTTGAAGTACTGGCCGATGCCCTCCTCGCTGTGTCCACCGCTGTAGACATGGGCCGTGTCCCAGTAGGTGACCCCCCAGCGGATGGCCTGCTTGAGCATGGTCTGGTTGGAGGGGATGTCGAACATGCCCCCCATGGACAGGATGGGGACGTGGATGCCGGATCTGCCGAAAGGCCGGGTGGGGACACCTGTGATCTCTGCCGCGTGGGCCGGCGTGGCCGCCTGAGCCTGCTTGTGCCCGACAAGGGGTGCCAGTGCGGTGCCTATTCCGGCGACACCGGCGGATTTGATGAAGTTTCGACGGGAGATGCCCTTTTGAATGTCTTTCATGGGATTACCTCGTTAATAGTGGGTTAAGGATGAACGTCCAACGTCGACCATCGAACGTCCAATCTCGAATGAAAATCGACAACAAACACCGAACGGCAAACTGATAATTCCTTGGGATAGTTTCCGAATATCCCTTTTGCCTCATTTTCCGTCCTCGGACTTCTGTCTTCAGCCATTCGGCCTTCACAGCAGCAGCCGATGGCGCCGCTCGCGCGTTTCGTTTTCCGCGGTTACCCGGATGGCCCGGCGGCCCTTGACCGGGCATTCGTGTTCACAGACTCCGCAGCCGATGCACCGGGCCGGGTCCACATAGGGCAGTTGCAGCCGCACCAGCAGGGTGATCCGGTCTTCCCCTGCCGCACTTGCCGTGAATGAGTGGCCCTCAAGGGTAAGACCACCGGGGCCGATATCGGCAATTCTGGCGGGCGGCATCCCGGGGTTGCCGTCAATGGATACAAAATAGTCTCCGGTGGCAAACCGGTCGGAAGGCAGCGCTGGACCGTCGAATGTCAACCGGTTTCCCTTCAGGCTTCTAAGGCGCAAATCGCCGTCCAGGCGAATCGGTCGAAATTCGATACGGGTGAAGATCGCCTTGGGACTCACCGGGCAGTTTTCCTGGCAGACGATGCAGGGGCGGTCCATGGACCAGGGCAGGCAGCGTCCCCGGTCGACGAAGGCCATGCCGATGCGGATGGGGCCTTTGGGTTCGAAACTGCTCTTTCCCAGGCGTTCGTCAATGGAGATCGGCCGGATGGCGGCGGTGGGGCAGAGGTTGCCGCAGGCGATACAGTTGTGCTGGCAGCCGCTGGTACCCATGCGAAAGTTAAGCATCGGGGTCCAGATGCCTTCAATACCGGCCTGAAGGCCGGCCGGGTGGATCACGTTGGTCGGGCAGACCCGCATGCACTGGCCGCACTTGATGCAGCGCTGGAGAAACGCTTCCTCCGGCAGGGACCCCGGAGGGCGGACGACGGCGGGTTCCAGGCGTCGCCGGTCATGCCGGCCAGCCGCGCCAGGGGAACGGCGGTCACCCCTGCGGCCAAAGCGGCCATTAATTCTCTTTTGGAGATATCCGGCACGGCAACTTCTCCCGCAGCCGATGCGTCAAGGTGATAGCCCATCACGTCGTGCCGGCAGTCTGCCAGGCAGTTCATGCACAATACGCACTCGGAGGTGCGGATGACGGACGACGGTTCGCACCCGCCCTCGCAATACCGGTCGCAGTCACCGCAGGCGGTGCAGCCGTCGGCTTTCTGGCCCACCCGCCACAGGGCGTTTTTCCCAAGTACACCGAACAGCGCCCCCAGCGGACAGACAAACCGGCAGTAAAATCGCGGGACCGCCAGATTGAGAAAAACTGCCGCCCAGAAGACGACACCCATGGCAAGGACGCCCGGGTAGAGCCGGCTGGCCGCAGAGAGGGAGATCAGCCGTCCGTCAACCAGCGGCAGCAGGGTCAGGTTCACCGACCGGTAAAAAAGGGGGATGGGGTCCAGCAATCCGGTCTGCAGGGATGCGGCCAGCATCCGGGAGCTGTCGGTGAAAAGATTCAGGACTATCCAGCCGATGGTCACTGCTGCGACGCCGGCCACCCATCGAACACCGGAAATGGTTCGCAAACGAAGCGCACCTGCTCCAAGCAGAAGCAATGCAACCACAATTGCTGCAGCCAGGTAATGCGATTGGATGGGAACACCGAGCAATCGGCTGATCAGGTCACCGGCGGCTGCACCGAGCAGGAAGATGAGCAGGGTGTATTTGACACCCTGGCCCCGGCGGTAGCGATTGGCTGGGATCCTCCACGATGCACGGCGGCCCAAATTGGCCAGCCATCCCACCGCCTGGTGCAGGGCACCGAAGGGGCAGAGCCAGCCGCAGAAAAAACGGCCCAGCACGATGGTCAATACGATGCTTAAAAGGCCCCACAGCAGGCCGGCGTAGAGCGTGCCGGTAGCCAGAAGGGTGCCCAGGCCCACCAGCGGGTCAAGTTGGATCAGCCAATTGACCGGCCATCCGCGCAGCTGCCACCACTGTTCACCCAGGGTGGAGACGATGCAGGACCACAGGAAGAGCAGGAAGAAAAATATCTGACTGATGCGTCTGGCGGTGACAATTCTCATGAAGCCTGTATCTCTTTCAGATCCAGCGACCGATAGTCTGCTGTGCCGGCACCGACGCTTTCGGCTTTGGCGATAAAAGGCAGGTCAGCGGCGGTGCGGCCCAGCAGTGTGGCGCCGACAGCATCGGCGGCTACCGGATCGGTGCTCACGATCAAGGTGCCGGTGGGTTTGAGGTCGGACAGGGAACCCCCGGTTGGCCCGTTGCTCATCATGGACTGCGTACCGTCCAGCACCACCACCGTAGGCCGGATCATCATGGCCAGTTCCTGGATAACGGTGTGGATATCCTGGTGAAAGATGTTTCTCCGGCCGCCCAGCAGGCCGTACCAGTTTTTCAGGGTCATGGACGCGCCGCTGCGGTGGTGGTCTTTCACCGGGGCCAGGCCGATGACGCGGTCCACCCGGGCCAGGGGGGCATACAGAACCGGCCAGTCCCGGATCAGGCGCCCGCCGGAAACACTGAAGCGCTGAAACATGGATTCGCGTGGAATTACTACCTCGGCACCGGCCAGGCGCGCCGCCGCATCGATGCCGGTGAGGGCGAAGCAGGAGGGCGGGTCATTGATAGGGTTGTCCGTCACGATCACCCGGGAGGCACCGGCGTCCAGGCACAGCCCTACCACGGCCGCTACCAGGTCCGGGTGGCTGGTGGCGCCCAGCGCGGGTGGCGAAGCAAATGCTGCGTTGACCTTGAGCAGCACGCGTTCGCCGGGTTTGACGAAGGCCTTCATGCCGCCCAGGGCGTCGAATGCCTGCCGAACGATATTCGCTCTATCCATACCTTGTGCCGTTCCGCGGGCGATGCATATTTTTCCGCTCATTTCGGCGATGGAAAAATCGGGGATCTGTACCGTTTCATCGGAATCGGAGAGGGCCTGGGGCGCCTTGCCATCATAAAACCCGATGCCCAGGGCACTGGCGGCAGCCACCGAGAGTCCCGCCCGGGTGCATCGCCCTAAAAATTCACGTCGATCGATGGGTGGCTCGGTCATATCAGGCGTTTGCCATACCGTTTTGGTTTGAAGAACGAACGTCCAACATCGAACGTCCAACGCTGAATGATAACGAACTCTGAACATTCAACATTCGATGTTGGACGTTCGACGTTCGATGTTCACTTGCTCGGCTCCGTATTTTCCAGATGCCCGGCCAACTGCCCGACCAGCGTCCCGGCCGCCGCCAGGCTGCCGGCTTCGTGAACACCGGCCAGGTAACGCCCACGGCTGAAGACGATTTCATAGGCGTCGAAAAATTGAATGACGGCTGCGCCTTCAACGGGCAGGGGTGCATCGATGGTGCTGGCGCCATAGGATACCAACGCCTGCCGGTATTCAACGGCCAGTGCGGCTGCGGATTCGGCGGTCTGCCGGTCGGAAACAAATGCGGTTAATCGGTTACCGTCGACCAGGTACTCAGCCGTATAGATCCGGTCCAACTGTTCATATCCGAAGGCGTTGGCGGTAACCAATTGAAGGCTTTCAGCCTGAAGACCGCCCTCGGGAAACAGGCCCTTGCCGGGTTCGTTTGCCACCGTGATGCCGCCGTGCGCCTGAACAAAGGCGTGGGCCAGCAGACCGATGGCCTGTTGCAACGCCTCAGAGATGTCGGTGCCGATGATTTCCAGGTAGAATTGTTCGTGGGCCAGGAAAAGGGCATTTTCCGTGCGGTAGGCATGGGTGACGATGCCGGCGGCCTGGGCGCCTTCCCGGCGCTGCATACTGAAAACGGAGAAGGCGTTTTCCGGCGTGACCATGTCGTAAACGAACACCTCCACCCAGACACCGGTGGTTTCATCCACGCTGAAGCGCTGGGTTTTCAGGGAGGCGAACCCGGAAGAGAGGTAGAGGTCCGCGCGACCGTTGATTTTTTCGTACAGCGTGTCCGGTCCAAAGCGTTCAGGGAGAGAAAAAGGGGCGATTCCAGACCCTGCGGTGTCAATCAGCGCTGGCAGACCCGATCCCGACGGTTGTGCCTGTGGCTGCGATTCCGGACGGAGAGCGACCACCCCTGGATTGATCTGAAACTGACGAACGATCACGCCGGCACCCACGATGGCCAGGAGAGCCAGGACAGCCATGGACAGGCCGGTTTCCATCTTCCCCGGTTTTTTGTGCGCAGCTGTTTTCATTGCCTTTACCGCCATGTGGGATGCATCCATGCAACCATAGGCTTTCTCCACCAATAGAAATGTTCAGGGTTGGTTTGTCAACCGTTTAGCGGCAAAACAGTGGGAAAGCCATCGGGTATGCCTCTCTTTCAGCCTTCGCCCTCTTTATTAAAGGAAATGGTCAATGCGTAAGCCCCGTCTTCGAAGCGGCTGCGGATCGGATAATCGCCCTTTTCGAACACCTTGATCATGGCCTGGTTGGTGGCAAGGACGTCGGCGGTCATGCCCCGGGCACCGCGCTGGCAGGCCAGGCGGGCCAGCATGCGATACAGGTAGGTGGCGATACCCAGACCCTGGTACGCCTCGTCAACGACGAAGGCCACATCGACGTAAGGCTTGTCTTTGTGGCGGGCAAAGCGGGCTTCGGCGATGATTTGGCCCTGGCCCGGCGGTCCAACCAGACCCACCACGGAGAGCACATCCCGGTAGTCCACATTGACGTAGGCCTGCATCTTGGCGTGAGGCATGGTTTTGACCGGCGTGAAATAGCGGTAGTAGATGGCCTTGTCCGAAAAGCGGTAAAAGAGGCGCCGCATTTCCTCTTCGTCGGAGGGTTTGATGGCCCGGAAGCGAACCATGGTGTCGTTTTTGAAGGTGTGCCGTTCGCTTATTTCAGACGGGTAGAGATGGGCGCTTTCCGCCAGGAAGATCTGGTCGGGGTAGATGATATGCTCCGCTTTGGCCTTTTCGACCAGATCCGGCCGGTCGTCGGGATGGGCGATTTCGATGAGGGCCTGGGCCCGCTCCCGCAGGGTCCTGCCGAACAGGGAAGCGATGCCGTATTCGGTGGCGATCATGTTGACCGAGTCGGGCAGGTTCAGCTGGTTGGGCATTTCCTCGATGGAGAGGCGGATATTGTTCTCCCCCTTGAGGTTGCGGCTGGGCAGGGCGAAGATGGTGAATCCGCCCGAAGATATCTCCGCACCGTTGAGAAAATCCATGGCCTGTCCCGGTCCGGAGGTGACCTGACCCTTGCCGGTGTGCATGGCAATTCGCCCGGACAGGTCCACCTTGCGGGCCGGGAAGATGGTCACGAACCTTGGGTTTCGGCCGATCTCCATGGGAGTGAAGACCTTGTCGATGCTCTGAAATTCAACCAGGGGGTTGCAGTCCAGCCAACGCATCAGTTTGGGAGAGCCCATGGCGTAGCAGGTGAGCGATTTGCCGCGAAAGGTTTTTTTGCGTCGGTTGGAGACCGCACCGCTTTTGATCAGGGTCATGACGGCATCGGTGATAAAAGGCGTATGGATGCCCAGATCCTTCTTGCCGGCAAGGTGACGGGGCAGAGCGTCGAACAGGGGACCGAAGGTGAACCCTAAACAGCTGCCGTCTTCTATCACCGAGGCCACGTTGGCCGCCACCCGGTCAAAAACATCGTCCACCGGCCAGCAGGAGAACACCGGTGCCGGCTCGGTGCTCTCCACCAGCAGGTCAAATTCATTCACGGATACGAACGTGTCGCCATAGGTGCGGGGAATGTCGGCGTTGATTTCCCCGATGACCACCGACGCCTGGGCCATGACCTGGCGCCCCACATCCACGGCGATGCCCAGCGAGCAGAGCCCGTGGTCATCCGGCGGGGTGATCTGGATCAGGGCCGCATCCAAGGGCAGCTGCCGGCCTTTGATCAGCCAGGGAATGGCCGAGAACCGGCTGGGGATCAGGTCCACCCGTCCGGCGGTGATGGCCTCACTGGCCACCCAGCCGGAGAAGAACGTTTTCAGCCGGTATTTGTTGGTGCGAAGCTCCTCCAGGGAGATGACATCCCCGAAGCTGAGGATCTGGATCAGGGTAAGGTCCTGAAGGTTCAAGGCATCAGATGCCATGAGGCGCTTGACCAGGGTACGGGGTTCAGCGGCACCGGTACCCAGGAAAATGTTCATTCCCGGTTCGATGCGGGCCAGGGCCTGATCAGGCGCTGCCCGTTTCTTGTGCCAGTCAGTTTCCTTGGGCTCGGTCATCGGTTCTCCGCATGTTGGGGGTGAAGGGATTCAGGGATCTTTCAATTTAAGCATCAACATCTAGAAAACAATCGACGTCGGAGGGATCGGATGTTATGAGACCTCCTGTCAGTTGTTTACCGTCAAATGATCAGTCATTAGAGGGAACCATCATCATGAAATACGATTTTGACCGGGAGATCAACCGCAAAGACACCCAATCCGCCAAATGGGGCGTAATCCAGGATCCCGACAACCCGTCGCGCTGGCATGCCACCGACGACTATTTTGGTGAAGAACGGGTCCTGCCCCTGTGGGTGGCGGACATGGATTTTCCTGCTCCCCAGCCGGTGGTGGATGCACTGGTCCGGCGTGCGCAACACGGCATTTACGGATATACGATCCGGACGGCAGATTATGACCGGGCTGTTGTGGATTGGATGAAACGACGCCATGGCTGGGCGATCGAACCGGGCTGGATCGTCTCCACGCCCGGAGTGGTGCCGGGGGTCAATTTTCTCGTGCGGTCGTTCACCCAACCGGGAGAGAAGGTGCTGGTTCAACGGCCGGTCTACTATCCTTTTTTCAATGCCATAGAAAACAACGGCGCCCAGATTGTTTCCAGCAGCCTGATCCTCGAGGGCGGCCGTTATGCAATGGATTTCGACGACTTCGAAAAAAAGGCGGCCGATCCGGCAACCGCGCTCTTCATCCTGTGCAGCCCCCACAACCCGGTGGGTCGGGTATGGACCCGTGAAGAGCTGACCCGCGTCGGGGAGATCTGCCTGAAGCACCGGGTGCTGGTGGTTGCCGACGAGATCCATGCCGACCTGATTTACAGCGGAATCACCTTCACGCCTTTTGCCGCCATCAGCGAAGAGATGGCCCACAACACGGTGGTCTGCACGGCCCCCAGCAAAACCTTCAACCTGGCCGGCCTGCACACCTCCAACATCATCATTCCCAACGACAGGTTGAGACACCGCTTCCAGCAGACCCTCAACAGCTGCGGCATGGGCAAGTGGGCTTCTCCCTTCGGGGTGCTGGCCTGTGAGATTGCCTACCGGGAAGGGGAGCCATGGCTGGCGCAGGTGATGGCGTATATCGAAGACAATCTGGACTATCTGCAGGATTTCATCGACACGCATATTCCAGGCATCCGGGTCATCCGGCCCGAAGGGACCTACCTGGTGTGGCTGGACTGCCGGGGACTGGGGTTGGACAAGTGGGCACTCAAGCACCTGATGCTGGGAAAAGCGCGAATTTTTCCGGACGAAGGGTTTATCTTCGGTCCCGAAGGTGACGGGTTCGAACGCATCAACATCGCCTGCCCGCGGTCGATCCTGCAAGACGCCCTGGCGCGTATTCGGCGGGCGGTGGATGGGTTGTAAAACGCGTTGTCCGCCTCAAGGATAGCAATCAATCTTACCGGTTGAACATCACAAATCCGACCAGGATCAGCGCCATGCCCGCCAGGTGGAAGGACTTCAGGGATTCTCCCAGGAAAATGATGGCCAGGATGGCTGCAAAGACGGGGATCAGGTTGATGAACAGGCCGGTGCGGTTGGCGCCGATGACGGCCACCCCACGGTTCCAGCAAAAATAAGCCACGATGGATGGAAAGAGGGCCACGTAGCCGATGCTGCCGACCACGCCGGGTGTCAGTGTGAATGTCCCGATGGCCGATATTTCCCATAGGTAAAGCGGCAGCAGTCCCAGGCATCCGAGACCGAAGGTGTAGGTCAGAAAGCTCATGGGATGCATGTTCGGCCGTTTGGGCAATAGGGCGGAGTAGAGCGCATAAAGCACCACCGCCACGATCATCAGCAGGTCTCCTTGCGCCAGGGCCAGGTCGATCAGCGCTTGCCAGCGGCCCTTGAGCACCACGACCCCGGCACCTACGACGCATAGCACCACCCCGGCGGCCTGAATCCTTGAGACCCGCTCCCCATATAGAATCTGGGAAATAACAATGATGACCGCCGGCATGGTGGTCTGGATCAGGGCACCGTTGATGGCCGTTGTGGTGTGCATGGCCGTGTAGAGCAGGGTGTTGAAAATGGTGACCCCGAACAGGGCGAGCAACCCCAAGATCTTCCACCCGGCCAGGGCCGTTTTCCAGTCGCGTTTGACGTAGGGCCAGGTCAGGGGGAGGAGAACCGCAAAGGCCACCGCCCATCTCCAGAAGGCCAGTGAAACCGGAGGAATTAACTCGGCCACCCCCTTGGCCAGCACGATATTGCCTGCCCAGCACATGGGTGCCACGGCGACCATGAGAAACGCGGAAAGGCTGGATTTAGGGGTTGCGTTCATGCGTGCTGTCGGTCTCCCTTGTAACGGGATGCGGGGTGTCGCCTGGCGACACCCGTTAAGGGTCAGGCCGTTGTACCGGAACCCTCTGGCTTTTGCAAGGTGCCCGTAGTCGACGGAAAGCGCAGTGCCCGTCAGTGGATCGCCGCGCCTTCGTCATAGCCTGGATACGTGGCGGTCTTCAGTTTTTTTGACTTCTCTTGCTGGACATTTTGCGCCGGCATCTCCTCACCTCCGCCCGCCAACTGGCGTCGCTTTGCCTGCCCGGCGAAGTGCGTTGACACCGACTTCGGTTTGCGTCATAACACCGGGAGCAACCATCCACGGAAAAACCAGCCACGATAAACAAGGGAGGAACCACCATGAAGCAGGGCAAATGCCCCAAATGCGGGTCAGTGAACATCTATTCGGCCGAAGACCTTCCCCTGAAAAGCGGTCCCTTCGGCAGCAACTCCATTCCCATCAGCTTGACGGCCATGGCCGCCCTGGACAACTATGTGTGCGTGGACTGCGGCCTGGTAGAGAGCTACGTGGCCGAGGATTACATGCTTAAGAAAATTGCCCAGAAATGGAAGTCGGTGAATGACAAGGCAGATGAAAAGGATTGATTTTTCGACATGGCCAATTAACACCCTTCGAAGAATGATAGCAAAAAGGTAATCCGATGCCGTTTCCCTTTTCCAGCAGCCGCATCAGCGGTATTCGCCATTTCGGGCTGATCTCACGCGTGCTCATCAAACACGGCATGGGTGAGGTTGCCGATCGACTGAGGGGGCGAACCGGCAGCAAGATCAAGACCGGCCTCCCCGATCCTGTGCGCATTCGTCGCACCCTGGAGGAACTGGGGCCCAGCTTCATCAAGCTGGGCCAGCTCATGAGCACGCGTGCCGACCTCTTTCCCCCGGAATATATCGATGAATTTTCTAAACTTCAGGACCAGGTCCCGCCGGTGCCCTTCGAGGGCATACGCCGGCTGATCGAGACCGAGCTGGGACAACCGCCGGATCAGCTTTTCAAAAGCATTGACCAGACGGCCATGGCCGCCGCATCCGTGGCCCAGGTGCACACCGCCCATTTGAAGACCGGTGAGAAGGTGGCTGTCAAGGTGATCCGGCCGGGGATCGAAAAGCGCATCCGCAAAGACATCCAGCTCATGTACTATTTTGCCGCCCGGTTCGAACGAAGCTTCGATCTGGGCCGCATCGTCGGGGCGGTCAACCTGGTCAAGGAGTTCGAACGCACCATCTTCCGCGAACTGGACATGCTTATCGAGGCTGGCAACATCGAGCGCTTCACCCGCAGCTTCAAAGAGATCGATGAAATATACATTCCCAAGGTGTACTGGGACCTCACGGCCAAATCGGTGCTGGTGATGGAGCACATCGAGGGGATCAAGATGGATCACGTCGACGAGATCCGGCGTCACGGCATCGACCCCCAGGAAGTGGCCATGATCGGCCTGCGATCTTTTTCCCGCCAGCTGATGGCCGCCGGCATCTTTCATGCCGACCCTCACCCGGGCAACACCCTCGTCATGCATGACGGCCGGGTGAGCCTGGTGGATTTCGGCATCGTCGGCTACCTGGACGAAGAGACCATGATGCAGATCGCCCACCTGTTTCTGGGCTTTGCCGAGCACGACTACGACATGGTCATGGAGGCCTTCGAGGCCGCCGGTCTGCTGGATCCCCGGACCATGGATCTGAACAGCTTCCGAATGGACCTCAAGGACATGGCCGAGCCCTTTTACGGACGATCCCTGAAGACCATTTCGGTCAAGGATGTCTACTACCAGACCATGCGGCTGGTATACAAGTACCGCATCCGACTGCCCCGCAACCTGCTCTTGCTTTTCAAGACGTTCATCCAGACTGAAGCCCTGGGCAAGATCCTGGGTTCCGAGGCCAGCTTGCTGGAGGTCACCCGACCCTACGCCAAAAAGTTGCTGCAGCAGGGCTACGAAGCCCACAAGGTGTTCAAGAATGTGGGCCGGGACACAAAGCTGTTCGGCGGCTACCTGCGTCAGATGCCCCACCTGGCCCACGGCCTGTTCAAACGACTGGCCACGGAAACGCCAAAGATCGAGATCGCCCACACCGGCCTTGAGGACACCTCCAGAAAATTCGAAAGGGGCATCAACCGACTCACCTTAGGGCTGGTGACTGCCGCCTCGCTGATTGCTGCCTCCCTGATTCTCAACTCCACCAGCAAAGTACTGCTCTTCGAGGTCGACTTTTTCGGTGTACAGATCCTCTCCGTCACCGATGTGCTGGGATTTTCCGGTTACGTCATTGCCACCTTCCTGGGCCTGTGGCTGGTTTTTTCGATTGTACGCTCGGGTAGACGCTGATCCCATCTGACAGGATCTCAAGAGCGGCCGCTGTGCTATATCAGTCAATCACCCATTGCCACGAGGCTGGCAGATGCGGTATCCTATGCAATAAACTGAAATTTTAAAACGGGCGTGCCCATGCTGTTGAACCGAAAAACGGTGTTGATCGTCGATCCGTCACCGATCTTCCGGCGAAAACTGAAAGCGACCATCCAGACCAACGAAACCCTGGTGGACGTCATCGAAGCAGATAATACCGGCCAGGCGGAGGGCATCCTGGGAAAGCAGCAGCTGGATGTTGTTTTTCTCGATATCGGGTTTCCACCGGAGCAGGTCATCCGGTTGATCGACGCCCTTGACGGGGCGGCCGGGGATATACGCCTGGTGGTGCTGGCCAGTCATGATTCTGCGGCCGCCCAATCGTCCGGACTGCAGGACCGGGCGGACTGTTGTCTCCCCAAGGAACACACCGTCGGGTTGCGTCTGGCCGATGTGATCCATGAAATGATCAGGCGGAGTTGAACGCCCTGTGCTTTTGACAAACGAACCGTTTTTAGGGCCGGAAAAATACCGACACCGCCATCACGGATCGGGTCATGCGATCAGGGGCTTCAGCATGTAGATGATGTCACTTTCCCTGGACGGGTAAGGCGTCATGACGCTCTGGCGGTAGAGCACTTCGACGGGGATGTGGTTGACCATGGCCAGGGTGCAGGTGTTGATCAACCCGGTGGCGTTATCCGACAGAACATGGGCCCCCAACAGGCGCCCCTTCTCATCCGCCAGCAACTTATAGGCCGCCGATGTCATCCCCACACGTCTGTAGGTCGGCCAGGTCAGGTTCTTACCGAAACTTTTTTTATAGACCACGCCCGCTTCTTCGAGCGCCGCTTCCGTGGCGCCCACCATCCCGTACTGGGGATAGGTGAACAGCACCGACGGCACGGCCGTGTAGTCCATGGACGCTTCGTTTTGATCGCCGCAATGGCGGCTGACAATGCCGGCGGCCGCCACCTGCGCCTCGGCGTCCGCCACGCGAGCCAGTTGGATCGTAGCGGCGCAGTCGCCCACGGCATAAACGTGAGTATTCGTAGTGATCATTTTCTGGTTGACGGTGATACCCCGCCGTGTCGAATCGATCCCCGCTTTTTCCAGATCAAGACCCGAGATGTCCGGCGTGCGGCCGGCGCCATGCACCACGAGATCGGCGTTAAAGCGGCGGTCATCTTTTGTCGCGACGCTGAAGGCGCCACCGCTCTTTTCGATCGTGGTGATGTTGACATCGCAAAGCACGTCGATGCCTTCCGGGGCGGATGCTTCCGTCAGCAGGCCAACCATCTCCCCGTCAAAAGGCCCCAGTGGGCGGGGGCCCGCCTCCAGGATCGTGCAGCGGGTATCCGCTGGCCCCAGCCGGACGGCAAAATGGGCGAACTCGAAGGAGATGAAGCCCCCACCGATGAAAACGATTCGACGGGGAAGCCGGTCCAACTCCAAAAAATCACTGCTGGTGACCATATGCTGCGCGCCGTCTATGGGCAATTGCATGGGAACCGCACCGGTGGCCAGAACGATAAAGCGGGCGGACAGTTGCTGATGGTCCACGGAGATGGACTGTCGGTCCGTGAATCGGGCACGCCCCCCTATCAAATCGATGCCGGCCTGTTTCAGTCCGTTGACGGTATTGTCAGGAACCCGCGTCGTAAATCGGTTTTTGGCGTCACGCAGATCGAGCCAACTGGCAACGGCTGCGGAGGTGATCCCGATGCCGGAAAGATGGCGGGAACGGGCCACGGTCTCTACACCTTCGTAGAACCATTTTTTGGCCTGGCAGCCGCTGAGCGCACAGGTTCCCCCGGGCCGCTGGCTGTGTTCCACCATCCCCACGGTCAGGCCGTTGCGATTCAATTCATAGGCGGCAGTCTGGCCGGCGGTACCGGAGCCGATTACCAATGCGTCATACCGCTTAAACATGCGTACCTCTTTATCATTGACCCAGCTGACACGGCCAGGCACGGTTCTTAGAGAGTGGCATGGACCCTGTCCTGCTGTTGCCATCATCCACGGTCAGTCCAGGGACAACTTCTCATCAAGATCGTCGGGTTGCTGGGATGGGCCAGAGATAGGTGAGCAGCGGGTTTCCGTCAGGCACCGGATCACCTGCTTTTGCTGCAAGGTCAAATTCTCGAAGCGGACACCGATGCCTTTGGGGTCCCGGCGGACCACCGTCCCGTTGATGGCGCAGGTGCGCTCCAGTACAGGAGACGTAAGGGACATGGTGAGCCGCTGGCCCACTTTGATGGGCTGTTCGGTTTCGATGTAGGCGCCCCCCTCGCTGATATCCCGCATATAGCACTGGTAGGTCCAGTCGCTGATGTCGTAGTCCACGCCCACCAGACAATCGTACCGGCTGTGCTTGCGCTGGTTGGGCCGCTGGCTCTGCTTTTCGTCCACCATCCGACCGCTTTCCAGCAGCATGTTCATCAGCGAGGTGTTGATCTCCCTCGGTTTTTCCCGTTGGGCATAGTCGATGTCGATCAATACATTTTCCCAGGTAAGAATATGCAGCGCGGCGGGCTTGCCTGTCAGCAATCCCATCTTGGCGGCGGCAGGCTTACCGTCCAAAATGTAGATCGATCCGGTTTTGCCTTTGGCCGTGACCTGCAGGGTGCAGGAACGCCCCTCCAGTTCAAGCATCTGGAGAAACGAGGAGAGTGTGAGCCCCCGTATCTGGCCGCCGTAGTCGATCTGTAATTCGGTGAAGATCCGTTTGGTGAGCATGCTGATGTCCAACGCCTGATCGAAGTGAATCACAGACGCCATCTGCTTGATCTTGGCGCGGAGCATGGACGAAGCGTTGTTGGTCATAAAAATGACGCGGGTTTTCGGATAATCCGCCCCCAGCAGCGACAACAACTCGAAGGCTTCCATTTCGGACATGTGCATGCCGGTGATCAGGACGTGGATGTCCTCCCCAGCAAGGATTTCCAAGGTTGTTTGGACATTTGCAGCGGATAGGACACGCAAAAAACTGCTGTGGCTTTTCAGCAGCCCCACAAACGTGTGGAGCATGATGGGATCGTTGTCGACGACCAGGATGTTCTTCATCGAGTGCCGGCCTCTGTTGGTTCTATCAGTCGTTAGCGGCGTTACCTGATGTGCGGTGCACTGCCATCCGCCGAGTTTCTATGGTTTCGGTATCAGGGTGAAGGAAATAGTGTCCGGGCAAGGGAACCGGTCCATCCTGTGGATGCCCAGATCCTCCAACTTCGGGTAAAAAGAGCATTTTTCCGCCGGAAAAACAAACAGTTTTTCAAAACCGGAGAAGGTGGCATCAAAACCCAGCGGGGCAAATGCATCGGTGATTGCCGAAAAAACAGCGCTTATTTTCCAGCGATCCTGCACGATGGCGTCAATCCTCGCTTGGCTGAAGGCGCCGGGATTATTGAGATACGGTTCCCAGGGGGCGCAGCCGTTGAGGGCCAGGATGCTGCTTTTTCAGAATTAGGCGGCGCCACTGACCGCAAAGCCGCTGGGCCCGATACCGGTGGCCGAAGAGGTGCCGGCTATCTTAGCCAGGTACGTATTGCCCAGGCTGCTGATATGGTCGCTGATGTTGTCGAAGTAGTTGAAGTGAAGCTGTTCTTCATCGATCGTCTGTTCGAACAGTTTCATGCTCGTGCTGTCCCCGTTTTCGCGGCAGACCAGAAGAAACTGGTTGTAGATGTCGATCGTATTGTCTTCGAGGCCGGCATCAAAGGTGAAAATCTGTTCGACCTTTTGTCCCTTGGTGACCTTTTGGTCGGGTTCCGTGGTGGGCTCACCGCCCAGTTCTTTGATCCGTTCGGCAAATCCTTCCGCGTGACGCATCTCGTCGATGGCGATCAGCTTGACCTTTGCGGCCAGTTCACCATAGTCCTTGTCATCCAGGCTGTAATGCTGGTTCATGTACTGGGTGATGGCCGTCAGTTCCATGGATCGGGCTTTGTTGAGGACCTCGATAACCTTTGCCTTTCTCTTTTCCCTTGCCGTCTGAGCCATTATCAATCTCCTGTGTTTTAATGGGGTTATAAAAATTTCCCGCCATTATAGAATGTCGACCATTACTTCGTAATGATCGAATGGGGGCATAATGCAGGCGCCGGAAAACCGGGTTCGGGCGGTATCGACCATTTCGCGGGCGTTGGCGGCCCCTTCGGCCACCGGGTCGGAAGCGCGGTGCATGCGCTGCAGCAGCGCATCGGGCACGGTGATGCCGGCCACCTTGGTGTGCAGGAACTCGGCGTGCCGGGGTGTGCGCAGAGGCAGGATGCCCATGATCACGGGGATGCCGATATTCCTGGTGGCATCGGCGATCTCATCGGCACCGGGTTCGTCGTAAACCGGCTGGGTGACGGCAAACTGGGCGCCGGCGTCCACCTTCCGCTGCAAGTGATCCACAGCCCTGGCCAGGCCGTTGTTTTCGGGGTGGGTGTCAAAAACCACGCCGGTCTGTAGGCCCGCATCCCGGGCCAATTCCACCAGGCCGCAAACATCGGTGTCCCGGACGGCGGTCGTATTTCCCCGGTCTTTGAAGGCCACCAAATCGCCGGTGGCCACCAACACCGTTTCTATGCTCAATGCCTTGGCCCCCCACAACTCGCCTTGCAGGCTCAAGCGGTTGTGGTCCCGGGTGGTGAGGTGCAGGATGGCCGGTTTCCGAGTGCGCTGCTGGATCATGGCGCACAGGGCCATGGCACTCATGCGGGGCTTGGCCACGGGGTTGGTGGCAACGCTGAATGCGAAGAACGGCAGGGCAGTCAAAGATTCCAGGGCAGAAAGGACTTTCGCCGGGTCCGATCCGTCCGGGGGTACCACCTCTATGGTGACGACAAACGATTCCTTAAACATGTTGACTCTCTTCCGGATTTGGCGTTGGTGATGAGGTTACGCTGAAAGAGACGATTGTCCGCGGTTCTGGCAACGGTACGGATGTTGACCGCCATTGCTTCTCGATCGAGCCGACAGGCCGGGGCGAAGTTGGTTTTCATAGGCGTTATTTCAAGTATTAGCCAGTGCGGGCACCTTGTCGGGGTGTCTGTTATACTGGGGTGCCGGTAGTGGTTCGTCGAACGAAATGTCGAGCTTAGTCTATCGTTCCAAGCGGTTCAGGTCAAGCACGGATCACCTTCCCGCCGATAGGTTCGCTGCCTGAAAACGTATTCCTTCCTGTCGGTGCTATATGACCCGGGTCGTCGGCCATCAGCGATCCCGTCCGATCACGGTTAATTCTATATGGCGCTCATTAAGAAGAATAAATACAAATAGGTAGCAATAAGAAATAAAATACATAACCGTCGTTTGCGTATGGCTTTTCGTTTTGGTGCCGGGCTGGCATAAAACAAAATATATCGGGATGTTGATATTAATTGTGGATGATGGCACGGGGTTTGATTGTCGAATAGATATTATCCAATATTATCTTTGAGGTCGAACCCTATGATCGCGATAAATAGAATCAATTGGAATAAAGAAATCTGGCGTAAAATACTCAACAGCGTGGCTGCCAAATATGACTGCGGGGTGCGCTTCACCTTCGACGCCGGCCGGATAAATTTTGAAGGGAATCCGGATTGTGCCGAAGAGATCGTCAAGGAAGCATTGTCCTTGTGTGGCGGTAATGCATGCTTACCAATGACAATTAGCGGGTTTGCCCGGAAAGGCTGATCTCCCCTTTTTCCCCGACATGGACATTGGGCCGCAGGCCGCCGAGGTCGAGTTTGGCATTGAGCTCATAAGCGATGGTATCCCGCTGTGCGTTCATCAGATCGGTGAAAAAGCGTATGCTGCTCAGCAGGCTGGTGGTGGCAATCAGGGTCACATCGCCTTCTCCATAGCCGTCGATCGTCGGCAGATCATTGGCGACGCCCGTCAATATTTTGTGCCCGTCAAGCTTCAAGCTGTATGCGATCCCATGAAGTTTCAGGGCTGCTCGATTGGGGTTGGTGATGTGAAGACCGATTTCGAATCGTGGCGCGATACTGTCCGACGGCAGTGCGCGAATGGCGCTGACGTTGACGCTGGGGGTTTCGTAATCGGGGCTGAGGGTGGCACACCCCGCGATCATCAGAGCCGTAGATACAAGGATCAGGATCCAGTGGCATCGGGGCATCGGCAGTCTCCTTTCGCGTGATTTTACCCGAGAACCGGCTATTTTCCCATGATCATCAGCAGCGGAATGAAAACCAGGCCTGCCAGGGCCAGGTAGAGGCCGTTAAGTACCCGCTGATATTTATAGCGGGTCGTTTCATCCGGTTCGCTGAGAGTCAATTGCTTGAACCGGCGATAATCATCGAACCAACCGGTCATCATATCCACGTGATACCCCTTATCTTTAAGCGTCATCTTGATCTGCTGGAATGCGTGCAGGGTGAAGACGATAGCGCCGATCAATCCAATACCGAGCCAATTCATGTGGGTTGTCTCCTCAACGATGCAAAACTGAAATAAAAGGGGCTTCTTTGATCCACGATTCGGCTTTCCAGGTTACACCGGCTGGAAAGGTGAAAAAATGAAAGTCAATCTTACCATACATTCAATTCCCGGGCTACTGTTCAGTTTGACTTCGTCCGTTTGACTTTCTAGGTTTGGCCCGCGCCGTGGGAGGGGCACTCAGCGGATCATCCGGCCAGGCGTGTTTGGGGTAACGTCCCTTGAGTTCTTTTTTCACCCCGGGATAGCTGTTTTTCCAGAAGCCGGCCAGGTCTTGGGTAATCTGGGCGGGGCGGCCTGCCGGTGAAAGCAGATGCAGCACTACGGGCATTCGGCCTCCGGCGATAGCGGGGGTTGCCGTGGCACCGAACATTTCCTGTATCCGTACGGCCAGCATCGGGACCACATCGCTGTAGTCGATGGGCAGGCAGGATCCGCTGGGCACCGTGATGTGGGTGGGGGCCAGTTCATCTACCTGCCGTTGTTGCCGCCAAACGAGAAGATTGCGCAGTGCGTTGGAAAAATCCATGGTTCCCAGATCTTTCAATCGGGTCATTCCGTCAAGATAGGGGGACAGCCAGTCTTCCAGAGTGCTGGAAAGGGCGTCGTCGCTGACGTCAGGCCAGGGACCGCCATCTGCATCGATCCGTGCCAGCAGCATGACCCGAGATTGCCAGGCTCGCAGGGTGCGCGTCCAGGGAAGAATGTCGATGCCGTTTTCACGAATACCGGCGATCATGGCGGCCAACACGGCCTTTGGCGCAGGATTGATCAATGGCTCGGATTCCATCGTGAGTGCCCCCAAAACCAGTTTGCGTATACCCGATACGGCCTGCCGCTGGGAATCCCAGGCCACCGTTTCCTGCCATCGGACCCGATGTGCGAACTGGTCCAGCAGGCGTTGCTTGTCGGTTTCGGCCGCCATGAAGATGCGGGCCTCCCTCCGGTCGCCGTCCGTGTGCGCCGCCACCAGGTATTCATTGGTGCTCAACGGTTCAGGCGGGTCAAAATAGGCGCCGCGGCCGCTGGTGAGCAAAAAGCGACCCGGGCTGTCAAGTCGTTGCCGGGCTATGCGGTCAGGGTAGGCCCAGGCCAGCAGCAGGCCCGGAGCGGATACGGCACTGTTTTTTTTGCTTATGCCCAACCGCTGTTGAAGCACGGCCGACACTTTTAGAATATGCCTCACAGCGGAGGAATCGACGCTGCAGCCATGAATGTGAAAAGGCCTCTTCGTCCGGTAGGCTTGCAGCGCGTCCAGTCTCAATCTCAGGTCGGCATCGCGCTCCCGTCCCATAAAATGGAGGGGGTCACGTTCACTCAAAATGGCGGCAATTTCACAGGCGGAACGACCCATCTTCTCTTTGCGGGCTGCCAGAATCATGTGGGCCAGGCGAGGGTGCAGGGGCAGATCCGCCATATGCCGACCGTGTGCGGTAATTTTCCCTTTATCGTCAAGGGCTCCCAATTCCAGGAGCAACCGACGGGCCATGGAGAATGCCGGGATTGGGGGTGGATCCAGCCAGTCGAGGGCATTGGGCGCCTGGAGCCCCCAGGCGGCCAGTTCCAGGGCCAGCCCAGCCAAATCAGTGTCGAGGATCTCCGGTCGGTTGTGGGGTACGAGTGTATGGTGGCTCGATTCGTTCCACAGCCGGTAGCAGATGCCCGGCCCCAGGCGGCCGGCGCGCCCACGGCGCTGGTCGGCAGATGCCCGGGACACCGGCAGCGTCACCAATCGGGTCATGCCGCTGCCGGGATCGAAGCGTGGCGCCCGCTGCAATCCGCTGTCCACGACGACACCGATCTGTTCGATGGTCAGGCTGGTCTCGGCGATGGACGTGGCCAGGACGATCTTGTGCTGCCCGGCCGGTGGGGGTGATATGGCCGCATCCTGCCGTTTACGGGGCAGGTTGCCGAAGAGGGGGGCAACCTGCCACCCGGGCGGAAGATTACCGCCTTCAAGTACCCGGGCCACCCGTCGGATCTCCGGTGCGCCGGGCAGAAAGACGAGAAGATTGCCCTCCTTCGCCGCCACTGACTGCCGGATGGTAGCGGCAACGGCCCGTTCGATGGGCGGGGCTGCGGGCCGGCCAACATATCGGGTCTCTACGGCAAAGGTACGGCCGTCACATCGGATCAGGGGCGCGTCATCCAGCAAGGCGGCCACCGCTGAAGGATCCAGCGTGGCGGACATCACCAGCAGCCGAAGATCGTCGTTGAGCACTCCCTGGACATCGCGACACAGGGCCAGCCCCAGGTCGGCATCCAGGCTGCGTTCGTGAAACTCGTCGAAGACGACCAGCCCCACGCCTGCCAATGACGGGTCATTCTGGAGCATGCGGGTGAGCACACCCTCGGTGACCACCTCGATTCTTGTCTCCGGACTCACCCGGCTTTCCATGCGCACCCGGTATCCCACGGTCTTGCCCACCGGCTGGTCCAGCAGGGAGGCCATGCGGTGGGCGGCAGCCCGTGCAGCCAGACGGCGGGGGGCCAAGAGCAGCAGACGCCGACCGGACAGCCACCCTTCTTCCAGCAGGGCCAGCGGCACGGTAGTTGTTTTGCCGGCACCAGGCGGTGCAACCAGCACTGCTGCAGGATTGTCACGCAATGCGGATTTTAGCGGCTCCAGGACTGCTGCTACCGGCAGGCGGCTGATCGCACCGGCATGGTCTATGTTCCCCATGGCTTTCAGATTATCTCTTTGAGAAACCGACCGGTGTAGCTTTCCTTTACCGTGGCCACCGCTTCCGGAGGGCCCTGGGCTACGATGCGCCCGCCCCCTTTGCCCCCTTCGGGCCCCAGGTCGATGATCCAATCGGCGGTCTTGATCACATCCAGGTTGTGCTCGATCACCACCACGGTATTGCCGCCGTCCACCAAGCGCTGGAGCACGGCCAGCAGCATCTTGATGTCCTGGAAGTGCAGGCCGGTGGTGGGCTCGTCCAGGATGTAAAGTGTCCGCCCCGTGGCCCGCTTGGCCAGTTCGCGGGCCAGTTTGATGCGCTGGGCCTCTCCGCCGGAGAGGGTGGTGGCCGCCTGGCCCAGTTTGATGTAGGAAAGCCCGACATCCATCAGGGTGTCCAGGATTCGCCGGATGCGCGGATGGTTTTTAAAAAGCTCCCGGGCCTGTATGACCGACAGATCCAGCACATTGGCGATGGAGTGGTCCTTGTACTTGATTTCCAGAGTGGCGTCGTTGAACCGTTTTCCCCGACAGGTTTCACAGGGCACATAGACGTCGGCCAGGAAGTGCATCTCAACTTTGATGTAACCATCTCCGCTGCAGGCTTCGCAGCGCCCCCCCTTGACGTTGAACGAATAGCGGCCCTTCTTGTACCCGCGCATGTTGGATTCGGGCAGCTGGGAGAAAAAATCTCTTATAAAATCAAACACCTTGGTATAGGTGGCCGGGTTGCTGCGGGGGGTGCGGCCGATGGCCTTCTGGTCGATGTTGATCACCTTGTCAAGATGCTCCAACCCGTGGATGGCCTTGTGGCGGCCAGTCTCCAGCATAGCATTGTGCAGCTTGGCCGCCATGGCCGGGTAGAGAATCTGGTTGACCAGGGTGGACTTTCCTGCGCCGGAAACACCGGTTACCGCCACCAGTAGACCCAGCGGGATATCTACGGTGAGGTGGTCCAGGTTGTTTTCGGTGGCGTCGACAATGGCGATCCGCCGGTGATTGGTGGTTTCGAGGTGTCGCCGGGTGGCCGGCGTTTCGATCTCATCTCGGCCGCTCAGATACCGGCCGGTGAGTGAGGCCTTGCGGCGCATGATCTGCTTGGGTGTGCCCTGGGCCACGATTTCACCCCCCAGGTGCCCGGCGCCGGGACCGAAGTCAACGATCCAGTCCGACGACGCCATGGTTTCTCGGTCATGCTCAACCACGATGAGTGTGTTGCCGATGTCCCGAAGATGACGCAGGGTGCCCAGCAGCTTGATGTTGTCGCGCTGGTGCAGACCGATGGAGGGCTCGTCCAGGATGTAGAGGACGCCGGTGAGTTCCGATCCCACCTGGGAGGCCAGGCGTATGCGCTGGGATTCGCCGCCGGACAGGGTCGGACCTTTGCGACTGAGTGACAGGTAGTCCAGCCCCACATTGACCAGAAAACCCAGCCGGCCGGTAATTTCCTTGAGCAGTTCATCGGCGATGATTTTGCGGTTGCCGGTCAGCCTCAATCCGGTGAGAAAATCCTGCGCTTCCCGAATGGTCATTTCGGTGACGTCGATGATGGAACTGCCGCCAATCTTTACGGCCAGTACTTCGGGTTTCAGTCGCCATCCACCGCAGGTGTCACAGGGCCGTGTGGATAGGAATCGGCCATAATATTTTTTAGCGTTTTCCGATTCGGTCTGCGTATAGCGGCGCATGAGGGTGTTGAGCAGTCCTTCATAGGTCGTGGTATATGACCCTTGAATTTTTTCTGCATTCCATTTCACCGTCAGTTCACGCTCGCCGGAGCCATAGAGAATCAGCTGCTTCTGCCGGTTGGGCAGCCGATCCCAGGGTGTGTCGAAGTCCACTCCCCATTGTTCTTCCATGGCCCTTAATTGCTCGGCCGTCCAGGAGCCGTTCAGTTTCCCCTTGCCGGTGAAATGGCCTTGCCAGGGGATGACCGTTCCCTGACGGATGCTGAGCGTGCCATCGGCGATAACCCGGTCTGCGTCCATGGCCAGCTTGGCACCGATGCCGTTGCAGTCCGGGCACATGCCCAGGGGCGAGTTGAAGGAGAAGATGGGCGGGTCCAGTTCCGGGTAGGCGACCCCGCAGCAGGAACGGGCCTCGCTCATGGGGATGTCGCCGCTGGCCATGCGGTGTGCGATGATGCGGCCCTCGCCCAACCGCAGGGCGGTTTCCACCGAGTCCGTCAATCGTTTCCTGAAAATGACGGCTTTGGAGATTTTCAGACGATCCACCACCGCTTCGATGGTGTGCTTTTTGTAACGGGCCAGGGTCTGGACGGATTCGATCTCCTGCACCACGCCGTTGACCCGTACCCGGGCGTATCCCTGCCGTTGAAGCCGGGCCATCACCTCCTTGTGTTCCCCCTTGCGGCTGTCGATGACCGGTGCCAGGATGAGAATCTTTGTGCCTTCGGGCATCTCAAGAATGCGGTCAACCATACTCTGGGCGTCGCCCTTGCCCACGGGGTGGTGGCATTTCATGCAGGTTTGCTGGCCGATGCGGGCATAGAGCACGCGAAGGTAATCGTAGATTTCGGTAATGGTGCCGACCGTGGAGCGGGGGTTTTTGCTGGCTGACTTCTGCTCGATGGAGATGGTCGGCGACAGACCCCGGATGGTGTCATAGCGGGGTTTTTCCATCTGACCGATAAACTGGCGGGCATAGGCGGACAGGGATTCCACATAGCGGCGCTGGCCCTCCGCGAAAATGGTGTCGAAGGCCAGGCTGGACTTGCCCGAACCGGACACGCCGGTGAAGACGATGAGCTTCTTTTTGGGCAGGCTGACATCGATCTGCTTCAGGTTGTGCTCCCTGGCGCCCTTGACCTCGATGGTATCCAGCTCCATGGGTTTTCTTTTCTTCCGGGATCGGTGGACGGCCACCGGACTATTTCCGTTGGGTCGGTTCTTCATATCTTTTTCCGCATCGGCCTCTTCGGTAGGCATGAGGGCCATCCGGATGCCGCCTGATTTAAATCCGTTTAGACAATATTTGGTGCGATAAACCGGTTGCCAAGAGGTTGTCGGCTGTCATAGTATCCGGGAAAAATAAGTATCGAAGCCGCCCTTGTCCACGCCAGCGAATGCGATGGGAAACAACAGACACCAGAGGAACCCAACAATGCGTCAAACCACCACCGGCTCGGTTTACCATGAAACCTATCACGCCTACCTGGAACAGTTGAAAACCATGCGGTTCGACGGAAAAGAAGAGGTGCTTGGCATCACATTGGATGGCGACGCGGTGGTGGTGCCCTATTTCGGCCAGTCCATCCGGTTGAGTGCTGACGGGATGACGGATGAGTCGGGGCGCCGACCTGATTTTTCCGATTGTGTAGTGGTGTGCCGATACCTGATCATGTGTCCGCGGTTTGAACCCAAGCAAAAAGAATGGGCGGCCTATCGGGATTTCCCCGATGCCGGACCGCTGACGGTATTCTGGACCGACACCGTGGAGGGGCCGCTGGCCAGGGCATTTTCAGGGGGTGTCAGCGCGCTTGAAAACGCCTGTGACGTCCTTGGCGGCAGCATACCGGAGATGGACATCGCCTGCGACCTGTGCCGGGGTTTCATTCCCCTGCCCAAGATTCCCCTGCTGCTGGTCTTCAACGATGCCGACGACGATTTTCCCGCATCGGCCTCACTTCTTTTCGAAAAACGGGCATCGACATATCTGGATGCTGAGAGCCAGGCGATCCTGGGCCACGTGTTATCGAACCGGCTGATAGCCGCAACCCACGGTTGAACTGCCCATGCCAAAACACGATCGTTTTTTCAGGGGATACTTTTTTCTACATCGCCATTGGCCCCACATCTATCCAAGACAAGCCGCTTGCCGGAATCTGCGGCAGGCAAGAAAGGGTTGCATATGACCATCCGAACCAAAATCGTCGCCACCATCGGCCCGGCGTCGAATTCCCCCGAAATGCTCAACAAGCTGGTTGCAGCCGGCATCAATGTAGCCCGGTTGAATTTTTCCCACGGCAACTACGAAACCCACTCCGAGGCGATCCGCAATATCCGTTCTGTCGCCCGAACGCTCAACCGTTCGGTGGGCATCCTGTTGGACCTTCAGGGGCCTAAAATCCGAGTGGGCAGGCTGGAAAACGGTGAGCCGGTGCGGCTGAAGCGCGGCGCCTCGTTTGCCATCACCTCAGCACCCATGGCGGGCACGGCTCAGATGGTCTCTACCACTTACCAGAATCTGCATGCGGATGTGCGGCCCGGTGACACCATTTTACTGGACGACGGCCTGATCCGGCTTCAGGTTGAATCCAAGGCCCGCGACACCGTCAACTGCAAGGTGATCCATGGCGGCATGCTGAAGGAGAACAAGGGCATCAACCTGCCGGGTGTGATGGTCTCCGCCCCGTCGCTGACGGACAAGGACATCCGGGATGTGAATTTCGGCATCCAAAACGGGGTGGACTATTTTGCCCTCTCCTTCGTACGGAGAGCCGAGGATCTGGACATGATCAAGTCCATCATGAAAAGGCAGGGGGTAAGCATCCCGGTGATTGCCAAGATCGAGAAACCCGAGGCCGTGGATAACCTGGAGGCGATTATGGATGCCGCCGACGGCATCATGGTGGCCCGTGGAGACCTTGGCGTGGAGATGCAGCCCGAATTGGTGCCGATTATCCAGAAAAAAATCATCTCCGCGTCTGTCCGCAAAAACAAGCCGGTGATCACCGCGACGCAGATGCTGGAAACCATGAGCGTCAATCCCATACCCACCCGCGCCGAAGCGTCGGACGTGGCCAATGCCATTTTCGACGGCACCGATGCCGTGATGCTTTCCGGTGAAACCGCCTCCGGTAAATACCCGGTCAAGGCGGTGCAGATGATGGTCAAAATCGCCGAGCAGTCCGAAAGCTCGCCCTTTTTAAAGGTAAATTTGCACTACGATTCGGACACCGCGGATCCGGTGACCCATGCCGTGGCCCAGAGCGCCGTCAACATTCTCCAGGAGGTCAACGCCCGGTGCATCATTGCCTTTTCTGTTTCCGGTGGGACCTCCAAGCAGATCTCAAAGCAGCGCCCGTCCAAACCGGTATACGCATTTACCTCGCGGATGGATACCTACCACCGCCTGTCGCTGTTGTGGGGCATTACCCCCATGTTCATCGCCGACATCGAAAATGCCGTTCGTCTGGTGAAATCCAGTGAGAGCCTGCTTATCGGAAAAAACTGCCTTCAGAATGGGGACCTGGTGGTGCTGGTGATCGGTATGGGACTCAAGGCCGGTTCAACCAATATCATCAAACTTCACCGTGTGGGGCAAGAGGACTGATTTCCATGAGTGGACACGGTGGATAGCCAATTTCATTGCGTACGCGTCCGGCGGACATGCCGGCCGCCCATGGCCGCAGATGACCGATGAATCTTCACAGGTAGGGAGAAAAGGCATATGCCCTAAAAAGAATGGAATACAGTGATGCCCGGTCCATGATGAAGCAAAGAGAAGCCTGTTCGATGTCAGCCCTCGGTGATGCGCGAAAGGATTTTTTTCTTGAGTCGCTGTAACCAGCTTTCTTCGGCGGGCAGATCGTTTTTGGGAGCAATACAGGCCCGTTTGAGGAATTGCCCGAAATCGGGGTTGATTTTCCCGAACTGGACAATCCTTTCAATGGAGAGCAGATTTTCCAGTGTCGGGGTGGGCATCTTGATGCCCGACTCCCGGCGAATGGTTTCCATGGTAATGGACAGGGCGTAAATGGTGATCTTCTCGGCCATTTCTTCAGCCGATATGTCGGCACCGGCTTTCTGCTTGAAATGGAGTACCTCGTGGACGCAGGACACCAGGACAGGGTCTCCCATATCAAGGGCTTCGGTGCATTGATCGATGGCAAAATTGCTGTCGAGAAAATCGTCGCAAAGCTTTTGGAGCGTCTTGATCCAGTGGTCGCTCAAATTCTGGGGCAGTACGGCGCCGGCACCGTGGGAGAGCACTTCATTTGAAAATCGGGACAGCATCTGAAAAATTCCTTAACGTTGAAGGTCGCGCCGTTCTTATCATAATTTGCCATCCATTCCCACCTCAAATTTTCAGGACTGCAGGTGACAACAACCCATCATCCCAACGTTCCTATTATTCAAGGATACCTGCCAAGACCTCAAGAACACCCTCTTTCAGACCCACCGTCCGGTTGCTGGACTATTTGGCCAGTCGGCACCCTTTTCAGGTTTCGGTCTTCAACGGTGATGGTCAAAACCTTGATTTGACCCGCCCACGCACCTGTCCGGACCACCCTCGGCCATCACCCGGATCGTGGGTGACGAGAACGTTTCCGCTAACGACCATGGCCGTCTGAAATTCTCTTCGGGAAAGACCCTGCAACAGCCAACGGCCCCTCCGTGGACCGTGTGATGATCGGCAAGCTATTCAGCCCCTGGATGCAGCCCCACCTGGGAGATACCCAAATGGACCTGCTCAAGGCGATCAGACACCACTTCGACCCCAACGCCATCAGTAAACCTCGGCGGTCAGTTGGGGCTGGATTTGAACGGTCGTCACTGGCAGAATATGGGTTGACCGGCGGCGAGCATCGTCGTCAGAAAAAAGCCGTCACCCCTGCGGTCAGTCGGCGACGTGGAGAACTGACGGGGATATTACCAATTGGGGGCAAATATTTCGAAGTAGTTTGACGGGCGTACACAGGCCGGACATTTTTCCGGGGCCCGGTGCCCTTCGTGAATGTACCCGCAGTTTATGCAGCGCCAGACCCGGCTGGATTCCCGACTGAACGATTTGCCTGTCTCCACGTTTGCGGCCAGCCCGCGAAACGTTTTTTCATGCTGCACCTCAGCAACGGAAATGGCGTCCCAGACGTCAGCCGCCCGGTCGAATCCCTCCTCGCGGCCGATTTTCGAAAACCCCGGGTACAAGTCGCTGTGGACGAATTTTTCTAAATCCGCCGCGGACAGCAAGTTGTCCAAGGTGTTCTTGACCACGCCGGTAAGAAAACGGGCGGTTATTTCCAGCTCGCCGCCGTTGAAAAACTTGAAAAATCGCAGGGCGTGCTCGCACTCCTGATCGGCCGTTTCCTTGAAGATGGAAGCGATCTGGATGTACCCGTCACGTTCGGCCTGATTGGCGAAAAATGAGTAGCGGGTGGTCGCCTGGGATTCGAAGGCGTAGGAAGTCAGCAGGTTTTTAGCGGTCCGGCTCTCTCTGAATCTGCCCATACAGGAACCTCCGGCGATTTAGTGGGCATGCGGCACGAATGCAGTGGTTTTTCGGTTCAACAAAAGTGGAGCGGCCTCGCCAGGTCGTTTCCATGTGGCGGGTGCCGCTCCCACGGATTGGATTGAAGATTTAAATGGAATCGTTTGGCGGCGTGTTAATCTTCAATGACTTCGATGGCGTCTGCGCCGCACTCTCTGGCCGCCTGGCGGACCACGTCTTCGTATTTTTCGGGAATGACGTCGAATTTGACGGTGGATTGCAGCTGATCTTCGTCATATTCAAAGACTTCGGGGCAAAGCTGGTTGCAATTTCTGTCTCCCATGCACTGGCTGTCGATTTTTACTTTCATTCAGTCGTCTCCTTGTCGAATTAAATGCGGGTGCCTTGTTAGGGCGGTTAAGTGATAAAAGGACAGATCCTCTGGGTGCTGAGCCGAGAATACAAATTGACCAAACCATAGCCCAAAATGGATGAGAATTCAATGTCGACTCGGGCAACCGGTTTCGGACGACCACGGTGGTTTACAATACCCGGTAGCGAACCGCCATGGGGTCGTTTTTGCTGACTTTCTGCCCCAGACCGATCAAACCTTCGCCCTCCAGCTGTATGGTGTCCCTGCGCAGCAATCTGGGATCTTCGTCCGGTAGGATCAAAAATGTTCCGTTGGTGCTCTGATCGATGAGCATGAAGCGATTTCGTTGCAGTTCGATGCGGGCGTGCATGCGGGAAACCAGAGGCTGGTTGATGATCAGATGATTGGCAACACCACGGCCCATGGTCAGAATGGGCCGTTCGTGATCCACTAAAATGCGTTGCTGCAGGTGACGGATTTGAAGGAGATCCTTTTCCGCGGTCAGCGATGCAATCATCTCTTCGGTAAGGGTATTGGAAATGGTCAGCAGCTCGGGTTTTCCCCAGATCAATTCATGGATCTCCATGACATCATCTTTTCCCCTAACCCGCGTTCGGTCAACGATTCGGGCCCGTCGTTTCAGGGTCAGTTTCATCAATGCAAGCGTTTCTTTGTTGGTGACAATCTGATCGCTTTTCGCCAACTCCACCATGCGTGCGGCCACGTTCACTGCGTCCCCAAACACATCCTCGGGCTCACAGATCACCTCTCCGTGGTGAAATCCGATCCTCAGACGGATGTTGGCCTGGACCATTTTTGGATCAAAAGAGACCTCTTCATGCATCTGCCTGGCGGTCTCGGCTGCCTGGTTGGGTGTCAAAAAGGTGCACATCACTTCGTCGCCAATGGTTTTGATGACGGTTCCATCATTTTCCCTGGCCAGTTCTTTCAGTTGGGTCAGGCAGTCGGAAATCAGTTCCCGTGCCTTGAAATCGCCAAACGTGTCGTAAAGGCGGGTGCTGCCTGCGATATCGGCAAAAAGAATGGTTAATTGGTTGGTGGGGAGGGTGTCCATATCAGGCAATCCACCTTGTGGATAAAGGTTGAATAGGCACCTACAGCGGCACACTCGCATGGCTGTAGCGGGTTGTCAAGATGCTGAAAGTCGGGATGATCGTGACGGCCAGGTAGTCGTTTCTTTCATTCCCTCACAAAAGAGCCACATCTGCCACCTGTTAACAGATCCCCACCCTACCGGCAAATCGGATGCATTCCTTCTCTGTTGAATGATTTGAACTGTGACTTTTTTTGCACGCCGGAAGCTCAGCATCTACTTCCTGGGGTGGGGCCTGCCCGCCAACTGAATTGCCAAAAAGGATTTAAATTTAAGCGGTTCTATACAGCATGTTGTGGTTTCTGCATTATTGGCACTGTAGTTGCTTAAACGTAAGCTACCGACAGTTTACACCGAACTGCTCGATAATGGCAAACCACCCGAAAGGATGGGACGCAAAGCCACTGGCCTAAATCTTCTGATTTCCAGAAGACAGGGTAGCAGGGCCGCCGAAGGCAAACGGTTGCATCCTCCGCGGATTCACCGGTTGTCCGAATTTTTATCCACGGAGGATAGCAGCATGTCAAAACGGTTTAACATCCCGTTCAACACCTTTGTCTTATTTGCGCTCACCATAGGAATGGTTCATTTTGCTTCCGGCGTATGCTTTTCCGCTGATACCTACACCGTACCCCAGACAGCTGAAGTAACATTGGCCTGGGATCCCAACGACCCAGCCCCGGATGGCTACCGGATCTATCAGCGAAAAGAAGGACAGTCATACGATCACAGCCAGCCTTGTTGGACAGGGCAAGCTACCTCCGGCACGCTCTATAACCTGGACTGGGACACCGCCTATTTTTTTGTCGTGCGGGCCTATGTTGGTGCCTCAGAGAGTGCAGATTCTGCGGAAGTGTCATATTTTTCTCAATCGCCCGAAACGAAGACCTACTCCATTGCAGCTTCGGCAGGTGATCATGGATCCATTTCACCCGGAGGTACGGCTATCGTTGCCGAAGGATCTGATCAAGTCTTCACGATTTCGCCCGAGACAGGGTATCATGTTGAAGATGTCGCGGTGGACGGCGCATCCGTGGGTGCGGTTTCATTGTATACGTTCAATCAAGTTACAGACAACCATTCTATCGAGGCCACGTTTGCCATTGATTCGCATATCCTTTCGGCTTCCGCAGCGAATCACGGAAGCATTATACCGGCGGGGATGGTGAAGGTGAACCACGGATCGAGTCAGCAATTCTCGTTTGTGGCGAGCGACGGTTACCATATGGAAGATGTATTGGTGGATGGTATCTCCATGGGCGCGCTCGGTACTTATACGTTTGCCGCGGTAATCGCCGACCATGAAATCAGGGCAACTTTTTCACAAGATGTTTTGATTGCTAACCAGCCACCCACTGCAGATGCCGGCCCCGATCAAACCGTCGAAGAAAACCGGACGGTTGCGCTCAACGGAAATAACTCCATTGACCTGGATGACGGGATTGCCAGTTATCAATGGCGTCAAACCCAAGGCATAGGCGTTGTGCTAAGCACGCCCGACCGACCAGAATCTGCCTTTACAGCACCAAATGTAGATTCCTCGGGTACCTCCCTGGTGTTCGAATTGGCCGTGACCGACTACAATGGTTTAACCACCGTGGACACTTGTATTATCAATGTAACCTGGGTGAATGTTCCGCCCACTGCCGACGCGGGTGGAGAGCAGAGCGTCAGCGAAGGAGCCTTGGCAACGTTGGATGCGGCCAATTCAGTCGACCCGGATGACGGAATCGTTGAATATCATTGGCAGCAATTGCAGGGACCCACGGTTGCACTCTCCGAGAGTCGGTCGTCGAAGGTATCATTTAACGCGCCAGACGCCGGGCCCGAAGGGATTTCCTTGACCTTTCAACTCACTGTCAGGGATACTGGCGGTCTGCAAGATTCGGACACTTGTCTGGTCACCGTCGTTTGGACTAACACACCACCATTGGCAGACGCGGGCCCGGACCAACGTGTCAGTGTCGGCGAAGATGTTATTTTGGACGGTTCACTGTCGTCAGACACCGATGGAGACACGATCGTTTCCTATCGCTGGCGCCAAACAGACGGCGTGCCGGTAGAATTGTCTGATGCCAGCGCTGACAAACCAAGCTTCGAGGCTCCTGATGGGACCAGCGAAGGGGGCTCCCTGAGTTTCGAACTCACCGTTAAGGATAGTGGTGGCTTGCTGAGCAAGGATACGTGTCAGGTCGTCGTGGATTCGCCGGTGGAGCCAGTGAAAGACACCACCATACCGACGCTGGCCGTCCAGAATCCGGTTGCAGATTCCATTACTCAGAGTAAATTCAGGATCGATCTGTCTGGTCTCGCATGGGACGATCAGGGCGTGGAGCAAGTGGTTTGGAAAAACAACCGTGGCGGCAGCGGAGTGGCGGTCGGGACGACCCAGTGGCAGGCTAATAATCTCCGGCTGCAATACGGCACCAATGTCATCACGATTACTGCCATCGATGCGTCCGGCAATTCAACATCGGTCTCAAAAACTGTGGTAGTAAGTTACAGGAGGTGGTGGCGGCGGTAAGCGTCGGGCTGTCACGCTTTCGCCCTGTCGCTTTTGTTTAGGATAAAAACCGCTTCGTAAATCGACGACGGGAAAAACTCCCTGGCCGTGGTCTTTTTCAAGGTGATTTAACCTGGCTGGATATGTTGACCGATTACATGCTTTCGATGGCACAGGCCATGGACACGCCACCGCCGCCGCACAGTGTGGCCATCCCAAACGACCGGCCCCGGTTTTTCATGGCGTAGAGCAGCGTCACCATGATTCGGCAGCCGGTGGCGCCCACCGGATGGCCCAGGCCGATGCCGGAACCATTGACGTTGGTGATGTCGCGGTTCAGGTTCAGCTCACGCTCACAGCCGATATATTGGGCCGCGAAGGCCTCGTTGACCTCAACCAATTCGAAATCGCTGATTTTCATGCCATGGCGGTCCATGAGGTTTCTGACGGCAGGCACCGGGGAGAGCCCCATGACCGACGGATGGCAGGCACCACGGCCCGTGGCGACAATTTTAGCCAGCGGTTGAATGCCCAGCTTCCTGGCCTTGTCGGCGGACATGATCACCATGGCAGCCGAGCCGTCGTTGATGCCCGAAGCGTTGCCGGCGGTGACCTTGCCGATCTTGGATACGAAGGCCGGTGGCAGTTTTTCGAGTTGTTCCATGGTCAAACCGGGGCGGAAATGCTCGTCCCGCTTAAAAAGTAAGGGCTCCTTCTTGCGCCGGGGGATTTCCATGGGTACGATCTCGTCCTCGAATGAACCGTCGTTGTTGGCGCGCTCGGCATTGTTCTGGCTTTTCAGCGCCACCTGATCCATCTCCTTGCGGGAAATGTCCATGTGCTGAGCGATGAATTCAGCGGTTTGGCCCATGATGTAGGGCTTGCCCACGCACATGCTCAGCGGCGGCTGTGTGGCATCCACCGGGCCATCTTCAGGGTGGGGGATGATGTGGGAGCCGCAGTGCAGGGCGTGAATCATGGCATCTACGAAGACGGTGTCCTGCAGTCGGCATCCCCAGCGGGCATTGGGAACCTGGTAGGCTACGCCACTCATGTGCTCCACGCCGCCGGCAAGGATGACGTCGGCCATGCCCGCCTGGATCATGGCCATACCCGAAATCACCGCCTCCATCCCGGAAATGCACACGCGGTTGATGGTGACGGCCGTCACGGTGTCGGGAATGCCGGCCAGTAGTGCGGCCACACGGCTGACATTCAGGGCGTCGGCAGGCTCCATGCAGCAGCCGTAACGCACATCGTCGATAATGGCCGGATCGATGCCGGCCCGCTTGACCGCCTCTTTCATGGTGACGCTGGCGATGGTCGCCGCGTTGGATTCCTTGAGGGTTCCACCGAAGGCCCCGATCGCGGTCCGGCAGGCTGAAACGATGACGACATCTTTCATGGTCTTCTCCTGTTTGGTCGATTTGTCCGGTATGCAAGCTGATTGGCTGATGTGTGCTTTTCGAAGAAGCGGTCTATAAGCCTCCAAAACCCCGCTCAGTGATTTCCATTACCGCTTCATCACCGGCGCGAACGGCAGCCAGGCGACCCAGCGTGACCGGCAGCACTGCATTGATGAAATAGCGGGCGCTCTGGAGTTGACCGTCGTAAAAGGCGGCATTTTTGTCCCTCTCAAGCGTTACGGCCTTTTTCTCATTGTCCATCCCGTCAACAATCTTCTCAAGCTTGGGTGCCGACACAGCCGCTCGCCACAGCAGCATCCACCCCATGATCACGTCCCCCATGGCCATCATGAAGGGATGTGCAGATGCAAATGCGATCTTGTACTTCGGGCTAACCGCCTGCCTGCCGATGACCTTGGCGGTCTCTCCAAGCTGCGCTACGGCTGCTTCCAGCGTCGTCGCCAGGGGGGTGATGGCATCGGTAATCTTGGCCTGTCCGATGGTGTGTTTAATGTCATCGATAAAATCCATGAACACTGCTCCCTTTTTGAGGTCCAGCTTGCGTCCCAGCAGATCCATGGCCTGGATGCCGTCAGTGCCCTCGAAAATGGAGGCGATCTTGCAATCCCTTGCCAGCTGCTCCACCGGGTAGTCCGCCGTATAACCGCATCCGCCGTGCACCTGCATGGCCTCGATACATACCTCGAATCCGCGTTCGGCACAGTAGGCCTTGATCAACGGGGTGAGCAGGGCGATGCGATCGTCGTTGCGCCCGCGTTCCTTTTCATCGGCGGCACACTCGGCCAGGTCAAAGCAGCGGGCCACAAAATAGATGAAACTTCGCATGCCCTCAACATGGGCCTTCATCCACAGCAGCATGCGGCGCACGTCGGGGTGCCGGATGATAGGCACGCGGGGGGGGGTCGGAAGACTTCTCGTCGGCCAGGTCTTTTCCCTGGATGCGCTCCCTGGCAAAGTTCACTGCATGAAGGAAGGCTGCCGTGGCATTGCAAAACCCCATGAAGCCCACATCCAGCCGGGCTTCATTCATCATATGGAACATGATTTTCATGCCGGCGTTTTCTCCTCCCAGCAAGAGACCCCGACAAACGCCCTTGCTGCCCATAGACGTGGCACAGGTGGCGCTGCCGTGAATGCCCATCTTCTCCTCCGTACCGGTACAGACGATGTCGTTCGCTTCACCCAGGCTGCCGTCGGCATTGACCCAGATTTTGGGGACGATGAAGATGGAAATGCCCTTGGTTCCCGCCGGGGAACCGTCGATGCGTGCCAGCACCGGGTGGATGATGTTCTCGGTGAGGTCGTGTTCACCGTTGGTGATGTAGATCTTGTTGCCGGTGATGGCATAGGTGCCGTCATCGAGCCGTCTGGCTGAGGTGGTCAGGGCGCCCACGTCGGACCCGGCCTCGGGTTCGGTGAGATCCATGGTTCCTCCCCACTTTCCGGTGTAGAGTTTTTCCAAAAACAGCGCTTTCTGCTTGTCGGTGCCGAACAATTCGATCATCTTGCCGGTGCCGTGACCCTCCAGCGCATAGGTCACCATGGCCCAATTGGCGCCGTAGAAATATTCGTAGGCGGCGCGCATGACCATGTGGGGCAGTCCCTGGCCCCCCATTGCCGGATCCTCGGCAAGGGATGTCCACCCATTTTCAACCATCAACTGGTAGGGGCGGCGATAGCATTCCGGGACGGTGACTTTGCCGTTTTCGAAAGCAACGCCGGCCTTGTCCCCTTCGGCCTGGGTGGGCAGCACTTCTTTGATGCCAAAAGCCCGCGCTTCGGTAATCACCATGTCCACCATTTTCTTGTTAAGCTCCCGGTATTTTACAGATTTAAACAGCTGCTCGACGTTCAATTGCTCGTAGAGGACAAAATCGATGTCCCGGCGGTCTGCGATCTGTTGTGCCATGTTTCCAGTCTCCCGTTACTTGATGGTTTTACCCTCGTTTTCCGTCTTGCGTTTCACCCTTCTGGTCAGGGTTCTGTGAGGATGCATGCCCGGTGCGTCAATCCATGACCCGACACGCTGGCCGCGGCCCGGTTCGGATCAGCCGGAACGGGGCTTCGCATCCGGTGGAACGGGCCATGTCGATTGAAGATTGATGGGAACGGTGAAGGTGAACACTAATTTTGTTAATATAGGGATGATGCCTTGTCAAGCAACGCACGACGTGAATTGCAAGTAGTTGTTGAATCTGATTCGGATTTATAATTTCCTTCATATTATCCTTGACAAGGGAAAATCGATCATCTAATTGAAAAAAATAAAAGATTGAATTTAATTCGGATTAATAATTCCCTTCATTTTATCTTTATCGCTTGATATCGAAAAGTTACCGCCTGCCGGATAATAAGGGGTAAAAAGAAGATGGATTTTTCGTTTACCAGAGAACAGCTCATGTTTAAGAAAGAGGTGATCCGGTTTGCCAAAAAGGAAATCGTCCCCCGTGTCCAGGAACACGACCGCAGGGAGGCCTTCGATTTCGAATCCTTCCGCAAGATGGGGGATTTCGGCCTGCTGGGACTTCACTTTCCGACAGAATACGGTGGTGAAGGTGCGGATGTGGTCACCACGGTGCTGGCCGGAGAAGCCCTGGGCGAAGCCGGTGTGGACGGCGGGCTGACCCTTGCCTACGGCGCCCACACGTTCCTGTGCGGGGACACGCTGTTTCGCAACGGCACCGAGGCCCAGCGTAAACGCTATATCCCCAGACTCGCCTCGGGTGAATGGATCGGCTGCATGGGCTTGTCCGAGCCGGATGCCGGATCCGATGTCGCGTCGATGACGACCACGGCCGAGAAGCAAGGTGAGGCCTATGTGCTAAACGGTACGAAAATGTGGATCACCAACGGCCCCATCGCCGATGTGGCTGTGGTCTATGCCAAGACCAGCCCTGAGTTGGCCCATGCCGGCATCAGCGCATTCATCGTCGAAAAGGGCACCCCTGGATTTTCCGCTGGACGGCCGCTGACCAAGATGGGCGTGCGGTCTTCCCAGACCAGTGAGCTGGTGTTCAGGGATTGCAAGATCCCCGCCCAAAACCTGCTTGGCAAGGAAGGCGAGGGATTTCACTACGCCATGCAGACCGTGGAATGGGATCGCAGCGCCCTGCTGGCACCAATTGTGGGCGTTACCACTTACATCCTCAAAAAATGTACCGACTACGCCAAGGGGCGCATCCAGTTCGGCCGGCCCATCGGAGCATTCCAGGCGATCAAGCACAAGCTTGCCGATATCCGCATTTTCGGGGAGGCTGCCCGGACGCTGGTGTATCGGATCGCCTGGTGCAAGGATCAGGGGCGTCCGCTCAATCACCTGGAAGCGGCCATTACCAAGCTGTTTATCGGTGACTGGAGCCTGGCTGTCACCAACGATGCGGTCACCCTGCACGGTGGATACGGCTACACCCATGAGTTCGATGTCGAGCGTATTTTCCGGGATACCCGGCTGGCACCCATCGGCGGCGGTACCTCGGAAATTCAGAAAATGATCATTTCGAAACTCATGTGAGGGTTGACTGGGGCATTGAGGGATCAGAAATGCTGGAATTGGTTAGGCGTTTGCGAGGAGGTCTCGCGTGAATTTTGATTTTTCCGATAGTGAAAAGGCCTTTTTCTCCCGCGTCGAGGAGGTGATGACTGCTTTTGCAAAAGAACGCAGCCTGGAATCGGGCGATCTCCCGGCAATCCGTGCGAATCTGACCGGTGCGCTATCAGCGATGGCGCCTTTAGGGTACCTGAACATCGGATTGCATGCAGACGACGTCCCGGTCTGCGGATCGTTGGCCTTAATGGCCGCCATGGAGCAAGTGGCCGGAATCTCGCCCTCCATTTTTCTGTCCGTGGAGATGAGCGCGCGTCTTTTTGGGCGGATCCTGAATGCTGGGGACCCATCGGCGGTCAAGAAAGGAATCATGCAACGGCTGGCGGCAGGCGAGGTTGTCGGTGCCGTCGCGCTTTCCGAAACGTCCATGAATGTAGAGAACGATCCTCTGGCAACCACCGCCACCCGGGATGGCGGGTTGATCGACGTCAGCGGGGCCAAAAGCCACGTCGTCAACGGACCGCTGGCCGACTGGTTTGCCGTGGTAGGCCGTCTCGATGGCCAGACAGGTGTTTTCCTGATCGAAAAAGAGGCACCTGGCCTGATCCTGACCGAGCGGATGGATACGATGGGGTACAACGGGGTGGCCATCTGCGGCTTGGAACTGGACCATTGCAGGCTGCCGATAAGCCGCATCATCGGGCCCTTTGAAAACAGCCAATGGCTGGACACGCTGAAAATGTGGGAGAATCAGATCCTCATCGCCGCTGCGCTGGGAATGATGAAAGGCAGTTTTGAGTCGGCGCGGGATTATGCAAAAACCCACCGGTCCGGTGGACGGCCGATCATCGCCTACCAGGAGGTCGGTTTCAAGTTGTCGGACATGCTCACGCTCTATCAGACCTCCCAGCTATATGCATACCGGGCGGCGTGGGTGGCCGATGACGATCCCAAGGCGTCCGGCGTGTTGACCCTGTGCGCCAAGGTGTTCTGCACCGAAGCGGCAGAAACCATAGCCGGCAAGGCGCTGCAGATTCTATCTGGAACAGGCTACCGGTCCGGCGGGGCAGCCGAGCAGGCCTACCGGTGTGCCAAGTACGGTCAGATTGCCGGCGTCTCCACGGAAATCGCCCGGGTGAAGATCGGGGAGGCGGCACTGGGAAAGCTTTAATCCGTGTAAACGCGGTTGTGCCGATGATCGATTATAAACACACGGGCATAAACACACCGCTATAGACGCACCGGCGATGCGGCAGGTGTAGATCCGGGCAACGATCGCTTTGGCCAATGATGACCACATTTTCCTGACATGGTGGAGAGGCGATGAGAAAAAAGAAGGACATGCAGGAGACGACGGCGCCCTTATCAAAAAGCGCTCTTCGTCGGCAGCGGGAACGCGAACAGCGTCTGGAAACCATCCTCGGCGCGGCGCAGACGCTTTTCGCCACCGAGGGGTACCACAAAGCCAGCATGGAGAGAATCGCCGACACGGCAGAGGTGTCCGTGGGGACCCTTTATTTTTACTTCAGGAACAAGGAGGACCTGCTGGTCAAGCTGCTCGGTCAGATCGGCTTCGATCTGCGCAGCATGCTGGGATCGGCTTTTGCGCGAACGGATATCTCCCTGGCGGGTATTCGGGAAGCCGGCCGGATTTTTTTCGACGAATTCTGCCCCAATCATCCGGAAAGCCTGGCAATTATCTTCAGAGAGTCGGTGGGGCAGAGCGATGTTGTCGAAGCCCATCGCAAGAAGATTTTTGACAAGCTGATCGATGATGTATGCCAGGCCTTGATCCGGGTTTGCGACAACCAGGGCGCCCGGTTTCAAAGTGATTTTTCTGCCGAGGTCATGGCCACGAGCATCATGGGAATGTTCGAACGCATCGCCTACCAGTACCTGATCTGGCAGGACCGATCCAAGGATTTGAAGACCATCGGGAAGGATGCGACAGACTTCATCGTCGGTGGCATCGAAAAGCTGTTCAGGTAGCAGCCATGCATCTAAAAGGCGCACTGCATTTGCACACCACCTGCTCGGACGGAAACCTGTCCATCGATCAGGCCGTTTCCATATACACCGGATTGGGATTCGATTTTATCGCCCTTACCGACCACGATCACCTGGTTCGCGGCGGATGTTACGACCGGGTGAAACATCTCGACACCGGGATGATCGTCTTCACCGGGCTGGAACTGACCGTTTTTGAGAAGGGCTACCTGCATGTGAACCGAATCGACGGCGATCACGATACCCTGCACATCTTCAATCACCCGGCGGAATTGGATCTTCCCGTGGTCAAGGTGATCCAACGCATCAACGTCGTGGCCGGGCGGTTGCCGCTCGACGCGGTGGAAGTCACCACCAAGGGATTCCGAACACCGGAATATGAAATCGATGAGATCCCTTTCCCCAAGGTGGCTACAGACGATTCCCACACCCTTCAGGGATGCGGTCGGGCCTGGGTGGAAATGGACTGTGCCCGGGATAAAGACAGCATCATCCGTGCGATCAGAAACAACATGTTCTGGAACTGCTACGCCGGCTGACGTTATCCGGAATTTCAGAACGCCTCAATCTTCTTAAACACCCTTTTCAAGGAGGACCATGGATATGGCAAGACGCGTGGGTATTTGTGCGGTGGCACAAACTACCTATGAACCGGACAAATGGACCGAGCGGTTCCAGGGAATGGCCCTGGAAGTGCTCGAATCGATCCAGGCGCAGACCGGCGTCGATTTTTCCGAAGACCAGGGCATTGGGATGTCCATCAGCGTGTCGGACGATATTTTCGATGCGCGCACCATTTCAGACAACGCCATGACCGATGTCCTGGGCGCACATTTCGGGTGTGAGGAGAAGGTGGCCCAGGAGGGCATTCAGGCCATCTACTACGGCCTTGCCGCCATCCAGTCGGGGCATGTGGATGTGGTCCTGATTGTCGGTCACTGCAAGGAATCCCAGGGCAAAAGCCGAAACATGGTCACCCACGTCGCCTTTGATCCTTTCTTCACCCGGCCTGTGGGGTTGGATTATTGCGCGGCCGCCGGACTCCAGGCCCAGGCATACATGGATCAGTCGGGCCTTACTGACAGGCAGCTGGCCGCAGTGGTGGTGCGATCGCGGGAAAATGCGCTGAAAAACGATCGTTTGCCTGGGATTGAGGCGGTTACCGCCGAACAGGTCATGCGCTCTCCCATGCTGGCCGATCCGATCCGCCAGCTTCACGCCTACCCGGTTTCCGACGGTGCCGTTGGCTTGCTGCTGGCGGCCGAAGAACGCGTCAGCGCATTCACCGACGCACCGGTCTGGATTACCGGCGTCGGTAACTGCATGGACTCCTTTTTCCTGGGCGACCGGGATCTGGCATCCAATTTCGCACTGAAAAAAGCGGCCCGGCGCGCCTACCGACGGGCAGGCATCGCCGATCCGAAAACTGCATTCGACGTGGTCGAGGTGTCAGACCTATACGCCTACCAGCAGCCCATGTGGCTCGAAGGTCTGGGTATTTGCGACGCGGGCACCGGTGGCATGGCTGTCAGCCGCACCGGTGGCGGCAAACCGGTGGTCAACCCGTCCGGTGGAACCCTGGCCGGGAACCCGATGATACTCGGTGGGCTGGTCCGTGCGGCCGAAGCCGCCTTGCAGCTCATGGGCAAGGCTGACGGCCACCAGGTTGAAAATGCTTCTGCCGCCCTGGCCCATGGGGTGATGGGGCCGGCCGGGCAGTTCCATTCCGTTGTCACGCTGGTGCGGGGATAAAGGAGGCAAACCATGCAGAAAAACAGAAATGTCGGCATCGTCGGCGTCGGACAGTCGGTTTACTCCAGCCACCGCGAAGAGGTGAACCAGCCGGAGATGATTCACGAGGCGGTGGTTGAAGCGCTGGCCAATGCCGGCATCACCCTCGACGAGGTGGATTGCATCGTCCACGGCAACATGGAGTTGTTCGAAATGGTCCACCAGCCGGACCTGTGGCACACTTTGGGCACCGGTGCCTACGGCAAGGAGTGCCTGCGGGTGACCACCGGCGGCACCACCGGCGCGACGCTGGTGTGTGCGGCGGACCACCTGGTGGCCTCAGGCCTCCACGACGTGGTCATGGCCATCGGTTTCGAAAAACTCCAGGAGGGGCATACCACCGGCGGGATTACCAACATGGCCGATCCCCTTTGGGGCAGGCAGCTTCAGACCGGTGCCCTCACCGGCGTGACCGCGGCGCAAATGATCGATGAATTCGGTGAGGAGCGGGCCAAGAAGGTGGCCATGAGCTATCGCATTATCATGGACAAGCACGCCATGAAAAACGAAAAGGCCCACCGGCGGCTTAATCTTTCATTCGACCAGGCCGACGACCTGGCCGTCAACTCCCCGGCATTGGTCGGAGAGCTGCGCATGATTCACATGTGTTCCCAGAGCGACGGCGCCTGCGCCATGATTTTCGCCGCGGAGGACAAGGCCAACCAATTGTGCGATCAGCCCGCATGGATCAAGGATCACGTGACTGCCCACCGCGAAGAGATGTTCTGCCTGTTCGGCGATGCGCCGGTACTCACCACGCACCGCTATGCGGCCCAAAAACTGTTCGAACGCTGCGGCATCAGTAATCCACGCCGGGAGATCGACCTGTTCGAGATGTACGACCCGTCCAGCTGGTGGGGGGCGGACTGGCTGCGGGAATTTCTCCTGCTGGATGGCGACGCGCATCTGAAGATGATCGAAAACGATGAGATTGCCATCGACGGTGCCTTTCCGGTCAACCCATCCGGCGGGGTCATCGCCTCGAATCCCATCGGCGCCACGGCTATGGTGCGTGTGGCCGAAGCGGCCCTGCAGATCATGGGCCGGGCAGGCGGTCATCAGGTTCCCAGGGCGGTCAACCAGGCCCTGGCCTCTGGATTCGGCGGCACCATGTGGACGGTGCTGACCCTGCTGACGCGCCAGGTGCCTTGGTAAGACAGAGAGGGCGGAAGGCAGAAAACGGAAGACAGAGGATCGAAGTCAGAAGAAGACAACCGATGATGTGGAGGAGAACATGAACCTGGGCACCTATCTGGACACGGCCGTGCAGCGATACACGGACCATCCCTATCTCCAGTTTTATGGCCAGACCGTGACCTATGGGGAGTTTGGCAAACAGGTGAATATTCTGGCCAATGCCCTGAAACAAAAGGGTTTTAGTAAAGGCGACTTCATCCATGTGCTGGTACAAAACAGCCCGTCGACGCTGATGGCCTATTTTGCCATCCAGAAGATCGGCGCCGTGGCCGGGCCGGTGAACGGCTGGTGGAAGGCGCCGGAGGTGCTATACCTGCTCAACGACTCCAGGGGATGCGGCCTGATCATCGAGGATCAGTACCTGCGGATTCTGGATGAGATTCGAGGAACATGCCCTCACCTGGAGAAAATCATCGAGGTGAGTGCAAAGCCCCGGCCCGAGCACATCGCTTTCGCCGATCTGCTGGCCGAAGGTGACGAAACCCCGGTCGTCTGCCCGGGTGATGCCGAAGACACGGCCTATATTTTCTATACCTCGGGTACCACTGGCAATCCCAAGGGGGTGCTGCTGTCCCACAAGAATGTGTTGGCCGACGTCGATGGGGTGACCCGGGCGCTCAATCTCGAAGAACATATGACCGCCCTGATTTTCCTTCCCCTGTTTCATGTCAACGCCATGCTGTCGTGTACGTTTGCCCTGGGCATCGGACTCCAGATCGTTCTGCGGCGGCAGTTTTCGGCCAGCGAGTTCTGGGAGGTGGTTGACCGGCACCAGGTCAACTTCTGGTCGGCCGTACCGGCGGTATACCAGATCCTGCTTTCCGACCCCACCCGTCAAAAGTACGATCAGAGCAGTCTTCAATTCGGCATCTGTGGGGCGGCGCCGCTTGCCGAAGCGACCATGAAACGGTTCCAGGAGACTTTCGGTATCCCCATCGTGGAGGGGTACGGGCTCACCGAGGCCACCTGCGTCAGCACGATCAACCCCCGCAACGGGGTCAGAAAAACAGGCTCCATCGGCATCCCCCTGCCCGGACAGGAGGTTAAGATCCTGGCCGAAGACGGCAGCGAATGCAAGCGTGGTGCGGCCGGTGAAATCTGCATCGGCGGCGAGACGGTGATGAAGGGCTATTTCAACCGGCCCGACGAGACCGCCGACACCATCGTCGACGGCTACCTGCATACCGGCGATGTGGGCATCATGGATCAAGACGGCTACATATTTATTGTCGATCGCATCAAGGACATGATCATCCGCGGTGGTGAGAACATCTATCCCAAGGAGATAGACAACCTGCTGGCCACCCATCCCATGATCCAGGAGGCGGCCACGGTGGGGGTTCCCGACGACACCATGGGTGAAGCGGTCAAGGTGTTTGTCATCGCCCTGGACGACGAACTGACCGAGGACGATGTGATCGCATTCTGCCAAGAGCATCTGGCCGCGTTCAAGATGCCAAAATACGTGGAGATTCTGGAAGATGACTTCCCGCGCAGCCCCATTGGAAAGGTACTCAAAAAAGAGCTGCGCCAGTGGGGGCTGACCCCGCGGCCGAAAAAAACCAAAGGCCCCCGGGCCTCCGTGGCGGACATCTTCGGTACCATGGAGTCCCGGATCAATCCCGAGGGGGTGGCCGGGATCAAGGCCAATTACGGATACATCATCACCGGCAGCGGCGGCGGCGGGTGGACCGTATGCGTGGACAACGGTACGGTTAAGGTCAAGGAGGGTATGCACGATCCTCATGTGACCACCACATGCACTGCCAAGGACTGGATTGCGATCACATTGGGCAAGCTGGACGGGATGACCGCCTTCTCATCGGGCAAGCTCAAGGTTGAAGGAGATATGGGGCTGCTGACCAAGGCGACCCGGTTTTTCAAAAAGTACACCCCGCCGGGTTCCGCCGGTCAGGGGGCAGAAAAGGAAGAACTGCTGCGGCTCAACCAGATCATCGCCATCCCCCAACGCTTCGCCACAGGCCCGGTGATGGGAAAGTTTCTCAAGGCCTTTAAACAGAAAAAGATCCTGGCCAACCGATGCCCTTGCTGCAAGCGGCTTCAACTGCCGCCCCGTGAAATCTGTGCTGAATGCAACGTCCGCGCGGACCAGTGGGTGGAGGTCGGTCCGGGGGGCGTCATCGTTACTCCGGATATTACCTACTACGCCAGTCCGGATCCGCTTACCGGGGAGAGCCGGGAAACGCCGTATATCACCGCCCATTTTCTTCTGGACGGCTGCAGGGGCCATGAAACCCTCTGGCACGAACTGGTCACCGATGATTTCTCCAAGGTCAAACGCGGCGTCCGGGTGCGTCCCGTATGGAACGAACAACGCATCGGCGCCATTACGGACATCAAGTATTTTGAGATTGTGGGGTGATGGGAGATAAAATGGACGCAACATACGAAGACAGCTTCGTGGTGGAGGGCAAGCTGGCCCTTCCCTACCAGTACTTTGCCGGCAGGACGGGCAGCCGGTTCATTACGGCCATCCGGGATAAAAAAAAGATCATGGGGCTCAGATGTGACACCTGCGGCAAGGTGTTTGTACCGCCCCGTTCCACCTGCGAGCGTTGTTTCGTGGATATCTCCGACAACTGGGTGGATGTGAAGAACACGGGAACGGTGACTGGCTTCACGGTCATCCGCTACAAGGAACCCCACCAGCCATGCGATCCGCCGTATATCCAGGCCCTGGTCCAGTTGGACGGCGCCGATACGCCGCTGGTCCATATCGTCAAGGGCCTTCCCGTCAGCCAGATGCACAAGGGCCTGCGGGTCAAGGCGGTGTTTGCCAAAAAGACCACCGCCACCATCATGGATATCGACCATTTCCGGCCAGATGTGAAGGACACCGTCAAGCTGGGCTACACATACGAAGAGCTGGAAATCGGCATGACCGATTCATTCACCAAGACCATCACCGAGACGGACGTGTACCTGTTTGCGGGTATTTCCGGCGATTTCAACCCCATGCACATGAACGAGGAGTTTGCCAAAAAGACGCCTTTCGGTACCCGCATCGCCCACGGGGCGCTTCCCCAGTGCCTGTGTGCACCGGTGCTGGGCATGAAGCTGCCGGGGCTGGGCACGGTGGCCCTGGAGATCACCACCCGATTCAAAGCGCCCACCTACTTCGGCGACACCATTACCTGCACCGGTGAGGTCATCGAAAAACTGGAATCCCGCAAATGGGTGCGAATGTCCCTGACCTGGACGAACCAGGACGACAAACTGGTGGCCGAGGGAAAGGCCCTGGTCATGCCGCCTCAATCGATTTGATTGAGGCGTAAACGATCAGGGATTGAGGGTTTCCTGGTTGGGAATTCCCGGTCCCCGGCCTTCCGACATCCGTCAGCCGATTTCAGGCAGCCGGTTTCTTATACGCCTCCCGCATTTCGCGTTTGAGCATCTTTCCGGCGACATTTCGCGGGAACGATTCCATGATGACCACATCCCTGATACGCTGGAATTTGGCATCCACCCGTCTGTTGGTCCAGTCGATCAATTCTTCCGGCAGCAGCGCGGCCCCGCGGTGGAGCACCACCGCGGCAATGGGCACCTCGCCCCATTTTTCATCGGGCACCCCGATCACCGCCACTTCGCTGACATCCGGATGGCGGATCACCACCTCCTCGATATCCTTGGGATAGACGTTCACGCCGCCGGAAATGATCATGTCTTTGATACGGTCGACGAGAAAGAGGAATCCATCGTCGTCCACGTATCCCAAATCCCCCGTGTGCAGCCATCCGTCGACAATCGCTTTTTCGGTCAGGTCCGGCCGCTTGTAATAACCGGGCATCATCATCGGACTCTTGCCGCAGATTTCGCCGATCGCTCCGGGCGCACATTCCCGACCCTGCGCATCCAGGATGCGCATTTCCATGAATGGTGCGGGGATTCCCACGGAGCCCACCTTGCGAACGGCGTCATGCTTGTCCAGCACGGTCATGAAGCCCTCGGTCAGTCCATACAACTCGTAGAAACGACCGGGCAGTGCCTTGTTCAGGCGGTGCTTGTACTCCAGTAGCAGCGGTGCGCCCACATTGTGGATCATTTCCAGGGTGGCCAGTTTCGCCGGTTCAAAGGCCGGACTGTTGAGGATGGCGATGATCTGGGCCGGCACCATAACCACGTGGGTTACCTTCTCCTTTTCGATGTCGGCGATGACCGCCTCGGCGTTGAAATTCTCATGGAGAATGTAGGTGGCGCCCAGAAACATCCAGGGCATCAGGTCCAGCATGGCGCCGTTGAAGACGATAGCGCCGGCGTGAAGGGCCACGCTCTCCGGGGTCATGCGCCAGGAGGCGGCGAAGATGGTGCAGTACATGGCCCTAACGTAATGGGTGTGCACGATTCCCTTGGGTGCGCCGGTGGTTCCGCTGGAGTACATGATGTTGTAAATGTCGTGGTCGTCGATGGGTATCTCCGGGGGGTTTTCCTCACTTGCAGGGCCAACGAATTCGTCATAACTGCAGAATCCTTCACGCCGGCCGTCTGAATTCACCAGCACATAGCGATCATCGGCGATGGCCGGTAATTCATTGCGGATGTGGCCCAACGCACCGGCAAAAGCGGCGTCGGCGATTACCAGTGTGGTGTCGGAGTTTTTCAGCAGGGAGGCGAGTCCGCTCTCGTTGAGCATGGTGCTGATAGGCACAATCACCAGACCCGTCTTGGCAGCCGCCCAATAGGCCGCCATGAGCTGGGTGCAGTTGGGCAGGATCGTGGCAAATTTGTCTCCCTTGGCCAGCCCGCTGGCCAGTAGCGCGTTGGCCAGTTTGTTCACGTAAGCGTTGAAGGCCGCGTAGGAAAACCGTTCTTCGCCGCAGACAAAGGCGAGGTGACCCGGGCGATAACGCGCATGGTGGGGTAAAAGGCTGCCGATGTTCATGGATGCCTCCCTTTGGTTGGCAGAAGTTAAAAATAGAAAAGGATACAACCTGTTTTAGGCCGATATCTCAGGAAAAATCAACAGCAGAGAGGATCCACTCACAAGCCTACCCATTGGATGGTTCATGCTACCGGCCTTTAATCAGCCTATCGAAAGAAACCGTCCACCGGTGAATCTTAGACGATTATTACCGGCTACAGCTGACGCAGCACTTGCGTCACCACCTGATCCGGCGTCGCACCGGCCGTGGAGACGGTGATGTCTGCGAAGCGCTCGTACAGCGGGCACCGTTCGTCGTAGAGCATGTCGATGCTCTGACCGGGCATTCTCAGCACCCCCCGCTCATCCAGATTGCCCAGGCGGTCCTTCAGCGGCACCAGATCGATCTGCAGGTAGACCGCCGGCCCCAAGAATTTGAGGTGGGCCATGGCTTTCCGACTGTATACCGCGCTGCCGCCGGTGGCTACGACCCCGCAGTCCGGCGGCACGGAGAGCAGATAGCGCTCCTCGATGCTGCGGAAACCGTCCAAGCCATGTTGGGCAATGGTTTCATGCAGATAGCAGCCCTCTCCCGTTTGCATCAGGATGTCCGTATCCAAAAACGACACGCCCATGCGTTTGGCCAGAAGGACCCCGGTGGTGCTTTTTCCCGCCCCGGGCATGCCGATGAGTATCAGATTTTGTCTTCTCAGCATTGATCGCCCATCCTTCACGAACTATCCAGTCTGATCTGCTGACATTTCTCAGCCGCCGCCTGCAAAGCGGACGCGACGACTTCATTGCAATACTTTGTAATTTCCTTCATACCAGTTTTTGAGGTCACTGACATACCATCGGGAAAAGCGTCTATCCGATGGGCCACCGGCCAGGTTGGTGTGGATCTCATCGGTGGCCATATCGGCAATGAAGCGATAAGTGGGGCTGAACGTAGTCAGCCGCCCGGCATTTTTGAATATCTGGCCCTGGGGGATGGTTGCCCTGCACCCGGAAAGGATAAGCGGACCGTAATCGAATCCCAGGAACGTTGGCAACCGGCCGCCGAACAACAGGTGGGCCAAGGTGATCGATCGGGTGTTCCCGTATGAATCCGGTTCTACACGGAGTCCTGCGTTGATACCCTGCCTGAACAGCGCTTCTCTGGTCTGCCCGTCGAACCATGCCGATGACTGCTTTTCCAGAATGCGGTCCAGGTTGGCGTAATAGTCGTTGAACAGGCTGGTTTCCGAGAAAATATGGTTCACCACCTCGCGTCCGAAGCCGTGGTCGCCGAAAACCACGTCGACAATGGCCCTATATACGGACTCGAAGGGCATCGCACCGGTTGAGTCTGCGTCATATGATAGCCGATGTTTCCCCCGGAATCGGCAAAGACCCAGTTCATGGCAACGGCTTTCACTTGTCGAAAAAGCGTCATGGCCGCTTTCACATGTTGTGCGGCCATCACCTCAAACAGCGTGTCAAAAATCTCTGCCCCGCATCCTCTGGCTCCCGACCATCCGATCACCAAATAGTGACCTTCCTTATGGGGATCGCCGCACAATATTGGAAAGCCGGAGCGGGTGTGACGGCCGGCCACGGCCCAGTTGTTCGAGGCATTGAAGCGGGGAAGCCGGTTGAGCCACTCGACCGCCGACGTCACAAGGGGAGGCGAAAGCGCAACCTGGTCTCTCAAGGCGATACCCCATCAGTTTGAATTCAAACACCGGCCCGTTGTCACCCATCCAGTCGTTGAATCCGCTCAAGTAGGCATCCAGGGCCTTTCGTGCGCCGGGTCCAATCCGTGCGACCTGTTCCTGCGGATCCGGTAGAAAATTAATCCGCCACATGCAGATGTCGATCTCGGTCAGGCCTTCATCAGCCTTGAGCAGTTCGGCGGCACGGCCCTGGAGTAGGATGCGGGTGAGCAGGGTCTGCATCTGGCGGTCGTTGGCGTGAATCCACCCCAACCCCCTCATCAGATCCGCGACTGTACTTGCGGTGATTTCCGGATTGCCGTGACGATTCCTCAGAATATGGATGTTTCCATCGTTGCCGTCCAGGTCAACAGGCGTCTTTTTCAACTTCATCGCGTCGACTCATGATAAAAGAAACGGTACAACCGCCTGCCTGCAGAATCGTTCGGATCTATCATGCATCCAAACACTTAAAACCGGTTGTCAAATCGCTTCCAGCGATTGGTGATGGGTATGATACGGGAGAGGACAGTGTTGAGATGCGCGAACTGAAAAACCTCATCCGTAATCTATTGCGGTGGGGTGGCGCCAATGCTTAAGTCTCTGTCAAGCCGGTCCATAGGCCAAAAGCGACGTTGCCACGGCTGCGGCGTGAAACAGCCAGGCCGGCAGGAGGCTGTGCGACCGTTCCCGGATCATTCCGGCAGCCAAGCCGAATATGGCGGCCACAGCGATATACTTGATCAGGATGCCATTGGTCAGGATTGCCATCGGATTGTCTGCCATCATGGTCATCTGGAAACCTATGGTGGCCGCATACAGCAGGGCCGATCCAATGGTGGGGCCGGAGAAGAACCACCGGCTTTCACAGTCTTGGATGGTTGCCAGCTGGGCCATCATGCCGTGCACCAGACTCCTGAACAACAGTTCCAGTGAAAGGGGGATCAAAACCAGGGCAATCGTCCAGGCTACCACGGGGTCTGCGGTAAACATCGTCTTGGCGGGAACCAGGATGTCACCGGTAAATCCGCAGATGATGGCCATGGGCAGAAGGCGCCACCAGTCTCTTCCGGCCGGCAATATCATCCCAAACTGCCATGGCCGGCGCAAGGCCACGATGCCGAGCATAATGAAGGTAAAAGAAAAGAGCGCGGTGTGGAATCCGACGACCGGACTCAGGAAAACCTCGCCGAGCGCTTCCCGGCCCAGCCACCGGGCCGGTTCCCAGTTCTGAGCGGTGGCAATGGCGGCGATGACAATCAATATTGAAAATGCGGCGCTGGACAAAAACCGTTTCACATGGCGAATGTCGCTGCGCTTTTCGATGACATCGCGGCAGGCCGAAACAATTTCTCCGGGCAACAGCCGGGTGCCGAGGTCTCGGGGCGAGCCGCCAATATCTCCGGATCCCCCCCAGCGGCTGACGTTAATGCGACCCTTGACCGCCGGGTCCATGAAGTTCAAGCGCTGATACACATCCTCCAGGTTTACCGGCATGAACAGGTCCATCTGTCTGAGGGTGTAGTCGTTTTTGCCTCTGCGCAGGGCCACCCATCCCAGTCGGTTGCCATAGAGTTTGGTCAGGTGGGGTTCCAGCTCGTAGATGCCGAGATCCGAAGCCACTACCACGGCAATGCGATTGTTGGTCAGCTCGATTCGGGCCAGTTCCTCGACTCCCTTGAAATCATCCAGTTCACCCAGTTTGATCAGAAACTGATCCAACTTACGCAACACGCCGACGGTATAAGCAAGGAAATCGGTTTTGGACCACTCCCCGGCTTTCTTCAGTTCCAGTTCTTCCATGCGCAGGCGGTCGATGACCCGCATCAGTTTCTGGAGCAGATCAGCCGGTAGGCCGCTGAGTTCCCGAAGTTCCAGGCCAAGGGCATCGATAATCCCTTCCAGCCTGACCAGCGCGAAAAGGGATCGCCGGTGGATGGCGTCCCGGTTGTTGATCCGCTGATGATTGAGGATGATCCAGATGGCCAGGATGGTGTCAAGATCCGGTTCGTTGGCAAAAATCTTCCATTCCCGGTCCCGCAAGTCCAGACCCTTCACACACATGATCAGGGCCTGCTCGCAGGTGGCCAGGGTGAAGGTGCGGACGCAGCCTTCATGATGGTCCAGGTTGTAGACTTTTTTATCGTGATCCAGAAAGGGTTCCGCCTGGGCGGCTCCGTCCAGATAAATGGTTCCCGGAGGGGCTTTGCGTGCAGCCGATGAAGTGACGGTCAGGCCCGCTTTGATGATGACCTGCAGGTTGGGCGCTTCAAAGCATGTCAATGCCCGGTCCGTTCCCACCTCTTTGATCGCATAACGATCAGGAAAAACATGCCCGGTGTTATCCTGCTTGAGGGGAGCGTTTTCCAGCACAAAGGGCAATTGGTCGGTATCTTCCATGTATGAACATCATCCCGCGTTAAGATAAAGCCACTGGTGCGAGTCAAAAGATAGCTACTCATTCATAACAATCAGCGCAAGGAGGGTCAACAGGTTAATGGTTTGCCTGCACAGCGAACGTCCCCTCCAAAAGATGTCTATATTGCTGGAATATTTAATTATATTAATAATTACGGTGGGTTGGTTGATATCTGGTGGATTCACGGATCCGCGCAGTCAAGGGGCCAGGGGCCTGTCTTCCAATCGTTGAAGACGCTCATCAGTGCGGATATCCATCACGTACATCGGCTGCCGCTGCACGGACCAGATCGATGTGCAGTGCGTTCAGCCCATAAGCCAGCGCCCCGCATAATAACTGCCGGCGGCCACAAGGGTGCATAAGAGGGTCCCCCAAAGGATGTCCACGACCACCATGGCCAGGGGCCACCCCCTGATGGTGGCCATGTTGGTCAGGTCATAGGTGGCGTAGGTGAAAAAGCCGAACAGGGCACCCCACACGACTGCCCGCCTGATGGACCCTTGGGCCAGGGCCGGTACCACCGCAACCACCAGAATGCCGATGATATAGATCAGGTAAAATGCGATGGCCGCTGTCCAGTTGACCTGGTCGCTGAGAATAAAACCGATTTGTTGTTTGTAGAAAGGGCGACCCAGGTATCCCAGCCAGATGATATCGATGAGAAAAAAGACAGGGATGGTGAGCAGATATAGCTTGAAGTAAAATAGTGAATTCATGATTGTCTCCCAGGGTGATGGCCGGTGAGCTGCACCTGACGGCTGAATAGAACATGCGTACTTTCCCGGCAGGACCCATTCTCTTGTGTCAGCCCAAGGGACTCGGTTTGTTGCGGTCTAATCGGATCCCCGGGAAGGGTCGTCAGTGGTTCTCAGTTGCATAGGATTACCGAACGCATGGAGATGGACGCCAGATCGAACCCCGCATTGAAAAAATGCACGCGATCCGTTTCGTCACGCTGGGCCAAGGCGTAGACCAACGGCAGAAAATGGTCCCAGGTCGGATGCGCGTTTTTTGTCAACTCCCCCAGGTTCTGAAAATCGACCACCGCCGCGTCTTCGCCCCGGTCCATGAATTCGGCCATCTTGCTGTCAAATGTCACGGCCCAGTCATAGGGAGGCCGCTCGCTGCGCATGGCCCTCAGATTGTGGACCAGATTGCCGCTGCCCATGATCAGAATGCCCTGCTCTCTCAGCGGTTTCAATTGGCGGGCCATCTGGTAGTGGTCCCTTGGCGTCATCCGATAATCCAGACTCAGCTGGAAGACGGGGATGTCGGCAGCGGGGAACAGGCGACCCAGCACCGACCAGGCCCCGTGGTCCAGACCCCATCCGTCGTCGGCAATGATCCGGCGGGCGTCGACCAACTCCAGGACCTGACGGGCCCTGTCCGGGGCGCCGGGTGCAGGGTAGCGCCGCTCGAAGAGCTGGTAAGGGAACCCGTTGAAATCATGGAAGGTCTTGGGTTGAGCGGTCACGCTCACCCGGGTCTCTCCCGGCGTCAACCAGTGGGCGGAGATACACAGGATGGCTTCCGGCCTTGGCAATCGCGGGCCCAGTTTATCCCAGGCAGTGCTGAACACCGTGTCCTGGATGGCGTTCATGGGGTTGCCGTGGCCGACGAACAGTACCGGCATGGGCCCGGTTTCCGGTCCTGCCTTCAATGCCGTAAAAATGGAGGAAAGGTCAGCGGTCATGGGCAGCGCCTGAAGCGATCTCTGGTTTGTGGTCTATGGTCTCAGGTTCATTGGCCTTCTGCCTAACTCCCTGATCACTTTTTTCTCACCCCACGACCTTGATCCGTCCCACCGCCGCCTCCACCGCATCTAAGATCTCGCCGGATCGCAATACGTTCAGCATGGTCTCCATATCCTTGTACAGCTCCCGGTCCTGAGCCATGTAAGGCACATGACGACGGATCACCCGGTAGGCCTCACGGGTCCCCTTGCCGGCTTTCAATTGGCGCGTTTCGGTGAGCAGGTCATAGGCCTGGGCCGCGCAAAGCAGTTCGATGGCGATGACGCTCTCCACGTTGGTGAGAATTTCCCGGCTCTGGCGAATGGCAATGGTGCCCATGCTCACATGATCCTCCTTATTGGCGGAGGTGGGTATGGAATCCACGCAGGCCGGGTGGGCCAGCACCTTGTTTTCCGACACCAGGGCGGCGGCGGCATATTGCCCGATCATGAAACCGGAATTGATTCCTCCATGGTTGATCAGAAAGGCCGGCAATTCGCTGAGTTGCGGGTTGACCAGCCGCTCGATGCGTCGCTCGGAAACGCTGCCCAGCTCCGCCAGCCCCATGGAGAGATAGTCGGCGGCCATGGCCACGGGCTGGCCGTGGAAATTGCCGCCCAGCCGCACCTCCTCGGTATCCGTGAATATCAGCGGGTTGGTGGTGGTTGAATTGATTTCAATGTCGATGACCCGTCGGGCATGGGCCACCGCATCTTTGCTGGCCCCGTGGATCTGGGGCGCGCAGCGCAGCGTGTAGGCGTCCTGAACCCGGGCGCAGCCTTCGTGAGAAGCAATGATCTCGCTGGCCTCGGTCAGGCGCAGCATGTTGTCCGCGGTAACCTGCTGACCCGGATGGGGGCGGACCTGGTGGATGCGCGGGTCAAACTCGCTGTTGGAGCCCATGAGCACCTCGAGGGTCATGGCGCAGGCGATGTCCGCCATTTTGGACAGTCGCACCGCGTCGTTTACCACCAGTGCGCCGATGGCGGTCATCACCTGGGTGCCGTTGATCAGGGCCAGCCCCTCTCCCGCGGCAAGGGCCAGCGGGACCAGCCCGATCTGATCCAGGGCCGCAGCACCGGGAATGCGGTTTCCCCGATAAAACGCCTCACCTTTGCCTATGAGCACCAGGCCCAGGTGGGCCGTGGGCGCAAGGTCACCACTGGCCCCCACCGAGCCCTTTTCCGGTACCACCGGCGTCACCCCGTGATTGAGAAAAGCGAGCAAATATCGAATGGTCTCCATACGGCAGCCGGAGTAGCCCATGCACAGGTCGTGAACCCGCAGGGCCATGATGGCGCGGACGACCGTCTCGGGCAGGGGGTTGCCGACGCCGGCGGCGTGACTCATCAGAATGTTTTCCTGAAGCCGGCGTGTGTCTTTCTCGGAAATGATGACGTTGCAAAGGGCCCCGAACCCGGTGGTGATGCCGTAAATAACCCGTTTTTCCTTCACCCAGCGCTCGATCAGGGCACTGGTTCTGGCGACCCGTCCTTCTCCGGCAGCCGATACGCCGACCGCGCGGGCTGATCGGGCCACCGTCACCAGGTCGTCAATCGTTATTTGCTCCTTATCCAGGAGCAATGGTTCCATGGTCATTGCTTTTCTCCGCATGATTAGATGTGTTCAAACGTGGAAGCCGCTGCTGAAAAATGCCCCGACGGCTATTGATGTTTGTTGGCAAACAACCCATCCACCGCCGCATCCACCGCATCCTCGTCGGCCAGAAAGGGGAGGGTTATCTGATCGCCGTTGTCATTGTCCCGGTTGTAGGCAGCGGCCACGCCCATGGCGTTGGTGTTTCTGGCCCAGCTGCGCCTGGCCACCCCGCCCATGACATCCCAGTTCATGGCCGACCGGATAATGCCGTCCACCCGTCGGCTGCCATCTAAAACCAGGCCGAAACCGCCGTTGATGGCCTTGCCAATGCCGGTGCCCCCGCCGTTGTGCAGCGCCACCAGGGACATCCCCCGGGCGGCGTTTCCCGCAAAGCAGTGGGTGGCCATGTCTGCGGTTACGTTGCTGCCGTCGGTGATGTTGGCGGTTTCCCGGAACGGAGAATCGGTGCCGCCGGGGTCGTGGTGGTCACGGCCCAGCATGATGGGGCCTACCTCCTTATTTCTCACCATGGCATTGAAGGCCAGGGCGATTTGCATGCGTCCTTGCGCATCCTGGTAGAGAATTCTGGCCTGGCTGCCCACCACCAGACGGTTCTTGCCGGCATCACGGATCCATACATAGTTGTCGCGATCTTCGGGACGACGGTCGGGGTCGATGCAGGCCATGGCCGCCCGGTCGGTTCTTTCGAGGTCCCGCGGGTCACCGCTGAGGCAGACCCAGCGGAAAGGCCCGTAGCCGTAGTCGAAGATGGGCCCCATGATGTCCTCGAAATAGGAGGGGAATACGAAGCCATCCTTCACATCCTTGCCGTTGCGGGCCACATCCGTGACCCCGGCGTCGAAGACGGCTTTCAAAAAGGCGTTGCCGTAGTCGAAGAAATAGGCGCCCCGTTGGGCCAGTGTCCGGATGAGCGCCATGTGTGTGTTGAGGCTGGCATCCACCAGTCGGCGAAAGGAATGACGATCCTCGGCCAGAAGACGGGTACGCGCTTCGAAGCTGATGCCCTGGGGACAATAGCCGCCGTCGTAGACCACATGGCAGGAGGTCTGATCCGAAAGCAGATCAACGGGAATATCATTATCAACCATGTATTGCAGCAAGTCCACCACGTTGCCGTGGTAGGCGATAGAGAGAACCCGCTTTTCTTCTTTGGCCGCAAGGGCCGCTTTGAAAATTTCGGCCAGATCGGCAGAAACCATGCTCACCCACCCCTGACGGTGGCGGGTTTCTATGCGTGATCCGTCCACCTCGGCGATGACGGACACGGCCCGGGAAATCTCGGCGGCCTTGGGCTGGGCACCGCTCATGCCCCCCAGCCCCGAGGAGACAAAAAGCAGACCGGATAGATCGCCGTCAGCCGGGACCCCGCACATTTTGCGGCCGGCCCCCAGCAGGGTATTGTAAGTACCGTGGACGATGCCCTGGGGGCCGATATACATCCAGCCACCGGCGGTCATCTGCCCGTAGGCGGAAACACCCATCTGGGCGGCGATCTCCCAGTCGTCCGGGTTGTCATAAAGCCCGACCATCAGGCCGTTGGTGATGATCGCCCGGGGGTTTTCCGGACCGGAGCGGAACAGCCCCAAAGGATGGCCGGACTGGACCACCAGGGTCTGATCGTCCGTGAGCGCCTCGAGGTATTTTTTTATCATCCGGAACTGCATCCAGTTCTGGCAGACGCTGCCGGTCTCCCCGTAGGTGACCAGCTCGTAAGGATAAAGGGCCACGTCGACATCCAGGTTGTTGTCCATCATCAGCTGGAAGGCGCGACCGGCCAGGCAGTTTCCCCGATAGTGCTCGATGGGCAGGGCTCGGATCTCGCCTTGGGGACGAAAGCGGTAGCCATAGATGCGCCCGCGGGTTTTAAGCTCCGCCAGAAACTCGGGAATCAGGGCGGCGTGATGCTTGACCGGCACATAGCGAAGGGCGTTTTTCAGGGCCACCACGGTCTGGCTGCGGCTGAGCCGGAAACCCCGGTCCGGCGCACGACGAATGCCGGGACGGAAATCAGGCATCTGCGGCAAAGGGCCGTCCAGATATAGTTTCATGGCCTCGGAGACATCAATATGGGTGGGCATGGCAACTCCTCGTTTTTAAAAGCCAGTTAGCTTGTATATACATTATATATTGAGCCATAAGATGAAGGGGCCTGCCTGTCAAGAAAAAATGTGGACAATTACCATGAATGATGGGATAAACAGTTGGAATTGAGCCCCGGGAGTTGAGCGGATTCATCAAAAAATTGAAAGGCTAATTAAGTTCACTATACAACAATGACACTTCGAGCGCCATTACGACCGCCGTCCACGTCTAAATGCCTTTTCATCAAGCAACAGCTGATCCAGGGCATGCGTGCCAAGCGCTTTACCGACACGCTCCCTTCGGAAAACCAGCTGGCGGCGACGTTCGGGGTGAGCCGGATGACTGCCCGCAAAGCGCTGGTGGAACTGGAAGCCGAAGGGTTGGTGGAGCGGATCCGAGGCAAAGGAACCTATGTGAAGAAACCGGATCCGGCCATGGGCTACTTTGTCATCCAGCCCTCCCGCCGTCATGCGGAAACCCTTGAGGTGGCTTATACCACCCGGGTTCTCGAATTACGGTCTCTGGAAAACCCCCCTCCGATGGTTGCGCGACGCATGGCCTACAGCGGGATGACCATTCTGGCCCGGCGCCTTCACTGCTTCGACGGCAAGCCGGTGCGTTACGAGATCCGACACTTGCGCGGAGATCTGTGCGGCAGCATCCTTTTCGAAGACCTGGATCGGATTTCGATCCACGAACTGATAGTGGACCGCCTGGATCTGCCGCTATCCCGGGTGTGGCAGCGCATTACCGCCGAAACCCTAGACGCCGAAACCGCCGCTTTTCTGGAGGTGTCGGCCGGTCATCCGGCCTTTCATATCCTTCGCACCACCTATACCCACGACACCCCCGTGACTTGTGTGGAGTATTTCATTCTCGGCGAACTGGCCTTTGAAGACACCTTCGCCCCCGGTCGCACCGCCCCGCCCCCCGGCACCGGATTTGGCCATTGACCCGCTATTTCAATGGTCCGGCGGATGTGTTAGATAGATCAACTCGGAGGTTCCCCATGGTCCAATCCCCAACCGACCAATGCATCGTACTGCCTTTTCGAGCCGAAAACAGAAGTTCGTTTGACGGCACCGGCCTGGCCCTTCATTTTCTCCTGGGAAACGTCCTGGCTCTGCATACCGGCCTAAAGGAAATGTGGTTCGGCTGGCGGGTAAAAAAGATTTTTCCGGAGAAGGTGGCCTTTCAGCGTTACTGCCGCAATGCGGCCGATAACCTGGATCTGCTTCAGGTCAGCCGCTCTCAGCAGGTGGACTTGTGGCTCCACGGCAATTTTTCGGACCCATCGGTAAGCCTCCATTTTTTCAACGGACAGGCACCGGATGTCCGCCACGCGCCTGTCGATCTGCCAATCTCAATGGACGACGGCCTGATCGGTTTTCGCACCCAATTGTTGAAATGGCTGGAATTCATGGGCCGGCCAATGCCGAAGGAGCAGGTCCAGGCAGCGCTGTGGCCCGAAACCATCGGCCGTGAAGGCATGGATGCCGTGGGTCGGGCGCTGGAAGGGTTTTATATATATTCGGCCTATGTGGGCGACGGCCCCCTGGATCCGTCACCGTTTAGTGGGGCGGTCGCCGAGGCACCGGAATCGTTCATGGCTCATGACCTTTACGGCTGGGCACTTTACCGCAACAAGGAATACACGGCGGCAAAGCGCGCATTTCTCACTGCGCTGAGAATCAACCCAGCGGGTACCGGGGCCATGTCCGGTCTGATCTGGTGCGGGGTTTACGGCAAGGACCTGGAGGAGGCGATGTTCTGGTCCGGCCGAAAAGCCGACATCTGCCGCCAGGACGTTCAGGCGGCCCGGGAGGACGGGCGTCGGCGATACGAAAAGGCCAATCCTCAGTGATTGGACAAGATGCATCAAAGTGCCATTTCCATATAGATCACACCGGAAAGCGGATTCTTGTAGTATGGCCTACACGTTTGAAAACCAAGGCCGGTGTAAAGGCAAAGGGCCGGCCGTAATTTTTCCAGGGTATCCAGGCGCATGCTGGCATAACCGGCGGTCCTGGCTTGTTCGATCACCCGCAAGGCCAGTTTTTTGCCCAAGCCCCGGCCCAGATGGGGGGGGCTGACATAGAGCCGTTTCATCTCGCACACGCCCCCTTCAAGCGGCCGCATGGCCACGCACCCGGCGGCCTGTCCGGCCGCTGATGCCAGCAGCAGGGCACCCTGCGGGGGTGCGTACCGACCGGGCAGGCTTGCCAGTTCCTCCTCGAAGCGTTGAAAGCAAAGGTCCACCTGGAGAAACGCCTCGTATTCGCGAAACAGATCTCGAATGGTTTGGATCTGGGAAGGGGTTGTCGTCTGTGTAATTTCGATCATGGTGGATATCCGTCGATGGCCGTTGAAGTGACATCTTATTATGGATTGTGCTAAAAGTGAAGCCAATTGAGGGACGCCTGGTTTCAGCCAGCCTCCTATTTTTTTTCTGCCATTAACCACGGAACCTTAACAACCATGACCGAACTGTTTGACATCTGTGGAATACCGGAATTTCTCGAACCGTGGATCAGCCGGTTCTACACGCCTTTGGAAATTGACCTGCTGACAGCCCTGAACGGGAATACGATGATGGCCGATGAAGTCCGCCAAAAGCGTGGACCTGAATCAAGTGACCGCCTTCTCGAGCGTGCCTGGCAGCGCGGGGTGGTTCGGCGCCTGGAAGACGGCCGGATCGCCCCGGCGGATTTCCATGTGCGCTTTGAAAGCTGGGCCCTGTTCGAGGGGTGGCAGGACCTGCCGGATGATATCAAAGACCGCTTGAACCGATGGGAGTTGGCTCACTATACGGCGAGGCACCGCGGCACGGTGGTGTCGCTCAAGGCCGGCCAGCCGAGACCCGCGGCCGACGCCTGCCCCGAATACCTGATGCTGGAAGAAGTGGCCCGCCTGTTTGCACGCATCGGACACTTCTACCTGTGGCCTTGCAACTGCAGGGCCATGGTCCGTGGATGCAGCCAGCCACAACTGACCTGCATCCGATTTTCCAACGCGCGCGGCATCGGTTGGGAGATTTCACGGGAACGGGCCCTGTCCGTCGTCAAGGAGGCCAACCGGCAGGGCCTCATGCAAAGCGCCGAACTGGCCGTGGACAGTCAGGGCCGGCTGGATGGCGCCCTGTGCAACTGCTGCAATGATTGCTGCTTTCCCCACCAGTTGGCCAGGGTTCTCGAAGCGGAAAAAATCTGGCCCCTGAGCCGCTATCTGGCTAAATTGTCGCCGGAACCATGCAACGGCTGCGGACGTTGTTTACGCCGCTGCCCATTTGACGCCATCTCCCAGGTGAAGAAGAAAAAAGGAATGCCGCCGTTGCCCCCCGTCATCGAGACAAGGCTGTGTCGGGGATGCGGGGTGTGCGCCACCGGCTGCCCCCAGGAGGCCATTCGCATGCAGAAAATCAGGGAGTCGGTGCTGGAAACGTATTACACCTAAAGAGCTGCATGCCCATGCGCCCCTACCATTTCAAAACCCTGCGTGCCCGGCTGACGGCCCTGTTGATATTGCCGGTAGTGCTTATTCTGCTGGTCGCCGGTGTTTCAGGTTTCATCTATGCCCGCAATCTGATGATCAGGCAATGGAACGAAACGGTCATTCTTCAACTGAAACGGGCGGCACACGAAATCGAGATGCGGCTTTCGCGTCCTGTGCAACTGATGGAGATGTTCTCACAAAGCGGTTCAGACACCCCGGACGCCGGTCTTCTGGAAGCAATCGTGCACAAACTGGAAACCCTGCCGGGAGTGGTTCGGGTGAATATCGGATGGCATTCGCCATTATCAGGCCGGCAGGGCCGCGGCGGTATGCAGAACATGGGGGGAGGCGGCCGATTCATGCGATTCCATCGGGGCGCGTTTGCGAAAATTTCTCCGCCGACAATCGATGAACACATTGGTGCCCACACCGTCAGTGTAAGCATGGTCCTTCTGGATGCTTATGACACACCTGTCGGCAACCTGGAAATTATCATCAAGTTTGATTTTTTGATGGCAGACATCTCTTCTGCGCCCTGGTGGCAGAATGCCGACGCCTGCATCGCCGATAAGGGGTCGGGAAAAATCGTTTTTGCCAGTGGCCGGTTGCAAGAGAGAGTGAAGTTGGGCGAAACCGGCGACCCGCTGGAGGGCAGGCTGCTTGAGGTGATCGATCGGGACGCGGTCGGAACCGTCTGGGGATCCGGCATGCCGCCGGAACGGATAGCTGGCTTTCGTAGCCTCGACACTTTTCCCTGGGCGCTGGTTGTGTTCGCCGACGGTAAAACCATCTTAGCCCCGATCATCAACTTCAGAAATGGATTTATCCTCGGTGCCTTCGCGTTGGTCCTGCTCATTTACGGTATAATTCGCCTTAACGTAGATCGTATGTCCGGTACCATCAAGGATCTCTCCGATCGCGCCGTAACAGTTGCGGCCGGAGAGTACGAAGAAAAAATCACTGTGAAATCCCATGATGAAATCGGACAACTGGCCACCAGCTTCAACACCATGATCGATGGGCTGAGGGAAAGGGACACGATCCGCAACACTTTTGGCCGATATGTGGACCCGGATTTCGCCCGTGCGCTGCTGGAACAGCCAGAAGCCGGTCGGCTGGGGGGCAGGCGGCAGGAGGTGGCCATCCTCATGGCCGATATCCGCGGGTTCACACCCATGGCCGAGCACCTTTCTCCGGAAGAGACCATTGACGTGCTCAACCGGTATTTTTCAGCCATCATCCCGCTGATCCAGAAACACAGGGGCATCATCGTCGATTTTATCGGCGATGCCATCCTGGCTTTTTTTGAACCGGTCAACCAATCCATCGAGGCTACTACCCATCGGTGTGTTCAGTGCGCCTTCGACATGCAGGCGGCCATGGATCGGCTTAACCGTGGGCTGGCCGAAATGGATCTGCCTGTGCTGAGGATGGGCATCGGCGTTCACAGCGGGCCGGTCGTGGTGGGCAATATCGGATCGCGGGCGCGGAAAAAATATGGTATCGTCGGCGCGTCGGTCAACCTCGCCCAGCGCATTCAGGGAGAGTCGGGAGAAGGGGAAACGGTCGTTTCCGAGCCGGTGATCCACAAGGTCAGGTCCCGGGTGTCGGTGGTCCGATCATTCTCAGCCGCTCTCAAAGGCGTATCAACACCGGTGGAGCTATACGCCGTCAATCCGGACGAAAAACCAGAAAGGTAATCCAGTGACAGAAAACCGTACGGTATGGCTGCAAAGCGCGATTGTCTGCGCCGTCAAGGCCGGCAAGGCCATCATCGAGGTGTATGATTCAGCTGACATGGGCATAGAGAAGAAGGCAGACGACTCTCCCCTCACACTGGCAGATCGCCGCGCCCACACCATCATTAATGCGGATATCAGCGGCTTCGGCATCCCCGTGCTCAGCGAAGAGGGGTGCGACATCCCCTTTGCGGAACGCAAACAGTGGCCCCGCATGTGGATCGTCGATCCACTGGATGGCACCAAGGAATTCATCAAGCGTAACGGAGAGTTCACGGTGAACATTGCTCTTGCGGAAGGGGGAACGCCTACCCTGGGGGTGATTTATGTTCCCGTGACCGACACCCTCTACTTCGCCGATCGCCAACTGGGCGCTTTCAAGATCGATGCCTGTAGACAGGGTGGGATCGACGAGAGGCCGCCCGGCGGGATTGACGGTATGGAATCGATGATGAAACATGCGGTTCGGATGCCCCTGCAACGGGAGAAAGGCCGACCCTTTACGATCATGGGAAGCCGCTCCCACGCCACGCCGGAACTGGAAGCATACGTGGAAACCATGCGGCAAAAACATGGCCAGGTGGCGTTCCTTTCGTCGGGCAGCTCCCTGAAGATATGCCTGGTGGCCGAAGGCCGGGCGGACATCTATCCCCGGTTGGGTCCCACGATGGAGTGGGACACGGCCGCCGGTCAGGCCATCGCGGTTGCCAGCGGCGCGCAGGTGGTTCGCCATGATGACGGCAGCGCCCTGGCCTACAACAAAGAGAACCTGCTCAACCCGTGGTTTATCGTCAAGCGCCCGTGAACCAGAGCGTCCCCAGCGGGTAGCGACTGAAAGAAAAAACGCTTGACTTCACGAGCCCTGCCCTTTTATATGTAGGGTCACTTTTCGGGCGATTAACTCAGCGGGAGAGTGCCACCTTCACACGGTGGAAGTCACTGGTTCAAATCCAGTATCGCCCACCAAAAATAACGAAGGGTTAGCGGTAAATCGCTAACCCTATCTTTTTTATATGTGTCTATATTGTGACAAAGAAATCAGACCGAACCCCATCAGTTACTTTTCAACTTCTCGCTTTCACCAAATATTTTTTCTTCCAGTGCTGTTGCTGCTTTCTGGCTCCGACCTGTGAGTAATTGTGAATTAATGTTCAGAGAAACGCTGGAACTTGAATGCCCCAACTGAGTCTGGATGTATCTTCTCAATCGCTATGGGGGAAACTAATTACACTTGGTGGCCTGCCCTATGCCATTGTGACACTGAAGGCGATGACAATGATATAAATGGAGCAGACCTTGCGGTTTTGGCCGCCGAGTTTGGCAGATCAGATTATCTATAAACACAAGGATGGATATGAGAATTGAGCAGAAATTTCAACGGCCTTAGGCGGAACCATTCACGTTAAGCCTATGGAAAAACAGCCACAGTACGCTGCTGCTATTGCTCCATTAGATTTTAAGCGCCCATCCGTTTAATTTGCGCCCCCATTCAAATCTATTCAGAACAAGAATAATCAAAAGTCCAATACCGCCCACAATACACGCCGAAATAAACTTAATCTTTTTCATCTTACCACCTTGGTATTGAGATTGATTCTCCGGTTTCATGGTCAGCAAATATCGCTTTGTTTGATGACTCCTCCACGTAAGAGTTGGTTTATTCTCATAGGCAGCAATTCGTGTGCCAGCATATTTATAGTAAATAATTATGGTAGGTTATTGTATATGAATAATATTGATAGGCGTGTATTGAATAGAAAATTAACGCTATTGGGAACATTGAGGCATAAAATATAACCTTTTTTACACAAATATTGAGAAAAGAGAGAGAAACGAGGAGTAACGCCAGTACATCAGATTGCCATGATCCAATAACCCATGTAACTGCAGGAACTGCTTAACTGCTTCAACCGTGCTGACCAACACCACCCCATACACAAGTCCACGCCGAATCATCAGATATAATTCGTACAGATTTGTTAACATACAATGGAATTTATTCCCGCGTCGTTAAATCAATCTTATGAAAAAGTTAAGTTTTTATCCCTTTGACCAATAATAAGAGAAATGATTTCTTTTTTCTTAGGAGGGATAAATGTTTAGAAAAGACGCCGACAAAATATTACTTCTTGTCGTTTTCATTTTAACGACCACCTATTTTGCTATTCAAGACTTGAATTTGTTCTTTATGCGCTTTTGATGTTCAGGGCCTTGGCAAACCGTGGCTGATATCGAATATCCTCGTCACTGAACGACTTTTGGGGCTTGGTGTGTGTGTCAAAAGATGAAGGTTCTTGACAATATTGCATCGCAGAACTTATTTGGTCTGACAACCTCAGATCATGGTATCTATATTCTGGCTTGGCTGGTAACTCAATGTATCACAGACGAACCAGTCCGATCGCGCACCCCCATATCATGTATTTCCGTTCCAATCTGATATGCTATCATTTTTACAAATCATGCAAAAAAGCATAATTCAACTTGAAAAGTAAAACACATAACCATCATGCGGAATAAACTTACCTATGAAGAACTGGAAAAAAGAGTTCGAGAATTAGAGAGCGCTGATTCTGACAGGAAAAAAGCTGAAAAGGCATTACATGAAAGCGAAAAGAAATACCGCTTGATCGTGGAGAACCAGACCGACTTGGTTGTTAAAGTAGATACCGCCGGAAGGTTCCAGTTCGTTAGTCCGTCTTATTGCGAAATTTTCGGAAAAACAGAGAAGGAGTTGTTGGGAAAAACGTTTATGCCCTTGGTGCACGAAGACGATCGTGAGTGCACGGCCAAAGCCATGGAAGACCTATTTCGGCCGCCTTACACCGCGTATATGGAACAGCGGGCGATGACTAAAAATGGCTGGAGATGGCTGGGTTGGATGGATACGGCACTCCTCGACAATAATAAAAAGGTCACAGCCATCATTGGTGTCGGTCGTGACATCACTGGGCGAAAGCAGACAGAAAAGGAGCTTCAGGATTTAAATAAAACGATGGATTTGGCCCAGGAGATGGCTGGCATCGGTTATTGGAGTTTTGACATGAAGACCGAGAAACGGATATGGTCCAGCAAGATGTTTGAAAACTTCGGTTTAAATCCTGAATTCGGACCGCCTAACCTGGAAGAAATTAAAAAAGTGTTCCATCCGAATGGCAGTCAAGTCTACGAAAAGAATTTTAGGAATGCACTTGGTGGAATCCCCTATGACCAGGTGGCTAAAATATTCTTTCCTGACGGGTCCACCCATTTTGTCCACACGCGAGGATACCCTAAAACTAACGAATCCGGCAAGATTGTCGGCCTGTTTGGAACATCACAGGACATCACCGACCGCGTAATTGCTGAAAGGGCTTTACGGGAAAACGAAGAAAATTATCGAAGGATGTTTGAAAATTCGGTCGTTGGCTTTTTTCAGAGTACACCAGAGGGTAAATTTATCAGGGTAAATTCCGCTTTTGCCAAAATGTTTCATTACGCATCTTCTGAAGAGCTCCTGTCCAAAATTTCCGATATTACAACACAATACTATGTGAATACTGGGGATCGCAGCCGATATGAGACGATTCTTCAGAAAGAAGGAAAGGTAGATGGATTCGAGCACGAGGCACGGTGTAAGGATGGCGCGATTATATGGGTAACCGACAGCACACGGGCTTATTTCGACGAAGAGGGTCGAGTGATTCGTTATGAAGGTGCTGTCAATGATATAACCGAGCGGAAACTGGCCGAGGAGGCGCTACGCAGATCCCATCAGACGTTCCTTACGGTGCTGGACGGGATTGACGCCACCATCCATGTGGCGGATATGCACAGCCATGAAATCCTGTTTATGAACAAACACATGATCGATGCCTTCGGGGGCGACTTAACCGGTCGGATTTGCCATGAGGCCTTTCGTGGGAAAACCGTACCTTGCGGCCATTGCACCAATGACCGGTTGCTGGATACGGATGGACAGCCCACGGGTGTCTGTGTCTGGGAAGCAAATAACCCTCATATTGGGAAATGGTACATCAACCACGACAGGGCCATCCAGTGGTTGGACGGGCGCATGGTGAGGCTGCAGATTGCCTTCGACGTTACCCTTATCAAGGAAATGGAGCAGGAGCGTAAACGAATCGAAGAACAGCTCAAACAGGCCCAGAAAATGGAGTCGGTGGGCCGGCTGGCCGGCGGGGTGGCCCACGACTTCAATAATATGTTGGGTGCGATCCTTGGCTATACGGAATTGGGCATGTTGGAGGTCAGCCCGGCTGACACGATCCATGGAACGCTGAAAGATATCCAAAAAGCAGCCCAGATGTCCGCCGATCTCACCCGGCAGCTCCTGGCCTTTGCCCGCAAGCAGACCGTAACCCCCCGGGTACTCGATCTGAACGAGACCGTGGAAGGCATGCTCAAGATGCTGCGCCAGATCATCGGCGAAAACATCGACTTGGCCTGGCGGCCGGGCAAGGAGCTGGGTCCTATCAGGATGGACCCCTCCCAGATCGAACAGTTGCTGGCCAATCTATGCGTCAACGCCCGGGACGCCATCCACGATACGGGTAAGATCACCGTCGAAACGGGTATCGCCACCTTTGACGAAGTCTATTGCGCCGAGCATGTGGGGGCTGTCCCCGGCGAATATATGCTGCTGGCCGTGAGCGACAATGGCTGCGGCATGGACGCCGAGACCCTCTCGCACCTATTCGAACCGTTCTTCACCACCAAGGAGGCGGGCAAAGGAACCGGCCTGGGACTGGCTACCGTTTATGGCATGGTCAAGCAGAACAAGGGCTTCATCGATGTAATCAGCGAACCGGATCAGGGCACGACCTTCGAGATTTACCTCCCCCGGCACGCTCCCGAGGCAGGACGGACAGTGAAGCCGGATGTGTCACCCCAGGCTGCACGCGGTCATGAGACCATCCTATTGGTGGAAGACGAGCCCATGATCTTGGATATCGCCGTGAAGATTCTCCAACGCCAGGGGTACACGGTTATGGCTGCCGCCATGCCGGGTGAGGCGATCCGTCTGGCACGGGAGTATACCGGCGAGATCCACCTACTAATGACCGACGTGGTCATGCCCGAGATGAACGGCAGGGACCTGGCTAAAAACCTGTTGCCGCTCTATCCAAATCTCAAACGCCTGTTCATGTCCGGCTACACGGCCGATGTCATCGCGCATCATGGCGTGCTGGATGAAGGGGTTCAATTCCTCCAGAAACCCTTTTCAGTGCAGGCTATGGCTGCCAAGGTTCGGGAGGTGCTGGACGAAAGGAAATAGGTCATCCAGCAATAATTGTCCTATTCATGAATTCGGATTGAAAAAATAGTGATTCTTACCCATACAAAGCAATATGGTCACCACAAGATGTGGAAGTCACCTGATCAAAACCAATTTTTTATGGACGCTTGCAAGCGCATTACCTGAGCAGGCAGTCGGCCACCAATTCCCAGAGATATTTAACGGTGAGGTCTTCCATGCCGTAGGTCGCCTTGATGCTGTTCATCTGGCCGTGGCAGCTGTGGCAGGGCAATACCAGCATCCGGGCACCCGTCGCACGGATCTGCTCCATTTTGCGGCGGCCATAGAAGATCCGTTCGTCGTTGTATCCCGTGGTCAGGGCACCGCCGCCGCCGCCGCAACAGATCTGGTGCAGGCGGTTGGGATGCAGATCAACCCAGTCTTCAAGGCACTGGTCCATGATCCATCGGGGCTCTTTGAAATAGCCGTGCCCGAACCTTTTTTTGGCCCGCCTCCCATAATTGCAGGGGTCGTGATAGGTGGCTCTCACATCGAAACGCCGCCGGTCTAAGCGAATTCGCCCGCTTTTGATATACTCGATGAGCAGGTCAAACACGGTAACCGTTTTAAATTCCTCCAGGGCTTCGGGAAACCATTTTTGCAGACCATACCTGGTCGCCAGATAGGCGTGCCCTCACTCGGGCCACAGGAGCGTATCGACCTCCAATCGGCGCATGTTCTCCACGATGCGTCCGGCCATGATCTTGATGGCCTGATCATCGCCGGTGAAATAGCCCCAACTGGTCCCTTCCCAGTTGTCTGACGACACGGTCCAGTCTTCTCCGGCGGCATGAAAAATTTTCCACCACGGCTTGAGATCCTCGGTGTGGGTGTTGACCAGTTTGTTGTGTACGGTGGTGAGCAATCGGGCGCCGGTTTTGTCGATGGGCACCTTAAATCCTTCGAAGCCCGGTTCTTCGGCAACCTCCTCGGCCACATCTTCCAGAATGAAGACAAAGTCTTCTTTGGGCAGGGAGAGGTTGTTGCCGGTTTCGAGGGCGGCGGTCAGGCCTTTGTATAAAATTCCCGGTACGTGCCGGCCTTCCCGCAGAGATCGAATGCGCCGGGTGATATCGGCGATGTCGATGCCCATGGGGCAAATCTGTTCGCACTTGCCGCACATGGTGCAGATCCAGGGCCAGCGGGATTGGGCCACCTGGTCCACCAAGCCCAACGAGACCATGCGTACCATCTTGCGGGGGTCGTAATCATCCACCCCGGCCACCGGACAGGCACTGGCGCACATGGCACATGTCAGGCAGACATCCTGCTCATAGGACCAGTCCTTGCAGCATGCCGAATTCAAGGCTTCCAGGCGGTCCGGTCGATCTTTGGCCATTGCGGTTTTCCTTCGATAAAAGGTTCAGCGATCGGTTAAAATATGCCGGCACCCGTGCAGTTTCAGAATCGGGCGCCGGGGGGCAACTACGAAGCGTTGGGTGCCTTGATCCGATCAACAAACGCCTTGATCATGAAATTAAATTCATTGCCCATGTTGGCCGCCACCGAGGCGATGTTCAGCCGGCTGCCGTCCACACCGGCCTCCTTTAATAAATTTCGGACCGAATCGGTTCTTTTGCGGGCCACTCGATTGCCGATTTCCGACCGGCAGTTGTCGGTATGGCAGGTACACAGCATCACGCCATCTGCACCGGCGTCAAAGGCCGCCAGCAGGTGGTGGCTTGAAATGGTGCCACCGCAGGGCACCTCTACAAACTGAACCCCCCTGGGCAGGACATGGCCCGTCTGGCGGGACAACGCAAGGGCCTGGCCGGCTGAGCGCGTGCAGCCGAACACCATTACCTGCGGCGGGCCTGCCGGAACGTCTTCCGCTACCACGGGTTTTTGCAGCCGTCGATAGATATCCTCGCCGATTTGCACCCCTTTCATCTCGATGGCCCGGGCCGGGCAGCCTGCCACACATATGCCACAGCTCTGGCAGGCCTCGGTTACCACCGACATGTGCTGCCCGATGTCAATGGCCTTATGGGGGCACAGCCGATGACAGGTCAGGCATCGGACGCACCGGCCGCGAACGATCTCAACCGCTGGCAGGGGCTCGACATCCAGATCCTGCAGGAAGGCCAGCACGTTCAAGGTGACCTGATCCGCGTCGGCCAACTGCTCGTCTTCAGACAGAATCCCCCGGGAACCACCGGCCACGAAAACACCGCGCCGATTGGTGGCGTTGCTCATGCGATGGACATTGTCGCTCTGGGCAAATCCAAGGCCATCCTGGCTGATCGCAAGCCTGTGCGCCAACGCACCCAGGTGTCGGCCCGGCCCGATGGATTCATCCACAACCATCCAGTCGGCCCTGAGTTGAAAGGGCGTGCGGGTCAGTTCATCCAGATAGTCAATTTCAAAATGGTCCTCCGCCAGCGTTTGAATAGTTGGATAATCACGGGTGAATTTCAAAAAGATGGCACCGGCGCGTTTGGCCTCCTGAACCAGCACTTCCGCGCCGTTGGCGGCAACCTTGAGGTTGCCGGTCATAAAGTAAGTGGCAACCCAGGATTGGCGCTGTAAGTGGAGGCAGCAGGCCAGCATCCGTTGGGCGATTACCGGATGGCTGTCATTTTGCCAGCCACATAGAAAAACGACACGCGCATTGGCATCAAACAGTTCCTGGGTCGATGCCTGGCGCATTTTTTTTTCCAATGCAGAGATGGACATCACCCGGGGATTGGGTTCCAGTCCATATGGCACGTTGTTGGGGGAGCGATTGTCATCTTCGGCAAGGACTATTGCCGGTACGTGTTGATCAAAATACAAATTCCCCCGTCTCAGCTTCAGGGCAAAATTCTTGGCGAATCCGCGGCAGCTGGACAGTTCGATGCCGGTTAACCAATGCAGTCTGTCGCCACGGCCGTCGGTAGGGGGTGAATCCTCCCTTGCCGCCAGCCAGGCATGGACGCCATGGTCATAAAGATTGGCGGCAATTTTCTGTGCGCAGGCACCGCTGCCGAAAATCATCACATCAGGCCGCGGTGAGGCTTGTTTTCGCAGGTCGGTATTCGTTCTTTCGTCCATGTCGATAATTTCTTGCCTGAGTAGAACCCTGGCGCTCAGAAAAAGGATGAGACACCACGCAGAAGACCGTTATTTATTATGATGCCGTCAGGTACCGGACCATGTCAAAGACCGTCTTTTCCGCACTGCTCACACTTTCGGCGATCGTCATGGGGCCCGTGACCGCACCGCCTGCATAGATGCCGGCCGGTGCAGGGTTGCGGTCGCTGCCGTGGAGCGGCATGAACCCGCTTTCGTCTGCGGTCCAGTCCAGTATCCGGGCCATGCGCCCGTTGTCACCGGCCGGCAGCAGGCCCACCGAAAGCACCACGATGTCAAATACAGATTCTTTGGACGCGTGGGTCTCCGGGTCGAAGTAGATGACTTCCAATTCATCCGTGTCGGTTCTCAATATGTCACCGGGGATGGCTCTGATCATCCTTATGTTCTCGCGGGCGTTCCGGTAAAATGATTGAAAATCTTTTCCAAACGTCTGCACATCAATGTAGAAGAAGGTGATCTGCGCAGCCTTCTGGCGGGATTGAATCAGCCGCGCCATTCTCAGCGACGACCCGCAGCATATTTTCGAACACCAGGGATGGCCCAATTGGGCGTCCCGGCTTCCCACACATTGAATAAAAGCAATGCGTCCGGCCGGTCGACCGTCCGACGGGCGTTTCATCACGACATGCTCGCGCAGCAGCCGCTCCGCATCCAGGCTGGTGATGACGTTGGGGAACTGGCCGTAACCATACGGCTTGTCGCTGGGATTGTAGGGAGCAAAACCGGTTGCCACGAATATGGCATCCGCCACCATCGTGCCCGCCTGTGCCCGGTCAGACAGACGGATGGCACCCTGCGGGCAGGCATCCCTGCACAGGCTGCAGGCGGCATCGTCGAAAAATCGGCACAGGTCCCGTCGAATGGCCACGTAAGGCCCGACCCGCGGGGCCCGACCCTGCATAATGGCTCCGGGGACCGGACATTTTTGGAAGCAGATGCCGCACCCGTTGCACTGGTCTGCATTCACCAGGGGTGAATGGGTGCGATAAGCGATCAGATAGGGGCGCCGGTCGCTAACGGCCTCGATCTGTGTACCGGTATGGATCTCAACATTGGGGTGGCGGGTGGCACGTCGCAGTTTGTCTTCAGCGACACAGGCACCGCATTTGACGCAGGCATCGGTAGCCTTGCAATTGAGTTGAATGGCGTGACCGCCGAGAAAGGGCGTTTTTTCAAACAGCGATACGTGCACCCCCCAACCGGCCAGCGCGTCGGCTGCCGTCAGCCCGGCCACCCCGGCACCGATGACGGCAACGTTTTTGTGATCAATGTTCAACGATTTTCTCATCCTTGATGCCGGTATGCTCGCGAATGTCGTTTTCCAGGGATTTCCACATTTCAAGCGGGCAAAGATCCTGCAGTTCCATGGCAGATCTCCTGCCTCACCAGGTTGGCCATACGGGCGGCGATGGGTGGATTCTGCTGGAGTATAAACATATCCGGAAAAAAGTGCAAGTTAAGGTAGTATAGTAAACTAATTAGATATGTTAAACAATTGCTTGTGCTGTGATCGGAAAGCCGAATTCTGATTTTGAATTGGCTTCTCCTAAACTGACATGGTACCTATTCCCTGATTTGGTGAGGGGGATATCTTTCAAGATGGTTTAATGGATTGACGAAGCCGCCCGATGAATCGCCGATGGCCTTGGTTTATCGTCAACCCAAAGGATGGTAAATTGCCGAAAATATACGTCGATGCCGATGCCTGCCCGGTCAAGCATGAAATCTGCAATGTGGCCAGGCGGTATGGGCTGGCCGTGACCTTTGTCTCCAATACACGCATGGGCATTCCCGATCCGGGCATATCGACGCTGGTGGTTGTCGACGGCGGCTTCGATGCGGCTGACGACTGGATCGTCGGACAGGTCTTGACGGACGACGTCGTGGTCACGGCGGACATCCCACTGGCCCACCGATGCATCGGCAAACACGCCCGGGTGCTCGGCCCCACCGGCCGAGCTTTCACCGAGGAGAACATCGGCCAGGCCATGGCCATGCGCGGGCTCATGTCCGATCTGCGTGATTCCGGAACGATAACCGGCGGACCAGCGCCGTTTCAGAAAAAGGATCGCTCCCGGTTTCTACACGGCCTGGACCAGATGATTCAGGCGATCAACCGCCAGGGTCCGCATTAGGTTTGACCTGGCCGGGTAAGGGGGAGCTTGGTAAAAAAACAGACAATGAAAAGGATCTGAAATGAAGCGAGGCGCGAAACGTATTCTGGCTGTCACGGGTGTGTTGTCAATCGGTCTGGCCATTGTTGCCGTATGGTTTCTGGCCCAGGCAATGCCCGTCGGCACCGGATATGTCGCCAAGTACCTGTGCACCACCACCTTTCTATCCCAGCGCGACCCAAGGATCGCCTTCGATGAAGACGTCAAACCGGTCAACCCCCTGGCAAACGTCGTCAGATGGCAGATCGACCGGGACAACCAAACCGTCACGGCTAAGGCCTTCACGGCATTTCAGGCCACGGCCGTGTATCGCGAAGGCTGCGGGTGCACCCTTCTGGCCGGCCTCACGGAGGATGCGCTGCGCCTTCAGACATTTTATCGATATGACGGTGGCGCTCCACCTCCGCCGCCGCCATCGGCTCTGCCGTGGCCGCAGGGCAGCGGTGAGCCTGTCGATCCCCGGTCCTTTGGCGTGGACGCGCACCTGCTGGAACAGGCTCTGGACCAAGCCTTTGCCGAACCCGGGCCGGACAATCCGCGCAAAACCCGGGCCGTGGCCGTGGTCTACGACGGGTGGCTGATCGCCGAGCGCTACGCCCCCGGCTTCGGCCCCGACGTGCCCATGCTGGGCTGGTCCATGAGCAAAAGCGTCACCAACGCACTGGTCGGTGTGATGGTTCGCCGGGGGCGCCTGGTGGTGACGGATCCAGCACCGGTGCCCGAGTGGGGTTCCCCTGACGATCAACGGCGCAGGGTCACACTGGACCAGCTGATGCGCATGAGCAGCGGCCTGGCTTTCGAGGAGGTCTACCGGCCGCTGACCGATGCCACCGACATGCTCTACGGATCGACTGATTTCGGCGCTTTTGCTGCCCAACGCCCCCTCGAGGCGCGTCCGAATGAGAAATGGAACTACTCCAGCGGCACGGCCAACATCATTGCCCGCATCGTCCGCCGGGAAGCCGAGAAAATCTCGCTCGACTACTATCAATTCCTCCGAACGGCCTTTTTCGACCGCATCGGCATGACCAGTACGGTGTTGGAACCGGATGCTTCGGGGACCTTCGTGGGGTCGTCCTATGCCGTTGCCACGGTGAGGGATTGGGCCCGGTTCGGCCAGCTTTACCTCCAGGATGGGGTGTGGAACGGCGAACGGATTCTACCCGAGGGCTGGGTGGCCTATTCCGTCACGCCGACGCCCAAGGCCCCCAGGGGCGAGTACGGTGCCCTTTTTTGGCTCAATGCCGGTGCCCCCGGCAACCCTACCGACCGTCTGTTGCCTAACGTACCTGAGGACGCCTATTATGCCGATGGGTTCCAGGGGCAGAGAGTGATCGTCGTTCCATCCAGGCGGCTGGTTCTGGTGCGCTTCGGCGCCACCTCCCGTCGATCCGCCTGGGATACCGATGTCTTCATCGCCGATGTGATCCGGGCGCTCCCCCGATAACAGTCAGGCCTGTTTGCAGACCCTGACAAATCGGGACAACGGCATTATCTTGATGATGCGACATCAGATAAACTGGCATCTTTGAGGTGACCCATGAGCAATACACTTGAGAATAAAACCGTCGTCGTCATCGGCGGCAGCTCTGGAATGGGGCTGGCAGTGGCCAAAAAATCCGTCCAGTCCGGTGCCCGGGTGGTGATCGCCAGCCGGAACCAGGACAAACTCAAAGCCGCTGCCGCGCAGATCGGCGGCGATGTGCACTGGCAGGTGGTGGACACCACGGACGAGTCATCGGTGTCGGACCTGTTCGAACGCCTGGGCGTCGTCGACCACCTGGTGATCCCCGGCAGTTCGGTGAAAACCGGCATCCTGCGGGAGATGCCACTGGCGGATGGCCTGTTTACGATGCAGAGCAAGTTCTGGGGGCCTTACCTGTGTGCCAAATATGTCCGGATCAATCCCGGGGGGTCGATCACGTTATTCTCGGGTATACTGAGCCGTCGGCCCGGGCGGAACGACGCGGTGCTATCGTCGGTCAACGCCGCCGTGGAAGCCATGGGCAGGGCATTGGCCAAGGACCTGGCCCCGGTGCGGGTCAACGTGATTTCCCCGGGCATGACCGCCGGTACCGGCGCCTACCTGAAAATGCCTGAAACGGCCCGGGAAGGGATGTTTGCGTCCATTGCCGAACGTCTGCCGGCGGGGCGCGTGGGCCGGCCTGAGGACATCGCCGATGCCGCGCTGATGCTGATGACCAACGGATTTATCACCGGTGTCGTCCTGGATGTGGATGGCGGCGGTCTGATTGCCTGATCGTATCATTGTGCCGGACCTGATTCGGCATCGGGGGGGCCGAACCGATGCATGCCATCCGTTTGCCTGCTACTGCCGAACTTCCTTCAGCTTGACTTTGCCGGCATACACTTTATTATAAATACTGAATGCTTGCTTCCTGCCATTGACAACCCGTTTTAGCCTGTCGAGGTAAATATATGTTCTCTCAGCTTGATCCCGTATTCCTGGCCCGCGCCCAGTTTGCCTTTACTGTGGCCTACCACATCACTTTTCCGGCGTTTACCATCGGCCTGGCCAGCTGGCTGGCCGTGGTGGAATGGCGCTGGCTCAAAACCGGCAACCCGCTGTACGAGCAGATCTACCGCATGTGGGTCAAGATTTTTGCCGTGACCTTCGGCATGGGCGTGGTTACCGGCGTGGTGCTCTCCTACCAGTTCGGCACCAACTGGTCCGTATTCGCCGACAAGGTGGGCAACGTGCTGGGGCCGCTGCTGGGCTACGAAGTGCTCACGGCCTTTTTCCTGGAAGCCTCCTTCCTGGGCATCATGCTCTTCGGCTGGAACCGGGTGAGCAAGCGGATGCACTTTGCCGCGACGGTGATCGTGGCGGCGGGCACCCTGATTTCAGCTTTCTGGATCCTTTCCGCCAACAGCTGGATGCAGACACCGACCGGTTTTCGCGAGGGTGCCGATGGCCTGCTCTATCCTACCGACTGGATTCAGGTGATTTTCAACCCATCCTTTCCCTACCGATTGATCCACATGGTCACCGGGGCCTACCTGACCACGGCCTTCGTGGTCGGCGGTATCGGCGGGTATTACCTGTGGCGGGGCCTGCACGTGAAACACGCCCGGATCATGCTGGGCATGGCCATGATCATGGCCATTTTCGTGGCACCCATGCAACTTCTTTTCGGCGACCTGCACGGGCTGAACACCTTCAAACACCAGCCGGCCAAGGTGGCGGCCATGGAGGGCCTCTGGGAAACGGAAAAAGGCGCCGGCCTGAGGCTCTTCGCCTGGCCGGACCAGATCAAGGAACGCAACCGCTTTGAGATCACCATCCCCAAACTATCCAGCCTTATTCTAACTCACGATCTTGACGGTGAGGTGAAGGGGCTCAAGTCCTGGGCCAGAATAGACCGTCCGCCCGTGGGGGTGGTCTTCTGGGCCTTCCGGCTGATGGTGGGACTGGGAATGCTGATGATCGCCACCGGCCTGATTGCGCTGGTGCTCCACTTCAAGAAACAGCTTTTTACCACGCGCTGGTTTCACATGTGGTGCGTGGCCATGACGCCGGCGGGCTTCGTGGCCGTGGTGTCCGGCTGGTTCGTCACCGAGGTGGGCCGGCAGCCTTACATCGTTTTCAACGTGTTGCGGACGTCGGACACCATCTCCCCGGTGGCCGCGGGTCCCATCGCCATCTCCCTGGCCGCGTTTGTAATCACCTACGGCCTGGTCTTCACCGCCGGTGCCTATTACATTTTAAAACTCATCGGCAAAGGGCCGGAAACCACCGAAGAAGATACGTATGGAAGCCACGGCGTGAAACAGCCGCCCCTGGTCACTGACCTGGCTGCTGGGACAGGAGGGAAAGATGTTTAGTTTCGAGAGTTTTCTGGATCTGCCGCTCGTCTGGTACTCGCTGATCGGCACGGCCATTTTCCTGTATATCCTGCTGGATGGCTTCGACCTGGGCGTGGGTATCCTGTTCCCCTTTGCCCCCACGGACGCGTGCCGGGACCGCATGATGAACTCCATCGCCCCGTTCTGGGACGGCAACGAGACCTGGCTGGTGCTGGGCGGCGGCGGGCTGTTCGCCGCCTTTCCGTTGGCCTACGCCATTCTCATGCCGGCTTTTTACATCCCCATCATCCTCATGCTGCTGGGCCTGATATTCCGCGGGGTGGCCTTCGAGTTCCGCTTCAAAGCCACCGGCAAGTCGCGGCGCATCTGGGACTATTCCTTTCACTTCGGATCCCTGGTGGCCACCTTCATGCAGGGCATGGTGCTGGGCACTTTCGTTCACGGTGTCGCCGTGGACGGCCGCAATTTCGGCGGCAGCGCCTTCGACTGGCTGAATGCCTTCAGCGTCATGACGGGTGTCGCCCTGGTGACCGGCTACGCCCTGCTGGGCGCCACCTGGACAATCATGAAGACCGAAGACGACACCCAGGCGTGGGCTCGCAAGTGCGCTAGCTATGTGCTTTTATATGTGGCTCTGTTCATGGGCCTAGTCAGCCTGATCATGCCCATGATGAACAGCGACATCAAAGCGCTGTGGTTCAGCCTGCCCAACTTTTACTTCCTGCAGCCCATGCCGATCCTGTCGGTGGTCTTTTTCATCATGCTTTGGCGGGATCTGCGCACCGAACGGGAATACCGGCCCTTTTTTCTCACCTTGGGAATTTTTTTAATGAACTACCTCGGCATTGGGATCAGCACCTGGCCCTGGCTGGTGCCCTTCAAGGTGACCCTATGGGATGCGGCCGCCGCACCCGAATCCCAATCGCTGCTGCTTCTGGGAACGGTGTTCCTGCTGCCCTGCATACTGGCCTACACTGGTTATTGCTTCTGGGTGTTCCGCGGAAAGGCCTCCCACGAACATGATCCGGCTTACTGAAAAACAGCGCCAGTGGCTGTGGTTCGCCGGCCTGTTTGTCGGTGGGATGGCCGGCATGCTGGTGCTGGCGGGGATCGTGCGGCTCATGCTGGGAATGGGGTAAACACGACGGGTCATCATTTGTGAAGTCCATTGTCCTATCTGTTACGTGCATCAAGACAAGCAATTGGGTGGTTTACATGCCGACGGTCGCTGAAAACCAGGTGCTGGCTCTGCTGGCCAAGGAGTGGGATTATACTGGACCACCGGGGATATTGGATGTCAGTGACGTTGTCGCCGCGCTTCCTTTGGCTCCAAGTGAAACCCAGGAGGCACTGAAGACGTTGTTTGCAAGTGGCCTGATCGATATGAGCAAACTTAAAAGCAGCGCTTTTCTCACTCCGGAGGGCTATGATATTGTCAAAGACAACGGTGAAACCCCTTTGAAACCCTGATTCAGCCCTATCCCGTATCAGTCCAAAAATACCGATCCCCAGGCCATCCTTTTTTGCAAAACGCCTGATTATCTTCAGCCACCGGCCTCTCTCCGATAGAATAATGCTTCTTTTGCCTTGAGCGCTTTCTGGCGATCTGGATCGAGGAACCACTTGTAAATGTCCTCTTCCATGTCGACCGTTCTACCGAGGATTTTTTCTTCGATCAGGGAGAGTGCCTCGATGGACTTGTCGCATACGGGGTAGCCCTTTTCGTCCAGATGGATTGAAGTATCGAGGGTGACGCCTGAAATGTTGTTGATATCCACCAGGCGAATCCCACCGCCGGTGGTGATGATCAGGTTGCCCGCGCCGGCCAGGTCAGGGATGTGTCCAGCCTCGCTGATCATCCGTTTGATGTTGCTGATGAACCGGGAACCCTTTTCTCTAACCGTTTTGATCCATTGGCTTTTGGATAAGGTCAATGGGCTGTCCTGATAACGAAAGGTCTCATACAACGCCGGCAACAGGTCGGCCGCGCCGAGAATGGTCCACGGATCCAATATCTCACCCGCGACGTATTCCTGGAATCCGCACAGCATCAGGTCAAAGCCTTCAGGCCCCCGGTAATCCGCGATGCATTCAGTGGACCGGGCCATGAAATCGGGTGCCAGATAGCGTTCGACGATTTTGACCCGGCCGATTTCGAAAAGCGCATTTTCCAAAGTTTTCAGACGGGCCCGGAAAATGCGGAACATCCTGCGCGGCGTGGCTTTGGGAAAACATCTTACACCGCCAATTATCTTCCCAGTCTGCTCAACTTCCACTTCGACTGGGTCCAGAATCTCCATGATGTGCGAGCGAAGGCCCTGCCTGAAATGCCTCCTGAACACGTATGGCGCGGATGACCGGACGAAGTTCAGCGCGGTGACATCCGCATGGTTGATCGTAGATCGGTTCCTTATGTCTTCAGGCATATTTACCTTCCCGATTCCTTAAAATACGGGGACTGCCGATCCAGAACCGATCCCGGGAATGCCTGGATGCGCTGGCCAATCCGTTTGGGTCGCGACAGTTCCAGCTGTGAGCATAACCCAAATCCACCTTGGTGCACAATCAACTTGCTGCCACCCACCTGGGAAAAACGGTGGTTTCACTACCCATGGTGACAATTTTTATAGATCATTACCCGGGTAGCGTGATTCTTGTGGAGGTCGGATGCCAGCGTCTCCAGAGAACTGTTGCGAGGTTTCGATCTGCTATGGCGCGTCTGACCATCAATATAGCGCAACCCAGAAGGCTCATGCAATGCCTTGCCTCAGATGCTGGAACAATCAACGTATTTCACCTTTTACCAAAAGCAAATTTAAACTTTGTGTCGGAATTTTTGCTGCAGTGCTTTTTGAATCGAAGGAGGGGTAACCCTATTGGACTTATCGGCTTTTCTTATTTTCTAACGTTAATGATTGTTTATAGTGACATGTCTTATGGCTTGCAGCGCGATTTATTGCATACAATGGTCTGGCAGAAGTTGCCGGATACTGAGTGCCCATCCGCTTCCTTCCACTGCCAGAGAAGCGATGTACCCGGTTGCCAGAGGTATCGTTCCAAGGGACCATCAGCAGCCTCGTATTGATCCCAGGCGGTACTTTTCAGCTCTGCGGGGGCTCCCGGTATCAAGGCAACATCAAAGTGATCCAGCCTGCGCGATAAGCCATCTCCAAGGGCTTTCACAAAAGCCTCTTTTTGTGTCCAGCAACGATAGAATGCTTTCCGCCGCTTTTTTACAGGAAGCTCGTTAAATTGCGCTTTTTCATCGGAAGAGAGACAACTGTTGACAACGGCGTCCATATCCTCCATCGGCCGCATGAATTCGATGTCGACACCAATTCGCCGACCACGGGTGAACGCGTAAAGGACGAGTTCGTTTGAATGGGAACAATTAAACAATAGCGGACTCTCTTGATGCCCATTATCGACGAATGGTTTTTGAAATTGATTCACACCGAATCGAATTTGCTTCGGGTCGGTTGACAAGTAGCGGCCGATCAAGATTCGGAGCATCCCATGCCTGGCGATGAAGCGATCGCGATGGATGGGAAAGTGATACGATGCGGCGCGCTGCAGCTCCGCTTCGGAAAGCAGATGATTGAGCTCCGGCAAACGCTCGTTCATCCCTTCGCATTTGCCCCACCACAGATGCACTTCTCCCCATCGGATGTCGATGGTTTCGGATGAATCTTGTCCTATGCAATCCATCAGCCGGCTCGAAGATTTGATTTTTTATCGATTTGTCTGGGCCTGCTTGAGGCACATTTTCAATTTTTCGGCAAAGATGTGGACATTCGGTTCTTTGAATAAGTCCAAATGACCGCCGGGCACTTCATGGACCTCAATCGGTTCGGATATATATTTCCGCCAATAGTGCTCGGGCGCGTGGGTGCCGTCCGATGATCGTATCAGAACCGCCTTCCCGACATACTGTTTAGGTGTATAGCGCTTGATGAGTCGTCGATACGTCCAAAGACTGTGATCTTTTCTCCTTTTAAGCGGTACCGTCAGCCCGACCCGAACGATGGCACTAAAAAAGATATTGATCACTTCCCTTTGTATTCGGCTATTAGGCCCCACCCTTCTCCACGCCCCCGTGAAGACTCGACGTATGTTTTCCCGAAAGGGGTGGGCACTTACTTCTTGGTTGGCCTCCTTAAGCTGAGCGGAAATAGTGTCTGCTTCGCCGCTCGCTATGCCAGGCCGCGTCTTTTTCAGCGGGGTAGTTTTTCGCCTCTCATTTGTCGCGGGATCGAGCAGAAGCAAAAGCCCGATGATTTCCCCTTGTTCCTGAAGCTGTCGGGCAATTTCGAAAGCAAGCATCCCGCCAAAGGAATATCCCCCTATGAAATACGGGCCCTTCGGCTGAACGGCCTTTATTTCTTTAATGAAATCAGCCACCATTACCTCTACGGCAGAAGGAATCCTTCTCCCGTTAAACCCGTGCGGTGCCCCGCCATAGAAGGGCTGGTCCGAATTCACCAGATGCGCGGCGTCAGCGGTGGCGATAAAGATGCAAAAAAAGGGGGGATTGGATCCCAGCGTCTGATACGGCCGAATATGCGACAATGCCAACGATTCCGTATTTCGCCTAATTACTTCGCATAGTTGTTCTATTGTCGGATGCCTAAAAAGATCGGCAATGGCGATTTCGCTGCCTATCGATTTCTTAATCTGAGAGAGGACTTGGACTGTCAGCAGCGAATGCCCGCCCAACTCGAAAAAGTTGTCTTGGATCCCTATGGGGCGAAGGTTCAGAATCTTTTCCCAAATTTTTACAATCTGAAACTCCAAGGGGTCACGGGGGGGGTGATAGCTGCGGCTGGAGACCATCTGGTCCACCGTGGGTGCCGGAAGCGCTTTGCGGTCGACTTTGCCGTTTGGCGTGAGCGGCAGCGCGTCAAGCGGAACAATGGCCGAAGGCAGCATATATTCGGGGAGCTTATCCTGGACAAAGGCACGCAGCGAATCGACATCCATTCCCGCTTTCGTTTTGGATACAACATAAGCCGCAATGCGTTTATCTCCGGGGGTATCCTCACGCAACAGTCCGACGGCATCATGCACGCCGGGGTGTTGTTTCAACATGTGTTCGATCTCCCCCAATTCGATACGAAATCCGCGCAGCTTGACCTGGTTGTCGATTCTCCCGATGAATTCAATGGCGCCATCCGGCAGGTAGCGTGCCAGGTCTCCGGTTCTATATATCCAGCCGTCAGATGTTCCGGCAAAGGGATTGGATATAAATTTCTCTCTGGTTAAATCGGGACGCCGGTAATATCCTTTCGCCAGTCCATCACCACCCAAGTACAGCTCTCCTGAAACGCCCACGGGAACCGGGTTCAGGCGTCTGTCCAGAATATATCCCTGGGTTTCCGAAATCGGAGTTCCAATGGGGACCGTCGTCGCTTTCGCTTCAATCGCCTTCACTTCGTACCATGTTGAAAACGTCGTGTTTTCCGTTGGGCCGTAAACATGCAGCAGTCGCTCGGGGGGCCCCTTTTCGAGTACCGTTCTGACCCATGTGGGATCAACGGCTTCTCCACCGAATAGCAGGCTGCCAAGCGTTTTAAAAGCCGTGGGCACCTCCGCAGCAATCTGATTGAACAACGCGGTGGTTAGAAACAACACCGAAATACGCTTTTTACGGAGTTTTTCCACCAAAACCTGCGGAGAAAGAAGATCGTCGGTGGTCATCCCAACCAACCTCGCGCCGTTCAGCAATGCGCCCCAGATTTCAAAGGTCGCCGCATCAAAGGAGGTATTCGACGCATTGGCTACCCGATCGGAAGCCTTCAGTGAAATGTAGTTGGTGTCCACCACCAGCCTGCTGATGGCGCGATGGGGGACGCAGACACCTTTGGGCCTGCCGGTGGAACCGGATGTATACATCACATAGGCGAGATGATCCGATCCCATCTCGACCTGGGGAGGCGCTTGACTCAAATCGCTGATGGTTTCCCATTCCCCATCCAGACAGAACACCGCTTTGCCGTGAAATAAGCCGGCAAAGCGCTTTTGGGTCAACACAACCGGGGGGTTGGATTCCGCGAGCATAAAAGCCAGTCGCTCTGCTGGATAGGCGGGATCGAGTGGCACATAGGCCCCCCCGGCTTTTAATACAGCGAGCAGACCGACCACGAGCGCACAGGAGCGCTCCATGCAAATCCCAACCAAAACATCGGGCCCCACACCGCTGCTGCGTAGATAATTGGCCAGCTGGTTGGCTTGCCGGTCGAGCTCGCCATAGGAGAGTCTAACGCCTTCGAAATCAAGGGCCACGGCTTCCGGTGTCTGTTTCGCCTGCATTTCAAACCGCTCGTGAACGCAACTCCTTTTCGGGTGGTGGGTAACCGTGCAATTTCCCATCGCCAGAAGCTGATGCCGTTCCAATTCGCCAAGCAGCGGCAATGCGGACACCCGTCGTTCCGGACTGGATACAATTCCTTCCAATAGGGTCTGGAAATGCCCCAACATCCTTTCCATGGTCGTCCGATCAAACAGATCGGAGCTGTATTCTACCGTTGCAACGATTCCTTCGCGATTTACGTTGATAAACAGCGTCAGATCGAACTTTGCGTAGCCGGTGGCGGCGCGCTCCGGCATGATCGTCCATCGCGATGCCGCAACGGATGGTGCGCGCGTTCGCTGCAGGGCGAACATCACCTGAATCAATGGATGATGGCTTTCTTGCCGTTCAGGATTGAGCGCTTCGACGAGTTTTTCGAAGGGCAAATCCTGATGTTCGAAAGCGCCGAGAGCGACTTCTCGAACCCGACGCAACAGCTCCTTGAAGGTCGGGTCGCCTGCAAAATCGGTTCTCAACGCCACCGTGTTGACAAAAAAGCCGATAAGGTTCTCGATCTCGGCATGGTTCCTGCCGGCAACCGGCGACCCCACCACGATATCCTCACAGCCGGTATAACGATGTAGCAACACTTGAAACGCCGCTGACAGTGTCATAAACAAGGAGACCCCTTCTTGCAGAGAGAGGTTCTTGAGGCCTTCCGACAGCGTTAGCGGCATCGCCGCCGAATGACGCCCCCCGTGATAACGCTGCGATGCCGGACGGGGGTGATCCATGGGCAATTCCAACACCGGAGGTGCACCGCGAAGCACTTCCTTCCAGTAATTCAAGTGGTTCTCAATCGTTTCGCCCTCCAGCCATGCGTGTTGCCACACGGCGTAGTCCGCATACTGGACCGGCAGGTCAGGCATCGATCGCTGCTGTGTTGAACAGAAGGAGGTGTACAGGCCCTCAAGCTCACGGAACAGCACCTCCATCGACCACCCATCCGAGATAATGTGATGCATGGTGATCAGCAGGATGTGTTGATCGGATGCCTGACACAGCAGCTTGATCCTCAGCAGCGGGCCCATCGACAGGTCGAACGGCCCTAACTTCTCTTCCTGCACGATCCGGTTCAAGGCCTCGGCGCGATCGCCTTCCGGCATTTCGCTGAGGTCTACAACCGGCAACGCAATCTCCTTTACGGCGGCGATGACCTGCATGGGCTCTCCATCGACAAGCTGGAACGTCGTGCGCAAGGATTCCTGCCGGCGAGCCATTTCGTTGAGCGCATCGGCCAATGCGCCGCGATTCAGGACCCCGTCAAGGTGCACAGCCGTATGGATGTTGTACAGGGGCAGCCCCGGGTGGAACCGATCGAGAAACCACAGTCGTCGCTGGGCAAACGAAGTCGGCATATACGGCTTGCGTGGGACCGGGAGCAACGGCGGGGCCTGGGCATCGGTCGACCGCCCGGAGATGTGCAGGGCCAGTCCAGCGACGGTCGGTTGTTCGAAAAGAAGGCGCACGGGCAGGTCGACGTCGAACGCCGCCCGCACCCGCGATATCACCCGGGTGGCCAGAAGCGAGTGACCCCCCAATTCGAAGAAATTGTCATGGACGCCCACGCGTTCAAGGCCCAGCACCGTGCACCAGATTGCCGCCAACAGCTCCTGGACTTGGGTCCACGGGGCGACATAGCCGCCATCCAATTGCGGTCTATCCGTGTCGGGCGCCGGAAGCAGGCGACGATCCACCTTGCCGTTCGGTGTCAGTGGCAGATCGTCGAGAAAAACGAACGCTGCCGGAACCATATATTTGGGCAGTTTTTGTGTAAGGAAGCTGCGTAGTTCGCTGATCGATGATTTTTGCGCCTGAACGAAAACCACATACGCGACCAAACGGATGTCGCCAGGCGTATCCGCTCTATCCTGGACAACGGCCTCATGGACCGCGCGGTGCTTTTTCAACACGGCCTCGATTTCACCCAATTCGATGCGGAACCCGCGCAATTTTACCTGATGGTCTTTGCGACCGAGATAGTTGACGCTCCCATCCGGCAAATAACAGGCAAGGTCACCTGTCTTATACAGCCTCGCGCCAGGCTGTGAACTGAAAGGATCGGGAATGAACTTCTCGGCAGTCAATTCAGGCTGATTGAGATACCCCTTGGCCAAACCGCAGCCGCCGATATGCAGTTCACCACGCACGCCGATGGGAAGGGGATTCAGGTGGCTGTCCAGGACATAGATCTGCGTATTGCTGATCGGACCGCCGATGGGGACGACGCGTCTGGTGCTCCCGCGCTCACATCGCCAGAACGTTGCATCGATGCAGGCCTCGGTGGGTCCGTACAGGTTGATCAGCTCCGCATCCATTTTTTCAAAAAAACGTTCGTGGAGGTCAACCGGTAACGCTTCGCCCCCGCAAAAAACGCGTCTGAGGGATTTACCGATTTCGATCCCCTTCGGCTCTAAAAGCATTCGCAGCAGGGATGGAACCACTTGAAGGACCGTTACCTGCTGGTCAACGATCGTGTTGACGAGATACTGCGTGTCCTGGATGCTTCCCGGCTTTGCCATGATCAACCGTGCGCCCGTCAGCAGCGGCGCATAAAATTCCCAAATCGAGGCGTCAAAGCTGAACGGCGTCTTCTGCAGGACCCTGTCTGCCTGATTCAGGGGAAAGCAGGATTGCATCCAGTGCATGTGATTACAAATTGCCTGGTGCGGAATCATCACGCCTTTGGGGGTTCCGGTAGACCCTGACGTGTAGATCACATAAGCCAGATTCTCGCCAGTCGCCGCACACGCCGGGTTCACCTCGCTCTCTGCTGCCATCCGCTCCCAGCCCGAATCCAGGCAGAACACCTTCGCCTTTGGCCCAGCCAACACCGGCAACCATTTCTTTTGCGTCAACAGCACGGCCACGCCGGCATCTTCCCTCATGAACGCCAGCCGCTCCTTCGGATACTGAGGATCCAACGGCACATAAGCGCCGCCTGCCTTCAATACGCCAAGCAGCGCCACCACCATTTCAACGGATCGTTCCAAGCATAGGCCAACGAGAACGTCAGGCCCGACACCCAGCGATTGAAGGTAATTGGCCAGTTGATTCGCCTTCTTATTCAGTTCGCCATAAGTGAGCTGTTGATTGTTGCATACCAGCGCCACGTGGCCGGGCGTTCGCATCACCTGGGCTTCGAACAGGTTGTGAAGGCACGGTTCCGTGGGGTAGTCCGCTGCCGTTGCATTCCATTCTACCAGCAATCGATGACTCGCGGCCTCCGTCAACAACGGCAAATCGGCAATGCGCCGGCTGGGTTCGGCCGATGCGTTCTGCGCCAGCACGGTGAAGCACTCAGAGATGCGCGCAATGGTCGACGCATCGAACAAATCGGTGTTGTATTCGAAATGACCACCGATACCGTCGGGGGTGTCGCGCAAGGAGAGGGTCAGATCGAACTTGGCGATTTCGGATGGGATCCCCACCGCCTGCACGGTCAGGCCCTCGAGCGCGAGCTCCCCGGCCGGAGCGTTCTGCAGGGTAAACATGATCTGGAACAGTGGATGCCGGCTCAAATCACGGGGTGGACGCAGCTCCTCCACCAGACGCTCGAACGGCAGATCCTGATGGTCGTATGCATCAAAGCAGGTGTCGCGCGTGTGCTTCAATGCTTCTAAGAGACTTGGATTGCCGGACAGGTCCGAGCGCAGCACCAGGGTGTTCACAAAAAAGCCGATCAGCGGCTCGATCTCCGTGCGATTGCGGTTGGCGATGGGCGTGCCGATCACGATATCCTGCGACCCGCTGAAGCGCGAAAGCAGGACCTGAAAGAGCGTCAGCGTGGTCATGAAAAGGGTGGCGTCCTCACGTTGACCCATGCCTTTGAGCGCGGCGCTTACGGCAGGAGAAAGACTTACCGGAAGCTGGGCACCAGTATATCCGAGTGAGGCGGGCCGTGGCCGGTCCAGCGGCAACTCCAGGGTCCTCAGGTCTGCCAATTGACCTTTCCAATAGTTGAGCTGGACATCGATCTCATCTCCCTGTAACCGGTCACGCTGCCATGTGGCGAAATCCGCATATTGAATGGGCAACTCCTGCAATGGCGATGGCTCTCCAAGTCGATGGGCACGATACAACGCGGATAGTTCCTGCCAAAGGATACCCATGGACCAACCGTCGGATATGATGTGATGCATGCTGATCAGCAGAGTATGCTCCTGGTTGGCAAGCTTCCACAGGGATGCACGAATCAGCGGCCCTCGGCCCAGATCAAACGGCCGCCGCAATTCCTCCCGCAACATTCCTTCCACCATACTTTCACGCGGCTGATCCGGCAGGTCGGTGAGATCCACCAGCGGCAACTCCACCAAGGCATTTTGCGAGATGACCTGCACCGTTTCTCCGTCGCGCTCTTCGAAGTGGGTCCGAAGCACCTCATGCCTTTGCATAATGTCATGGAAGGCCTTCTCCAGGGCTTGAACATCCAGGTGGCCGACGAGACGCATCACTTTAGAGATAGTGTAATGGGCAATCCCTGGATCAAAACGGTCCAGAAACCACAGCCGCTGCTGGGCAAAGGATGCCGGAAAGACATACACCTCATCGGGCAAATCGTATTCGCTGTCTACTGTCGACAGGTATTTTCTCATTTTTTTATCCTGTCCATACGCATGTTTTTGGTGGCGGGGGAGCGGCCGGTGCGCGGAATGCGAGGGATGCCCGTGGGTTGCGTGTCAACCAACACCGGCTGCAACGATTCAATCAACGCTGCCAGAAGGGCAATCGTCGGCGCCTCGAAGATGGCGCGTATGGGAAGATCGATCCGAAATTGTGACCGCATCCGCGCAACCATCTGCGTCACCAAGAGCGAATGGCCGCCCATCAGGAAGAAATCGTCGTGGACGCCGATTTCGGTGCGTTTCAAGACGCCGCACCAGATCCTTGCCAAAGCATGCTCTAACGGTGTGCGCGGGGCAATCTGCGGCCTGGCCGATTCAAAGATATGTGGATCCCGGGACGGTAGCGAGCGACGATCTAATTTGCCGTTCGGTGTCAGCGGCATAACATCGAGAAAAACGAACGCTGCCGGAACCATGTAATCGGGGAGTTCCTGCTTAAGGAAGCTTCGCAGTCCGCTGACCGTGGATGTTTGCTCCTGATTAAAAACCACATACGCGACCAGACACATGTCGCCTGGTTTATCCGCTCTTGCCAAGACGGCGACCTCATGGACCGCCGGGTGCTTTTCCAGCACGGCCTCGATTTCCCCCAATTCGATTCTGAATCCTCGGATCTTGACTTGATGATCGAGGCGGCCCAAAAACTCCATGCTACCATCGGGCAAATAACGGGCCAGGTCACCAGTCCGGTAAAGTCGTGCGCCGGGCTGTTTGCTGAAAGGGTTTGAAATAAACTTCTCGACCGTTAGCTCGGGCTGGTTAAGATACCCTCTGGCCAGGCAAACACCACCGATGTGGATTTCACCTGGAACGCCCACGCAAACGGGCTGAAGTTGAGCATCCAGGATATAAATATACGTGTTGGCGATGGGACGGCCAATGGTAATACTGTGCTCGGAAATCAAGACGCCGGCACTCGCATTGGCCGTTGCTTCGGTCGGACCATATAAATTCCAAATCTGAAGATGAGGCAAAGAGGCTAAGGTTCTCTTGATCAGATCTTTGGTCACCGATTCACCACCAATAAACAGATGGGTCAAACCCGAGAGCGATGTTTCATGTCGACCAGAGTTGATCTGTTCCAGTATCGCTGCCCATAAGGACGGTACGCAGTTCAGTCCGACCTTTTTATGTTCACTAAGGACTTTCAGCAGCTCATTCGGATAAGCCGAAATATCAGGGGGAAGGATCCACACATGATCGCCACGCAAGAGAGGAGCAAACAATTGTTTCAGACACGCGTCGAACGTTAGATTTGTCACCAGCGGGAGGCGGCAGTTCCGATCCGTCAAGAGACGTTCGTTAACCCAGCAAAGGTAATTCAGCAAACTCCTATGCTCGATCATGACACCCTTTGGTTTTCCGGTCGATCCCGAGGTGTACAGCACATAGGCCAAGTTATGGGGCGACACGCCCGATTCTGGATTGTGGTCAACGCAGTGCGCGGGATTGGATTGCGGATTGAATTTGTCCAGACACACGATCTGAGCCCCATGATCGGGAAGTCGTTCCAGAAATGATAGCCGGGTCAACAGGACATGGTTATGGAGATCATTCAACAAGAACGCGAGACGCTTCTTAGGATATGACGGATCCAGCGGAACGTAGGCTCCTCCAGCCTTGAGAATCCCCAATAACCCTACCACCATCTCTATCGATCGCTCCAAACAAAGACCAACGAAAACGTCAGGCCCCACACCAATAGATTGAAGGTAATTCGCCAGTTGATTCGCTTTCGTATTCAGTTCGGCATAGGTGAGTTGTTGGTCATTGAATATCAGTGCCGCATCATCAGGTGTTCGCATCACCTGGTCTTCAAATAGTTGGTGGATGCACCGGTCTTTGGGGTAGTCCGCTTTGGTTGCATTCCAATCCACCAGCAGTTGATGACGCGCGGCCTCAGTCAACAACGGTAAGCTGGCAATACGCTGGTCCGGTTCGGCTGCTGCGCTTTCAGCCAGCACTACAAAACTTTTAGCCATGCGCGCAATTGATGACACATCGAACAAATCGGTGTTGAATTCGAAATAACCACGCATACCATCGGGAGTATCGACCAGTGAAAGGATCAAATCGAATTTGGACACTTCGGACTGAATTTTCACCGACTGTAAGGTCAGGTCCTCTAAATCAAGTGTCAGGTTCGGCGTGTTCTGCAGCGTGAAAATGACCTGAAATAGCGGGTGCCGGCTGATATCGCGGTTTGGAAGCAGCTCCTCCACCAGTCGTTCGAACGGCAGATCCTGATGGTCATAAGCATCAAAGCAGGTGTCTCGAGCGCGCTTCAATGCTTCTAAGAAGCTTGGGTTGCCGGACAGGTCCGCGCGTAAGACGAGCGTGTTCACGAAAAAGCCGATGAGAGGCTCGATCTCCGTGCGATTTCGGTTGGTGATCGGAGTGCCCACTGCAATGTCCTGCTGACCGCTAAAGCGTGCAAGCAGGATTTGAAAAAGTGTGAGCATGGTCATAAACAGCGTGGTGCCCGAATCCTGACCAATGCGTTTGAGTGCAGCGCTTGCCGTAGGAGAAAGCCTTACCGGATGTTGTGCGCCGAGATATCCGAGTGTCGCAGGTCGCGGCTTGTCCAACGGCAATTCCAGTGTTACCAGGTCCGCCAGTTGACGCTTCCAATAGTTGAGCTGTAGCTCGAGTACATCTCCCTGAAGCCAGTCGCGCTGCCATACGGCGAAATCCGCATATTGCACGGGCAAATGCGGCAATGGCGTCGGCGCAGCGTGCCGATGGGCACGATACAATTCAGATAGCTCGTGGCAGAGGATGTCCACGGACCAAGCGTCGGATATTATGTGATGCATGCTGATCAGCAGCAAATGTTCTTGGTCGGCAAGTTTATACAGGTTGGCTCGCATCAGCGGCGCTTGGCCCAAATCGAACGGCTTCCGGAGCTCCTCGCGCAGCATTTTATCCACTGCGCTCGCACGTTCATCGGCCGTCAGATCGGTGAGGTCCGTCATGGGCAGCCTTACAAATGCAATCTGTGATATTACCTGTACCGGTTCTCCGTCTTGTTCCTCGAAGTGGGTGCGAAGTACCTCATGCCGCCGGATAATGTCATGGAAGGCCTTTTCCAGTGCTTCAACGTCCGGTGGCCCGATGAGACGCAATACCTTGGAAATATTGTAATGCGCAATTCCGGGATCGAACCGGCTCACAAACCACAAACGCCGCTGCGCAAACGACATCGGCATATGCGGCTTGCGTGGAACCGGAAGCAGGGGCGGGATATGGGCATCGGTCGCACTCTTGGAGATGTGTGCGGCCAATCCGGCGACGGTGGGTTCTTCGAATAAAAGGCGCAAAGGCACTTCGACTCCGAACGTTGCTCGCACCCGTGACATCGCCCGCGTGGCCAGAAGCGAGTGGCCCCCTAATTCGAAGAAATTGTCCTGGACGCCCACGCGCTCAAGCCCCAATACTTTACACCAGATCCCGGCCAACAGTTCTTGGACGGGGGGCCGCGGCGGAACATAGCCTCCCCCAAATTCCGGTCTGTCTGTATCGGGGGCCGGAAGCGAGCGTCGATCTAATTTGCCATTCGGTGTCAGCGGCAAAACGTCCAGAATAACAAAGGCTGCCGGGATCATATAGCTGGGCAGTTTCTGTTTCAGGTAACTGCGCAGCACGCTGACCGGAGATGTTTGCTCTTGATCTAAAACCACATAAGCGATCAGACGCATGTCACCTGGTTTATCCTCTCTGGCCAAAATGACGGCTTCACGGACAGCGTGGTGTTGTTTCAAGGCGGCCTCGATCTCCCCGGGTTCGATGCGAAAGCCGCGGATTTTGATCTGCTCATCGATGCGCCCGAGAAATTCGATATTTCCGTCGGGAAGATAGCGGGCCAGATCCCCTGTGCGGTAGAGTTTTGCCTCAGACTCAAGGCTAAAAGGATCGGGTACGAAGCTCTTGGCGGTTAGGTCCGGGCGATTGCGATAACCGCTCGAGAGACCATCGCCGCCGATGTAAAGCTCACCTGCAGTACCCACCGGAACCGGCTGCATGCCCGCATTCAGCAGATATACGCGGGTGTTGCCGATGGGCCGGCCGATCGGTACAGAGCTGAGATTGGGATCCAGGGGACGTGGGATAGTATAGCAACAGGTAAACGTGGTGCTCTCAGTAGGCCCATAGCCGTTGATCAGGCGCGTGTTTGGCAGCAGGTCCATGGCTTTTCTCACGTGGGCTACAGACAGTGCCTCACCACCGGTCAGCAACTGGCGAACTCCCACCAGAATATCCGCTGCTTCGTCAATTATAGCATTAAACAGTGTGGATGTGAGCCACAGGGTTGTGACACCGTGTTCCGAGATGACTTCTGCAAGCACTCCTGTGGAAGGAATTCTTTCCGGATAAATGACACAAGTCCCACCATGTAGCAATGCACCCCAAAGTTCGAAAGTGGAGGCATCAAAGGACATCGGCGCCATTTGCAAGAAGACCTCCTCAGGACCGAAGTGCGCATAGTTGTTGCCGAACACGAGTCGGGTGATCCCGCGGTGGAGCACTTCCACACCCTTGGGCACACCGGTGGAACCGGAGGTGTAGATGATGTTTGCCGGCTGATCGGGGCCAGTCCTGTTGACCGGATCGTTCACAGATTGTCGCTCGAAGGTGGCCTGGGCGCGTTCCATGCAGATGATATGGCCGGTGTAAGCGCAGAGATGCTCCAGAAAGGGCTCGCTGGTAATCACCGCGGGGGCTGCGGCATCCTGCAACATAAAACGGATGCGCTCCTGCGGATAGGTCGGATCCAGCGGCAAGTAAGCGCCGCCCGCTTTCAACACAGCCAGTACCGCGATCACCATTTCCGGTGAGCGTTCAAGATAGACGCCCACAGGCGCGCCTGAACCAATGCCCAATGCCAGCAAATGGTGGGCGATTTGATTTGCGCGGCAGTTGAGTTCGCTATATCCGATATGCTGGTTAGAAAAAACCAGCGCAACCGCATCCGGTGCAAGCCGTACCTGGTCTTCAAAAAGCTGATGGACGCATTTGCTTTTCGGGTAGTCCGATGGTGTTTCATTCCATGCCTCGACCAATCGGAGCTGCTCGGCGGCGGTCAATAGAGGCAGTTCGGAAATTCGGCGGCACGAGTCGTCTGAAATGTTTTTTAGAAGTATGCGGTATTTGTCCAGCAGCTGTTCAATGGACGCTGAAGCGAAAAGTGCGGAGTCGTATTCGAAGCGTATGTTGAGCGTATCTTCCTCTTCGAATATAAAGAGAACAAGATCACACCCGGCCACATACTCTCCTGCCTCGCTAATGTCGGCGATTGAAATGGGTTTCTCTGAAATACATACGGAAAGATCCAGACATATCAGCATGGTTTGAAATACAGGTGACCTGCCGAAATCTTCTATTTGCCCAATGGTTTCAGTAATTCGGGAAAACGGATAATCGCTATGAACTAATGCATCGGTGACTGTTTTTGAGATATTCTCCAAAACCTCACTGACAATAGGATCTCCTGATATGGTGGATCTCAATGCTATGGGATTTATTAAGGGTTTTCCGTTCATACCGCCCTTGTCCCAGTGGTCATTAAGCGAGATGGTGCCGACAACAATATCTTCCTGATTTGCGTATCGACGCAGTAATATTATATAGGCAGATAAAAGCGTCACAAACAAATCGATGTTTTTCTTTGAACAATACTCCCGAATGGATATGCTAAGGTTCCTATCCAACTTCATCATGCAGTCTGATCGGTTGAAAGATTGGACAGGCGATCTGGAGCGGTCAATCGGTAGATCCAGAATAGGCAATTCACCACTTAGCTGAAGCCGCCAGAATAGTTCTTGCTGGTGAATTTCAGGTCTATTCTTCCCATAGGTGGCTGGCTTGTCGTTGTGATTCATCGGCCTCTTTTCTCATGTATTCTATAACACACTGTGAATATCCCTTCGAAGAAGCAGGAAATTTTCCATGACCAATGCGTCTAGATTGGCTGAAAGGAAAGTCGCCAATGCCTCCTCTGGGCTGTTTACAATCGGTTGCCCCTGAACATTCAAGGATGTGTTAAGAAGGACCGGCATGCCGCTAATTTTACCAAAAGCATTGAGCAGCGTCCAGAAACGGGGATGGTCCTCCTTCGAAACGCATTGAACCCGGGCCGATCCGTCTATGTGTGTCACCGCCGGCAAGCAATCTTGGTAATCCCTTTTTACTTGCGTCAGGCAGAGCATGTATGCATAGCTGGCCTCGTCACCTGCCTCAATATCAAAATATCGAGACGCTTCCTCGTTAATGACCGCCGGAGCGAATGGCCGAAAATCTTCCCGTTTTTTGATACGTCGGTTTATCCGATCACGCATTTCCTTATCTCTGGGGTCTCCTAAAATACTTCGACCCCCCAGGGCTCTCGGGCCGAATTCCATGCGCCCTTGGAACCATGCAACAATTTGACCCTTTGCCAAAAGGGCCGCGGTTGCGCTTGCCACTTCGTCAAACGAGGCATAACGGGTACAAACGAATTCTCCGCGATTTTTTAGGACAGACTCAATTTCGGATTCATTGTAGCCGGGTCCCCAAAGGGGAAGCCCCATCCGCTTAAGCGACAGTTTGGGAACAAGCTGATGCCGAATAAAGAGCGCTGCTCCCAGAGCCGTACCATCGTCGCCGGCGGCAGGCTGAATAAACATCTCACGGAACAGACGACTTCGCTTGATGGTTCCGTTTGCAGTACAGTTGAGGGCCACTCCACCTGCCAAGCACAGGTCTTTTTGGCCGGTCTCATTTTTAAAGTGGCGAAGGACATGCAACAAACAATTTTGAAGAACGGCCTGAAGCGCGGCGGCCACGTCCATGTGATGCGTCGTAACATCATCATCCGGTTTTCTTGGCGGTCCAAACATTTCCGACAGTATAGCCAGTGAGCCGGCATATGTTTCTTTTTCCAGGTCAGTCCTGTTTTCATACAGAATGGGGATCGTATATATTCCGTTGCCTGCCAGTTTGACAAATCCGGCCATCTTCTTAAAGTAACGCTTTGGGTTCCCAAAAGCGGCCAACCCCATCACCTTATATTCGTCCAGTCCAAAAAAAAATCCCAGATACATCGTCACTACACCGTATAAGATACCGATGGAGTGCAGCCCTGGAATCTGCTCGATGACTTCGATCTGTTTTTCATAACCCACTGCAATCGTAGTATTGTGCTGCTCACCCATTCCGTCTGTAACCAAGATTAGAGATTCTTCGAGTCCACTCGGGTAAAAAGCGCTGGCCGCATGAGCTAGGTGGTGGGGCACCTGGATAAATTTATCATCCCAGTTTTCTAAAGGAAAATAGGCTTTGAGGCATAGCAATTGAGCCTTTCGGGAATAAACCTCTTCATATTGCCTTAGATCGTTTTCAGATTGTTCGTAAAATGATTTATACGGCTTATAGCAGAAGCCATGTCCAAGATAGTCAACGGCATCCGGGGCAAGGTTGGCTGCCCGCAGGCAATAATTCATGGCATTGACGGGAAATGATCCGGTTGTCTTTTCTCCGGTGAATCGTTCTTCTGCAGCTGCGGCCTTCACACCCTCATGCGTAACTAATGCCGCTGCGGCATCAAAACCCTGAGCAATGCGATATTGGCGGGCAGACAACGCCGGGAATAGCTTTTTTTTGAATGGAACACTATTATGCAACCCACTGATGCCCATAACAATTATCTCGTCTGATTTCATAATCGATTTTCCTCATCGAGCAAATCGTTCAAGTTGTCTGATGTCCAATGGTGCTTTTTCATTTCTTCTTTCTTTCAATGTGCATGGCTTTGACGCCCGGGGAGCGGCCGGTGCGCGGAATACGAGGGATGCCCGTGGGTTGCGTGTCAACCAACACCGACTGCAACGGTTCAATCAACGCCGCCAGGCGGGCAATCGTCGGCGCCTCGAAGATGGCGCGGATGGGAAGATCGATCCGGAATTGGGACCGCATCCGCGCAACCATCTGCGTCACCAAGAGCGAATGGCCGCCCATCAGGAAGAAATCGTCGTGGATGCCGATTTCGGTGCGTTTCAAGACGCCGCACCAGATCTTTGCCAAAGCAAGTTCCAACGCTGTGCGCGGGGCAATCTGCGGCCTGGCCGATTCAAATGTGCGTGGATCTAAAACCGGTAACGCCTTGCGGTCGACTTTCCCCCTGTTGGTTACGGGCAGCTTGTCGAGGAAAGCGAAAGCGGCCGGAAGCATCACTGCCGGCAATCGTTCTGCCAAATACCCGTGCAATGTCTCCATGTCCAAGGCGTTTGGTGCGGTCGGCACCACATAAGCTGCCAGGTAGCGTTCACCCGGCTGGCTCTTGTCAACATTCGATACCACGGTACAGCTTTGTACCAGCGGATGTTGCGCCAGCACGCTACTCACCTCTGCCGGCTCGACCCTGACGCCGCGGATTTTCACTTGATCATCCAGCCGTCCCAATATTTCCAGCAGGCCGTCCGGCCGGTAGCGACCTCGATCACCCGTGTAATAAATCAGGTCATGAACGTCGTCTCTGAAAGGGTTCATGGCGAAGCCGGGGCGCACCTGATTGTCCGGGTCAAGATAACCGAGGGTCCGATAGGGCGTGCGAACCACGATCTCGCCTGGTTCGTTCACACCGCACAGACTGCCGCCCGGCCCCATGATCAGGATCTGGGTTTCCGGCAAAGGTTCACCCGCGGGCTGCACCCCCGCTTCAGGGATCTCCGGAACCTCGTAAAAGCACTTGACCATCGTAGTCTCTGTCGGGCCATAGAAGTTCACCACCCGGCCGGCATCGGGGAAGGCTTCGCGCCACTGCTTTACGAGCGCGGAAGTGAGCGGTTCACCGGCAATGAATACCCAGCGCAGCTCGGGCAATCCATTGGGCAGGGCAGTATCTTTTAACCACACCTGCACCAACGTCGGGACGGTGTGCAGTACCGTCACGCCCATGCGCTTTAGCCACTGGGGCACTGCGGAAAGGTCGTTTTCATCCGGCAGGCACAGCGTTGCCCCGCTGGTCAACGGCAGAAAAAGGTCGCGCAGCAAGACATCAAAGGAAAGCGAGGTCAGTTGCGCGACACGGTCGCCGGGTCCGATGTCAAATGCGTCACGCTGCCAGTTGAGCGGAGTCGGCTGATACCTGTGTGGCAGCCGAGCACACCCTTGGGAACACCGGTGGTACCGGAGGTGAAAAATATATACGCTGGATCCCCGGGCCGCAATTCTGGACGTATTTCCCGGCTATCCGGTGCGACGGGCTGGGGTGACCATCCGCCATCAGGGTCCAGGCAATAGCTCGGAAATCCGCTCTGTTGGTAGTCGTGGTATTCGTCAGATCTCGGCGGGCCAATCCACAGCAATGAGCTGACCTGTGCGGTCTCCAGCATCAGGCGGCGGCGAAGGCGCGGAAGCGTTGGATCGATGGGGACCATCACCCCTCCGGCCATCAGCAGAGCCAGCGTCGCCGCAACAAAATCGAAGCTGCGATCACCGGATATCCCGACGACATCGCCCTTGCGAACGCCCCATGCGGCCAATGAGGATGCCATCGATTGAGCCTTCACCGCCAATTCTTCATAGCTCCACTGCCTGTTGCCCTGGCAAAGCGCTGTTTGAGTCGGCGTCCGTCGGGCCCAGTTTAGAAACATGGACGTGACTGGTTCCGAAATCGACTCGGTCAACGGCAAGCCGGGGTCGGGAAGCAAAGACCGCGTGGACTCAGTAACCAGGGAATAGCTATCAAGAGGACGTTCTGGGGCGTGCACGATCTGGATCAGCAGCGTATTCAGTTGATCCGCCATGCATTCGATGCGGGCGGCGTCGAACAGATCCACCTGATACATCCAGCGAAGTCCGAACAACGCACCGTCGTTTTCTTCCGATATATAGAGGGTGAGCGCAAATCCTGCCGTGGTTTTCTCTAAATCGATTGGTTGATATGTCAAGCCCCCACGCGTGGTCGAGGTGCCGGCGTCGGCCGGGAGGTTGACCATTATATCGAACAACGGATTCCTGCCTAAATCCCGCACCGGCCGCAATTCCTCCACCAGTCGCTCGAACGGCATATCTTGGTGTTCAAAAGCCTCTATGGTGGTTTCTTTCACGCGAAGAAGCAACTCACGGAAGCTGGGATTGCCGGAGAGGTCCGTGCGCAACACCAGGTTGTTTACAAAGAGCCCGATCAGGCATTCGATGTCGGGATGGGTGCGCCCGGCGACCGGAGCGCCGACCGTTATCTTATCCTGGCCGCAGAGACGGTGCAGCAACAGCTTGAAGGCAGCGAGGACCGTCATGAACAGCGTTGCCCCTTCGCATTTACCCAGTTCTTGAATGCCCCGCGCCACCTCGGCGGGGAGCACCTTTTTGCATTGGGCGCCCCGGGTGTGCCGTCTGCTGGAACGCGGCTGGACGGTTGGCAGCTCAAGAGGTGTCAGGTCCTTTAGCCGCCGCCTCCAATAATCGAGTTCCCGCTGCAAAGCCCCATTCTGCAACTGTTGATATTGTGACATGGCGAAACCGATATATTGGGTGGGCAATTCCGCCAGCGGAGACGGCTCACCCTTGTGAAACGCCTCGTAAAGAGCCGCGAGTTCCTTTTGCAGGATATCGAGTGACCCGCCGTCAGCAACGATTTGATGAATCGAGATCGCCAGGACGTGGTCTTCTGAACTCATGCGGATCAGTCCTAATCTCAGTAGCGGGCCGCGCGCCAGATCGAACGGCTGGTTTGGGATTTCTGCGGCCAGCGTTCGTGCCCGTGCTTCGCGGACCATCTGCGGTTCATGACTGATGTCAATTACCGGCAGACGCATGGTAAAGGCTTCCACAACGACCTGCACCGGCTCGCCGTTACGTGCCACGATGGTGGTACGCAGGGAATCGTGGCGCCGGATGATCTCGTTGATTGCCCGCTCCAACACGGTCACAACCAGGGGGCCGGTGATGCGCAGGGCATAGTCGATAATGTGGGCTGCTTGGCCGGGATCGAACTGATCCAAGAACCACAATCGCTGCTGAGCAAAAGAGGCCGGGATAACCGGAGCGGTGGGTGAAGATGCATTCTCTTTGTGGCCGCTCTCAGCGTGGGCATCAACATGAGGAGAAATGTCTTCACCTGAAGCGGCATCAATCGCCTTGGCCAATCCTTCGATGGTGGGATTTTGAAAGAACGATCGCAGCGGCACCACCACACCACATGCTGATCGCACCCGCGACATCACCTGCGTGGCCAGTAGTGAATGCCCGCCCAGCTCAAAGAAATTGTCGTGCACTCCCACCCGCGCAAGCCCGAGCACTTTGCGCCAGATTTCCCTCAGCTCCTCCTCCAGCTTGGTTCGTGGCACTTGCGGCTTGTTCGTTACCTCAAGCCTCTGGCCTTGCATCGCCAGGAGTGCTTTCCTGTCCAGTTTGCCACCGGTAGTCAGCGGCAATGCCTCCAAGCGCACATAAACCGACGGTACCATGTAATCCGGAAGCACTGCTCCAATTTTTCTGCGAAGCTCACTCAATTCAAGAGTTCCGCGCTCATCGGTGACCAAATATGCGATCAGCCGATCTTCTCGTGCCGCCACCGCCGCTGCTCGAATCAACGGGTGACGCAACAGTGCCGCCTCCACCTCACCGGGTTCGATCCGATAACCCCTGACCTTCATCTGGTCGTCCAAACGACCTAAAAATTCAATCTCACCGTCAGCGCGGTAACGCCCATGGTCTCCTGTGCGATACAATCGTGCCCCGGGTTCTGCGCTGAAGCGATCGGCGACAAACCGTGCTGCTGTCAGCTCCCCGCGGTTCAAATAACCGCTTGCCACACCGCTTCCACCGATGTAAAGCTCTCCCGCCTCACCGATGGGCACCGGTTCCCCACAATCATCGAAGATGTAAACCCGGGTGTTGCCGAGCGGTCGGCCAATAGGGATCTCTGGCGTGGGATCGGCAGCGTCGCTGGTCGTGATTTCATATGCGGTGCAGGCGACCGTGGCTTCGGTAGGGCCATAGGCATTGATCAGTCGAACCGGTCCACGGACATGGTCGAACCAGGTGCGCACCAACGTTCCATTGATTTTTTCACCGCCCACAACCAGGAGTCGCACCGACGCCGGAATCTGCAGGCCTTCTGTCGCAATGGCTGCTGCCAGCTGGTGCCAATAGGCTGTTGTCAGGCTCAAGAATGAGATACGCCATTTTGCGCAGCTGTCCAGCAACACGCGCATGGAGCCAAGCATTGAGTCTGTGCGCAGGAACATTGTCGCCCCAGCAGCCAAGGCACAGAAAATCTCTTCTATCGATCCATCGAAACTAATCGAAGCAAACTGAAGGACATGATCAGCGGCGCTGAGCCCATAAAGGTGCTGCGCCCCATCCACAAAATGCATCAGCGCCCCGTGTGGCACCATCACGCCCTTGGGCGTGCCAGTGGAACCGGAGGTGTAGATGATATAGGCAAGATCACTTGAGGCGGGGGTGGTCGCCAGATTGGCCGAATCTTCGCCACCATTGGTGCCGGCTCGCCATCAAGCAACACCACCTGAACTGCGACGTCCGCCAGTTTCACAAGCAACTGGCGATGGGTCACAACTGCCATGGCACCACTGTCGGACAGCATCCACTGCAAACGCGCTTCAGGATAGGACGGGTCAAGCGGAACATAGGCTCCGCCGGACTTGAGGATGCCAACTATAGCGGTGACCAGGTCGATCGAACGCTCTACGCACAACGCCACGGGAACGCCGGATCCTACGCCAAGTGCCTGCAATCGCCGTGCAAGCGCGTTGGCCCGGCGATTGAGCTGCGAGTAACTGAGGACGCCATCTTCTCCTACGACTGCGGGGTGGTCCGGCAGTGAGTTCACCCGTGCTGCGAAGACCGACAGAAAGCTTTCATTTCGGGCGATGGTTTGCGGTTCACCGCCTGCCGGGACCTGAGCCGCCCCGGACTCGTGCGCCACGCACGTCGAGCCTGATTGCACCGGCACGGCCGCGTTTGGTGGTGCGATCTGTCGCCAACTGTCGAGCTGATCCAAAGGCGAATCGGGTTGGGCCACCAGGTCCCGCAACAGCTTTTCATAATACTCCGCAAACGTTCGGATGGAATTGGCGTTGAACAAATCGGTGTTGTATTCGATCTGGCAGAACGAGGCCGTCCGGCAAGCTCGGATACGTCGAAGGCGAGGTCCACTTTCGACGTATGCAAATCTAAAGGCTCCCTTTCCATCTGCAGCTCGGTGACCTTTGTCGGTCCATTCGGCAGGTTTCGTAGCTGGAATAGCACTTGAATGAGCGGTGAGCGGCTGTTGTCGCGCACCATCCTGAGTTGTTCAATCAGCAGCCCAAAAGGCATTTCCTGGTGTGAAAATCCATCGAGGGTAATTGTGCGTACCTGTGCCAGCAATTCACGAAAGCTGCGTCGCGTATCGATCCGTACCCGAAGAACGAGGGTATTGATGAAGACACCGATGAGTGGTTCCAACTCCAGCCGCTGGCGTCCCGCTACTGGCGTCCCCACGGCAACATCATCTTGATCGCTGTACCGACCGAGCAATGCCTGGAAAGCGGCAAGCAGGGTCATAAAGAGGGTCGCCTCACACTGGTGGCTCAGTTCCCTCAGTCTGACGCCTAACGCCTTGGGCAGGATCACATGCTCACGGGCACCCGCGTGGGTAAGGACAGCGGGCCGTGGTCGGTCTGTGGGAAGATCCAGTATCCGTAGACCCTCGAGTTGCTGCCGCCAATATTGAAACAAAGCCATCTTCGATGGGCTTTGCAGACGCTGTCGATGCCACTGTGCATAATCTCCATATTGAATGGCAAGGTCCGGCACCATCGGTTTAGCACCGGAGGCCAGCGTGTCGTAGTGTGCTTCCATCTCCTGCCAAAGTATGCGTTCGGACCAACCGTCAAAAACGATATGGTGGGTGCAGAGCAGGACGATGTGCTCGACTGTTGACAGCTTTATCAGGAAGGCTCGGAGCAGGGGTCCGGATGCCAGGTCAAATGTCTTCTGCGCCTCGGACAGCATCCGCTCTCGTGCCATTTTATCACGCATGTGCCCCGGCGCTGCGCTAATGTCTATACAAGTAATCAGAACGTGTGACGGAACTTGGATCGCTTGGAATGGCGTTCCATCCGAACTGGGAAATGTGGTGCGCAAGATCTCGTGCCTCGAGATGATCGCCTGCAGGCTGCGTTGAAGCCGCTTTTGATCAAGTTTTGCGCCGCTGATGCGCATGGCGGATGGGCGGTTGTACATAATGTCGCCGGGGCTCAGCTGATCCAGAAACCACATCTGTTGCTGCACAAAGGACAGTGGTGCCGTAAACCGTTCGGTCCGACGGGCAATGGTATGGTTGCCGGACGCAATCGTATTCCTCTGTTGCAGTTTACGCAGCAGCAAGGTCCGCTTTGCGGACGACAGACCGGCATTGGTGTTAGTTCCTGAATCGGCAGGCGCCATTTTACGCTACTCCAAGTCAAGCTAATTGGGTGTTCGTTGAAACATCTGGTCGCGGAACATCAGGTTCTCACTTAACAACTGCGTGCAGCCTTTAAGATTAATGCCGCCGGGCCCTGCAGAATCCATCTCGCCATCTCTGGCCTTAAGCGCACTCATTGCCGCTTCGATTGCAGTTTGCGCAGCAAACAGGCAAGGCGTACTGTAATTCACCAAAGAAACTCCTGCCCTTTGCAGCTCGCGCAGGGTGCAGAGCGGTGACTTGCCACCAGCCATTTGGTTGTACATCAGCGGTAGGTTCTTCTGCTGTCGGACCTTTTGAAGAAGCCTATATCCGGCAGCCCATAATAACTCGCGGCAAAGCTGTACCCGCTGATAAACAGTCCATTAAACTGCCTGGCAGCGTTCGAAGCCGAGAAGGTATCCTATACGCCGATAAATGCGATCGGTCGATTGGTCGCCACTTCTCTGCGCAATAGCTCTCCATAGGATTCATTCATGACATTTCCACTCCTGTTCTGGTAAACTGCAGACCTGTCAATTGTTATTTGGTGACGGCCCGAGCTCCTGGTCGAGCAACCGCTCGAGCTTCCTCATCAGAGATCACATCTACTTCTGCCATGGCCTGCTGGATCCAGTCTATCGTCGGCAGCTTTCGGCGGATCTCATCCGCAAATTCGGCGATGGTTGGTTTGCGGAACATCATGGAGATCGGTAAGTCCAGTTGCAGGATCGCACGAACGCGTGCAATCACCTGGGTCGCGCGCAGTGAATCGCCACCCAGGGCGAAGAAGTTATCGGACACGCTGATCTGCGTGCGTTGCAACACGTCGCTGCAGATCGCCGCGAGCACGGTCTCGATCTCGTCGCGCGGTGGAACGAATGGTCGCTGTAGATGTGAAGTGAGCTTGTCCGCCAAACCGATGCGTTGCAGCTTGCCAGTGGCGCCCTTGGGTATCACATCGACGAAGACAATCTGGCTCGGCACTTTAAAATCGGCCAATCGCTCAAATGCAAATGCCCGCAGATCCTGCTCCGTTGTCGAAGCTTGCGGGCGAAGCACCACCGCCGCAGCGAGGTCTTCACCCAACGTCGGATGCGGAATCGCGAAAGCCAAGGCCTGCTCGACATCAGGATGATCCATCAATGCCTCGTCAACTTCGCGTGGCGACACCTTTTCACCACCACGATTGACGATCTCCTTGAGACGACCGGTGATAAACAGATGACCCTCAGCATCAAATTTGCCCTGATCTCCTGTTCGAAACCAACCGTTGCAAAACGCTTCTAAGTTGGCTTGAGGGTTGTTCTCGTATCCGGTGGTCACATTGTCGCCTTGAATGACAATTTCGCCGATACCACCGTTTTTTACGAGCTGGCCTGCCTCATCCATGATACCCACAGCCACGCCGGCTGGCAGCCCAACCGATCCCATTTTTCGTTTTTGCGGCGGCAGGGGATTGGTTGTCATCTGATGGGAGGCCTCGGTCATCCCATAGGCCTCAATGACCGGAACCCGGAATGTGTTCTCCAGCGCTTTGAAGACATTCGGCGGCAAAGCAGATGAACAGGAGCGAATGAACCGGAGGGATTGATGCACAGGCTTGTCGCCCAGAATTGATGCCCTCGCAAGAATCGCCTGATGCATGGTGGGGACCGCTGAATACCAGGTGGGCTGATACAATTGCAGCCAGTCAAAAAAAGCAGACGCTGAGAAACCAGGAGAACAGACGATGCCGGCACCGCCGGCAAGGGACGCAAGCAATGCTCCGACCAATCCATGGATATGAAACAACGGCATGACATTCAAGCACTTGTCGTTGTCCGCCAAAGCCAAACTGGTGCTTATATTTCGGGCAGATATCAAAAGATTACGTTGTGTCAAGGGAACAATCTTGGGTCTTGATGTGGTTCCGGACGTATGAAGCACCAACACCGTATCATCACTTGCTGAAAAGCCGCCTTTAACTGCTCCTGAGCGCTTGATCCCTTGAAACGTAAAGGCCCCAGCTTCCGCTGATGGTTCAGCGGAGATTTCTATGACGCGAACGCCCTGGGCGGCGGCGACATCCCGCGCTGGAGTGGCCATCCCCTTTTCCACCACAAGGGCTTTGGCATTTAGATCCGTCAGATAGAAATTGAATTCATCCGCCTGATATGACGGGTTCAGGGGCGCGCTGGTCGCGCATGCGGACGCGGTCAAGAAGGCTACGGCCATTTCAGGGCCGTTGGGAAGCACCATTGCTACTCGGTCGCCTCTACCGATCCCTAAACCGTTGAGCGCACTCACCCCACGATCTATATGATCCATTAAAGATCTATATGTCATGGCAAGGCGGTCCGGCGCGACAATGGCAACGCCATCTGGCGTCTTCTTTGCTTGAGCGGCAATAAGATCATGAATGCAGGCATCTTCCCGGGATGAGGTCTTAGGTGTTGGTGCATCAAGGATAACCATTGGCAACTCCATAAGCTAATTTTGTAAAATAAGAGGCTAATGCAATTTACTTGCCGAATTTCTGTATTCTGTCATTTTAGAATTTAACGTATTGATATTACGTCGCATTTGTATCAACACAAGATGACCGCCCTATATGGGGTATGAAAAAAATCTGAAAATTTGAGAGAAAATTTTCTATCAACGTCATTTGGTTGTCAAAAGAACGGCACTCACGGTTGCCCAAAAAGTAAAATTGAGCAAAGGGTTATCATGCTGATAAGAATTAATGAAGTGAATACCGGTTCATGATGGAGATCGCCGGTATTTCGATAAAGAGTCTTTTGGTCATGCAGTGATAGGCTAAACCCACCGTCAGTTTCGACAGTGTTTATTATTCTATAATAAAAACGAATTGTTGTGTTTCTGTCGACCGACAGTCCGGCCGACCCGTTCGGTCCGGGTGCGCCTTGAAGATCCCAAGCCGGTGACTACAGTAACATTGTAGTTCTCTCAATCATTTATATATGAATACAAAACACGTGAGGTGAACCATGAAGATTAACGTAAAATGCTTTGCAACGCTTTCCAATGAAGACTCCTGCCGGCACGACCAGCATATGTCCATTACCCTTGGCGACGACAACGCCACCGTCGGTAATCTGGCTGAGCATGTACAAATTTCCGAAAATGAAATCGCCACGGTATTCGTCAACGGCAGGCGGTCGAGGCTCGATGCCCGGCTGTCGGACGGTGATCGTGTGGCCTTGGTGCCCGCAGTCGGTGGCATGTAAGCGGTCTTATTGTCGGGGGAGGGCGGTCGGCAACCGTATGGCATCTACCAAGGCTGATGAGAATCGAAAACTGGCACAGACCATCGAGCAGCGAGCCGGTACGGGCCCTTCGGAGATTGTGGCCGGCTGGCAGTCGATGCTGCAGGACATGCTGACTCGAATGCAACCCTTCCTTAATCCGGGGTCCATCGTCACCTTCCAGCGGCTGCTGCCGGATGAGAAGGTTTTTTTCAAGCGTCTGTCCGATGAGGTCCCCGTGCCTGAGACGGCCCAGGCATTCTACCTACCACCCAGTGTGCGGCATCAGATGATGGGCGGCCGCGATAGCGACAGTGATGAATTTGGCCTTTCGGATGCCGGGGTGCTGGTGGCCAGCCATGTCGATAATCATGATGTCATCGTCAATGCGCTCTTTGCCCGCGCCTCCTGCACACCGGCGGTGGATGTTTACGAACAGGGAAAACTGGTGGCGGGATATCAATATCCCAACATCGATGCATGCCGGTCCGAACTCGGCACCATTTTGAAGCGGCATCTGCTGCAGTCAAGCATGCGTCACCAATAACATGTGGAGAATGGAAAATGAGTATAACATCGTTTGTCGTGGTTGGCGGTACGTCGGGTATCGGACTGGAAATTACGCGCCGCTTGGCAGCCAAAGATTGCCCGGTAGTAGTGATTTCCCGGTCGGCGGGCAGTGTGGCCGAGCTGCCAGGAGTGACCCACTTGCCGGTAGATGTCACCCGGGATGAGATCGATGCGGGCAGTCTTCCGGACAGAATTCAGGGCCTGGCCTACTGCCCGGGTTCTATCCGGCTGCGTCCGTTCCACCGCCTCAAGGAAGCCGACTTCCTTTCCGATTTACAGATCAATCTCCTCGGTGCCGTCAAGGCCATTCAAGCCTGCCTGCCGGGCCTGAAAAAGGCGGATAACCCATCATCCATCGTTCTGTTCAGTACGGTGGCGGTGGGAACGGGCATGCCCTTTCACGCCTCGATTGCCAGTGCCAAGGGGGCCCTGGAGGGCCTGACCCGCTCGCTGGCCGCCGAGTTTGCCCCTAAGATCCGGGTCAACGCCATCGCCCCGTCGCTGACCGACACCAATCTGGCCAAAACGCTGCTGTCCGATGACGGCAAACGATCCGCTGCTGCGGATCGCCACCCGCTCAAACGGTTCGGAAATCCCGGAGATATCGCAGCTGCGGCGACTTTTCTGCTCGAGGATTCATCCTCATGGGTTACCGGTCAGGTGATTGGGGTGGATGGGGGTATGGGGGCGTTGCGGACATTCATATAACCGGTTTTTTAGGATAGGGAGTCTTCATGATTACTTCTGCCGACAGGCAATCCCGAAGAAAAGGCGCAATTCTGGGCATGTACATCGGCGATGCCCTGGCCATGCCGGTTCACTGGTATTACGATCGACAGGCACTGGCAAGGGATTACGGTCGCGTGACCGGCTACCTGGCTCCGAAAGATCCGCACCCGGACAGCATCCTGTGGCGTTCCGCATACACGCCGGTCAACGTCAAGGCTGATATCCTCCATGACCAGGCCCGTTTCTGGGGGCGTCCGGGTGTGCACTACCACCAGTTTTTAAAGGCCGGTGAAAGCACGTTGAACCTGAAGCTCTGCACGCTGTTGCTCAACCACCTCAATGAAAACGGCGGCTATGACGCCGATGCTTACCTGGCAGACTACATCGCTTTCATGACCACCCCCGGCAGTCACAGGGATACTTATGTGGAGGAATACCACCGTCATTTTTTCAATAACTTTGCGTCCGGAAAGCCGCCACGGGCCTGCGGGGTGGTTGAGAAGCACATCAGCGGCATTATCGGTATGATCCCGCTGGCCGTCTTTTTCGCCGACGACCCCGACCAGGCCAGGCGGGCGGCCGTCGACCATCTCGGCCACACCCATCTGGGTGCACGCATGCAGGCGGCCGGTGAGTTGCTCCTGGATGTGCTGCTTCCCGTTCTGGGCGGTGAAGACATCGCTGACGTGATCGCCGAGAAGGTTCGGCGGCAGGACAACCCGCTGCTTGGCCACCCATTGATGCGATGGCTTGATGATCCCGATGAAATCGTCGTGGGCCGGCGCCTCAGCAGTGCCTGCTACGTGGAAGATGCGCTGCCGGCCACTGCCTATCTGGCCTTGAAGTATCACGACGATCCCGTCCAGGGCCTGGTCGCCAACACCAACCTGGGTGGCGACAACGCCGGCCGGGGGGCGGTGCTCGGCGCCCTGCTGGGCGCGGCCAACGGACACGGGGCTTTCCCCGAAACCTGGGTGACGGGACTTCGTCACCCGCCACCGGAACTGCTCAGTCGCTGAACGGGTGGCTATGAGAATGAAATGCGGCAGTTTGCTGTTTTAGGTCTGCCATCGAACCGATGTCCAATTCATCTGTGCTTTGGATCATACTCGGAAAAAGAAAGGGAAAAGTCATGAACACTGAAAATACGGAAACTTTATACGTGAAAGTCAAGGATATGGCGGGCAACGATTTTGTGTGTCCCCTGAACGAACTGAGAGACCCGAAAAGTATCAGCGATGCGGAACTGGAAAATTGCGTTGAAGACGCCGTGGTCGGTCGGTATGCAGGGCAGCTGAAAATTGTCGATCAGGCGCATTGAGACCCCATTTACTCGATTGCCGTCAAATAAAAGCGCCGCGGGCTGATTGATGCCTGCGGCGCTTTTATTTATGGACTTCTGTTTAAACTAAAGCTTTTCGGGGTTGCACAGGTTCTTCTGGCTTACCGCGCTTCGTCCGCAGTTTTTGCAAAAGTGTGCGGCGGGCTGGATGAGTTTTTTAAATGCAGAGGTATGGGTTTCGAAATGGCCTTCGTCCAGAAGGGCGCAGAGGGTTTTTTTAGTTTTATAATTCACTGCGTATTCGGGGCGATTGAGCGTGAATGGCCTGATGATATTGAGGGATTTATCCGCTTTTTGATTCATCGTGTATTCCTTTCCGCCAATATCGGCACAAGCTGGTGCGAAGTTTGTCATGTGAAAAGCTGCAATGGGAGTGAGCAGCAACGCATTGCGGTTTGGCTGTCGACATCAACCGGCAGTTGAGTGGCTACATTCCCGAAAACAATTCATCGAAAAAATAGGTCATGTGCTGCCAGGAGCGGCGGTCCGCCGACGGGTTGTAGGCCAGGGCATCCATGCCCCGCTTGTCGGCATCCGGGTTGGTGAAGCTGTGGCGGGTTCCGCTGTAGACGATCAACTGCCAGTCGATGGATGAGGCGTTCATGGCATTGACATAGGTGGTCAATGTCTCGGGCGCGTTCATGGGGTCTTGGGCACCGTGGCAGATCAGAATTTTGGCTCGGGCCCGTCCGGCCTGCTCGGCTGAGGGTGGAATCAGGGAGCCGTGGAAACTGACCACCCCCTTGAGATCCGCCCCCCCATAGGCCAGCACCTGGACCGTGGCACCGCCAAAGCAATAGCCGATGGCCGCCATCCGTTGGGTGTCCACACGGGGCTGCTTCTTCAGCACGTCCAATCCCGCCATGGCCCGTTTCAGCCATTGGTCCATATTGGCGTTGATCTCCTTCATCCAGGCGGCGGCCTCGTCCGGGTGCTCAGTGGATTTTCCTTTGCCGTACATGTCCAGGGCAAAAGCCACGTATCCCATCCGGGCCAATTGCTCGGCGCGGGAACGGACGTAGTCGTTGAGCCCCCACCATTCGTGGACTACCAGAATCCCGGGCGCCTTGCCCGAAACGGCATCATCGTAGGCCAGATAACCTTCCAGGGATACACCGTCGTGCATGTATGACAGTGGCTGGGAAACCACCTTGGCCAAGGCGGTTCCGGCCGAAAAAATAAAGACGAGTAAAATCAAAAAAAGCGTTCGTTTCATAAAGGCTCCTTTCAACCGGTCAAAGGGTGATGAACCGGTTTTAGGAATGGAAACGGCCTTTGACCCGATCGGTCTTATCTGTAGAATTAATGAGCGGCTCCACGCTGAACAGTGGGAACGGGTGTAACGGCCGCGTCGATTGCGGTGCGTCATTGATGGTCGGCGAATGCCGGGTGCGCGCGTCTACCGTTTTAATTGGCACTACACCTTGTGTTAATTTAGGCAGAAATTGGAGAATATCAAGGTGGCAGTTGTTTTCGCTGTCGTCAAGCATGCGCGTGTGTCCAAGGTGGGTGCGCAAAGTGGGTGCGAAAAAAACCGACCAGGAACCTGGCGGTTCCTGGTCGGTTTTTTGAAAATCGCTGAATTGGCGGCGGTTTCTCACCGCCCTGAGCTTAAGGTGTCTGGGATGGCGTAATCAGCACATCGATCCGCCGGTTCATGGCACGGCCTTCGGTCGTCGTATTGGGGGCCAGCGGCCTGTCCGGTCCATATCCGGCGGCCCGGATGCGATTCGCCGGCAGGGTCTTATTGGCCACCAGGTAGGTTTTAACCGCTTCGGCCCGTTTTTGGGACAGCTCCTGGTTCATCTGGGCGGAACCGGTGCTGTCGGTATGCCCCTCGACGGTCACGGCCGGCTGACCGAATGTCGCGATGGCCTGCTGCACCTTGCTTAGCAGGGTGTAGTTGTCCGGGCTCAGGGTCGCCTGCCCCACCGGGAACTGAATGCCGCGCATGCGAATGACCAGCTGGTTGCCCTGCTTGTAGACCTCCGCTTCGTCAGGCCGGAAATAGCGCTGAACTTTATCAAACTGCTCATTGAATTCGCGTTCGGCGGCCAGTTTTTCTTTGGCCGTTTCCTGGGCGCGCGAATAGCCTTTAAGACCGCTAAGCTGCTGTTCCATGCTGGCGATCCGGGCCTGGTAGGCTTGATTGTCCGTTTCAAGAGACTGATTTTTTTGCCCCAGGGTGTCGACCGTACCGGTCATCGCGCTGAGTTGGGCGTCGATGCGCTTATCCCGTAAATCGCCGGTTTTCATGGTTTTTCCCAGGCCGGCGAGTAGACCTTCGACATAAAGGGCGGACGCTTCCGGTGTCATCTCCTTAAACTTGTTGCCGCTCTCGTTGATGCTCATCATCCGCCGGGCCATGAATTCGGCATGGGCGGCCTTCTGGCTGATGGTGTCTGCCTCGTACGGGTTCTTGCCGATATAGGCGTCGGCCTCGTTCAAGGCCTGGAGGGCATCGTTATAGGCCATTGGGGCTATTTTCTGGATTCTGGCCTTATCGGCGTCGGCCATCATCTTGCGCGCATTGCCGATGGCACTGTTTTTAATGGCCATGATTTCCACATCCCGGAAAGCTGCCTGAACGCCTGCGGCATTTTCCTGCGCGTAGCTCAAATTATCCCTCTCAATGGCCGTTGTGAGCTTCAGGTATTCGTTTTCCACCCTATCATAGGGTTCGCCAAGTTTGTCGGCTCCTACCTTGAGGGCTTTGTCCCTGGCTTTGTTCGTTTCACCCAGAATCGTCCGGGAGACCTGGGCGATCTCTTCGGCCTTCTTCAAACTGGCGTTTCCTTCGGCGACATATTCCTGGATATCACTCAGTTTGGCGCCTCTGTTTAAGCCTTGCTTGGCCTTCATGAATGCGGACTGGGCGTCTTTATACAAGCCCGGTGCAAGAACGTCCACCTGATTGGATCGCGCACGGGTCAATTCCGCTTCAAACTGCTTGACCAGCTCGCCTGGATTGCCAGTGGGCATGCTTCCGGTTTGCGGCGTGGCGCAGGCGCCTGCAAACGCAAGAACGACACCCAATAAAAGAAATCTAAACGGTTTGTTCATCGTGTCCTCCTCTTGGTAGTTTTTTGATGCGATTTCCTGTTATACAACAAAACCGTGTTCTTTTGTGTCTGCCCAATGGCTATTGGTCGGAAGGAAGGTGCATCCAGTTGTGTTGAGCGTCTTTGCCAGTAATCGTGCCGTGTTCAGCCATTTGGTTCATTTTTAGAAGAGACAGTGAAAGTGGGATAGTAATCACGGAATATTACATGGCAAGAGCGGCTTTTTTTTGAGTAAGAATACATCAAACAGATACGAGGAGCAATAAAAAACATGCTGTCGCCATAGGGGATAGCGGCGCCGCGCGCGATGTTATCCGTTCATTTACGGTGCTTTATCTAACTCCGAAAACGAGTTAATACTTGTTTGTCTTACAGGGCCAGGAAAACTGAACGGCAAGCCAATGGAAAAGTGACGAATGAACCCTGATCGATAAGCATCGATGTCATATTTTTGTCTGTGGCAGGGTTGAAATTGACGGGTGGCAGGGCGACGATTGAGTAAACCATCACCCATCTCATCGGTTTTAAATGCGATTTAATCTTTCCGGAGTTGGTATAAAAATTGTATCCCCCTTGTTCGGAGTAACAATGCAAACGGGGCAATCATGATACAGAAAACCAGCATGACGATCGATGCGTATCTGCGGAATGCGGGACTCAAGCCAGTCGGCACAACGACCCCCGAACCATTCATTCCCCTGAAAAATGACCTCAGCACGTCTTTCTCAGCGGATCTCGAATCGGCGACATCCTCAATTCAACCGGAATCAATGGGAAAAAAAACAGGGTTGACGATCGCGGACTATCTGATTCGGGCCACCACCGGTGCATCAAGTGGCTTCTTCAGAGACTCGACCATCCGGGACGGTTCCCTTCACGCCGGTCGCTTGGATCGGTTCAGCCATGCGTTCGTCCCGTCAAATGAAGCGCCCACCCCCCCCGCTTCATCGTCACAAGGCCGTTCAACCAGTGCCGATGCCGGTGCCGCCGCCCCTCTGGATGACGAGGCGCTGATCGCCGACAGCATCAAACGCGCTGCCCGGCGCTATAACTTGCCGGAGAATCTCATCGCCAGCGTGATTCATGCCGAATCCAACTTCCAGGTGGATGCGGTATCCCCGGCGGGCGCCCAGGGACTGATGCAGCTCATGCCGGCAACGGCCAGGGAGCTGGGTGTGGACGATCCGTTTGATGTGCGGCAGAACATCGACGGCGGCGCCGGCTACCTCCGGCGGATGCTGGATCGTTTCGGCGGAGATGTGAGACTGGCCCTGGCGGCCTACAATGCAGGCCCGGGAACCGTGGAGAAGTTTAACGGAAACGTTCCCTACCGGGAGACGCAAAATTATATCGAACGGGTTCTCAAGCGCGTCTCGGCTTGACGGAGTTCTTAAGAACGATAGCCGGATAAGACTACAGGTCCAAACCACATTTGTTCAGGGTCACCATGCCGCCCTGTACGCTGACCGGATCGGTCACGCCCATGTCCCTCAGGTTGAGCTGGGCTTCGTAGGAGCGTACACCGGTGTTGCAGACCAGAATCAGATCTTTGTCAGCCGGGATTTCCCCAATGCGCCGGCGCAGTTCATCCTGGGGAATGTTGATCCAGCGGTCCGGGTATTTTTTTGCATAGGCGTCACCATCCTGCCGGGCGCGGCAGTCGAGGATCAACAGGTTGCCGTTTCCGTTGACCCATTTTTCGGCGAAGCCGTCGGCGTCGATGGGTTGGAATCGGCCGTCCAGCATGTTTTCAGCGGTGTTGGCCAGGGCGTTGAGAACGTCCATGGCCGATGAAAATGGCGGCGAATAGGCCAACTCCAGGTTGCTGAGCCGATCGATGGTGGGACGGTCCTCCAGTATTGCGGCCACCATGTTGATGCGTCCAACCACGGCGTCCCCTTCCTCCCCGAAACCCTGAATCCCGAGAATGCGTCGGGATTTTCGCTCCACGACCAATTCCAGGTGCACCATGGCCTTGTCCGGGTAAAAGTGGGCACGGTCCACTTGGGCGACCTGGACGCTGACCGCATCGAATCCGGCCCTGCGGGCGCTTTCCAGGCTCAGTCCGGTACCGGCCAGAGCGGCCTCGAAGGTCTTGATCACAAAGGAGCCGACAGCGCCCTTGAACACGGCGCTTCCCCCAGCAAGGTTGGTGCCGATCACCCGGCCCTGCCGATTGGCCATGGAGCCCAAGGGATAATAGCCGGGCTGGCCGGTCACCAGATTGCGGATCTCCGCACAATCCCCGCCGGAGTAGATCGCCGGGTCGGAGGTGCGCATGTGCTCGTCCACTACAATGGCCCCGGTCGAGCCGATCCGCAGCCCGGCATCCCGGGCCAGTTCCACATTGGGAGCGGCCCCGATGGCGATGATAACTAAATCCGCCGCCAATCGGCGTTTGTTGGTCACCACGGCCTCAACGCAATCGGTGCCTTCGATGGCCTGCACCTCTTCGTCGAGAAAAAAGTGGACACCGTGTTTTTCCATTTGCCGCTGGGCCATGCGGGCGAACTGAGGACCCACGAAACCAGGCATGACTTGACCGAAATATTCCACGACCGTGGTATCCACCTCCCACATGTCGGCCAGGGCTTCGGCCATTTCAAGTCCGATAAAACCGCCGCCGACGATAACGGCCCGCTCCACCTGACCTTTGGTGACCCGTTCCTTGATCGCCTGGGCATCGTTCAGGTTGGCGGACGTATGTACCATGGGAAGGTCGGCGCCGGGAATGATCAGGCGCCGGGGGCGGCTGCCGGTTCCCAGTACCAGTTGGTCGTATGAAAGGGTGTCGGTGGTGCCGTCCAGTCGACGGATATGCAGTTGTTTGTTTTCCCGGTCGATCCGTTCCGCGCGGGTCTGGGTGAGCACCTCGATATCCTTGCAATCCCGAAAAAAGGCTTCGTCCCGCAGCATGTGGAAACTCGTTTTGCGCAGATCGTTGACATCGCTGACATCCCCGGAGACATAAAAGGGAATGCCACATCCGCCATAGGATACGAAGCGGTCCTGATCGATGATGGTGACGTGGGAGCTGGGTTCCAGCCGCTTGAATCGGCAGGCCGCCTTGGATCCGAGGGCGACGCCGCCAACGATGATGATGTTCTGTGACATTTTAACCTTTGTTGTCGCCAGTTTTAAATAAACACGCTGCGTTGGGGATCATGCTCTTCATTTCATTGCCGTGGGCGGTGCAACTGACCCGTCGCCGCCAGGCGCGTCACGGCCTCGGTTAACGAGACATAGCGCATAAATGTATCAATCATCATTTTCTTTAAATTTGTCAAGGCTCAGAATTCAGAATTATATAGCGGCAACCTGCGATTGGAAACCCGGGTGACGTGGAACGGCACACGCAATGGGATGCACAAGCATAAGGCGAACATTTCTTTGACCAATTTAAAATTGCATTTTAAAAAATTGTATTTGATAACAATTGGATATGTGTTTCAATGGTCCATTATATTTATTGTGTTAAAAAACACCATTAAATAAAAAACCCAGAGGAAACCGGTGAAAGAAGATGGAATCGTTAAAATCGACAAGCAATTGATTATGTTGCTGTCGAAGGACGGTCGCATGCCGGCCAAAGCGCTTGCCCGGAAGCTGGACGTGTCCGCACCGACCATTAATTCCAGGATGAAGGGGCTCAAGAAACAGGGTATTCATAAATTTGCCGGCCTGGTGGATACCTTTAAGGCCAAAGATATGCTGGTGGCCATCATCGCCATTGGTGTGGATGATGTCTCCAAGATGGCGAAAATCATCGACCAGTTGATGGAATTCGAGCAAGTCCATTGGGCGGTGTCGGTAACGGGTCGCTAAGATATCTTTGCAGAAGTCATCGTTACCGAGGGAATCGAGTGGATGTTTAACTTTTATGCGGATGAAATGAGCAAACTCGACGGTGTCAGCCACTCCGAATCTTTTATGGTGACCAACACCCGCCGAAAGTGGGCGCTGCTTCCTCCCAACCTCCAAGGATGGGTTTAAAGGCCGGGCAAACGACTTCACTTGCCCACGTTTTTTCAACCACCGATAGCGGTAGACCGGATGATGCAAATTAAAAAAGTGACAACCTGGAAAGAGGACCTGAAGCTGAAGCGGCCCTATTCGATTGCCTATGAGCGGATTGAGTCGGTAGAAAACCTGTTCGTTCTCATCGAGGGTGAAAATGGAAAAATCGGTATCGGTGCCGGATCTCCTGCCGAAGATGTTACCGGCGAAAGCATTCAATCCTGCGAAACGGCCCTGGCCGAACACCTGGAATCGATCCTGGTGGGGGCGGATATCCGGTGCAGCCGATCCATTCTGCGTCGGCTGGACAGGGAGATGCCAGACACGCCGGCGGCCCGTGCCGCTGTGGACATCGCCATGCACGATCTGTTGGGCAACACCCTCGGGCTGCCCTTGGTGGATCTGCTTGGCCGGGTCCACAACGCCTTGCCCACCTCCATTACCATCGGCATCAAATCTCTGGACGAGACCCTGGATGAGGCCGAGGAGTATACCGGGCGCGGCTTCAGGTTTCTGAAAGTGAAAACGGGTATTGACGTGGATGAGGATATCGCGCGCCTGGTCAACCTTCGTCGGCGGGTGGGACCGGATGTGGCCATCCGCGTGGATGCGAACCAGGGCTACTCCCGATCGGATTATCTGCGATTCGTCCATGAAACCAGGCAGGTGAATCTGGAATTTACCGAGCAGCCACTGCATCGATCGGACCTGGACGGCATGCGCACGCTTGCCGGATCCGTTAGAAAAAGGTCGGCGGCCGACGAATGCCTGCTGAGTCCGAAAGACGCGCTGGCGTGCCTGTGCCCGCCCTATCCCTTCGGCATATTCAATATCAAGCTTATGAAATGCGGGGGGATCGCTTCCGGACTGGAAATCGCCGCCATGGCCGGGCATGCAGGGGTCGATCTGATGTGGGGCTGCATGGACGAAAGCATCGTCAGCATTGCCGGTGCCCTGCATGCGGCACTGGCCTCGCCGGCAACCAAATACCTGGATCTGGACGGTAGCTTCGACCTGGCAAGGGATCTGGTGGAAGGCGGTTTTGTTTTAGAAAACGGCTGGCTTCGTCCCACTCACCGGCCCGGGCTCGGGGTGCGGCGATTATGAAACCAACGCAAGCGGGCCATGCCATGATGGGGTCCGCCATCATCCTGACCAATGGAAGGCTGGCGCATGTCGATGCCAAAACCGCCCACGGATTAATCCGGGGAACCCAGCGGTTTGAGATCATCGGCGTGATCGATGCCGCCAATGCCGGAAAGGATGCCGGTGAAGTTCTCGACGGCCTGCACCGGAACATCCCCATTTATGCCACCACCGATGCATTCGTTGCGGCCACGGGCATTACGCCGGATTACTGCATTATCGGTGTGGCCCTAAGCGGCGGGAGGCTGGATGACGTGTGGCAGGCGCTGCTGATGGATGCCATCGGGCACGGCATTTCCGTGGTCAACGGTATGCATATGCTGCTGGGCGATATTCCGGCGTTTCGCCAGGCTGCCGAAACCCACCATGTCGAGTTCGTGGATATCCGGCGTCCCAAGCCATTTGACCAGCTTCATTACTGGTCCGGACGGATCTTTCAGATGAAGATTCCCCGCCTGGCGGTGCTGGGAACCGATTGCGCCATCGGCAAGCGGACAACTTGCCGCATGGTCATGGAGGCCTGCCGCAGAAACGGCATCAATGCGGAAATGATCTATACCGGTCAGACCGGATGGCTCCAGGGAAGCCCTTACGGTTTTATTTTCGATGCCACGTTGAATGATTTTGTCAGTGGTGAGCTGGAATCGGCAATCGTCAGATGCGAAACGGAGGCGTCACCGGACCTGATATTGATCGAAGGCCAGTCCGGCTTGAGAAATCCCATGGGGCCTTGTGGATCGGAAATGCTTATTTCTGCCAATGTCAAGGGGGTCATACACCAGCATGCCCCGTTCAGGAGGTATTATGACGGTGCGGAAAGATTCGGTTGCCTGCTGCCGAGCGTTGAAGATGAGATCAGGCTGATCGACATGTACGGATCGACGGTGCTGGCCGTGAGCCTTAACGGCGACGGCGGTTCGGCGGAAGACCTGGCAACCTACGCCCGACAACTTCAGGACCGTATCGGCCTGCCGGTGGTCATGCCCCTTGAAGAGGGGATGGACCGTGTGTTAACAGTGATTCGCCGGTTTATGAAAGACCATGATCACTATCCTGCCACCACCTCATTGAAGACCGACCGCCGAATCAGCTGAAAGGACGGCCATGTTCGAGATCATCATTAAAAACGGTTCGGTGATCGAAGGAACCGGGAGCTGACCGATTGCCGCGGATATCGGCGTTACCAACGGCATGATCGTCCAAATGGCGTCGGCGCTTGCCGATCCTGCCCAGGAGACTATAGACGCTGCGGGTTTAGTGGTCAGTCCCGGCTGTTGACGACGTCTCCTTCGATAGCGGTCGTGGCGAAATTCTCGGCATCGTCGGGGAGTCCGGGTGCGAAAAATCGACTCTGGCCCGATTGATTCTGCGCCTGATCGAACCGACTCGCGGCCAGATTCTTTTCGACGGCCGGGATGTAGGCGGGCTCGGCAAACGGGAACTGCGTTACCTCAGGCCAAAAATGCAGATGGTGTTTCAGGATCCCCATTCATCCCTCGATCCACGCAATTGCGGTAAAATATATTTTAATCCCGTCGGACCAGCCGCAGGGTGTTGCCGATGACGGTCAGGCTGGAGAGTAGCATGGCTGTCGCGGCGACCAGGGGAGTCAGCAGCCCGTTCATGGCGATGGGGATGCTGATCAGGTTGTAGATCCAGGCGCACCAGAGGTTCTGCGTGACATTGCGGTTGACCCGTTTGGAAAGGGGAAAGAAGTCCAGCAGTTGGGCGGGGTCTCCGCGCATGAGGGTGATGTGGGCGGCTTCCCTGGCCAACCCCTGCCCGGAATGAACCGCCACCGCCAGATGGGCCCGTGCCATGGCTGCCGCATCGTTGATGCCGTCGCCCACCATGGCCACCTGCCGTCCTTGGTCCATCAACGCATCGATATAGTCCGCCTTGTCTGGTGGCAACAAACTTCCCCTGGCTTGGTTCACTCCGATGGCCCGGGCCACCTCTCGGGTGGCGGCGTCTCCATCCCCGGAAACGAGGTGAATGTCCCGGGAGGTCCGTCTCAGCACGTCCACCATCGATCTCACCGTCGGCCGGATGGTATCGCCAAAGATCAGGGTTGCCGCCGGACGGTTGTCGACGCTGAGAAAGACGCGGGAGGTCAGAGTCTCCTCGGATTCCTCCGTTACGTCGCCGGCAGGTGGCCCCTTGCTCCAGGCAAACCCCCGGTTGCCGATGCGCACGATTTTATCGTCCAGCCGTCCCTGCACCCCATCCGGATTGACAATGATGTCTGTTGCCGCGGCCGGCGTGATCGCCTGAACGCGGGCATAGGCGTCGATGGCCCGGGCAATTTCGTGATCCGACGACTGCTCCAGACCGGCGGCCCAGGCGGCGATGGTCGCCGCATGGGTTCCCGGCTGGCATTCGATATGATCCAGACGCCAGCGGCCGTGGGTCAGTGTGCCGGTTTTATCGAACACAACGGTGTCGATGGAATCGGCCTGCTCGAAGGATTCGATTTCCCGAACCAGAATGCCCCGGCGGGCGGCCAGGGAAATCCCGGCCAGGCGAGCCATGGGGATGGCCACACCCAGGGCACAGGGGCATGAAATGACCATCACGGTCACCGCCCGCACCACGGCCTGGTTCACGGGCATGCCGGCCATGACGCAGAACAGTCCCGTTCCTCCGGCAAGTGTTATGATCATGGGGACGAACCATCTGAGCAGTCGATCCGTGCGGCCTTCGAATGCGCTTTTTTGCTCCAGGCTGCGGGTCATGATGGCGATCATCTGGCCCAGCACCGTATCATTGCCCACCTTTTCGACCATTGCGGTAACCCGGCCGTCGATCACCCGGGCACCGCTTTTAACGGGATCGCCGGTTCTTACGCCTACCGGCCTGGGTTCCCCGGTCAGTGAGGATTCGTCGAGCGTGGCGGTGCCGGATTCCACCCGGCCGTCCGCCGGCACGATCTCATCCGACGCGACGGCAAAGCGGTCTCCCGCTGCCAATTGGCCGACGGCCACATACCGTCCCGTGGGTGAGGTGTCAGTGATCAGGCGCACCTTGTTGGGTTGCAGGGCGAAAAAACTGTCCAGATCCCGGCGGACACGGCTTTTGGCTTGCTGTTCGAGAATCTTTCCTAACAACACCAATGTGATGAGCATGCAGGCGGTGTCGAAGTACAAATGGATGCTTCCGGTCAGCCAGTTGTACAGGCTGTAAACGAAGGCACATCCGGCAGCCATTCCCACCAGGGTTTCCATGCCCGGTGCCCGATGAATCAGGCCGAACCATGCCTTGCGCAGCATGGGGCCTCCGCCATAGACCAAGACCACCGCCGCCATGGCCACGATGGGCAGGGAAATTTTGGATACGGCGTCGTCGGTCAGGCTGGTGAAAAAGCCGGCGTAAAGGGCCCAGGAGAGCATCATGACGTTGGCGGACAGCAGGCCGGTGATGGTCAGCCGGACCCACTCCCTGCGCTGAGCGTGCTGTCCCGCTGCGCCCGTATCGGTTTCCCGGATGCCATAACCCAGACGCGTTACGGAAGAACGGATCTGATCCGGAGCCACCCTGTCCGGACGATAGCGGCAGCGCATGCGGTCCGTTGAAAAATGGCAGGTTACCTCCTCGACGCCAGTCAGTCGATTCACCGTCTTCTCGATCACCCAGGCGCAGGCCGCGCACCACATGCCGTCGACGATCAGGTCCAAGGCCAGGGTGTCTGATGGATCCGACGTCGCTTTCACACCCTCGATCGACTCTTCCGTGGCGTGGGCCTCCTGTTTTTCCCGCTCGGCAATGCGCCGCAGATCCTCCTCGCCGGCCGGGATCACCCCGGCAGCCACACACTGCCGGTATAAATCGGTCTCTTTGAATTGTGTCGGATCAACGGCCTCGGCCGATTCCAGCAGCATGCTGTAGACCATCCGGCAGCCCTGGCAGCAGAATCGCAGCGATTGACCGTCGATTATATCAACAACGGCGCCATAGCGCATTGGAAGACCACAAAGATGACAAATGGATTCATTCACGGGGGTACGCCGGCGTTATGAAGGCGGGAAAAGGAGCGTTGGCAGCCTGTTGCCGGATCAGTTGCGCAGACCCAGGCTTTTGACGAAGGCGATGGCTTGCCAGCGTTCGTCAACCGTCATCGTCGTGGCCAGGGCCGGCTGGCGTCCGTCGGGGATACCGTAGCTGATCTCCTTGAACAGCATGCCTGCGGCCATTGATTGGATCTTTGCCGTTCGAAGGTCGCCGGGCGGCGGGGCAAAGCTCTGGCCCACGGTGCCATAGCCGTCGAATCTCTGGCCGTGGCACTGTATGCAATAGCGCTGGTAGGCGGTTTTACCCTCGGCGATGGCTGCCGGTTCGGTAAGCAAAAAGGTTGGTGTGATCGTTTCTGCAGCCGAAGCACGGTAGAGCGCCTCGCCACCGGCAACGGGCATACTGCCGTCCACCATAACCGGGATGGGCTTCTCATAGGGCTTGATGGCTGGGGTTTGCCACATGCGTCCGACAGAGAGGTTATAGTCATAGAGCGTAATCACACCAACGGCGATGAGAGCAACGGTGGACACGATCAGGCCGAGGGCTAAAATTCGTTTCATTTACTCCCCCTTTGCGCCGCGAACATGCTGGGGAAATGGCAGGCTGGGATAGTAAGAATAGGCCGACTCGCCCGGCACATCCTTAACCGGTCGGTAATCCCAATCGGGTTGTCCCAGATCTCCAATGACAAAGTAGGCCAACCCACCTTTGAACAAGATAAAAACGACCAACATCAGGACAATCAACCACGCCTTTAAGGCGCTGTGGCTTTGTTCGGTTTCAGCATCGGTGCTCATATTTTGACTCCCAATACACCATAAAAGATGATGTACAATACACCCCATACAACGGTCCCGCCAATGATCAGAACCAGGACCAGCGGAAAGGGGGCGTTACGCTCCTCTATCCCACCGACATAAGTGGTATGGACCTGTTGCATGCGCACATCGTCATCCTCACGGCGAAAATGGATTCGCGCCAGGCCGATGGCGAAGATGAGTACGCCCAACACCGCCGGCAGCAGATACAGAACGAAGTGCTGGATGTTGCGCAGTTCGAAATAGTGCATAATCGTCTATCCCTTCCGATGGACCGGCATTACTCGACCCGCAGCAGCGCGAAAATAACCACCGCAAAACTGCTGCACAACCCCACACAGGCCAGGCCGAACAGGGTGTACACCTCAATGCGGCTGATCCGGGTCGTCCTGGCGCTTTTCTGTTGCGGGGCGTCAAAGAGCGGCAGAAATCGCGCACGCTGCTGATCCCGGAATTGATTGTTTCGCATCGCCCAGGCAAAGACCAGCAGCGCGATGAATAGGCCGGCCAGCATATAACTGATGAAATAAGGGTAATACATAGATTCTTGCCAATTTCCTACGGCTCGTTGGCCGCATCGATGCCTTTGGGTTCCATGTTGGCGTCACTCTGATTGATAAAATAAACGGCCACGTAATTGCCGACTTCCCAGATCTTCTGGGATTCGAGCTCATGTTTGAAATAGGGCATGGCCGTGCCGGTGATGCCGTTCATCAGCTGATAGTAGATGATGCCGCCGGAGATCTCGCGGCCCTTTAAAATCGTGAAATTCAGCGGCGGCGGGTAGATCCATGGCTGGGCCGGTCCCATGCCGTCACCCACCGGACCATGGCAGCCGATGCAAAATTGCTGGTAGACCACATGGCCACGCTGCAGGCCGGCGTCGCTGGTCGGGTATGGATTGGGCAGGTCGCGCCATCCCTGGGGGACGATCTCCGCCAGCCAGCGGGCATTGGCATCCGGCCCGGCTTCATAGGCTTTGATGGATTCTGCTTTCCAGTAGCGCTGCCGGTCCATACGTTTGTCGGCGCCCTTAAGCCCCAGGCTCTGCACGTAACGCGTCAGGGTACCGATGCGTTCCTCGCCCAGCCACCTGAAGGGTGGCATGATCGAATTCGGGCGGGTATAGCGCGGGTTGACGAAATGGGCGACATGCCAGTCATCCGGGTGCTCGCCGCCCTCCTGGGACAAATCGACACCCGTGCGTGCGGACCCCAGTTGGATCGGGCTGTCGCCGACGTAGTCACCGGACTGGGCGATACGATGGGCGCCGTGACCCCAGTCAAAGGCACGTATCGACTGGCTGTGGCAATACACGCAGCCGTTTTGAAGGTAGATCTTGAAGCCGGCTTTTTCGACGTCCGTACGTTCACGGTAGATTTCAGAAGGGGTCATGTCCGCGGTGGAATAGGGCCAGGCGACCATCAACAAGACGATAACGGTCAAAATAACCAGGGCGCCACCGATCACCACTGTGGGGGTCATTTTCATTCTGTTGCCGCTCCGGGATTGAAAAAAAGCGTTCGAACGATATTATACAATCCTAGATACGCGCCGGCGAGAATAAATAATCCTGCCGATGCGCGAATCACATAGTAAAGATGGACCTCGGGCAGTACCCGATAGATGGTTTCGCCGTTGAGCCAGGCATTGCCCTGCAGCAGGCCGACGATGGTCAGGTCGATAATCATTACCGAGACGCCGATGAGGATCAACCAGTACTGCAGATCGGCCAGATAGCGGCTGTAAAGCGGTTTTTTGGTAATTTTGGGGAGAATAAAATAGAGCCCCCCCAAGGCGGTGATGCCCGCAAAGGCAAAAACGCCGAGGTGGGCATGGCCCACTACCCAGTTGTTAAAATGGGTGATCCGCTGAACCTGGGGCAGGGCCATGAAACTGCCCTGGATATTGGCGAAAAAGTACATGATGGTGCCCGTGAAGACAAATTTGGCACCGATGTCGGCATGAATGTCGCCCAACTTGCCCTTGACCGTGTACCAGATGTTGATCAGAAAGACCATTACCGGGATGACCATGCCCACGCTGTCGACAATGGAGATGGCTTTCAGCCAGGTGGGCACGGGAACCTGCAGCAGATGATGGGTCCCCACATGGGTGTAGACCACGATCAGCGACCAGAAACCGATCAGGGACAGGGTGTGGCTGTACAGTGGGCTGCGCGTGGCCAGAGGCAGTACGTAATAGGCCACCCCCAAGGCCAGGGGCGTCAACAGGAGACCAAAAATGTTGTGGCCGTAAAACCAGAGCAAAATGGCATCCGGAATGCCCAGCAGGGCGCCGCTGTCCGGTTTCCAGATCACGTTGCCCAGGCAGTATCCCACGGCTGTCAATATCACCGCGGCACAGGCATACCAGATGGACACGTACAGGATCGGCTCCTGGCGCCGGTGCACGGTCATAAAGAGATTAAAAATGACCAACCCGAACAGGCCGACGATCATCATGTCCACCGCCCAGGGCAATTCGGCGTATTCACGGCCTTGGCTGTAGCCCATGCCCAGGCTGACGACACCAATGACCAGGGTCAGATTCCATAAAATGGCCGTGACCACCCCCAACCGCTGGCTGTACAATTGGGTCCGCAGCAACCGGGGCGCATAATAAAGGGCCGCGGCCAGCAGACCGGGGGTGACGAAACCAAACAGCACCAGGTTGACATGGATGGGTCGGACGCGTCCGAATTGGATAAATTCGATATTGGCCAAGAAGTCGGGTGCAATCAGATAGCCGGCTGCGATCATGCCAAAGCTTGTGGCAAAGGCAAACCACACCGCAGAAGTCAAGGTAAACGCTTTTGCAGCCGCCTGGCTGCCGAGTTGCTCAGTAATCGTGATGGTGGAGGCCATTGGATTCCTCATTCATACATGGTGCTTTAACTGTGGCAGGCCAGCCAGCAGTCCAGGTTGACCTTTTTCTCGCGGTGGCATTCGATACAAAAGCCCATATAGAAGCGTTTGCCCTGCAGGCGGTCCATCTGGCGGACCTCTCCGTGGCATGCTTCGCAGGCGATCTCTTTTCTGATATGCCGCTGGTGGTTGAACAGCACATGTTCGGCCACTTCGTACACTTTTACCCACGGCGTGGGCGTGTTGGTGTTGTAGTAGTTGTGCTCTTTAAGGATCTGCGGGTGGTTGGCGATGATGTAGTTGTGGCAGTGCAGACATTTTTCCACCGGTGGCAGGCCCGGGTGAATCGAGCGACCCACATAGGAGTGACAGTAGTAGCAATCGATGGCCTTGACTCCCGCGTGCAATTGATGGCTGAACGGGATGGGCTGCTCCGGATAGATCCGACTCCCCGGCGTGGCATAGAAAAAAAAGAGCAATCCAAGCACTAAGAATACAGAAAGCCCGATCAAGACCAGCGGCCCTCGGTTGGTCCACATGCGCCACAGGGTCTCGCCGAAGGCCGTAAAAAAGCGCATGGGACGGCCACGGGTGCCGATGAGGATGGCGATCACCACAAGGGTGAGCAGAGCAAAGGAAGTTATCAGAATTTCCATAATGAGGGCTCGGATATATAGGTGTTTAGACTGAAGGCATAAGGAATAAGGGCCCGCATAGACCGCCTGTTCTCGGGTTTAACCATCATTTCGACAATCCCACAATCATGATCTCAACCTTTCTATATTCAGTCGATCAATTGTTCCTGTCGTGACACCAGCAATTCGGGAAATTGTTTAAAATAACCGGTGACGGCAGCGGCCAGCAGACCGAAAAAACCGACGGCCACGGCGGCTTCCACCCAGCCCAGGGGAATGTGTTGGGCATGGTGATGGAAGGAGGGGCCCAAGAGCAGGTAGTGCTCCAGCCAGATGCCGGTCATGACCGCCAGGCAGATCACTGTCATGGCCCTGGGCATGGTTTTGATCCGTCGGTTGAGCAGGATCAGAAACGGGGCTATGAAACAGCCGATGAAAACGGTCCAGGCCAGCACGTTCCAGGGGGCGGCCATGGTGCGTTCGATGACATAGGCGGTCTCTTCGGGGATGTTGCCGTACCAGATCACCACGAACTGGGCATAGAAGAAATCGGCCCACACCAGGCAGAACGCGAAAAAGAGTTTGCCGATATCGTGAAACTGGTTCTCCTCGACATGGTAGCCGTTTCTATTGCTCAGGTGTAAAAGGGAACTCAGGACGATCAGGGCCCCGAAGCCGATGAAAACGGCTTTGACAAAGGTGTAGGCGCCGAAAAGGGTCGAGTACCAGTGCGGGTCCGTGGCCATGACCAGATCGTAGCCCACCAGGGAGAGGACCAGGGCGAAGGCCAGCAGGTAGAGGATGCCGAAGACGGTCATGCGGCTGGCCAGGCGCGCCTCGTCCGGCGGATGTTGATCCCAGCGCGCCAGCAGCCAACGGCCGAAGGGACCCGAGGCGCCCCGGTCTTTCAGGGTGAAGTAGAGCCGATGGTACAAAAAGGCCAGGCCGAAGCCATACAGCAGGCACAGCCCGAAAAGATCCCGACCGAACATGAAAGGCACGTTGAGCCACACCTCCTTGCCGTGCAGGTCTTCGTGGAGCCAGGGAAAGACGTGCTGCTGGCCGAGAAAGAGGATGACGAACAGGATCAGGGAGACCGGGAAAAAGGCGGCGAAGGATTCGGCCACGTCCGTTAGTGGTCCGCTCCAGCGGGCCTTGACCGTGTGCATGAGGGCCGAGAAGAGCACGGCGCCCTGGGCGATGGCCGAGAAAAACAGAAAGTTGAGCAGGTAGGCCTGCCAGGCCCGGGCCGGGTTGCCCACAGCGGCCACCGTGATGAAAATCAGAAACCCGACGGCGATCAGGCCATAAAAGATCTTCATCAACGGCAGTGGATTGTCCTGGTTCTTTGATGGGTGCGTTGACATGCTCACCTTTCCATCATCGCTTAACGCCTTTAAACATCATTTGTTTTAATTTCGGCACCGTTTGTCTCGAAGAAACGGGTCAGTTCATCCTGTTCGTCGGGTCTGCAACGGGCCAGTACCCCGAAGCGATCCCCGGAAAAGCGCTCATCGTAGTGCGCCGGGGTTTCAAAACGCGGTAGGCGCGCCTGGGAGATCAGCCCGAGCACGTTGCCGAAGACAGCGAACAAAATGGTGAATTCGAATCCCACGATGAAAAAGGGCACCAGGGCCACCACCGGTTTGCCGCCGACGATCAATGACCAGCGCAGGGAGGTGAAGGCGGCCAGGAAGAATCCGGTGAAGAATCCGATGATACCGCCGGCCAGGGTAAACCAGCCCACCCGGCTCTTGGGGGGCTCCAGGGCGTGTTCGATGGCGTGGCTGGGAATGGGGCTGTGAACCTGCTCGATGGTCCAGGGCGTCTCGCGCAGCCCGTCGATGGCCAAAGCGGCACGTTGTTCGCTGGAAAAAATGCCCATGATGGAAACCGTATCAGCCGGCATGGGATTCTCCTTCCTGCAGGGTTTCTTTCATCTCTGTCATGGAGACCGACGGCATGTGCTTGACAAACAGCACGAAGAGGAAAAAGAAGAGGCAGAAGGCACCGATCATGATGCCGAATTCGACCAGGCTCGGCGCATAGAGCCCCCAGGCGTGGGGCAGAAAATCGTGGGCCACCGAACCGATGATGATCACGAAGCGCTCGTACCACATGCCCACGTTGACCAAAAGCGAGATGACAAAAAGGATGCGGATATTGGTGCGCACCTTTTTAAACAGCAACAGCAGCGGGACGATGGTGTTGCAGATGACCATGATCCAGTATTCCAGGGCGTAGTCCCCGAAGGCCCGCCAGCGGAAGGATTCCACCTCCACCGGGTTGTGGCTGTACCAGGCGATGAAGATTTCGGTGGCATAGGCAAAACCCACGATCAGGCCGGTGAAGACGATGGTCTTGGCAACGCTTTCCAGCACGCGCGTGGTGATGATGGCCTCGTATTTGAAGATGATGCGCAGGGGGATCATCAGGGTAAGCACCATGGCCAGGCCCGAATGGATGGCCCCGGCCACGAAATAGGGGGCAAAGATGGTGGTGTGCCATCCGGGGATGACACTCAGGGCGAAATCCCAGGAGACCACGCTGTGCACCGAGATGACCAGGGGGGTGGCCAGGGCGGCGAAAAAGAGGTAGCCGCGGGTGTAGTGGCGCCAGATCTCGCACTCACCGGTCCAGCCCAGGGAGAGCACCTTGAAGATCTTGTGCCGCAGCCCGTGGCTCCGGTCGCGGATGGTGGCCAGGTCCGGCAGCATGCCGGTGTACCAGAACAGGCAGCTGACCGTCAGGTAGGTGGAGATGGCCACCACGTCGAACATCAGCGGCGACTGGAAGTTGGGCCACAGGGTGCGCTGGTTGGGAACCGGCAGCATGTAGTAGACCATCCAGACCCGTCCCAGGTGGATGAAGGGAAACAGGCCGGCGGTGCACACGGCAAAGACGGTCATGGTCTCGGCCGCCCGGGCGATGGGGTTGCGCCACCCGGCCCGGAACAGGTGCAGGATGGCCGAAATCAGCGTGCCCGAATGGGCGATTCCCACCCAGAAGACAAAGTTGATCAGGTAGGTTCCCCAGAACACGGGGTTGTTCTGGCCGCCGACGCCGATGCCCACCAGGATCTGATAGGTCCAGCATCCCGCACCCAGAAGAATCCCGGCAAAGAGCAGGGCAACCAGCACCCAGTAGCTGCGTTGGGGCGGTGTCAGGGTGTCCAGAACCGTGTCGTCAATGGCTTGTAGGTTAGTGTCTGCTCCATTGTTTCCCTATGTGTGTTCAACCATAATTGGGAGGATTCATTGTGTTCTACAGACCTTCTGACTAAACGGTCTGAGTCACTTTTTTAAGGTAGATCACCGCCGGCTTGGTGTTCAGGTAGCCCAGCACCTGATAGGCCCGCGGATCCTTGATCAGTTGGCTCACCCGACTGGTCTTGTCCATGAGGCTGCCGAAGGTCAAGGCGCCGGTGGGACAGGTCTGGGCGCAGGCCGGCACCACCTCGCCGTCGCGGATGGCGCGGTTTTCGTTTTTGGCCACGTTGTGGGCATCCTTGATCCGCTGGATGCAAAAGGAGCACTTCTCCATCACGCCCTTGCTGCGAACGGTGACGTTGGGGTTGAGCTGCATCGGCAGCGGCTCGGGCCACTCCCAGTCGAACCAGTTGAAGCGCCGCACCTTGTAGGGACAGTTCTGGGCACAGAAACGGGTGCCGATGCAGCGGTTGTAGATCTGGTTGTTGAGCCCCTCCTTGGAGTGGTGGGGCGCGTAGACCGGGCAGACCGACTCGCAGGGGGCATTGTCGCAGTGCTGGCACATCATGGGCAGAAAGGTGATCCGGGCCATGTCTGCCGGATCGTGGTAGCGCTGGATCTGCAGCCAGGCCATCTCCCGGCCTTCGAGGATTCGCTTCTCACCGACGATGCCGATGTTGTTTTCCGCATAGCAGGCCGCCACGCAGGCGCTGCAGCCGATGCAGCGGTCCAGGTCCACGATCATGGCCCAGCGGTAGCCGTCATGGTCGTGGGGGGGGTAGAGATCCCGTTTGGGATCGTAGCCTTCGGGCAACGGCGGCGTCAGCGGGAAGCTGTCCATGGTCAGGCCCGGTTTGTCGTGGCTGTCCCGGTGGCCGATCTGGTCAATGGCTACGGTGGGTGCGATTTTACGGCCCAGGGCCAGGCGGTGGCCCGAGGTCGTGGCCAGCGCCACGCTTCGGCCGCTTTTCTCCAGGCTCGCCAGCGGTGTGGCAAACGACGGTGCCCCGGCGTCGGCGTCGACCGATGGATCCAGTATGGCCAGGGGATTGACGCCCTGGCCGCTGCCCCAGCGGCCGAACACGCTGTGGCCCTGCCCGGCAGGCACCACGACGGTTCCCGGGAAAACGCCCGCATAGGCTTTAACCGGGGCCTCGATTTCCCCGCTTTGGGTCTTCAGGGTAACGACATCGCCATCCTGCATGCCGTCGGCGTTCATGCTGTCCGTATTGATCAGGGCCGTGGTTTGCCAGGGGATCTGGGTCAGGGTATCCGGGGTTTCGATCAACCAGGGCCGGTTGGCACCCCGGCCGTCGAAAAAGCGGATGGAGGGCGGTGCCATGAGCACATGTTCATCCGATGGCTCCGGCAGGGTCGCCAGGTAGGTTTTCAGGGTCGCCGCCGCTCTCAGGTTGGCCTTGGGGCTAGCGCTCGTGGCGCGGTCATCGCCGAATCGTCCGCCCTTCTGGATCGTCTTCAGCCAGGTGGTAGCGGTTTGACTGTTCTGGCCGGCCAGAACGGTTCGGGTCACCAGGGACTGGTAGTCGGCCGCCGGCCGCTGGTCGGGCGGGAGCAGATTGAGCAGCAGGTCCCCCAATGCCGGCGCCTGGGTGATCTTTCCCATGGTGGGCTGCAGGGTGGCCAGCGTGGCCGTGTTGCTTTCATAGGCGTCCCAGGTTTCCAGGGCCACCTGCACCGGCACGATCAGATCGGCGGTGGCTGCTGTCTCATCCATGAAATTGGTAAAGGCAACCACGAAGCGCTTTTTGTCGCCGAGGGTTTTGGCGATGCGGCTGCCGCCGGGTATGGAGAAGACCGGATTGACGTTGTTGAGCAAGACCAGTTCCACGGATTTTTTATCCATGGCATCGAATGCGTCCAGGACGGTGGACCGACGGTCGGCGATCTCCACCCGGTGACGGTTGTTAAAGTCGAACAGGGACAATTCAGGGTTCAGGGCCAGGTTGAGAAAAAGGGCGGCCAGTTCCGCGGCAACTGCATGGCTACCGGCACTGCCGGCGCCCGTGCCCAGAACCAGGGGCTGTTTTGCCGCCAGCAGCCGGCGGCCGACAACGGCCTGGTCTTCAACGCTGACGCCCGACATGCGGGCCACTGCTTCGGGGGTGTAGGTCTCGGTTACGACGGCCAGGGCATCGCGCAGGTTGCGGTTCACATTCCGACCGTTCTCGTCGCCGGTCACCGTGCGAATCAGTCCCATGATCACTGCCGCCTCGGTGCCTGGACGGCAACCGATCCAGCAGTCGGCATTGGCGCCGGTCAGCGACTGGAACGGGCTGACCTGGACAAACACGCCTTTGCTGCCGTTGCTCAACATGTGCATGGCCTTGAACTTGCGGGCGTATTCCACCGGCGAGAGCCAGGTCTCCAGAAAGTCGGCGCCAAACCCGACCAGCACATCCGCCCGGTCCATGTGCAGCACAGGCAGGGCGGGGCTGCCAAAAATCTGCTGGTGGGCAAATTTGAGCGCTTCATGCGCAAGGGGTTCGAAGACAATGGGCGATTCGCCCTTAAACGCTTGCAGTACCGCGGCGAACAGGTCCAGTTGGGTCTGGCCGACGACCTCGGTGACCATGGAGATACGGCCGGTTCCGCGATTGGCTGCCGCCCTGGCTTTTTGCCGGATCAATGCCTCGGCTTTATCGAAGGTGATTTCCTGCCACCCATCTTCCGTCTTCAGCCGGGGCATCCACAGTCGGTCGGGATTATAGAGCCCCTGCAGGGCCGCCTGGCCCCGGATGCAGAGCGTTCCCCGGTTGACCGGGTGCAGGTGGTTTCCTTCCAGTTTGATGATGCGGCCCTCACGGTTTTTGGCCAGCACGCCGCAGCCGGCCGGGCATTCCCGGCAGGTGGATGCATACCAGGCTTCCTTGCCGGTGACCATGTCTTCAGTGGCCCGGACCATGGTGAACAGATTGTCTTCGGGTTTGGCTGAGCAGCCGGCGGCAACGGCGACGCTGCCCATGGATGCAATCTTGAGAAATGTTCTGCGATTCATGCGTGATGCCCGTTTGTGCCAGGTTTCCCATGCCGATGACATGGGTGGATCGGGTCCTTAACCCATCCTGTAGCTGATGGATGGGTTATTGTCAGTGAAAGTTACCATTCGCCGCAAGTGCTGCGGTCATGCTGCTGGTGAACGTCGGGGTAAAAACGGTTTGGAGCAAAGCTGTTGCCACGATAGCAAAAGGCTCTTTGGGTGTCAATCGCGTAAAGTGAGAGGCCGGGGCTATCGGTAGACGATCGGTTTGCAGGGGAAAGACCACTTGTGAGGTATTGAGGGATTAAGGAATTGGGGATTATCGGGATACAAGAGAGACTGCCATCGTCGAGGTTAACTTACCCTCATTTTCCATTTCTCAATTTTGGACAGCGTGGATCAGGGCGAACCATTGAGCCAGGCGCCGGTGCGCAGGCGCCAGGCGACGGCCGGCCCTGCAGTAAGAAGCGTGAAAACCATTAAGGTTATCGCGATTCGCCAGGCGGACCGCCGGATTCGAATGGCGGCTGGATCGGCCAGGATCGGGTATTGGCGGCGGGTACGCGCGGCCAGCCAGAGGGCATTGCTTTCCATGACGACCACGGCCATGCACCCAAAGATAAAGAAACCGGCACCATAGTAATCCGGCAGAAACAGGCACCAGGGGCAGGGGTGGGAGAGGACCTGGTAATAATAGGCGGACCACACATGTTTTACGGCAACCGTGGCGGCGATGCACCAGAGGATTGCGATGATGGTCATGATGATGCCAGATGTGCGATCCGGGGATCGAATCGTTGACACCGCCAGGGCCAGCAGTGCCGCACTGCCAATCAGGCTGAACCCGAGGCTGATGGACACGAGCGATTTGATGACCGTGGATTCGGACACGCCGGTCAGCACTTGATCGTATACCGCCGCGCAGCAACTGACCGGTGGGACGGTCTCAACCCGCATCAGGGCCTGCCAGGAGAAGAAGACGGCCAGCACAAAAAAGGGGGCAGCGATGAGCATCACCCGTGTGCCGGCCTGGGTCAATACCCCCTGGGGATAGTGACTGTCCAGGCCGTCGAGCACCCGCCAGGCATGCAGGATGAGCAGGGTGACGCCCCAGAAAATCATGGCCCGGCTGCTGTCAGTTCCCATGACCTGCAGGACACCGGTTCCGCACATGGCCCCGGGAACCATCCGATGCCAAACCCCGGCAATGCCCACGAGACCCAGAAAGGCTGCAGCTGTCAGGCAGCCCAGGGCCCAACGACCCAGCAGTACGGCCGTTTCAGCATGGCGCTCCCGCCGCAGCTGAGCCATATCCCCTTGCGCCGGGGTCCAGTTGAGCATCACGTCAACTGCCTGAACGGCGCCCGCTGCATAGAGCAATCCGCCGGTTGCCGTCGCCACCCAAAATGCCCAGACCAGGGGATGCCAGATCATGGGGCTTCTCGATTTGCGGAATTCTCGGTCAATGTCGCCGAGGCCAGATGATATCGCCGGTCGATCTCATCGGATGCCCGCAGCCGCGGGTCGTGGGAGCAGATGACGACCACCGCCCCCTCACGGGCGGTGCGGCAAAGCTGCGCACGTATCTGCGCGGCATGGTGGTCATCCTGGAAGGCTGTCGGTTCATCGGCCAGGATGAACCGGGGGCGGGGCACCAGTGCCCGGGCGATGGCCAGGCGCTGCTGCTGTCCGCCGGACAGTGTGCGTGTCGGTGCATCGGCCAGCGACGACAGATCGGCGGCAGCTAACTGCCGGAGAATTTCTGCCTGCATGCGGGACCAGGCAATCTGCCGCGGGATCATGGGTAAGAGGAGGTTTTCCGCCACGGTGAGGTCCGGTATCAATGCGAGGTGCTGAAACACAATGCCCACCTGCTGCCGCCAGGGATCGCGGTGACGGGACGGCCATCGGGAGACCGGCAGGCCGTCGGCCCACACCTCGCCGGCCGTTGGGCGCAGCAGGCCGGCCAGCAGATGCAGCAGGGTGCTCTTGCCGCTGCCGGAATTTCCGGTCACCAGGCTGACCGTGCCCGGAGAAAATACCGCCTCGACCGATCCCAGCACGAGTGGTTCATCGGTGTCTCTTCCGGACCACCTGAAATTCAGCTGGCGGCAGGCCAGCCCCGAATTCAGTTCCATGGATCTGCCTGCAGCATGGTCCAGGGGGCACGGGCGGCCGTCCGAACGCTGGTGAGAAAAACGGTCGCCATGAAGGGCAATCCCACCAGTGCAGCGATCTCCAGCATGATAATAGCGGCTCCGCTGCGGACCAGGGTCAATGTCGCCAGGTGCTGGCCTCCGGTGATCCAAAAGGCGATGACGCCGGCAGCAGGTGGATAGAATACGGCGGCGTAAGCCGATGCCAGACCCAGGATCACCGCCGGAATGCCTACGATCATTGCCCGATTGACTTGAAGCCGCACAATGTCCGCGGTGGTCCATCCCAAAGATTTGAGCAGGCCCCAATGGGCCCGCTGGCCGGTATTGTCCAGGACCGTTCCCGTGATGATCAACAAAAGGGCCAGTAGGGCAGGGATGCCGGCGACAACGGCGATGCCTCCCGATCGAACGGCGCGGGTGTGATGCCGAATGGCACTGGCAGTACGGTCGGTGATGCGCACGGGCCAGGGAAAGGCGGCGGCGAGATCAGCCTGAATGGCCTGTTCTTCTTCGCGCCGGAACAGATAGACGGCCAGGTCGCTGGCCTGGCCCGGCGCCAATCCCAGCAGGTGACGCGCATCCTCCGGGGTTATCCATACCAGGTCATAGGTGGCCAGACCGGTGTTGGCCGGGAAGACACCGATGACGGTAACGCTCAGGGGATGGTGGCTGCCCAGGTTCAAGTGACTGTCCGACAAGGTGCGGGCCACTCCCTGGCCCACCACGGCCTGACCGGCCGTCGGGGGTTTCATTCCGTTCAGCACCCCTTCGGGGACAACGGCGATCGAGGCTACCACCGTAACGGGGCCCTCGGGGCCCGGTACCACACCCCACAGACGGGGGGTCGGGTCGAGAACAGCGGGAATGCGTTTTGCAAAGGCCACCGCCTCGTCGGCTGGGATGGGCGCCCACCCGCCGCCGTCGATGCGCCGGACCACCAGGTCCGGAGCCTGGTCCACCATGCGTGCCCAGGTCGCGTCCAGCGCCTGGCTGAACAGCAAGGCCGTGGTAATCAAGAAAACCAGGCTGGCCAGGCAGGCGAACAGGAGCGTGGAGCGACCGGCATGGCGCTGGACCTCCCGTGCGGCCCAGATGGCCATGGTCGGATATCGGGTTCCCGGCATCATGGGGCATTCACCAGGCCGGTGCAAAGCCGCAAATCTACGCCCGGATGCACCGTCTCCGGGTGGCGCATGGGGCTGCCGGCGGTCCACAGTGCCGGTGCGGACAGGGTCATTGCCTTCATCCATGCGCCGGCGCTTTCAACCTCTTGGGCAACCCGCAGCAACTGGTCGGCGGCAATGGCGAGCACGAGCAGCATGCTGGCGGTGGCGGCGACCATCAGCAGGCGCCGGGCACCATGGCACGGTGCCGGCTGCCGATGGATTTTTTCTTCAGGCGGGGTATGCATGGTCAAGGTTCAGAGGTTCAGGGTTCAGAGGTTCAAGGTTCAACGAAAAACTCAACCAACTTTTTTATCAACGGCAAGCGCTGACCCGGCCAACGGTTATATATCGGAGGCATTCGCAGGTCGATTCGCGGTTTTAACTTAGAACTTTTGTAGGCCACGAGCAATGTCAACGAATGATAGCCAACCCAGAGCAGTGAACGCTGAACGGGTTAACGATTCCTGTCGGTTCAATCCATTTTTTCCGCCGGTAGGTCGCGCCGGCTGATTGTTTTCCACAGCGCGTCATCGACCTGATCGAAGGTGAATACGATTTTTCCGCCGTGGCGGTTTTTGAATGTGTCCAGTTGAGCCGCGTCGCCCAGGGCGATGATGGCCGGCCCCATGGGGCCCACCACATCGGACCCGGCCACCCATGTGGCCGTGCGCCCGTCGATGGGCTGGCCGGAAAAGTAGTCCCGGACCACCAGGCGATCGATCTCCATCTGCGGTCTGCCCAGGTAGACCGTTGGCCGCAGCCAGGTCCTGAGCAGGCATCCGTTTCCGCAAAAGTAAAAGGTCTCACCGCTTTTAAGGGTCATGGCGGCGGCCGTCTGGGGGCGCCGGGCGGGAAACATGGCGCAGACCGGACAGCGGTCGGATTGGCTGAGGCTCAACTGTCCGTCGGCCGAAAGCGATATCAAGGCCGGTGCCGGGCCGCCGTCGGCTGCCTGAGCGGCATTTGATGCTATAATCAGCGCAGCCGCTGCGAGAATTGCCGACAACCATGCCCGAGCGTGGGATGAGAATGTCAAACCCGTGCCTCCTTTTTTATTAAAAAGTTGCAAGGACCTTCATGTCAACGAAACCGCTGTTTGTAACCGATTGGAAACGAAAAAAAGAGCGTATTAATGTAACTGCTTTTGTGCGAAACTGCAAGATCGTGTCACCCAGAAACGGCATCTTGAGGCCCATATCTGCATTCTCGTGTTTTGGAAATCCTCGACGTAGCGATGCTACGCCTGCGTTTTCCAAAACCCTGCGGCCTTGATCTGGACCTCAACCTACCATTTCTGGAAAAACACGTAGATATGGAACAGGGAATTGAAGAACGGGGGAGAGGATGACAACGCCAATCGATACGGTTGCCCTTTTCATGCTGGGCCTTCTGGGTACCGGCCATTGCATCGGCATGTGCGGCCCCTTGGTGGTGGCTCTGCCGGGGCAGACGGGGCGATTCTCAGCTCACCTGGCCTACCATGCCGGCCGGTTGATCACCTACGGCCTCATCGGTGGATCCATGGGCGCTGCCGGCGGCGGATTGATTGGCCTGGCCTCGGCCGCCGGCGGCAACCCGATGGTCTGGATAACCCGGGTGCAGGTGGGCATCAGCCTCCTGGCCGGCCTGTTTCTGCTGTTTTTCGGCCTGTCCCGCCTGGGATTTGTCGCCGAACCCCGGTGGCTGGCCGTTGCCATGCCCAACCGGATGCCCGGCTGGCGGCGTCTCATGTCCCGGGCGCCCGCCCTGCGAAGCAACCTGGATCTTTTCCTCATGGGACTGTTCCTGGGGGGGTTGCCCTGCGGGCTCTCCTATGCCGCCTTTGCCAAGGCGCTGTCCGGCGCCCAGATGCTTCCCGGTGCCCTGATGGCCCTGATCTTCGGTCTGGGCACCCTGCCGGGGCTGCTGGCCGTAGGGGCCGGGGCGGCGGTCTTTTTGAATCGATTCAGACAGCAGGCGGACATTCTGGCCGGACTGCTCATGATTGGCATGGCGGCGACACTTATCGTCAAGGCATTGGAGACGATAGTATAGAGTCCGATGTTAACAACCAGATATCCTTTGAACAGTATTGATGGACAGAGATTATATATCGATAGCTAAAGTGATTGATCCACACGATCTGACATCCTTCAAAAGATGATATCTGCAAGTCAAACCTTGTTGGTCTGCACGGTTATGAGAATATTATATAGACGTCTTGTTAATTACTCCTATTTGGGAGAAAAAATAGCCAATAATCAATATATTGTGGTCAGCCAGTCTGCGAGATGGAGACAGATACCATTCTAATCCATTTATACATCAAAGAATTCCTGATTGTTGCGATCAATTGATATCATATTAGATTCGCGGCCCATGTCAAGAACCAAGATGTCCAATAGAAATCTTATAAAACCATATCATTGCAATGTGTTGGAGGCATCCAAAAAATCTGTGCTTGTTGTTTTCCTGAGATATCCAAATCAAATCTAACTTTTTAACGAGAAAGGTCAACCACCAGGTATTGTGGTCGGTCTTTTTTTCATCTGGGCGGTATTTAATAGCAGCTTATCTGCATTTTTGGAAAATTGTGCCATATGGTTAGATTGCTTATGACGGCCCGCAACAAAACCTTTGTTCAGCCATAAATGTCAGCTTTCTTAGTCTTAATAAGTGTCGCAGGTCCAAGATAATCTGCAAACGTATGAACCTACTGCCTTATTTCAAAAGTATTCTTTAATAAGGGTATTTCCCCCGTACATTGCCATTATATATCCCGTATTGTCCTAATCGTGGTTGTTCAATTATAAAAGTTTAGCGGGGTTGTAGACGTCCATCGAGCCACCAACTGTTATCACTTGACGTATCCGACCATCACCACACGCATCTATCAAAGTGTCGTCAGTCCTGCATTCACCTTTACCGTTTGCGCCTGAATTGCTTTCTTCCGACAATGCCGCGCTATCCAAAGGAGGATAGATGATATCTTCGCCTTGTAGAACATGTTCAAAATGTAGCATGCCCAAAGATTTGTGTATGCAGGACTGCAAAAAAATAAAGGCGATTCAAGAGCTTCAACAACATATGCATGCGCCTCCTTATGCCAGGGGGATTAACATAGACGCCACTTCCTTCAGGGTCGCAGAATCATTTACCTCAGGATGCGACCGGAGCGATCGATTGTATGAATAACAATGATAGTTTTCAATTGGTGCTGACTGATATCAACATGTCCCAAATAGACGGTTGGGAACTCGCTCTTCACATCAAGGATCTTAAACCCGAAGTACCAGTGGTTGCCCTCACCGGCGAAGCGCCTAACGAAATTTTACCCAAACTCCCTGGCAGCGGAATTGATCACGCCCTTTTTAAACCAATTAAATTGGAGGTTTTAAGGGATGCAATGTCGAGCATTCTTCAATCAGAATGGATTAGATACGCCAGTTAGCAAACAAGCAGAGCTCTAATGATCAGCTGCAGAGGTGAGAGATTACATTGTCGGTACTTTGGGCCAATAGAAAATTATCAACATCGGCACGTTTAGCGCCAACACTGTCATAACCGTACAATACCGTTTCAATCTGGCCATAAAAACAGTTGTCGCTCAGGATAAATAGGCTTCCAATTGTAACCAGAAGCCCTTTGACAACTGGTTTTCGTGCAACACGCCGGTATCATGATATCCTTTTAATGGGTTAGGGTGTTCGGCGTGTTGCATATTCACCAATATTCCGAATATGTCCTCCCCTTGTTGATAAAAAAATTAATGCCCGACGAAAGGATAGATGGTCGATAGAACAATCCCAACTGATTTGGATCTATACATGGTTTTATTCTTGGTTGGGAAGGTAAAGGATGCGGCAGAAATGCATCGGAGACAATATGCCAAGCAATGCAATAACGAATACTCGGCATTGAAATAATCCGCCCGTGTTTTCGTTTTACCATTGGAGGCTTCCCATGAAAAGAAACATGGCATTTTCCCAGCAGCCGACTTGGCAACGCTATGGAAAAACGAAAAGGAGGTATAAAATGGATTTGATCATGATCCGGACGGATTCTTCCGAAAGAGGCAACAGCATAGCATCCTGTCTGCGCACTCTATTTCCGCTGTGTGAAATAGTTGTGCAACCCGAAAACCTGAATGACTTTGAAAATGTTCGCCAAGTACCGCCCTGTCCCACATATGATATCCGGGCGGACCGTTCGAAAGGCTGACCTGCCTCAACACGGAAGTAATTCGGGGAAACGCTCGTCACAATTCAATGAAAGCGGGTCGTTTACCCTAACCAAGAAGGAAATATGGTCGATAAACAGGCTTTGTGCGCAGAGATACGAAGACTTTATCCGGGCATCGGTGAATGCGGAATAGATGTCAAGGCGGAGTACGATGAGGATCAAAAAACCTGGGTTGTGCATTTAAAAAAAGACAATCACGCTTTGAAGACATATCTCGATGACGGCGATGCCGAAAAGTGCATGATCGGAAAAAAGTGTGTGGGCTTGAGCATTCAAGTGTCTCAATTAAGGGGAAATATCGAACTTATACCCGGAGATCAGTAAGGCTGCATATAAAACTCCATTTTAGACAAAAGGAGAAAAAAAATGGCGAAGAAATTGGAAATCTATAAGTGTGAAGCGTGTGGAAATATTGTAGAAGTGGTGCACGGCGGTGACGGAGAGCTGGTTTGTTGCGGCCAGCCCATGAAAAAAATTACTGAAAACACGATGGATGCTGCCAAGGAAAAACACGTACCGGTCGTCGAGAAGGTACCCGGCGGGGTCAAGGCTATAGTCGGCAGCACAGCGCACCCCATGGAAGACAAACATTACATCGAGTGGATTGAAATAATAGCCCACGGCAAGGCCTATCGCCAATTTTTAGCGCCAGGTGAAAAACCGGAAGCGACGTTCCAGATCAAGGCCGATAAGATTGCGGTAAGAGAATACTGCAATATTCATGGCCTATGGAGTGCCCGATAAACTATCGCAAAAAAGCTGGTGGATGGCTTGAAACACTCGATGAATCCTTCGCAATGGATTGTATCCGGAGAAATGTTGAAAAAAACTGCAAGCGGCGTGGGATCGATATGCTATCAAGATGAGTGGCATTGGATTCATTTATTCAGTTGAGAATCTGTGTTCTGCGGACCATTACAACTTCAGTGATCGGTTGATACCAAATAGGGTAAGGTTTTACATTTTGTTTTTCACCTTGTCCACCACCTGGCGGACATCTCCTAAACATCATTTCCCCTTTGGATTTTTTATTCCGCATTGGCAATTTCCAAATTTCTTTTCTGTTTGAATTTTTTTCATTATGGTGGATTTGCCGTTATCTTGATAATCTTTTTGGATATCATCAACGGAATATCCGAAACAGTAACAAATTAAATCGTTCACAATTTTGTTCCTCGATGTGTCATTTTTCAGACCACATTCAACAATGCCTTTAATACGATGACCTTGCTTCAGGACCAGCTCGAGCGGGTGGGCAAAACGATGTTGGAACAAGCCACTTGGTTGCCGGCCGAAGGACGCCAGGCTATTGAGCATGGTACGGAAACCTATAAATCAGCTTGCCAGACTTTCAAACAAAAAATTGACGATAGCTACAAACAGGTTGAAAAGACCTTCGCCAGCTAAAAAGCCTGCCGGCCGAATTCAAACAGTAAACCAAACATGGTTATTAAAGGCAGGGCTCACCCCCTGCTTTTAATTTTTCGCAGGCTTTTCACCCGTTTCGCTTCCCGTTGATGTGCTGGAGCTGTACGCCATAAAGTCTGTTTTTTCGATTAATATTATAATGTTAACTGTCTTTTTATTTGATCATTATTCCCTCCTTGTTAAGAATTCATTTCTGCACTGGGCTGTGGCGTTTGAAAACCTCATTGATCGCCTTGTAATAATCCCGTCGTACTTTTTGATTCGACACCCGACAATAACGCTCGGTTGTTCTGATGTAGGCATGGCCCAAAAGGTCCTGGATGGTCACTAAATCGGCATCGGCGTTGAGCATCTGAGTTGCCATGGTGTGACGCAGTTGATGACAGGAGACCTTATAAGGGCCGAAGCTACTATATGTCCGCGATGGTGATTGTGGATGAGGTGGGCTACACGCCCATTAGCAGTGATGGGGCCCTATCCGTTCCAGGTGCGAAAGGCCCCGGTATCCACGTGAACGAAATCGGAGCGGGGATAGTAACCGACACCGCCCAGTTTCAAATCCAGGCAGGCTTTGCGCAATTGGCGCGTATCGCATCCGGGCAGGCGAATGTCGATAGCGCGTCCCAGGATGTGATAGCTGAATTTGGCCACGCCGGACCTTTGTTTGCGCAGTCGGCTATTGGTTTTGGGGGAACGGTAACCGGAAAGGATGTGAAAGGGTGCGCTGCATCCCAATTGACGGTTTGCGGAATTGAGCAGGTCCATCAACTGTGGATCCATGGCTTCGATGTCGCCGGTACGGTGGTCCCTTAATATGTGATTGATGCGGCTCATGGCATCGGGGATATAGGCGCCGTTTTTGAAGTAACAGGTGACGAGCTCTTCACCGGTGTGGGTGTTGTAGAAGGAGAGCGTGCGACGGGAGTTGTCCGGTGAAAGGGCGGACCATCCTGCCGACGGCATCAGGCAGGTGGCCAAAAAACCGGTACCGATTTTAATGAAATCACGTCGACTGCAGTGGCTCATGGGGCACTCTCCATCTGGATGAATCGGGTATCCTCCGCTTCCCCGTTCCTGTAGGAGACCGTTAGCTTTCCCTTAATAAGATACCCCCAATGTAGTGCGTGGCAAAGATTCTCTTCAAGCCCTTGCAGCAGCGGAGCAATATCTGTCCCCGCATCCATCGCAAAGTATTCACCACACATTTTACCGAACCCTGTAGCATCTCCGAAATCAGGTTTTTGACGCGCCACAGCTCCGAGAGCATTGACTTTTATCGGGATCTCATTCTTTGCTATGTACATTGTAGAAACCACCTGGCTATTTTTCAGCAATCAGGATTATTTGTTCTGCTTCCAATTGTCTTCGGTGTTTTTCAATGCCATCCTCTGTGATTTTAATGATTCAATTTAGAGGATACTTTCTTAACTACGAATATGTAGGATCGATTTTCAAGACTTCGGAGTCTGTTTTCGCCGCTGTAGAAATTGTTGATAATGTTAAACAAGAATAAGGACCACATCGTGGCATTACAAGCAACTTCTTCAGTTTGCATTGTCCGCGCATCCAACACGTCCTTACCTCGGTTCCCATCTATCTGGAAACATGTTCTTTTTTTGGATACGATCCTTAAAAACTCATGACACTTACATAATAGCGTTCCATCATATATGAATCCTTGACCTTTGGTAGGTCGATCCTTATCTTTCGATTATACCGGAGCACCAGCAAAGGACACCCTGATGTCCAGTTGGTCACACCCAGTGATCAGCCCCTACGCAACACCCGTCTGCTCCGGTTTCTCTTTTTGATACCATTCAGAATCTGGATTGTGTTAGCTGCATTGCAGCGCTAAAAGTTACAGGGATTAGGTTGCTTGCATAGGGAAGCCGAATCTGGTGATGTATTCCAAGAAGATTGGACGTGTCAATTCCTGTCAAACGGGTCCGTAGTCCAGATGGTTGCTTGACCAAAGGTACTGGTATGTAATTACCGGTCGGGCAGTCCCCCAGTTGACCACAATATATACTTCAACGTCGCTTAAGTGAAAAATGAAAGATTTCGGGAATAAAACCGTTTACATTATTGGTTGATCAAGTGATATTGGATTGGTGACTGCCATACATGTGCCTAAAGGGTAAATAACCATTATGTCCGAAAAACCAAACTATAAAGAGTTAGAAAAGCGCATACAACAATTAGAACAAACTGAGAAAGCCTTGATTGAGTCCGAGCAGAAATGGCGGAATATCCTTGTCAACATACCGCAAATCGGAATCGCGTTAGACCCCCAGGCAAGGATTGTTTTTGCCAATGACCACTTTTTGAAACTTACAGGCTGGAAAGCCCACGAGATTGTCGATCAGGATTGGTTCGACTTGTTTATCCCTGAAAATGTCAGGGAGGAAGTTCGCAAGGTCTTCATCACTGTAATGAGCCAACAGGATACCCTTGGATTCTCCACCTACGAAAATCAGATCGTGACGAGGAGCGGTGATTTGCGTGATGTGGCTTGGTCCAATGTACTTACCAAAGATGCACAGAGACACATACTGGATGTAACCTGTCTCGGAATTGACCTTACAGAACGAAATCAGTTTGAGGCGAATTTGCATAAAAGCGAGCGTTTTCTCACCACTATTTTCAATTCTATTCAAGATGGTATCAGTGTCCTCGATGCAGAATTGAATGTTGTCCGTGTGAACCAAGCGATGAGAAATTGGTACGCTTACATGCTCCCCCTGGAGGGCAAGAAATGCTACGAAGTTTACCACGGGCGATCTAAGGCATGCAATAAATGTCCGGCCATTCGCGCTCTTGACACGGGTAAGCTTGAAATGAATGAAGTTCCCTTTAAAGGTCATGATGGAGAAACAGGTATAATGGAGCTGTTTGCTTTTCCAATGATTGATGACTCTGGTATTCCACAAGGAGTCGTTGAATACGTACGGAACGTCACGGATCGAAAGCGAGCGGAAACGGCGCTGCGAGAAAGTGAGGAAAGGTTTCGGGCACTTGTCGAAAAATCTCCGCTGGGGATATCTTTGATAGCAGAAAGTGGCGAATACAAATATATCAACCCGCAATTTACCAATATTTTTGGATATACGATTGAAGATATTCCCACAGGAAACGCTTGGTTCAACAAATCTTTTCCGGATGCAGCGTACCGACAAAAGGTAATTCGAAAGTGGATTGATGATAAAAAAAAGATCAACTTTGGACAGGCAAGGCTACGAGTTTATACTGTGACCTGTAAAGACGGGGCACAGAAAAAAATCCACTTCAGGCCGGTTACCATGGAAAACCGTGACCAGTTTGTGATCTACGAGGACATCACCGAAAAATCGATATTGGAACAGCAACTTGTGCAGGCCCAGAAATTCGAAGCAATTGGCACCTTGGCTGGTGGTATAGCCCATAATTTCAATAATATACTGATGGGCATTCAAGGTCGATCTTCACTGATGTCATTGGAGCTGGAGCCGTCCCATCCAAATTTAGAGCACATCAAATCCATTGAGGAATGTGTCCAAAGTGCGACTGGCCTGACAAGACAGCTTTTGGGTTTCGCTCGTGGAGGCAAATATGAGGTAAAGCCAATAGATATCAATGAACTGGTGCTTAACAGCGCAAACATGTTCAGTCGGACCCGAAAAGAAATAAGCATTCACACTAAAATTTTTCATACACAATTAATTGTAGACGCTGATCGAGGCCAAATCGAGCAGGTTCTTCTGAATTTGTATATCAATGCATGGCAAGCCATGCCCGGTGGTGGGGAGCTTTATATAGAAACAAGTGCCGTTGCACTAGACGATAACGACTGTGCCCCATTCGATGCCAAACCTGGACGGTATGCCCACGTGTCAGTCACGGATACCGGAATCGGCATGGATGAGAACACTCGCCGTCGAATTTTCGACCCCTTTTTCACTACCAAGGAAAAGAGTCGAGGAACGGGACTGGGACTGGCTTCAGCTTATGGAATCATCAAGAACCATGGTGGTATAATTACCGTCAACAGCAAAAGGAATCATGGGACGACTTTCAACATCTACTTGCAGATATCGGAAAAAGAGATTCATCAGGAGATAGCGACGGACAGGGCGATGGTCAAAGGGTCGGGAACCATTCTTCTGGTTGATGATGAAGACATGATTCTTAATGTCAGCCGAGCCTTATTGGAGAAATTGGGCTATCAGGTCATTCCAGCTAAAAGTGGTGAAGAAGCCATCCAGGTTGTTCTTCGCATGGGGTCCGAAATTGAATTGGTGATCCTCGACATGATTATGCCTGGGATGGACGGCGGAACAACCTTCGATCGCATCCGTGAGATACATCCGAAAATGCCAGTGTTGCTTTCTAGCGGGTATGCCGTGGACGGACAGTCTTCAGAAATTTTGCGAAGGGGTTGCAATGGCTTCCTTCAAAAGCCTTTTAACATTGCAAAGCTTTCTAAAAAAATTCGAAACATTATTGAAGCGGCAAAGGCTGGCAACTAACGATAATTATTTTATGTGGATTAGTCTCGATTTAATTTAACACCACAAATAAAATGTTCACGCCTAACAAAACTGATGAGGCGGCCGATAGTGGTTGCTGATCACAGGTTCAATGCAAAGATTGTCATCCCAAATGGCCGAAGCCTTTCAAGCTACTATAGAAAACCTTGACCTTTTTGATAGTCAGAGATCTTGGTCCTGCCAGGAACTGACGCGTAAAGAAACCAGGCGCTATAATTAGGCGGAATGGTCTCGTCTTCGCCTCAGCGCTTAATCCTGCAGGCCCGCCTCCCGCAGCAGCGGCAGCAGGTGAGCCAGGCTGTCCCGACCTGCGGCTTCCGGCCGATCGGTGTAGGGGTAGAGCTCCAGGCTCATGTCATACGCGTACCCTGACCGCTTCATGGCGGTGAAGACCGATGAAAAGTCGATGGCGCCCAGGCCGGCGATCAGGTGATTGTGCTCGCGGGTGGGGGCGATGTCTTCGATGTGAATGTGGCCGACCCAGGGGTACAGCTCTTCGAAGGCGGCAGCCGGGTCTTCGCCGGCGCAGTAGAAGTGGCCGATATCGAAGTTGATGCCCACCGCCGGCGCCTGGATCTCGGAAACGAAGGGCTTGATCTCGGCGGTGCGCTCCATGAGCAGGTTCGGCTCTGGTTCGATGAGCAGCTGTACCCCCAGCTCCTGTGCCTTGGGGATGACCTGGTCCATTCCCTGGTGGAACAGGTGCAGGGCTTTTTTGCGAGTCATGCCGTCGGGCAGCGGTCCTCCCGGCGGCACCGAGATGTTGCGGCATCCGATGAACGCGGCAATCTCCAGGCAGTCCAGGGTGTGGTCCACACGGATCCGTCGGCGTTCGGCCTCCGGCTCAATCCAGGAGGGCAGATAGGTGTCGCCCACCGCAAAAAGGGTGAAGCTGTTCAGGTTGGTGGGCTTCAGTCCGTTATCCTCCAACGAGGCCTTCACTCTGGTCAGCGCGTCGTCGTCATATTCGGGCGGGTAAAGGTGGGGTTGGTCACACATGATTTCCACACCGGCAAAGCCCAGCCGGGCAATCATCTCAAAGGAATCCAGCAGGGAATGTTTAACGAATGCGTTGGTGCTGTAACCGAAAACCATGGGTTGATCCTTTCTTTCTATAGCGGCACCGTCGTCATCCCTATCCGTGGGATTTTCCGGCGATGCGGGATTCGATCCAGGATTCCAGGCTTACTAGGGCGGCGAGCTGGTCTTCGAAGGTCAGCGGAGCGCTGTCACCCACGGGTTTTTTGAAATAAAAACCCAGGTCGGGAACAGGGCCGGCGAACCCGGCGATTTGGAGGGCGGCGGCCCAGCGGGCCAGGTCCATGGCCATGGGCGCGGCCAGAATGGAGTCCCGGCCCTGCAGGTTGAGGCGCAGGCTCATGGGCATGCCGAAGATTCCCCTGACGTCGATGACGTCCCAGGCCTCCTTGGCGTCGCCCCGGGGCGGGTAATAGTCGATGTGCACCTTGTGAGCCGAGCGGCCGTAGCGTTCACCTACGGAATATCCGAGGAGATCGTCCAACAGATGGGTCTTGTTGCTCAGCTTGCCGCAGGCATGGTCCGGGTCCATCAGGTTCAGCCCATCGGCGTTGCCCAGGATGTTAAGGCTGTACCAACCGTCCACATACAGCCCCCGGGCTTTCAGGGCCGAAGCCAGGACCACCTTGAAATAGGTCTGGCCGGTCTTGCCGTCGCGTCCGGCGAGGGGAACGCCGTTGGCCGCGGCAAGGCTGCAGATGGCGGGCAGTTCCACCGTGTTGGGGGTGAAGTTGACTACCGGGATGCCGGCGTCGACGGCCGCGATCACGTAGGCCAGGTCGGGCAGGATTCCTGCGGCGGTTTGGCTGAGGAGTTGGTCGACGGTCGTGAAATGTGCCGGATCGGAGATGTCACAGGCCGCCGGCAGCAGGTTGACCATGACAGGCCGGGCATCCGGGAAACGCTCGCGGCATTGCCGGATACCCGTCTGCAGTTGCTTCACCTGGCCTGCAATGGAGAGCGCTGCGTCGGGGGCATCAAAAACGGATATTTGCGTTAGGCGCGATTCATGGGGTCGCCACATGCCCTCTGGCAGTACACCGTGACGGGCGATGGCGCCGGTGAGGTCATCCGTGGACAGATCCCAACCGGCCATGGTGACGGCGGGGCAGTCGCCTAAAAAGGGAAATTTGCCAGCAGTGGTAAGGCCGGGCAGCACCAGCTGAGGATTTTCCTGCATGGCGGCAACGGCCGTCGCCAGCGTGGTGCCGATGGCCCCTTTGAGGCCGGCCACCAGCAACAGCAATTGGGGTGTGCGATCTGACGGTTTGTCCATTGATATCGGTATTCCTTATCGGCAGGCCCGCGGGCCGGTATTTTTGAACCGTCGTACCATAAAGGGAAGGCCGTGCAAAGTCAAGGCAGTGCTGCCATTTGGCGGATGTCGAAACAGATATGACCCATCGGGAAAAAAGATGCTGGTTTGTGGGACTTTCGCGAGGATGGAAAAGGGCTGCCGGCATGTGTGGGCGGTTCAATTCTTTGCCAACATCTCCTGGAACGTTGCCATGTGTTTTTTCTCTTCGAGAATGATCTGTTCCAGTTGCGCGGCGATGGCCGTCTTGTCGATGAAGGTTTTCAGAACCTCGTAAAATGCAATGGTGTCGTCTTCGAATTCGACAAAGGTGCGGAGCATTTTGTCGGGGCTGTCGATGGTTTCAAAATCGACCTCCTGCAGTGAAAAGGACTGCCCCTGGACCACATCCTCCACCAGGGCACGGCTCAGTTCCGCCATCAGATGGTGATCCTCACCTTTGGTCAATCGGTTTTTCAACTCGGTAAACCAGCGGGCGTGATTTTGCTCTTCCTGGGCGATCCATGCCAGAAGGGTCTTTAACTCATCATTCGATATATGCAGCCGGGCATCCCGGTAGGTTTTCTCGCCGTTTTTTTCCAGCCGTATGGCAATGTCCAGAATATCCTGGGCGGTGAACATAAAACACTCCTCATCGTTCGCGTGGGTTCACTTCCTGCTCAATTTTACTCTCCATGGGCGCATTCTCTTGCCACCGCTAAACTGTCGACGCTAAATGGATGCCCGGATTCGGGTTGCTGTCTCTCAGGTTAAATTAAATCCGGTTTGATGTAAAGACGGGAACCGACTCTGTAATCCCGAAGGCCGGTTACGTCACCAATGCCTGTTCTCGTTTTTTGATCGATTGGCTGGTCGCTTACCCAACCCACAGGGATGTCCAGTCGATGGTGTCCACCTTTGTTTCACGCCGGATCGTAAAATTGAGCAAGGCGCTTGCAGGCTGTCAGGCGGGTCGGGCTTTTTTTTTAAGGTGTAGTTCAAACTGCTCCACCAGCAGGGAGCAGACCAGGCAGATCACGAAGTAGATGGCCAGGATCGTGATCCATACCTCGAAGGTGAGAAAGGTGGCGGCCATGAGTTCCATGCCCTGGAAGGTCAGTTCCTGGATGGAGATCACGGAGACGATGGCCGAATCTTTGATGGTGGAGATGAACTGGCCGGCCAGGGGTGGCATAATTCGGCGAAGGGCCTGGGGTAAGATGACATGCCGTAGCTGCTGGGTACGGGTGAAGCCGAGGCCGGAGGAGGCCTCCCATTGGCCCTTGTCGATGGATTGGATGCCGGCCCTGAAGATCTCGGTGATGTAGGCCCCTTCGTAAACCGCCAGGGCCACGGCACCGGAGATGAAAATAGGCGCCCGGGAGGGCTTGGCCACGAACAGGTGCAGGAGGCCGGAGAGCGGGCCATCGTCCATGAATGTCGCCCGGCCGATGCCGATGGCCGGCAGGAGGCGGTCTCCGATGAAATAGTAGAAAATAAAGATCCACACCAGTACCGGGATGTTGCGGATCAACTCCACATAACCGGTTCCGATCATGCGGCGGTAGCGACTGCAGCTGGTCCTGAACAGCCCCATGATCGTGCCGATGAAAAGGGCGATCAGTGTGGCCCAGAAACTCAATCGCAAGGTAACCAGCACGCCCTGAAGGATCAGGCCGGGTACCCAGCGGCCGCTCTGTGAATCCAGGCGCAGCAGGTACTGGGGAATGGCCTGCCAATTCCATCTATACTGGGCCTGCACGGTGGCCTGGTAGAGCAGCCACACCACCGCCACGCCGACCCCGGCCAACAGGATCAGGTCCGTGGTGGTGATTCGAGTCTTTTTTCCGATCACTGGATCTGCGATTCCCACTCTTTGGTTTCAAACCAGTAGGTCTTTCGTTCCTTCAGCCAGCCTTCGGCAGTTACATAACCGATCCAGTTGTTGAAGTAGTTCAAGGTGTCCACATCCCCCTTGCGCACGGCAAAGCCAATGGGTTCGCGCGTAAATGTGTCCTCGATGGGCAGAAAGAGCTTGTCCGGGTACTTGATGGCTTGAAAGGCAGGTGTGGGGGCCGAACCGACCACGGCATGCACGCGTCCGTTGATCACTTCCTGGTAAGCCTGGGCCTCGTCGTCGAACATGCGGATTTCCGCATTGGGCAGGTATTTTTTGGTAGCTGTGACTGCGGTGGAACCCAGGCGGACCGCGATGATGACATCGGGTTTGTTGAATGCCTCGATGGTCGTCATGCCGTCGGCCATCTTCTTGCTGGCAACAATGGACATGCCCGTAAAATCATAGGGGTCAGTGAAATTGACCTTCAGATTGCGGCTGGGTAGAACGCCCATTCCGCCGATAATGACGTCGAACTTGCCAGTGAGCAGCGCCGGGATGATACCGGACCACTTAGTGGGAACGAATTCGACCTTGACACCCATGTCCTCGGCCAGACGGGTGGCCACGTCGATTTCAAACCCGATGAGCTTGCCGGTTTTATCTTTCATGGCCCAGGGTACAAAGGTGGACATGCCCACCCGCAGCACCCCGCGCTGGAGCACCTGTTCCACGACACTGTCCTGACCGTCGGCGGCCTTTACGCCAGGTATGCCGGCCAGGGTGAAAACCAGGACGGCCAGGAAAAGCAACCGGGTTATACGCGTCACGATTTTCATACATACGCTCCTTTCCTTGATTAAAATGATTTTCAGCATCACCATAAACCTTCTCAATCTGTCAGGGCCAGCCGCTTTTCCATGGCTTGGGTGGCCAATGACAAGGACAGGGTCAATATCAGGTAGATGGCCGCGATGGTAAACCAGAGTTCAAAGACCAGATAGGTCTCAGCGATGATCTCCTGGCCCTTCATGGTCAGATCGTAGATGGCGATGGTGCTCACCAAGGCCGAGTCTTTGATCAAAGAGACGGCCTGGCTTACCAGTGGCGGGGTCATGTGGCGAAGGGCCTGCGGAAGAACGACGTGCCGGTAGATACGATACCGGCCCAGTCCAATGCTTTTGGCCGCCTCCCACTGGCCCTGGGGAACAGCCAGGATGCCTGCGCGGATGATCTCCGACGCATAGGCCCCTTCGAACAGGCTCAATGCCAGAACCGCGGATGCAAAGCGGCTGAAATCCACCATGGGCGAAAACACGAAGTAGATAAAAAACAGCTGCACCAGCAGCGGGGTGTTGCGGATCAACTCCAGATAGGCCCGGGCAATGGCGCGGGCGGCAAAGGATCCGGATAAGCGGCAGACCGCCGTGATTAGGCCGAGAAGACTGGAGAGCACCAGTGAGACGGCAGACACCTTAAGCGTCACCACTAACCCCTTGAGCAGGGGACCGGCCAGAAAACGGCCTTCCGAGAAGGTATACAGATACCGCGGTACCCGGTACCACTGCCAATTGTACCCCAATCCCGAACCGCTTGCATAGATGAGCCAGACGAGCAGGCCGGCGGTGGCAATTACCCCGAGCCAGTCGAAGGCGAGTTTCCTCCAGCTGGGCCGGGCGCTGTCTCCTGGTATAAGGTAATCACAAGCTTTCATGGATAAACGAGAAACATAATGCGTCTAACGGGTGTTGGCTATCAAGGTGCACAAAGACCGCCTTCCGGCTTTTGTCTCTTCTCACCGCGAGATACTCAGCGGTGCAAGCTGGCTTTGTCTAATTTGCCTATTAACATGTGCCATTTTGCACAAAATGCAAGTTTTTGTGGGTGGCGGGTTAGGATTAAATGCCAAAAAAGTAACCACTGCCAGCATGTTGAAGAATCTATTTTATGTATTATTTTTAATGGTACACAAATGTATCGTTCTTCAGTTTGCGAACATTGAGGCCGTTGACTCTGCCGAGAGCGCGTCGACAATGCAGCCTCAGTACAGTGGTGGCTGCGCCGTAACCATTCTTAAATTAAACGTAATTTTTGATGTTTGCGATCAGTTTGGCCTGCGGGCGGTATTGGCATGCTTCTGGCTTCATATTAGTCGAACCGATTCAGAATCACAACCGTTAATCCGACCGGCCGGGTGCCGGCGCATCAAAACGTTCAGGAGTGCCGACATGATGAACCTTGAGGAAATCAAACGCAACACGGATCTGGTTAATTCCATCGACTGGGAAATGACCCCGGAAGAGGCCGTTCGCCTTTACCTGGAATGGGGTAACAACTGGACCCGGGGAAATTACGTGATTCGCTCGAAAGATGATGTGTCCCACTATTTTGTGGTCAACACCTGGAAAGATGAGCCGGTGATCTACTTTATCCGCCGGAACAGTGACGAAGCGGTGGAACTGGCTGAAATCAGGATGCCCAATGACCTGAAAAAACGCTACCTGCAAGCCTTGGGCAGACACAAAGGCGTGTGGGCGCTTGAGGGCGAGGTCAAATCCTGGCTCAAACGAAAGCTCGATGTTCAGTAGCAGGTCTTAAAACATCATGCGCGCAGCCAAGGCAACGCAAAATTTGGCGATAATACGCCGTTTTGGGTGATGAAGCGGATTTTGAACCGAAAGTTAAGGCGGCATCGCTGAGCCTTATCCTTTTAAAATAGCCGCTCTTTTCTACGGGGCAGGTTTTTTTTATCTGAGACCGGTGTCTTTTTTGAAGCACACCGGTCTTTGTATATGGATCCACCTGAGGCGGCGCTGCCACGGAGAACATCGTGAATGGATCAAGATGCCCTGATTGAGTGGACGGCTTACTTTAACCCATTCTCGATCTCAATTGAAGGCGCTGCCCGGTTTGATACCCAGCGGTTTGAGAATCTTCACCAGCGGGCAAAATCCCGTAAAACTGGATTGCAGCAGGTTAGCACCGACAAAAGTGGTGAACCACAGCCAGTAGATGCTGTGAACCTGAGACAGAAGCAGAGAAATCAGGATCATGGATCCGGCAAAAGCGAGAATCATGCGGTCAATGTTCATTTTATACCTCCTTAAGCGGGTTTTACGATGGGTTGTTGTGGGCTATAGAGATCCGTTGCCCCTGGATTGTTACAACTTATTTCATCACCGATATGCACCGAAGCCAATTGGGAACGCTAACAAAAAAACCAATGGCATGTTAGTTGCTTTTTTAGTATGTTCATGCGCATCCGCAGGCTTAATTGCGAACCGGCTGTTGCGCAAGCGAAAGATATAAGCCGTTTCTTTAATTCCGTTTCATAGATTATCATTTTCTGTATCAAGGGGGTAACATGAATTTCAATTCCTTCGAAGAGATCCTCGATTTTGCCATTGAAAGGGAAATACAGGCGGTCAGTTTTTACCAGAAACTGGTCGACATGGAAACCTTTCCGGCATCCAAACAGACCCTTGCCGAGTTTGTTGAAGAGGAGAAAAAGCACCAGGTTCTATTAGAGGCGTTCAAGAAGGGCAATCGGTCCGTGGTGGAGTACGATTATGTGTGGATTCCGGATATCAAACGCAGTGACTACATTGTGGACATGAAGTACGAACCGGGCATGGACTTCGCCGAAATTCTCCGGCTGGCCATGAAGCGTGAGGAAAAGGCCCTGCGGCTATACAACGCGCTGGCCACCAAAACCGACGATGCGGACTGCATCAAGCTTTTCAAAATGCTCGCCCAGGAAGAGGCCAAGCATAAACAGACGTTCGAAACCCTATACGACGATCACATGGCCCAGTTGGGAGATTGACGACGATTACACGTTGCTGTGGATTGCTGACGTGTGACGTCCGTGTTGCTCAAATGGATGCTTGCCTCACGGTTCGATCGCTTCCCGGAGAATTGATATGGTTGAATATATCTCCCAGTTCAATCCCATTACCCAGGCCCTGCTGGCGACTTTGTTTACCTGGGGCGTGACGTCCCTGGGTGCCGCTATCGTCGTGTTCACCAAACGGGTCAGCCCGATGCTGATGGACACCTCCTTAGGGTTTGCCGGCGGTGTGATGATTGCCGCCAGCTACTGGTCCCTGCTGGCCCCGGCTATTGAGATGGCGGAGGAAGCCGGCATGATTCCCTGGCTTCCTGCTGCCGTCGGCTTTTTAGGCGGGGCCCTGTTCATGCGCCTGGTGGACATGATACTGCCTCACCTGCATCTGGGGCTTCCAACCAGTGAAGCCGAGGGTCCGAAGACCTCCTGGCAGCGTTCGACGCTGCTGGTGACGGCCATCACCCTGCACAATATCCCGGAGGGGCTGGCGGTCGGCGTTGCATTCGGTGCCGCGGCGTCCGGTGTGGGATCCACAACCGTGGGGGCCGCCGTGGCCCTGGCCATCGGCATCGGCCTGCAGAATTTTCCCGAAGGCATGGCGGTGTCGCTTCCGCTGAGACGAGAAGGCATGTCCCGGGGCAAAGCCCTTTGGTATGGCCAGTTATCCGGCATGGTGGAACCGGCGGCTGGCGTGTTGGGTGCGGCGGCGGTCATGTTCTTCTACCCGATCCTTCCCTATGCCCTGGCCTTTGCCGCCGGGGCAATGATTTTCGTGGTGATCGAAGAGGTCGTTCCCGAATCCCAGCGGGGCAATAATGGAGACATCGCCAGCATTGGCACCGTACTGGGTTTTACCACCATGATGATCCTGGATGTGGCCCTGGGTTAACCCGCAGGGACGCTGGTTTGAAACTTCAACGTGTTTCGGGAGAAACTATGCTGCCTCAAATCAAAAATATCCTTTATGCCACCGATCTGTCTGAGAACGCACGCTACGCTTACACTTACGCCGCCAGCCTGGGCCAGCAGTATGGTGGGCACATCACCATTCTGCATGTCATCGAAACGCTTACCGCGGAAACCTTTTTGCAGATTCATGGATACGTGGGTGAAGAAAAATGGAAAAAGCTCCAGGAGGAAAAGCAGGCCGACTTCATTTCCACCATTAAGGGCCGGCTGAGCAACTTCTGCGATGAAATCAGCAACGAGGTGGATGCCTGCACCTTCCAGGTGGACAAGATCATCGTTAAGGAGGGCATCGCCGCCGACGAGATTCTTCATCAGGCCGATCTCAACGACGCCGATCTGATCGTCATGGGCACCCGGGGCTTCGGTATGTTCAAGGAAGCACTCATGGGCGGAACGGCCCGTCGGGTCGTGAGAAGAAGCACCATCCCGGTGATGGTGGTCAGGCTGCCCGAAAAATTATAGATTTCAGATTCTGCCGATGTTCCGATAGAAGCGACATATAGTCGGCCTCCAGGCGGATCATCGGCTGGTCATCGTTGCGCAGCCATTCGCTGAGCCAGCCGAAGCGGACAGCCAGCATCAGGTCAGGCAGGGCGTCCCAGCTCTCGTCGGAAAAGATGCCCGATCGTTTTAGCCGGCTGACCAGACAGTGCACGAAAGAACCGCCCAGGCTCTGCGGATCTTCCATCCCCAGGCATCCCAGCAGGTTGGCCAGATCGTAAATCTCAGGCTTGAACCCGCAGAATTCCCAGTCGATGACTGCACGAATGGACTGATCTCCCCATATGATGTTGATGGGATGCACGTCTCCGTGGCAAAAACCCATGGGAAGCCCCTCGACAACCGGGAACAGGCGTTTTTTCAAGTGCTCCATAATCGGCCGATAGCGGTCGGCAATTGCCGGGTCCCGGCCGGACAGCGCTGTAAACAGGTCCAGGGTGTAGCCGGCGATGGAAAACGACGATGTTTCCAAAGCCATTGGAACTTGCCTGCTGGCGACGCTAAACTGGATCAGAAAATCCGCTGCCGCATCGCCCCGCCAGCCGTCCATGGCGTACGCGGGTCGGTCCAGAACGACGCCGCCGACGTAGGGGCACAACTGCCATAACCCGTGGTTGATCAAGTGGATGAATTGGCCGCCGGTATCGGGCAGGTAAGCGACAACCTGCTGCAACCCCCTGTCGGACAGCTGTTGGAGAATGGCGGCTATCCGACGCTTGCCGCCGTATGATTTCGAGGGAATCCGCTCCAATACAAACAGCCGTCCATCACCAGTCTCCACCACGCTTCGCCATGCGGTGCGTTCCGGGCTGCCGGCGAGGGAAAGATCCGCACGCAAGCGGACGAAGGCCATTTCCCATATCTGGGATATCGCCGATAACAGGTTTGTTTCGTTGAAAGGATATTGCACGACGCTTTGATCTGTCCGACCGGCAGATGCCGAGTATTAATCCGGGGATGTCTGACAGGCTTCCGGGTCTGTCCGGCAGGAGGTTTCACGGCTTTTTTCAGCCAGACGAACCCGGCGCCGGGCCTGAGCCTGGCGGTTGCGCCGCCGTTCTTCATCGGTTTCCAGGATCAGTGGGGGAACCGGCCGGGGGCGGAACTTGTCGTCCAGAGCCACAAAGGTCAGATAGGCCGATGCGGTATGCCGGATTTCTCCGGTTTTCAGGTCTTCGGTCTCCACCCGCACCCCAACCTCCATGGAGCTGGTACCCACCAGGTTCAAGCTGGCTTTGAGGCTGAGCAGGTTGCCGATGAAGGCCGGGTTGTGAAAGTCCAGGCGGTCGATCGAAGCGGTGACCACACTGCAGCGGGTATGCCGCAGGGCCACCACCCCGGCGGCGTCATCGATGTGTTTCATGACGACGCCGCCGTGAACGATGCCTGCCGGATTGGTGTCCTGGGGCAGCATCATGTGGCACATGGTCACCCGGCTGTATCCCGCCGTTTTGGGCGGGTGCGGGGCCCCGGTTTTGGAACACCCGGTCATTATTTTTTCCAGTAGGGATTGATGATGTCTTCGAAAATGGCCAGGGCCGCTTCGGACCCATAGCCGGCCGCGGTGACGATCTGTTTGAAGCCGCCGGCCACATCCCCGGCAACGTAGATGCCCGGGATATTGGTGCGAAACTCCTTGTGTTTGATGTAGCCCTCCTCGGTGAGTTCCAGCCCCACTTTCTTGGCCAGGTCAACGGCTGGATCGTATCCGATGGCCATAAAGACGCCGTCGGCTGGTTTTGTGGCCGTTTCGCCGGTGGCGTTGTCCAGCAGCACCACTTCCGTGACCCGATTCTCGCCACGGATTTCCTTGACTTCGGTGTTGAAGAGGATGGGAATGTTGCTGTCGATCAGCTTTTGAACCAGCACCTCCTGGGCCTTCAGACGATCCCGGCGGTGGACCAGAAGGACGTCCACACCCATATTTTTCAGGTGCAGGGCTTCGGTCGCGGCGCTGTTGCCACCGCCCACCATGAAGACCCGTTTGCCCTTGAACAGCGGCCCGTCACAGGTGGCACAATAGCTGACCCCACGTCCGGAGAAGCGGTTCTCTCCCGGAACGCCCAGGTGCCGGTGGGAGGCGCCGGTGGAAAAGAGTACGGCCTGGGTCTTGAACTTTCTGCGGGAGGTCTGGACAATGTGCGGTTCGCCGGGGATGATATCCACCACCTCTTCGCCGGGGAAGATCTGCACGTATTCCAGGGCGTGGGTGACCATGATGTCCACCAGGGTCTTGCCGCCCACCTCCTTCATGCCGGGATAGTTTTCCACCACCGGGGTTAGGGCCACCTGTCCGCCTAATACACCTTTTTCCACCACTACGGATTTAAGGCCGCTGCGGGCCGCATAGATACCGGCAGTCAGGCCGGCCGGGCCGCCGCCGATGATCACCAACTGGCATTCCACCTCCTCCGCGTCGCTCTCGGGGATGAAGATGGTCTGCTGCACCATCTTGTCCAGGGAGGCCATAAACAGCTCTTCGGTCTGGGCGCCCAGGGCAGTGAGTACATCGTTGGCAAAGGTCTGGGGCACGGAGTGGGCGCCGTACTGGTCGGCCAGCTCGGCGTTGGCCTGAATATCAATGATTTCCAGGGAAACCATCTCCGGCCGTGCCACGGCCGCCTTGAGGGCATTCAACGCCTGCTGGGGGCAGTAGGGGCACGATGCGCTGACGAAGACTTTCACCTGACGGGGCTGATCGATCTTTTTCAATACGGCCATGGCCGCTTCGCTCAGGTCGCTTTTACCGGTGCCGATGCGCAGCAGGACTTCCAGGAAGATGCGGCCCTCCTCACCCAATGGCGCGCCCAGCCAGCGGACGTTGTAGCGTTCCGGGTCGAATACCAGGGTGGGCGAGTGGTCGATGCCCATCTGTTTGGCCTTCGCATGGGTCAGGTCGAATTCCCGCAGGACGATCTTGTCGGTCAATTGCCTGAAAAAACGCAGGGCCTGCCGGGCGGCATCGTTGAAGACGTCGTTTTTTCCCACCTGGGTGAACAGGAAAATTGGTATTTCATGCTTAAGGCCGCTGAGAATTCGGGTCAGTTCCATCTGGACCTGCTGCATCTGTGCTTCGTCAACATCGTGTGCCTGATTCATTGCAATATTCTCCTTATTAATCCAATTCGCATTCCATCACTACCGGTGTTGGCTGCATGGTCGGCGCGGTATTTTTTTGAAAAATGGAATCAGTCTCTGAAAACCAGCTTGCCGCCATACCATCCGGCCGTGCTCGCCGCTCCCAGCATAATAAGGTTGATCATGAAAAAGGCAACCCGGGAGGGGTGGGGGGTGGCGACCACCGACGGGTTGACCAGCAGCCAGATGAACAGAAACCAGGCGGTGACCGTGACGATGATGCCGCAGGCAATTTTTACGATAAAAACATCAGTGATGGCACCGTTGAAACGGTTCTGCCAGTCCACCCACCCGGAAAACAGGACCAGCGGCATGGACAGGGCCACCACGCCAAGGTTGTAGGTGGCCGCACTGGCCATGCCCTTGATGCTGAATATGGCGGACAGGAAGATGAACAGGATGGATACGGGCAGCAGGCCGTTGGGGATATGGACGGTGATGGGGTGCCCGTGGAACTTGGTCATCATCTCGAACAGCCGGCGGTAGCGTGAATCCTGGAAACGGGAAACCGCCTCGGGTGTTGCTGTTTTGGCCGCTGCCGCTGGTTCGGATATTTCAGGTGAATCCGATTTCGGTGGGGGTTCGGTAGCTGCGGGCGAAGCCGGCTTCGGCGCCGGGGCCTCCGGTTCGGTGACTTCGATGAACTGGCTTTTGGGGGCCCCGCAGACCGGGCATTCCTCTGGGGGTTCATCGCCGGTGTGAATGTAGCCGCAGACCAGGCATTTCCATTTTTTCATCTTCTGTGTCGAGCCTCATTTTGGGGTTGATTGAGCAGGGGGTGTTATCGCTGATCCATGGGAACGAACGCGCATTCGTCGGGTCCGCAGTAATCGCCGACATAGTCGGATTCCGGCCGGTACAAGGTCGGTTTTGCCGCGGCCCCGCCGAACTGCTCTTCGATCACATGCGCCGACCATCCGGCGATGCGGGAGATGGCGAAGATCGGAGAGAACAGATCCACGGCGATGCCCATGTAGTAATAGAGGGAGGCGCTGTAGAAATCGACGTTGACGAAAATATCCCTGCCTTTTTTCTTTTTAAACGCGGCCTTGCCTTTGACCTCCAGGGCCTTGGACAGGTCGTACCAGCGGGTGTCTCCGGCCCGTTTTCCAAGGGAGAGGGACATGGGTTCGAGGATTCGCGCCCGGGGGTCGTCCACCTGATAGACGGCATGGCCCAGTCCCATGATCACACCGCCGGTGTCGAGGATCTTGGTGACATAATCGTCGACCTTGTCCACCTCGCCGATCTCCAGCAGCATCTGCATTACCCGCGTGTTGGCGCCGCCGTGAAGGGGGCCGGAGAGAGAGCCGACGGCGGCGGCCACCGCCGCGTAAAGATGGGCTTTGGTTGAGGCCACTTCCCGAGCGGCAAAGGTGGAGGCATTGAAGGAGTGTTCGGCGTGGAGCACCAGCCCGGTGTCCATAAAGCCGGCCAGTTCGTCATCGGGCACCTCACCGTTGAGCATGTAGAGAAAGTTGGCTGCCTGGCTCAGGCCGGGGTCAGGGGTGACGGGGTCCTTGCCGTTGCGAATCCGGTCCCAGGCTGCCACGATGGTGGCGAACCTGGCAATCAGTCGAACGGCCATTCGGGTGGTGCTGTCGATGTCTGCCTTGCGGATATCCGGGTCATAGTTCGCCATCATGGGGACGGTGGCCTGGAGTACATCCATGGGCAGCGAATTTTTGGGCATGGCCTTCATGGCAGTGAGAATCTCCTCGGGCACCGCGCGCTGTTCGGTGATCTGTTGCTTGAAGCCCGCCAGTGCTTTCTTGTCGGGCAGCCGTTCGAACAGAAGCAGGTAGACCACTTCCTCGAATGAGATTTTACCGGCCAGCTCCTTGACCCGGTATCCCCGGTAGACCAGTTTTCCTTCGGCACCCTTGACATCGCTGATTTTCGTACTGGCGATCGTCACGCCCCTTAATCCTGTGTTTAGAACGGGTTTGCACGCTTCCATGGGCCACCTCTTTTGGGGTATGGGGTGAAAGATCAATCGTTAGGGAGTTTCGGGCCGGATATCCTATAAATATTGCAACCACTTGGAATTAAGCGGATATTGCGCGTTTCGGATCCGGCCTAACCGGCCGCTTGCTGCTGATTTTGCTGCCGGGAGCACTGGGGGCACAGTCCGGTGAATTCCAGATTGTGGCCAATGATCTCAAATACGGTGGTGCCATAGAGATCATCCTCCAGTTCGTTGAGCGGTGCAATGGGCGCATCGTCAACGCGACCACAGCATACGCAGCGGATATGGTAGTGTTTTTTGGGAATGCCGTCGAACCGTTTCATGGCGCCGGAGAGCTCTAGACGTTGGATTTCTCCCAATTCGCAAAGCACATCGAGGTTTCGATAAACGGTGCCCAAACTGATCCGTGGCAGCCGTTTTCGGACCCGCTCGTAAATTTCATCGGCGGCTGGATGGTTGTTGGTTCTGCGGATCTCTTCCAGAATCACCCGCCGCTGTGGGGTCATCCTCGTTTTTTTATCAATTTCCACGCCCATGATCTCCGGAAAAAGGTCTGATCTTTTCCTAAGATGAAATCGAGCATATGTCAAGGGGAGCCCCCCCGTTGAAGCGAGATCAAGGGTAACCGCTGCACGTTCCGATTCAGGGCCGGGAAGGATTCACAGCTTGCAGATCCGTTTAATACGTGCCAGAATCAGCTTACAAAACCTTGTCAGACAAGGCCGAACGTCGAAAGGCGCGCATCTGCACGGGGCATCATGTCTCTATGGTATGAATGTTGCTGACGGCTATATACGAACGGATGGGTAAGGTCGGCGGACCCGGGTAGGATGAACCCGCGGTCCGGTTTCTGATCCTGAAACGATGCCACCCCGATTTCAAACTTTTTAATTTGCACCCTGTGTGCCACAATCAAGGTTAGCCGATGAATGCCATACACCTGAAAAAGGGGTTTTCGATCCGGATTGCCGGCGCCCCCGAACGGCACCTGCACCGGCTGGATAAGCCGCACCATGTGGGCATGCTTCCCGAACAGATCCCTTTTGTCAAACCCCGTCTGCTGGTGGAAGAGGGAGATGCGGTGTCCATCGGCACTCCCCTATTCGAGGACAAACGCAATACCCGCATTCGTTTTCTTTCTCCCGGCGGCGGCCGGGTGAAGCGTATTGTTTTCGGTCCACGGCGGATCATTCGGCAGATTGTCATCGCCTTGGACAAGGATGAACCGTGCGAAGCCTTTGATGTACCAACGGTCGAACAACTGGATGCAATCCCGCGGCAGGCATTGGTGGACACCCTGCTTACCGGCGGGATGTGGCCGTTTTTCAAAACACTGCCCTTCATGGATCTGGCTGACCCCGACACCGTTCCGCCGTCCATCATCGTGCGACTGGGCAACGACGAGCCCTTTGGACCGGACCCGGTGATATACCTTAAAGACAGGGAAGACCGCTTTGGTCTCGGCATGGATGTGCTCAACAGACTGTGCGACCGGGTGGTGATAAACCTGACCGGTGACGAAGCGATTCTGTCGGCCCTGCCCGACCAGGCCGTGATTCAGCGGTATGCCGGGTGCTATCCGGCGGGCAATCCCAGTGTTCAGCTATACCGCATCCGGACAGGACCGGAGCAGAACCGAGCCTGGTTCATCGATGGTCAGGATGTGATCCTGATGGGCGACTTTTTGCGGACCGGTCGCTATCCGGTCCAACGGGTCATGACGGTGGGCGGGAGTCTTGCACCCGCTGCCGAACACGTATCGACCCGGGCCGGTGTGCCGTTGCGGCTGCTATGCAATGGTGACCTGGCGGGCGAGCCGGCCGCCCGATACATCGTGGGGGGCGTGTTCACCGGGTTTGCCGGCAGCCCCGACGGTTTCATGGGATTTTACCAGAACGCACTGAATCTAATTGACGACGGCGATCGGGAAGAGCCCTTTGGTTTCATTCGCCCCGGCGCCAGCAAGCCAAGCTATTCCACGGCTTTTCTGTCCGCTTTCCGCCGCAAGCCTTTTCCCATGGATTGCGGGCAGCACGGGGAGGTGCGGGCCTGCGTCAACTGTGGCACCTGTGCGCGGATCTGCCCGGTGGACATCCTGCCCCAGTTCACCATGAAGTGCCTGGTGGCCGACGAGGTGGAAGAGGCCCTTGCCCATGGCCTGCTCGACTGTGCCGAATGCGGGTTGTGCACCTATGCCTGCCCTTCCAAGATTCAACTGCGCGAGACGTTTCAGGCTGCCAAAGCCCAATACTACAAGGAGATTTCCTAAAATCCGGGAGCCATCGGCGAGGATGACCCGCTGCCAGAGAATGGAAAATGATGAAATCGCTCAAATGTTTATTCAACACCACCCGGCCCCACTTTGAAACCGGCGGCCGCCTGGAGAAACTGCACCCCCTGTTCGACGCCATCGAAACGGTGGCCTTCGCCCCTGCGCTGACCACTCGTTCCGACGCCCATGTGAGAGACAGCCTGGACCTGAAGCGGTACATGACCTTCGTGATCATTGCACTCATGCCGCCCTTCTTCTTCGGCATCTACAACACCGGCTACCAAAGCCACCTGGCGTCGGGGTTGAATCTGGGCTTCATTCCAGTGATGATGCAAGGCGCCTGGGTGGTGCTGCCCATGCTGATGGTCTCCTATGCCGTGGGGCTGTTCTGGGAGGTCCTGTTTGCTTCGATTCGCAAGCACAATATCAGCGAGGGCTTTCTGGTGACCGGCCTGCTGTTTCCCATGACCCTGCCGCCGACGACGCCCCTTTGGCAGGTGGCTGTGGGCATCTCCTTTGGCGTGGTGATCGGCAAGGAGATTTTCGGTGGTACGGGCAGGAATATTCTCAACCCGGCCTTGACGGCCCGGGCGTTCATCTTTTTCGCCTACCCGGCCAACATGTCCGGCGACCGGGTCTGGACCCTGGTCCAGCAGAGCGGTCAGCAGGCAGTGGACGCAGTGACGGCGGCCACACCGCTGGCCCTGTTGCCCCTGGCGACCGCCGGTGAATCGGCTTCCCGCATCCTGGGTGACGCCGGCTACACCTTCCAGCGACTCTTTATCGGCAACATTCCAGGCAGTGTCTGCGAGACGTCGGCCCTCATGTGCCTGCTCGGCGCCGTTTTTCTGGTGCTGACGGGGGTAGGCAACTACCGGATCATGTTCGGCGGTGTTCTCGGCGTGCTGGCAGTGGCTTACCCAGGCTACCTGATCTACCTCTCTTCCGGTGGGCAGACGGCCACCATTTTCTCTGTGCACCCGGTCTGGCATCTGGTCATGGGCAGTTTTGCCTTCGGCATCGTTTACATGGCAACCGATCCGGTGTCCGGGCCGGGCATGAACCTCTCCCGGTGGATGTACGGATTCGCCATCGGTGCACTGACCGTGATGATCCGGGTGTTCAACCCGGCCTACCCGGAAGGCGTGATGCTGGCCATCTTGTTCATGAATCTCTTTGCCCCGCTGATGGACCATTTCGTGATCAAGGCGCGGCTGAGAAAAAGGGTGCCCAATGTCTGATCAATTAAAATCGATGGCCTTCACGGTTGCGATCGCCCTGGTGTGCAGTCTGCTGCTTACCGGTGCCGCCACCGGCCTCAAGGAACGGAAATTGCGCAATGTGGCCGTTGACCGTCAGAAAAACATTTTGAAGGCTGTGGGACTCCTCGATCCCGACCAGCAGGCCACCGTCGTCCAGATCGAGCGGCTCTATCAGGAAATGATCCGTTGCTACAGCATGGACGGTACAGGCCACATCGTCAGGGGCGACGCAGACGCCATGCCGGTCTGTTTTTACGTTAAGGATGCCCAGCCTGCCGCCTACATCCTGCCGGTGGACTCCCGTGGCTTGTGGGGCAAGATCCGCGGCTACATGGCCATCGAAAAAGACGGCAAGACCGTGGCCGGATTTTCCGTGTACAGCCACAATGAGACCCCCGGACTGGGCGGCGAGATCGAAAAGCCCTGGTTCCAGGAAAACTTTGTGGGCAAACGGATCGTGGACGAGGCGGGAGCATTTGCCGCCGTGGGTATTGCCAAGGGCAAGGCGGCCGATGTCATCGCTGCGGATCGGCAGGCCAACTATGTGGACGGGATCTCCGGTGCCACGCTCACCGGCAAGTTTCTCACCGGTGGTCTCAAGGAGGTCCTGCTGGACTACGAACCCCTGTCCGAACAGTTCCGGGCCGGTCCGGTTTCCCTGCCGGCGGGCAGTTGAGCGGATAGCGGGAAAGCCGATAAGCCGTTAAACCAAAATGGTTTTTCGTCCTTTTCGCTCAACAGCTAAAATCATGTAGGATGCGAAAACTAACCACTAACCGGTGTCAGTTCATAAATGGTAGATTTTGGTTCAGACCAAGGCCGCAACGAGCTTGAAGCCGGAGGCGTAGCAGCGCTACGTCGAGGACTTCAGCTGAGCGAGAACGCCGGCCTGGGCCAAAAGATGCTATTTATGGACTGATACCAATGCGTGAATCCATTGCCATGAAATTAACCCAATCACTGACATTCAAGGCCTTTTCCGAGCCGTTGGCCAAGAACAACCCGGTATTCATCCAGAGTCTGGGGATCTGTTCGGCCCTGGCCGTTACGGTGCAGCTCAATACCGCCATCGTCATGGCCCTGGCCATGACCTTTGTCACGGCTTTTTCCAGCCTGACCATTTCGGCCATGCGCAACGTGATTCCCCGGAATGTGCGCATGATCGTGGAACTGTCCGTGATCGCCTCGCTGGTAATCCTCGCCGACGAGGTGCTGCGGGCCTATTTTTACGATATCAGCAAACAGCTTTCCGTGTTTGTCGGTCTGATTATCACCAACTGCATCGTCATGGGGAGGACGGAAACATATGCCCTGGGCAACCCGCCGGTGCAGTCGTTTATGGACGGGTTGGGCAACGGCGCCGGCTATGGATTGGTGCTGGTGACCGTGGCGTTTATCCGTGAGCTTTTCGGCGCCGGCAAACTCTTCGGTTTCTCCGTGGTTCCCCAGGTTTTTTATGACCACGGATACATGAATATGGGATTCATGCAGTTGGCGCCGGCGGCCTTTATTATTATCGGGCTGCTGGTGTGGCTGCAAAAAAGTTTGATGAAAAGTTGAGTTGATAGGTGGATGGAATGGAGAGGTTAAGTAAATAAAATATAAATCGAATAAACAACAATATCCAAAAAACAAATGACAAATAAATCACAATAATCAAATCTAAAATTCCAAACCTCATGATCATGGAAAAAGATAATTCTAATCATCACTATTGGCAAAGACAAAATGACAATCAACTACTGGTTTTGGCCCTTGTTTGAGATTTGGATATCGTAGCTTGGAATTTATTTGAAATTTGGTGCTTGTATTTTGTTATTTTTCTATTAAGTCGGCAAAGGGTGATAGACAAAAGGTAATGTTTCCAGCCGCTTTATAGTGACTGGTAAATGGTATGATGGGCGGCCGGATACGGCCGGGGAATGACGCAAATGGAAAACCTGATCGGCTTGTTTCTCAATTCGGTATTCGTGGGCAACATCCTGCTCTCCTATTTTCTGGGGATGTGCTCCTTTGTGGCCGTATCCAAGAACATGGACACGGCCATCGGTCTGGGTTTTGCCGTGGTGTTCGTGCTCTCCATCACCGCGCCGGTGAACTGGCTGGTCTTCCAGTATCTGCTTTCACCTGGGGCCCTGCGCTGGGCCGGCCTTGCGTCGATCGACCTGAGTTTTTTAAAATTCATCACCTTCATCGCCGTGATAGCCGCCATCGTGCAGATGGTGGAGATGGTGATCGACCGCTATTCGCCGACGCTGTATATGGCGCTGGGGGTTTTCCTGCCGCTGATCGCGGTCAACTGCGCCATTTTAGGTGCATCGTTGTTTATGGTGGAGCGCGACTACACCTTCATCGAAACGGTGGTTTTCGGTTTCGGTTCCGGCGTGGGCTGGCTCATGGCCATCGTCTCCATGGCCGCCATCCGGATCAAGATGCGCTACGCCAACGTACCCGAAGGCCTGGAAGGGTTCGGCATCACCATGATCATGACCGGGCTGATGGCCATGGGGTTCATGCTGTTCTCGGGTATTACCCTATAGGGTCTTAATTTTGATATTGTAATTTGGAATTTATTTGAGATTTATAATTTGGTGCTTCGAATTATCTGATTCCGGTTTATCCGTGTTGGATAGTCGTCAATAATAAGGAGTAGGCTTTGATATACCTTGTAGGAAGCACTGTGTTTGTCGCGGTGATCCTGATTCTTGTGGGGCTGCTGCTTTTTGTCGAGGGCAAGGTCGTCCAGAAGGGCAGCAACCACATCATCATTAACGACGACGCGGAAAAGGGCATCGATGCGCCGTCAGGCAGGACACTGCTGTCCGCCTTGTCGACCAACGGCATTTTTATCCCTTCCGGCTGTGGGGGCGGCGGGGCGTGCGGCATGTGCAAGTGCAAGGTGGAGGAAGGCTCGCGAGGTCCGCTTCCCACCGAACTGGCTCATCTGTCACGCAAGGAGAGAAAGAGCAACATTCGCTTGGCCTGCCAGTTGAAGGTCAAAGAGGACCTGAAGATCCGCATCCCCGATGAAATTCTGTCCGTTAAAAAATATACGGCCACGGTGGTTTCCAACGAGAACGTGGCCACCTTCATCAAGGACCTGATTCTGGAACTGGACGACGATGAACACCTGAAGTTTACGGCCGGCGCCTACATTCAGATCGATATCCCGGAATACGAGATCCCATTCGAGCATTTCCGGATTCGGGTGGCCGAGCGGTTCCGGCCCGACTGGGATCGATTCAACCTGTGGGGGCTGCGGGGAAAAAATCTGGCACCGGTGTTCCGGGCCTATTCGCTGGCCAATCCGCCCAGAGAAGCTACCCGGCTGCGTTTCACCATCCGTATCGCCACGCCACCGCCGGGAGCCAAGAACCTGCCGCCGGGGACCGGCTCCACATTCATCTTCAACCTTCAACCCGGGGACAAGGTGACCCTGAGCGGACCCTTTGGCGAGTTTGCCGTCAAGGACACCGACAGAGAGATGTGCTTTGTGGGCGGCGGCGCCGGCATGGCGCCCCTGCGCAGCCAGATCCTGGATCAGCTGGTGGGTGTGAAAACCGACCGCAGGCTCTCGTTCTGGTATGGCGCCCGCTCCAAACTGGAACTCTTCTTCGATGAGGAGTTCAAGGGACTGGCCGACACATACCCCAATTTTTCCTATCACGTGGCCCTGTCCAACCCCATGCCCGAAGACAAGTGGGAGGGGATGACCGGCTTCATCCACCAACGCCTGCTTGACTCCTATCTGGCCACGCACAAGGATCCCACGGAAATCGAGTACTACATGTGCGGGCCGCCCATGATGGTCCAGGCCGTGGAGGAGATGCTGGACAGTCTGGGGGTGGAGCCGGAGATGATCGCCTACGACAAATTTTCTTGATTATAAAAACATTTTTTCAGGTGGCCGGCGTTCGGGCACATATTTTTGCTCGATCTTTCCTTCGTTCCATTCTTTGGAAACGTAAAGGTTGCAGTAGCAGGAGCCAAATTCGGCCACATCGGGCTTCCGATAGTCGCAGGGGCAGATGATGTCCCGGTCATTGTCCCGGTCACCGGAGGCCAGCCTGCAGGGACAGACCATGTAGCCGTATCGCGCCTTGTTTACGAGCAGGGCCTCTACCAGTTCCATGACCCGCTCGTGGTTGTTGCTGAAGTAATAGCCTTTGGGTTCATGGACTTTTTTCAGTTTTTCGTAAAGTTCACTGGCATCCATCACAGCCCCAGCGCCTCCTTGATTTTGTCTAACTTGTAGCCGACGATGACATTGTCACCGATGATAACCGTGGGAAATGAACATCTGGGGTTGAATTTCTTCACATCGGCAAGAATGGCCTTGCGTTCATCCCCGTCCAACAGATCGACATCGACGAATTCGTATTTAACGGTGCATTCATCCAAAAAACGTTTGGTGGATTTGCAGTGGCTGCATGTGCTCAGCGAGAACACCTTCACAGGTTTGTCAGACATGATCCTAATCCTTTCCATGAAAAAAGAGGCGCGGGCATGCATTCTTCCCGGCCCTATCAACGTGGGCCTTGTCCGAAACAATGGACACCAGCTTAAACTACTCCGTTTCAGACGATCCCTAAAAGCATGGGTGAGCGTCCTTACATTAAAGGTCCACCGGTAGTCGGTCAAGGAAAATCAGTGACACCGGACCACAATCTCGTCAGCGGTTGTGCGCCACCTGGTTCCGCCATGGATTGAAGGTGATCAAAATGCAAATAAAAAGTGAAACAATTCTTGACAGGACCGCAATAATTATTTATTTGAAATAGTAATCATTCCTGATAAGGACAATGAACATGAAATTTACGCTTCCATCCGCGCTCCCAACAACTTGATTTCAAATCGCAACTGCGTTTCCGGAATATACGCACTAGATAATGAGACTTTAAAAAGGTACTTACATAACCCACAAACAATCTTTCCACGAAGGAGGGAACATGGTCGACAAGAAAGAAGTTAATACTGGAAAAGAGTTCGAAATCAAGGATGCTACGACCTGTGAGGCTACTCAGCAGATGCTGTTAAAGGCCCGTATCGACGGTGTCGAGACCCATTTTGACCGGGCGGCCAACATGAAGCCTTGCCCCATCGGTGCGGATTCGGCCTGCTGCAAACACTGCTTTATGGGACCCTGCCGGATGAATACCAAGGATCCCTATGGCAAGGTGGGTGTCTGCGGGGCCACCATCGATACCATCCAGGCGCGCAACTTCGGCCGCATGGTCGCCACCGGATCGGCCTGCCACAACGACCACGGCATGGCCATGCTGGACATTTTCCGGGATGTGGTTCAGGGAAAGATCAAGGACTACCGCATCAAGGATGTCAACAAGCTGGAATCAATCTCCAAGGAGATCGGCATCGAGACCGAGGGGCGCAGTGTCGAAGATATTGCCATGGATCTTTACCATGAGTTGGAAAAGACCTACACCCAGGTGGAGGGTGAAATCCCATTTGCCAAGCGCGTCCCGCCCAAAACCCTGGAAATGTGGCGCAAGCACGGCATCGTCCCGCGCGGCGCCATGCGTGAGATCATGGAGATGATGAGCCGCACCCACATCGGCATGGATCAGGATCCCAACAACCTCATCAAACAGATCAGCCGTACCGCCCTGGCGGATGGTTGGGGTGGATCCATGGTCGCCACCGAGATCAGCGACATTCTTTTCGGCACCCCGTCGCCGGTCAGCGTGGAAGTCAACATGGGGGTTTTGAAGGAAGACCAGGTCAACATCATCGTTCATGGCCACGAACCCAACCTGTTCGAATCCATGCTGGCCTCGGTCCGCGCGCCCTCGCTGGTCGAGTCGGCCAAGGCAGCCGGTGCCAAGGGCATCAACCTGGTGGGCATGTGCTGCTCAGGTGCGGAAGTGATGTCCCGTCACGGGATCCCTCATGCCGGCAACTTTTCATCCACTGAACCGGTTATCGTCACCGGCGCCGTGGATGCCATGGCCGTCGACGTCCAGTGTATTCAGCAGGGCCTGGTCAAGGTGGCCGAGTGCTACGAGACCGCGTTGTTCACCACCAACCCGCGCTGCCACCTGGAGGGCGCCACCCACCTTGAACTGGATGAACACAATCCGATGGCGTGTACCGATGAGATCGTCGTTAAAGCGATCAGCCGATTCAAAAACCGCAAGTTCCCCGTCGAGATCCCCAAACAAGTGGGTGTCGGCGTCCACGGCTTTTCCCACGAGTACATCAACTACATGCTGGGCGGTTCTTTCCGGGCATCCTATACGCCGCTCAACGAGAACATCATCAACGGCCGCATCCGCGGCGTGGCCGGTGTGGTTGGCTGTACCAACCCCCGTGTAAAACAGGATTACGTGCATGTGGAACTCGTCAAAGAGCTGATTAAAAACGACGTGCTGGTGGTCCAGACGGGCTGTTCGCAGATTGCGCTTGCCAAAGCCGGTTTAACCTCGCCCGAAGCCGCGGTCCTTGCCGGAGATGGTTTGCGTGAGGTCTGCGAAACCGTGGGCATGCCGCCCGTACTGGGTCTGGGATCCTGCGTGGACAACACCCGCATTCTCATCGCCTGTTCCGAAATGGTAAAAACCGGTGGCCTGGGCGACAGCATCGCCGATCTACCCGTGGCGGGCGCCGCGCCTGAATACATGAGCGAAAAGGCCATTGCCATCGGCCAGTACTTTGTAGCCTCCGGTGTGTATACCGTGTTTGGCGTTACCTTCCCGGTCACCAAGGGCACCAAGTTCGAAAAACTGCTCTTCGAGGGACTGGAGGAGATGGGCATGGGCAAATGGGGCTTTAACCCCGATCCCCACGAAATGGCCAAAATGATGATCGCCCACATCGACAAGAAACGTATTGCTTTAGGTATCGACAAAGCCCGGGACCGCGTGCTCATGGATATGTCCGACCGGCGGAGTATCGAAGCCGCTTAACGGGCAATTCCATTTTTAACAATAGAACAGGGGCTCGATATCGAGCCCCTGTTCTATTCGTCAGTCAACACCTGGGGATGATCACCCAGAAACCGGTATAACGTGGCTCGTCCGACGCCCAGGATTTTTGCGGCCCGGGCCTTGTTTCCGCCGGTCTTCGTCAGCGCTGCCTTGACCATCCCTGCGTCCAGTTTGCGCAGTGGTCCCCGTTTGGGCTTTTCGAGTATGATGTCCCTCAACTCCAGGGGCAGGTCTTCCGGCTGGATCGCTTTCCCCTTGCAGCGGACGATGGAAAATTGGACGGCGTTTTGAAGCTCCCGCACATTGCCCGGCCAGGCATAGTCCATGAGCATGTTGAGGGCTTCCTGGGCGATGCGGACCGGCCGCTGTCCATGAATGATCGGCGCTTTGGAAAGAAAGTGTCCCACCAGCCGGGGAATGTCGGATCTGCGCTCGCGGATGGGGGGGATGTGGATGGGAATGACGTTGAGACGGTAGAACAGGTCTTCCCGGAAATTTCCCTTTTTGACCTCTTTCTTAAGATCCTTGTTGCTAGCGCTGATCACGCGTACATCAACCGATACCGTTTTTTCCCCGCCAACTTTCTCAAATGTGCCTTCCTGGAGGAATCGCAGCAGTTTTACCTGAAGCAACTTGGGCAGTTCGGCGATTTCATCGAGAAGGATGGTGCCTCTGTCAGCCAGTTCGAAGCGGCCCTTCTTTTCCCGGATGGCGCCGGAAAAGGCCCCTTTCACATGGCCGAACAGTTCGCTTTCGATCAGGCCTTCAGGCAGTGCGCCGCAGTTGATAGGCACAAACGGGTTGCCGGCGCGCAGGCTTTCGTTGTGAATGGCATTGGCAACGAGTTCTTTGCCGGTGCCGGTTTCGCCGAAGATGTGGACAGGGTAGTCGTAGCCGGAGACATCCTTGATTTGCCGAAACACGTCGACCATCTTGTCATCGCAGCCGATAATGTTGCAAAATCCGTTCATTTCTCTGGCTTTGAATCTCAGTTCAAAAAGGTCGGTTACATCCCTGAAGGTGGCCAGCACGCCGACTTCCCTGTCGTGTTCGTCCCGCATCATGGTGGCCGTCATTTCCAGGCGACACGGTTCCCCTGACCGGGTGATGGTGTTGACCGGGTACTCGGCAGTGTCGAGAAAGATGGGCTGGTCTCCGCAAAAGGAACAGCGGCTGCCGCAAAAGGGGCCGCCCAGGGCTTCATGGCAATCTTTGCCGATAACATCTTCCCGGCGGTATCCGGTAATCTCTTCGGCCTTCCTGTTGAAGTAAAAAATGCGTCGGTCCATATCATGGGCGATGATGCCATCTTTCATATTGTCCAGAATTCGTTCCAGGTTTTTCCGATTGGATAATATGTTGTCGATGGTCAGCGTGCTCATTTTCACTCTAATTGGGTCTGAGAATTGGGATGCTGGAAATCGAGGTGGTGCCCGCCCACGATCGGGCTGCCTGCGTTTAGCGAGCTTAAGATAGCATCAATGGTCGAAATGTTCAATCAAAATGGAATTGTTCGATACGCGACACCCGGTGGGGTAAAGCCTTTCAAACATAAAGGAATCCATACGCAACATACCATCTCGCCCGGTCTGCAATGCCGATGAACCTCAAGGGAAAGGCTGTGTCCAGGATAGAACCTAATGATATCAGGGTTGACCAGGGGGCAGGCAGTCCATATCCAGTTCCGAACGGATGCCCAGGCGGGTCAGGGAAAAGTCGAACCGAACGGGATCTTCGGCGCAGATGGCCTTGAACCCGGCGGTGACCTCAAGCGCGGTGCGCATGTCAGCCTGATGTCGATGGGTAAAGCCGAGGCGGCGTCCGACCCGGTGCATGTGGGTATCCAGCGGAACCATGAGTTCGGACGGAGCCACGCAATGCCACCCCCCGGGGTCCACCCGATCTTCACGGATCATCCAGCGCAGATAGAGATGCAGTCGTTTGCAGGCGCTGGCTTTGCCGGGATCCGGCAGCAGGTGCCCGGGAGCGTGGCGGCCGCGGGTCAACTGGCCGTAGAAAAGGGTCAGGGCCGGGAGCAGATTTTCCCGGTCCGGCGTCAGGCCGTCGGCAAGACCATTCTCTATACTGCCGAACTGCCGGACCACCCGGCCTGCGCCATACAGCAGGGCCGCCAGCTGGTCGCCGTCGGCAAAGCGATGTCGGAAACCGGAGAAGGTCTGCGACATGCTTCTCAGTGTGCTGCGGGTAATGAACCGGCGGGGGGATGGTCCGATTGCTTCGAGAACCGCCGCCACGCTTTTCAGGATCTGAACCACCCGGCCATAGGCCAGGCAGGCTGCCACCAGGCCAACAATCTCCCGTTCCTTCGCATCCTCCCAGGCGTAGAGAAATTCCAACGGGTCGGGGTGGACATAGGCCCGTCGATGATATCGCTGGTAGATCTGCTCCAGAGTCTCCACCACGTCCTGTCGACATGCGGTGGTTTTCAATCCGCCCATTTTTTGGAGAATGCGTCGATATCCGCATCGGTGAGCAACTGGGCAAAGCGCTGACCACGGGTGCTTCGTGATTTGTAGAAGGCCAGGAAGTCTTTGATCATGCGCACCACCGTATCCGCATCGTGAATGCCCGGAAGTTCCCTGGCCAGTCGGGGATGGCGGCCCAGCTTGCCGCCGATCAGCACCCGGTAGCCTTTTTTGCCTGCTTCCAATGTGCCTGTGGGGCAGGCGGCCACGCAATCGCCGCAGTGGACGCAGCGCGTAAAGTCGATGGCACGGGCTTCACCGTTTCCCGCCAGCACCACCGCATCTTCCTTGCAGGCCTCGGTGCAGGCTCCGCAGGCGCTGCAGGGGATCTTGGTGAAACCGGGCGTTGCGGCACCGAGGATGCCCACATCTTTGATCTGGGGCTGGGAGCAGGCATTGGGGCAGTCGGCGATGCTGATGCGGAATTCGTGGTGAAATTTCAGATCGCCCTGTACCCGGGACCTTAAGAATCCCAACAGGTCGGCATCCGCCATAACCCGTTCGATCTTTTCCACCAGTACCTCGCTGGCCATGGCCCGGTGGGGACATCCGCCGCTGCCGAAGCAGGCATCCAACTGGTAACCCTTGACTTCGCTGCTCATTTTGTTGAGGTATCGGGCCTGGGTGGCTTTGACATCGGAAAGGTTCACGCTGGCTTTACCCGCGTCGGCAGCCTCCTTCTCCACCCGGCTGCGAACTTTCTTACGAACGAAAAAAGGCACCTTTTTCACGGCCGCTTCGGCGTCGTCAGTCCATTGCATCGTTATTGGTCTCCTTCTATCAGCCGATTGCCTGTATTCGGAAATTTGATTCAAGTCAATGATCGGGTGTAACGACCAGGATAACCTTTACCATCGCTGATCGTCAGCTGTCCTTGCGTAATTACAGGGTGTTAGAGCATATGTCCAGAATTTCATTTTACACTTTTTTAACCGGAGAATTTCTGTCAAAATAGCCCTCCAGCTCAAAGGACCACTTTACATTGCCTGTTCCGGGAATTAGTTTCAATCTTCTTTTAGAGCAGGCGTGGAAAAAGCCTGAAGCCGTTTGTTGCGCAAAATTATCTTTGAGGCCGCCATTGACCGACCGGGTAGCGGTGGACCGTGGCCCGATTTAGCGTTGCCCATCATGAGGAGCATGTATTGAAGAACGCGAACCCACTGTGGAAATTTTTCTGTTCCGTCACGCTGACCATTGTACTGTTGCTCTCTTTGGCGGTCACATCGATCATCGGCACCGTTATTCCCCAGAATGAAAGTCCGGATGCTTACCTGCACGCCTATGGGGCTTTCCGCTACCAACTGCTCAGCACCCTGGGCATCTTCGATATGTACCACTCCTGGTGGTTCCAGAGCCTTCTTTTGCTTTTGACCATCAATATCGTGATCTGTTCCATCGACCGGCTCAGCGGCAGTTGGAAGCTGATTTTTTCCCGCAGCCCCAAGGTCCGTCCCGAGCGGTTCACCAACCGATCGGACGCCCGGACGCTGACCGACAAGCGGGATGCCAAGGAACTGGTCAGCGTCTATGAGCCGATCGTTGCTCGTCGATACGCGTATTGCAAGGTTACCCACTCGAATGATGGGGCAGTGATTTACGGTGAAAAGGGCCGACTGTCCCGACTGGGCGTTTATATCGTTCACCTGAGCGTGATTTTATTGCTCATCGGCGGCATGGCGGGCTCTTTTTTCGGCTTCGAGGGATATGTCAATATCGCCGAGGGTGAAGCGACGGATACGATCCGTATCCGCAACACGGGGCAGATTCACCGCCTGGACTTTCAGATCCGGTGTGATGATTTCAGCCTGACCCTCTATGAAACCGGAGCACCCAAGGAATACCGATCCGCCCTGACCATTATAGAGGGCGGCCAGGCGGTGAAACAAAAGGACATCATCGTCAACGATCCCCTGCGCTATCGGGGCATCAATATCTTTCAGTCCAGCTATGGCAAACTTCCACCCGAGAAGATGCCTCAGCCGGAGACGCCGGTCGCGGGGCCGGCAGATGCCTATACGCTAAATTTCACCAGCCGTGCCTCGGGGATGAACTATACCCTATCGGCCAAGGTGGGTGTCCCCATAGATATTCCCGAAGGGTTGGGCAAGTTTGTCGTCATGGCCTACGAGGCCGAGACCGCCTTTCGCGGGATGGAGGTTGGGGCAGCCCTGAAAGGAATTCTCACCCCTGCAGAGGGGGAACCGGTGGAAGTGTTGCTTCCCTTGAAGTTTGCCAACTTCGACAAAATGCGTGGTGGCGATGTGATGATCACCGTGGCCAATCAGCCGCAGGAGACATTCAAGCCCCAGCAGCCCGCCGCAGAGCGCTATTACACGGGCCTCCAGGTGACCAACGATCCCGGCGTGTGGCTGGTTTATACCGGATTCATCCTGATGATCGCCGGTTGCTTCGTGGCCTTTTATCTGTCTCACCAGCAGGTGTGCATTGTGATCGAACAGCTTCGCAAAAACAGCCGGGTGACATTTGCCGGCACGGCCAACCGGAACAAACTGGCCATGAAAAATACCATCGAGAAGATGTTTACAGCCATTACCGAGAGTTGACCCCAATGACCGTCAATGGCCTTTTGATTGAAAAAGGAGTTCAACATTGCCCATGAGCAGCTCACCGTTACTCTCCATTTCAACCTTTGTTTACGCCCTGGCCGCGTTTTTTTATATCGCGGCGCTGATTTTTAAAAAACCCCGTTTGACCATCCCGGCGCGTTGGACCGTGGTGGCCGCGATCGTGGCGACCACGGCGGGACTGCTGCTGCGCTGGGTGGAGTCCTACCAGATGGGAATCGGGCATGCGCCGTTGTCCAACCTGTATGAATCCCTGGTGTTCTTCGCCTGGACCGCCGGGCTGATTCATCTCTTTGTGGAATATAAATACAAAAACGCGCTGATCGGTGCCTTTGTCACGCCCATCGCCTTTCTGGCCATGGCGTACGCGTCCATGTCGCCCAATATCAGCGACCGCATCCAGCCACTGGTGCCTGCGCTGAAAAGCAACTGGCTCATCGCCCATGTGGCCACCTGCTTTTTCGGCTATGCCGCATTTGCCATCGCCTTCGGGATCAGCATCATGTATCTTATCAAGCGGAGGCATCCTGAAAAAATCGATGGGATTATGGGCCATCTTCCCCAATTGGACGTGCTGGATGAACTCACCCATCGAATGGTGCTGTTCGGTTTCCTCTTTCTCACCGGCGGAATTATCACCGGAGCCGTATGGGCCAACTCGGCCTGGGGCAGTTATTGGTCCTGGGACCCCAAGGAGACCTGGTCCCTGATCACCTGGTTTATCTACGCGACCCTGCTGCACGCGCGCCTCATGCGTGGCTGGGAGGGCAAGCAGATCGCCTATCTGTCTATTCTGGGGTTTGCGGCGGTGCTGTTTACCTATTTCGGCGTCAATCTGCTGCCGGGGCTGCACAGTTATGGAAAAGTATAGGGATAATAATGGACGAATTGGACAAAACGATTCTCAATCGCATTCAGACGCGATTCCCACTGGCCCCACGGCCCTTCGAATCGATTGCCCAGGAACTGGGCACGACGGAGGCCGAGGTGTTGACGCGGGTGTCCAGGCTCAAGGAGACGGGCATTATCCGGCGGATCGGCGGAAATTTCGTGCCGGGCAAGGTGGGATTCGTGAGCACCTTGTGTACGGCCCAGGTGCCCGAAGAGAAGGTGGAATTATTTGCCCGGACAGTCAATACCTTTTCCGGGGTGACCCACAATTACCTCCGGGAAAATTCATTCAACGTGTGGTTTACGTTTATCGCGCCTTCCATGGATGTGATCCGGGATAATCTGGCCCGGATTGCCGAAAAAACAGGTGTCAAGCGGATCCTCAATCTACCTGCCACACATGTCTTCAAAATCAAAGCGAAGTTTGATCTTTAGCCCTTTAGAATGCCTTGTATTTTGGCTGAGAGGTCGGCGACCTGGTAGGGTTTCTGGATGACTGAACTGGGCTGCATATCGCCGAATTGACCGGTCACCTGGTCGATGGCCAGGCCGCTGGCAATGATTATTGGCAGTTCGGGGTTCAGCTTCCGCAACCGCTTGAAAGTTGCCAGGCCGCCCATGCCGGGCATGGTCAGGTCCAGCACGACACATTCGATGGATTCCCGATGCTGGCCGAATCGATCCAGGGCCTCCTCACCGCTTGCAGCGGTTATGACCGCATTGCCCAGGCGCTGCAAAATGGCCTTTCCGACTTCAAGAACCATTTTTTCATCATCGACCAAAAGCACCGTATGACCGTTCATTGAAGTGTCGGGGGCATCCGTATTCATCCTTGCGTCCTCATTCTCGTTCCCAACAGCCGCCTCGTTTGTGCTGACCGATGACGAGACATTTCCAGATCGGGTTTCAAGGGGGTTTTTCAAAAATTCTTTTTAAACATAATTACGGTAGGGCAAAAAATAAAGGATATCAAATCTAAATTTTATCGTGCCGGTATCGGTGAGTTGGGGTTGTCCCTTTCGTGGTACTTAATTTTTCCCCCATCAGGAGCGTGTTTAAACCACTATCATGGACCATCGCGGCCGGCATTTCTCAGCTGAATGCCCGGCAGATCAAAGGAGAGAAAAATGGGCGAAAGTGAAGCGTTTGATGTGGTGATTGTGGGTGCCGGACCAGCCGGACTTCAGGCAGCTATCCATGCGTCCCGCAAAAAAGTATCGGTGCTGGTGCTTGGCAAGGAGAACAAGAGCAGCCTGTTCAGGGCCCATGTAGAGAATATGTGTTGCCTGTTCAATGCCACCGGCCAGACCATGCTGGAGACCGGACGACGGCAGGCGGAAAATTTCGGCAGCCGGTTTCTCGATGCGGATATTCTTAGAATTAACCTGGAAGGAAACCAGTTTGCACTCGATACGGAAAGTGGAACCCAGCTGACATGCAAGGCCTTGATCCTGGCCACCGGCACTGCCCGGAATAAGCTGCGGGTCAAGGGGGAAAAGGAACTAGTCGGCAAGGGGGTGAGCTATTGTGTGGATTGTGATGGAAATTTTTACCGGGGTGAGGAGGTGGCCGTGGTGGGTGGTGAGAGCGCTGCCGCCGATGGTGCGTTGACCCTGGCTGAGATCGCCGGCACGGTTCACCTGATTTGCGACGACCTGAAGGTTTCCGATGTCCTGCTTGGTAAACTGGAAAACAGCCGGGTGGTTGTCCATCGGGGTGCCAAGATCCGTGAGATCGCCGGTGAGGAAAAGGTCAGCGCCCTGATCCTCGATGATGGCACCTCCTTGTCCGCCACTGGTGTTTTTATCGAACTGGGAGCCAAGGGGCTCATGGAACTGGTTACGTCCCTGGGCGTGGCGCTGGATGACGACATGCGATTCATCAAAACCGATAAGGGCCAGAGCACCAGCGTACCGGGCATCTTTGCCGCCGGGGATATATGTGGGCCGCCCTGGCAGGTGGCCAAGGCCGTGGGTGAGGGGTGTGTGGCCGGTCTCAATGCCGCCGATTATGCCAAGAATTTTAAATCATAGGGTAATCGATCGTTCAGCCGAATAGTCTTGAGATCGATGGAGACATCATAAACGATGATCTCGACGCCATTTTGCGATGCCTGACGCAGCTTTTTACCGTATCCGGGATCGATGTGATCGGCGGGGGCAAATGAATGGGCATCCATGCGCTGGATCAGAAAAAACATGGCACATCGACAACCCGAGGCCACCAGATTCTGCAGTTCCATCAAATGCTTCTGGCCTCGCAGGGTCACAGCATCGGGAAAGGTGGCCACGCCGTCGGTCACCAGGGTGCAGTTTTTTACCTCCACATAACAGGGGCGGCGATCCGGTGACGCCAGCAGTATGTCAATCCGTGAGTGGCTGCCCGCCTTCACTTCCCGCCTGACCGTTTCATACCCATTCAATTCCGCCACATCGCCCGATGCGATGGCATGGGCGGTCAGGCGGTTGGGCACCTGGGTGTTGACGCCCACCAATGAACCGGGCATGTGGATCAGCTCCCAGGTATACTTGAGTTTTCGTTTAGGGTTGTCGTGAAAGGAGAGATAGACCGGCCGGCCGGACTGGCAGCAGGCTTTCATGCTTCCCGAATTGGGACAGTGGGCGGTAACGGTTTCCCCGTTTTCCAGCCGGACATCCGCCAGAAAACGCTTGTAGCGCCGAATCAGCGTGCCGGGGATCAATTCCGGCCAGGTGATGATTCCTTTATTAATTGGCGTTTGGGTCATTGCTCTCCTATCGGTTAAATAGCAGAAGACGCGTCCATTGACCAACCCTATTGACAGAACCTGTTTTTGTGGGTTAGGGGGTCTATGTTAACGTTGCCAACATGACCAAAAACAACCGCACGGATTGACTGGAGCGGTAATAAAGAGATGAGAGGAGGGCTATCCATGCTGTTCAATCCGAGAAAAGCGGGGTTCGACCACCTGGACCCGCGATCTAAAGAAATCATGCAAAAAACCATCGATTTCTTTGAGACCAAGGGAAAGAAAAAACTCAAGCAGGACGATCACGAGCGGGTCTGGTATGAGGATTTTCTTGGTTTCATCAAAAAGGAGCATATTTTCTCCAGCCTGCTGACCCCGACCCCATACGGCGGTGAGGGTTGCCGGTGGGACACCTTTCGCAATATGGATTTCAATGAGATCCTCGGTTTTTACAGCCTGGCCTACTGGTACACCTGGCAGGTGAGCATTCTGGGTCTGGGGCCCATCTGGATGGGTAAAAACGAAGCGGTCAAGCAAAAGACGGCCAGGCTGCTGGAAGACGGCGGGATTTTCGCCTTTGGGCTCTCTGAAAAAGAGCACGGGGCGGACCTGTATGCCAGCGACATGGCCCTGACTCCTCTGGGGGACGGCCAATACCGGGCCGATGGGAGCAAATACTACATCGGCAACGGCAACGAAGCGGCGCTGGTCTCCACGTTTGCCAAGAATTCGGAAACCGACGAATATGTCTTCTTCGCCGTGGATTCCAGACATGAGAATTACGAGTGCGTCCAGAATATAGTCAACTCCCAGATGTACGTCTCCGAGTACGCCCTGCATGGCTACCCCCTGACCGACGACGACATCCTCACCACGGGCAGCGAGGCCTGGGACTCCTCTCTGAACACGATCAACGTGGGCAAGTATAACCTGGGTTGGGCCTCCATCGGCATTTGCACCCACGCCTTCTACGAGGCCATCGACCACGCGGCCGGGCGTTTTCTGTTCAAGCATTATGTGACCGATTTCCCCCATATTCGCCAGCTGTTCGTGGATGCCTATACCCGGTTGTGTGCCATGCGCATGTTTGCCGCGCGGGCTGCGGATTACCTGCGCAGCGCCTCGGCAGACGACCGGCGTTACCTGCTATACAACCCCATGGTGAAGATGAAGGTGACCACCCAGGGCGAGGAGGTGATCAACCTGCTGTGGGATGTGATTGCGGCCAAGGGGTTTGAGAAGGACACCTACTTCGAGATGGCGGCCCGGGACATCCGTGCCCTGCCCAAGCTGGAGGGCACCGTCCACGTGAACATGGCCCTGATCGTCAAGTTCATGGCCAACTACTTCTTCAAACCGGGACAATTCCCGGCGATCGGAAAAATGGACGCCGTCGTCAACGACGACTTCCTGTTCAACCAGGGACCCACACGGGGCCTGGGCAAAATTCAGTTCCACGACTACCACCTTGCCTACAACAGCCTGGACCTGCCCAACATCGGGATATTCAAGGCGCAGATCGCCCTGCTGGTGGAACTGCTGATGACAGCCGCACCGGACAAGGAGCAGATCAAGGACATCGATTTCCTGCTCAATCTGGGAGAGCTGTTCACCCTGGTGGCATACGGCCAGCTGCTCATCGAAAAAGCCGGGATCGACGCGGTGGAAGACGACCTGATGGACCAGATTTTCGATTACATGATTCGCGATTTCTCCAAGTTCGCCCTTCAGCTGTACAGCAAGACCAGCAGCACGGCCAGGCAGATGGCTATTTGCATGCGGATGATCAAAAAGCCGACGGTGAACCCGGAGCGCTTCAACCGGATCTGGGGAAATCATGTTTACGCGCTCAGAGGAGCCTACCGCATGAACGACTAATGATATGCAGGATTTCGTTTTTGGTATAGAGATGACCTGAGCCGATGCCCGGGCACTGGCTGTGGATTTTATTCCAGCGGGATTCGGCACGCAGGTTGGCAAACCAGAAGGGAAAGGTTTTGCACTGGTTGGGCCGGACGGGGTATATCCGGCAGCCGTCTTCAAAAAACAGGCATCGGCCGTCATCGGTTTCCCCGATGCACTTTCCGTTTTCCCAAGGATATAGAAAGGCGTCGTCAAGCGCAAATACCGACATGCCCAAATAAGCCGCCATGTCGGCGATCTCCCGTTCGTTGACCCGAACGACGCCGGGATCGCCGGTGCAGCAGGCGCCGCACCGCCGGCATTCAAAGCGAATGCCGGCATCGAAAAAATAAGAACGCTGGTATAGCTGGATCATGCACGTTATTACTGGTTAGGGCAGTTGCCCGGCCCGTATCCCATTCCCTGGCCCATGCCATGGTGGCCCATGCCCCGGCCGTCCATCATCCATCCTCTGCCGGCATCGGGATTGATCTTGCGCATAGCCATGATGTGGCCCAGGTGTTGCTGATCCATGTTCGCCTGCAGGTCGGAAACCGCTTTCTGCAAGGCCGATGCTTTGTCAAGATCCGGTTGGCTTTTGGCCATCTCAGCTCTCAATTCCAGCTGCTTGGCATAAAGATCCTGCCGTTCAATCTTGGTGGCATCGAAAAAGGCCTGGCGCTCAGTCTCCATCTGCTCACGCTGCTCCGGCGTCAGGTCCGCCTTCATCTGTCCATAGGCGCAACCGCCCCTTCGGTTCTGGTTGCCGCAGTCTCCATATCCCCGCCCATCGTCTCGATTGCCCATTCCTCTGCCTGCAAAGGCATTTGCCCCCACGGCCATGACGGCCACGGCTGCCAGGCTGACAATCACGGTTCGCATGGTGTTGGTTTTCATGATGAACTCCTTTCAGGTTTAAATAATTGTTGGGTTTGCCGAACGGATAATGGTTTTCCATTTTCGACAACCCATTTGAGCAAGGCTAATGCCAAATCCATTTGATTATTGGCACAGAAAATCGTAACCTTCTAAAACTAATAACTAAAAATTTATTTTCAATTCTTGGCAGGATTGGCTGCCGGGATCGGCCCTGGATCAGGGTGGGTCGTAACGATCCAGGTCGGATCGTCGATCCGGGTAAAAAGGTTCCAGTTGCCGTCGGCACGTTTCCAACCGGTAGGATGATAAGCCCGGCCGGCTGGGCTTTTTTAACAAATGGGATAGCCTGGCAGCCTTTTTGTATTCAATGGTCGAGATGAAGACGGACAAACATCCTTTCAGAGTATTCCTCTCGGGTTTCTCGCCATGGATCATCCTCGGCGCCGTTCTGGTGATGCTGCCCATCGTGGCCTTGATGACGCTGGAGACCATCAACCGCCAGAAAAAGCAGAGCATCCACCTGATGATGGAAAAGGGCGCCGCCCTGGTCCGATCTTTTGAAGCCGGCACGCGTTTGGGCATGCGCGGAGGACACGGCAGCGGGTTCCAACTGCAACGGTTGTTGGTCGAGACGGCGGCCCAGCCGGACATTGCCCACCTGCTGGTGGTTGGCATCGACGGTACCGTGATCGCCCACAGCCAGGTGGATCGGGTGGGCGGCCATTATGGCACCGGTCTGGACCTCGAATCTGTTTATGCCTCTGCTGCGCTGACCTGGCGACGGACCGCTGCACTGGATGGTCAGGCGGTTTTCGAGATCTATGGAAAATTTGCCCCATTGTCCATACCTCCGAATCGACACGTGCGCGGCCACATGATGCGCATGATGGATAGCCCGCCTCCCGGGCGGGAGGCGCCGCCCATGGTGATTTTCGTTGGATTTCGGACCGATGCGGTCGATACCGCCCATGCCGCCGATGTGCGGCATGCCGTGATGATGGGCGCGATCCTGCTGCTGGTGGGGTGTGCCGGTGTGATGCTGCTTTTCCTGGCCCAGAACTACCGGTCCACCCGCGCCTCCCTGGCGCGGGAAAAGGTTTTTTCCGACAACCTGGTGTCACGCATGCCCATCGGTCTGGTGGCCGTCGACCAGGACGGCCGGGTGACCGCCGTGAATTCCGTTGCCGAAGCCACCCTGGGGATCCGTGCCGTGGGGGTGATCGGCTTCGCTGTCAAAGAGGTCATCCCGGCGGTACTGGCAGATACCCTGGCCGGAACCGACAGTCTGGTGGAAAAAGAGTTGCTTTGCCCGGTGACCGACGGCCGTCGCATCCCCATGGACGTGAGCGCCGCCAACCTGGCCGATGAAAACGGCCAACGCTTCGGTCAGGTGATCCTGTTCAAGGATCTCACCGAAATTCGCGCCCTTCGCCAGGAACTGGAAAAGAACCGGCGCCTGGCATCGGTGGGACGACTGGCCGCCGGTGTGGCCCACGAGATTCGCAACCCCTTGAGTTCGATCAAGGGCTTCGCCACTTATTTCAAGGAAAAATATCGCGAAAGCGATAAGGATCAGGAGATCGCCGGCATCATGATTCAAGAGGTGAACCGGCTTAACCGGGTGGTGGGTCAACTGCTGGAATTTTCCCGCCCGATCCGGCTTCATTTTCAACACGTGGCGCTGAAGCCATTCGTTCAGGATGCCTTCAGGCTGGTGAAACCTCAAAGCAGCCAAGCCGATGTCAGCATGGTTCTGGACATGGCCGATGAAAGCCTATACGCTGCTATGGACTCCGATAAAATGAGCCAGGTGATGCTCAATCTTCTGCTCAACGCCCTGGATGCCATGCCTGGCGGCGGTCGTCTGACGGTCCGGGTGTCCACCGACGGGGACGGCAGGATCGCTATCCAGGTCATGGACACCGGAACGGGTGTCGATCCCAAGGATCAACCCCACATCTTCGAGCCCTATTTTTCCACCAAAAAAACAGGGACCGGGTTGGGGCTTGCCATTGTTCACAACATCGTCAAGGCTCACCAGGGTGACATCTTGGTGGAGAGTCAAACCGGTGGGGGCACCGTGGTTGAGATCACCCTGCCCGCTGACAAGGAGGCATGATGCCGAAATTGCACCGGGTACTGGTCGTGGATGACGACACCGCCCACCGTACCATGTTGCGCACCCTGGTGGGCGACTGGGGATATGCCATCGTGGATGCGGATGACGGTGAGGCGGCCGTTGCCGCCGTCCGGGCCCAACCGGTGGACCTGGTGCTGATGGATATCCGCATGGTCCGTGTCTCCGGCATAGAGGCGCTGGAACAGATCAAAGCCATCAACCCCGCCATTCCCATCGTACTGATGACCGCCTACGCCTCCGTGGAGATGGCTGTGGATGCGCTCAAAAAGGGTGCCTACGACTATCTGATCAAACCGCTGGACTTCGACAAACTCCGGCTGACCCTGGAACGGGCCCTGGAGCATATCCGTCTTACCGCCGAGAACCGTCAGCTCAAAAGGCAGCTGGAAGCCGGGTTTCAATCTCCGGACATCATCGGCAGCAGTCCGGCCATGGTTCGCCTGATGGAGACGGTGGCCCAGGTGGCCGTCTCCGAGGCCACGGTGATGGTGACCGGCGAATCGGGAACGGGCAAGGAGCTCGTTGCCGCGGCCATTCACCACAACAGCTCTAGAAAAGCAGGTCCCTTCGTCAAGGTCAACTGCGCCGCCATTACCGAAACCCTGCTCGAGTCAGAGCTCTTCGGCCATGAAAAGGGGGCGTTCACCGGCGCCGACCGCCGCAAGGAGGGGCGGTTTGTCCAGGCCGACGGCGGCAGCCTGTTTCTGGATGAAGTGGGCGAGATGCCTGTTTCCATGCAGGTGAAGCTGCTGCGCGTGATTCAGGAGCGTGAACTGACTCGGGTGGGTGGGGAGCAGACCATCCCCGTGGATGTCCGGCTCATTGTGGCCACCAACCAGGACCTGGCGCAGATGGTCAAGGCCGGCACCTTCAGGGAGGACCTTTATTACCGGCTTAATGTGGTGGAGCTGAAAACCCCGCCTCTGCGGGAGCGCCGTGAAGACATCCCTCTGCTGGCCGCCTATTTCCTGACGCACTTTGCCGAAAAAAACCGCAAATCGGTGGAGCGGTTCTCTCCCCGGGCCATGGATCTGTTGATCCGCCACCCCTGGCCGGGAAATGTCCGCGAACTGATGAACACCATCGAGCGGGCTGTGGTGCTGGCCCGGTCGGCTTGCCTGGACGAGAGCGACTTTGCTACGTTGACTGCGCGGCAACACGAAATCGATGCAGCCTTGTCCGGCAGCGCTTTTCCTGCCGACATCCCCTTGGAACGGATCGAGCGGGAAGCCATCGTCAATACCCTGGCCTCCGCCGACGGCAACAAGAGCGAGGCGGCCAGACGGTTGGGTATTACCCGCAAGACGTTGCGGGAAAAGTTGAAAAAATACGACCTGCCCATCTAATGCCCAAATTGAAATCGGATTCCATTTGATTTCGGCTCGATTGATCATAACGATTAACCGTCGTCCGACGGGTGGACGGATCCCCAGGCGATAGAACCCATACCCATGGCAAGCATCGAAAAGCGTGTTTTCAATACGGAGGCAGAATGAATTTTAAAGCATTGGGAGAAAAAATCGGTTTGGAGGAAGATGAATACCGCGAGCTGGTCGAGCTGTTTCTGAAAACAGGCATGGCGGATCACGACCGTTTGAAGGGTGCGTTCGATGCGGGCGACGCCCAGCAGGTGGCCCGCAGTGCCCACACCATCCGGGGTGCTGCCGGCAACATGGGTATCATGAACGTCCACGATGTGGCCAAGCGGGTCGAGATGGCGGCTGGTGAAAACCAGCTGGGTACCGTTGCCGGCGAAGTGGACCGCCTCAAGGGGCTGTTCGACGAGATTGCCCGATTTGTTGAGGCATAGCTCTCGTCTGTCTCTTTCCGCTCAAAACTGGTATAGTCGGGCCATGATGCAACCATTCAATCATCCGCAACGGGATGGCCTCGCCCGGATCATCGAGGCGCTGGAAGATGGGGGGTGCCTCACCGATGCCATTCTCGATTACATCGACACGACCCTCTTCTCCCCTGAACCCGACCGGCTGGCGGCGTTTTTGTCCGGTGATACGGACAGCCAACGGGACAGCCTGCTGGACCTGATTTTTTTTCCGGAACAGGCCGTTCAGATTGACCTGGAACCGATACTGGAAGCCGCCCAATTTTCTGCGCAGGATGAAAAGCAAATGCATGACCGGCTGATGGCCCGGGCGATCCATGCCCGGGTCAACATGCCTGACGGCAGACAGCTGGTCCGCATTCGGGTGCCCGATTTTATCAAGTCTCAATACCTGGCGCGGCTGAATATTTCCTGGCAGATGGATCCCCATGTGGCGGCGGCTATCCAAAAGGGCCTGCCGGCGTCAATCAGGCCCATTGTCAAGGTGCGGCTCAGAAATGCCGGTATCTGCGCGGCACCCGGCCTGCGGGTTTTCCTTTGCCGGTTCTTCCAAGGAATGACGCACAGCGACCCCGATTACCTGGCCTGCCTGGACCTGGCGCTGCCCCTTCTGGAGAGCGCCGGCAGGGGCGTCGAGGTTTACGACCTGCTGGTCGAACACAAACGGTCCCTCTTTCGCAGCCTGCAGCAGGCTAAACGGTTCGAAACCCTGCTGGGCCGGTCCAACATGGAAACCCTCATGCTTCAGGGTTTGCGTGCATCCCATGTTTCGCCGGATGTCCTGATGCGCCACATGCGCCTGATCGATCTGATCTGCCTAAGGATTTTCGGAAACACAGAATCCATCGACCTGCCCGTGGAAGCGCCGGTCCAGCAGGTGTCGGACAGGCATACGGCCGAGGCGGCCTTGCAATCGTTGCTGCGTTAAGTGCTCCGGTTCATAAATGATGACGCATCGGCAATCAAATGCCATCGTATTCAGGAATAGGGGCACTGGGGCGCCGTGTGCCCATTATATTTACAAACCGGATGAAATGGGATACTCAGGTCATCGCTTAACCGGCGCCTCCCGAGTGGCGCCATATCAGAGACCGCAAAGGAGAGGGGCATTATGGATAGATTGAAAACCGATAGACCCAAACTCATCTTTATGATCATGGCCGCGATGATGCTGGCGATCGCCTGCGGTCTGACGCGACCCTCGTCGGCGGCAGCGGCCGACCCGACGATCGACACGATTATCGCCGGTGTGGAAGCCCGCTACAATGTCCCCGGGTTTACGGCTGATTTCGAGCAGGAATCGATTCTCAAGGCCATGGCGGTGACCGACACGGCCTCCGGCAGGCTGATGGTCCGGCAGCCTGGGAAAATGCGTTGGGAATATCTGGTGCCGGATCCCCAGACCATCATCACCGACGGCAAGGAGTTGTGGGTTTACCGGCCCCAGGAAAACCAGGTGCTGGTCGGCAAGGCCCCGTCGTTTTTCGGAGAGGGCAAAGGCGCCGGTTTTCTCTCCAACATCAAGACGGTTCGAAAAAGTTTTCAGTTGTCCCTGGAGCCGGCCATCGACCCCAATCGTTACCGCCTCAAGCTGTTGCCCAACAAATCTTCGGTGGAGCTGATGGCGGTCGAGCTGGATATCGTTAAAAAGACCTACGACCTGGAGCGGATTACCACCTTTAACGTCTACGGGGACGAAACCCGCATCGAACTGAAAAACATCAGTTTCGACAACCCGCCGCCGGAAGTGCTTTTCCGTTTCGAGGTGCCGGAAGGGGCTGACGTGCTGCAGATGAACCCTTGACGGAGTCGTAAGAAGTCCGATATCTGCGTTACGCTTCATCCTTCGTCACTGCGGCGTACCGTAAGTACGCCTCATTCCTCAGGATTTGCAAGCCTTGATCTCGGGCTTTTTACGAATCCGTCGGAAATGCGACTTCTTACGAGTTCATCAACCCTTAAGGAAATGATCATGCGAGACGCCATTAAAAAACTACTCAAGGAAAAAAATGTCGTCATGCTGGCCCACAACTACCAGCCACCCGAGATTCAGGACCTGGCGGACATGTGCGGGGATTCGCTGGAGCTGAGCATCCGGGCCGCCGACACCGATGCGGAGACCATCGTCTTCTGCGGGGTCCACTTCATGGCCGAAACGGCCTCCATCCTCTCGCCGGGCAAGACCGTGCTGCTGCCACGCGCCGATGCCGGCTGCCCCATGGCCGACATGATCACCCCCGCTGCGTTGCGCGCGCGGCTGCAGACAGCACCGGAGATGCCGGTGGTGACCTATGTGAACTCCTCGGCTGCCGTCAAGGCGCTGTCAACCATCTGCTGCACGTCGGCCAATGCCGTCGAGGTGGTCAACAGCCTGGCGGGCGATGAACTGCTCATGACCCCTGACCGTAACCTGGCCCGCAACACGGCCAGGCATACGAACAAGAAGATCCACCTGTGGGACGGCTGCTGTCCCATCCACGACCGGCTGACCGTGGCCGATGTGGATGCCGCCCGGGCTGCCCACCCGGGCGCCGTGTTTATGGCCCACCCTGAATGCCGACCCGAAGTGGTAGAAATAGCGGATGCCGTCCTGAGCACTTCGGGGATGATCCGGTTCGCCGCCGAATCCGACGCCACCGAATTCATCGTGGGAACCGAAATCGGGCTGCTCTACCCGCTGGCGCAGAAAATACCCGGAAAGGCCTTTTATCCGGCCTCGGACAAGATGGTCTGCCCAGACATGAAAAAGATCACGCTGCAGGATATTTTGGAATGTCTCGAGAATTTATCCGGGCAGGTCCGGGTCCCCGAGGATATCCGTATCCCGGCGCTGGTCGCGGTGACCCGGATGATCGATCTGTCGCGGTAATAGAGACCTACATGGCATCCACCATGTCGTCGGGAATGTCGGCGTTGGTGTAAACCTTCTGAACATCGTCGCAGTCGTCCATGGCCTCCATCAGTTTGAGCATGCGTTCGGCCTCTTTCCCCTCCAGCGGGCTCATGTTCTGGGGCAGCATGGTCACCTCGGCGTCGCTGAAGGGGATGGCCGCCGCCTCAAGGGCTTCCTTGACGGCCTCGAAGTCTTCGGGTGCGGTGATGACCTCGAAGCAGTCATCTTCTTCGCGGACATCTTCGGCGCCGGCTTCCAGGGCGACTTCCATCAGCTTCTCCTCGCTGACGGCGGCCTTGTCCACATTTAAATAGCCCTTGTTGTCGAACATCCAGGCCACGCATCCATTTTCGCCCATATTGCCGCCGTATTTATTGAAGATGTGGCGGATTTCGGCCACGGCACGGTTTTTGTTGTCCGTCAACGACTCGACCAGGATGGCGGCACCGCCGGGGCCGTAGCCTTCATAGGAGTTCTCCTCGTAGCTGACCCCTTCCAGTTCGCCGGTGCCTTTTTTGATGGCCCGCTCGATGTTGTCTTTGGGCATGTTTTCAACCTTGGCCGCGGCCACGGCAGTGCGCAGCCTCGGGTTGGCGTCCAGATCGCCCCCGCCCGTCCGGGCGGCCACGGTAATTTCCTTGATCAATTTGGTGAAGATCTTCCCCCGCTTGGCGTCCTGAGAGCCTTTGCGGTGTTTGATGGAAGACCACTTGTTATGTCCTGACATGTAAACCTCCTGTTATTTTTTTCTTATTCCGATGATGTACACCTCACGGCTGGCTTTTCGAGTGCTTTGGGGCCTGAAGGCCGCCTGCCGGTCAAAACGGCTTTTCACGGCAGCCGTAAAGGCCTTGAAATCGCTCCCCTGGAAAATCTTGCAGACGAAGCCGCCGCCGGGAACCAGGGTCTTTTCGGCAATGTCCAGGGCCGCTTGGCACAGGCCCATGGACCGGGCTTCGTCAACGTGCCGGTTGCCGGTGGTGGCCGGCGCCATGTCACTGAGCACCGCATCGAAGCGTGTCTGTCCCAGCCCGGTCAGGTGCCTTTCTATATCGGCCACGTCACCCGTGATCACGGTTACGCGGTCAGGCAACCCGATGGTGACCGGCGTCAGGTCGATGCCCACCAGCCGGCCGTCCGGACCGGCCGTCTGGGCGGCAAACTGCAGCCACGATCCCGGTGCACATCCCAGGTCCAGAACCCGCGCGCCCCGTTTGAGAATCCGGTACTTTTTCTGGATTTCCTGGAGCTTGTAGACCGAACGAGCCGCGAAGTTGTCCTTTTGGGCTTGGCGAGTATAGTGATCCGCCCACGGGTTCTTTTTTCGATTGGTTCGCTTCATATCTTTTCGCCCATTTCAAGTCAAGTCAAACCATGGGCGTGAGGAGAACTCAATACCCAATATTATGAGTGTGTTGTCATTCCGCTCGGCTTGGTGGATACCGCCGTGGCGGCAAGGCGGCGGCGAGTCAGCCGGCGTCGGCCGGGTCTGGTTGAAAGGTGGCGTCAGAACAGCAGTTCAACGGCCGCGCCGACGGTGTCCACCCCTTCGAGGGTGACGTCCTTGGGGCGCCGCAGCCGCTTCAGGCTGCCCGCCGGGGCGACGATGCGGGTGAAGCCCATCTTGCGCGCTTCGGAGATGCGGATGTCCAGGTTGCCTACGGCCCTCACCTCGCCGGTCAATCCGACCTCGCCGACCACCATGGTGTCTTTGCGAATGGGCCGATCCAGAAAACTGGAGGCGATGGCCGAGACGATGCCCATGTCTATGGCAGGCTCCATGATTTTCACGCCGCCGGCTACGTTCATGAAAATGTCGTGGCCCATCAGATGCATGCCCAGCTGCTTCTCCATCACGGCCACCAGCAGGGCCACCCGGTTATGGTCCAGGCCCAGAATCGTTCGCCGGGGGGTGCCGAAGCTGGTGCTTGACACCAGGGCCTGAAGCTCCACCAAGATGGGGCGGGTGCCTTCCATGCTGGCGGCCACCACGGATCCAGGGGCGTTTTCCGGCCGTTCGGACAGGAACACGGCCGACGGGTTGGTCACTTGGCGCAAGCCGCTCTCCTTCATCTCGAAGACGCCGATTTCGTTGGTCGAGCCGAAGCGGTTTTTCACCGCCCGCAGGATGCGGAACACATGGTTGCGGTCCCCTTCGAAGTAGAGCACCGTATCCACCATGTGTTCCAGCAGACGCGGGCCGGCAATGGTGCCTTCCTTGGTTACATGGCCCACCAGGAAGGTGGGGATACCCGTGCGCTTGGCCATGAGCATCAGCCGCATGGTGGACTCGCGCACCTGGCTCACGCTGCCCGGTGCCGATGTGATCTCCGGGCTGAACACCGTCTGGATCGAATCCACCACGAGCACATCCGGCCGTTCGCTTTCCACCATGGCCATGATCGCGTCGATGTCGATCTCCGACACCACCAGCAGGCCTGGCGATAAGGTTTTCAGCCGGCGGCTGCGCAGGCGCAGCTGGCGCACCGACTCCTCACCAGAAACATACAGCACCCGGCGGCCACTGCTGGCGATACCGTGCAGGACCTGGAGCATGATCGTGGATTTGCCGATGCCCGGGTCTCCGCCGATCAACACCAGGGTGCCGGCCACCAATCCGCCGCCCAGCACCCGGTCGAATTCTTCGATTCCGGTAGGCATCCGTTCCTCATCGACAATTTTTACGGCGTCGATGGGAACCGGGCGGTTTCCTTTTTCAGCCATGATTTTGCTGCCGGCCGCAGCTGTCCGCCGCAACTCTTCGGCAAAGGTGTCCCAGGCCCCGCATTCGGTGCACCGGCCCATCCACTTGGCGGATTCATAGCCGCAGGACTGGCAGACAAAGAGGGTTTTTGCAGTTTTTCGTGCCATGTTAATTTTTCGTGCCTATTTTCAATGTCAGAAAAAAGCCAATTAATATCAATCGCCAAAACCCAAACGACAAATAAATGGCAATGACCAAACTTCAAAATGTCAAACCTTGCGATCTTTTCAAAAGGTAGTTCAACTATCATTGTCGGAGAGATCAAAAAGACTGCCAAGGTTATTGAGTTGACACAGCAGCGATCCCCATGTCAATCAAACCCACATAGAGAACGTTGCCAGCCACGATGAAGGCCTACAAAGCCGAATATTATAAGGCTTCGTATAAGGTTCGAGATCAAGGCTTGAGAACCCCGAGGAAGGAGGCGTATTTTCGATACGCCGCAGTGACGAGGGATGAAGCATAATGAAGATATCGGACCTTATACGGAGCCTTCGTCAACCATGATCGACTACCACGTCCACACTATCCTTTGCAACCACGCCACCGGTACCATGGAGCAGGTCGTCAGGGCGGCAGTGGCCAAGGGGATGACCACCATCTGTTTTCTGGACCATCTGACATTCCAGGAAGCCGTGAGCACCAACGCCATATTTCCCGGGGAAGTGCCCAAATGCCTCGACGTGCTGGAATCAATGCTGGATTATGGTTACTTTGATGTGATATGTCATCTGCAACTGCCTAAAAAGTACAACAAGCGCCCAGCGCCGCCCGCGGTGCAAGGGTTTTTGATTGTTCTGGAGAAAATCCGGCAGAAAGACCTGGCCGTGGGGCTGAATGCCAGCGGGTTTCACTATTCCGTGAAAGAGGCCTTTCCCTCACCAGACCTGCTCGCCGCCGCGTGGCACGGGCATCTGGCCGGTTTCTCTCATCGGCGGCGGGGAGTCGATCCACTTCGGAAAAGCCGGATCCTGCTCCCGATTTCCCCTGTCATCGAGGGGAAGGGTGAATGGAGCGCGCCTGATTACATCAGAGGAGACCAATGCTCATGCTCGACGACAGTCTAAAATCTGCAAACGGGCGGTTTGCCTTGTGCGGCGTGGCCATCCTGATCCTATTGCTGGCAGGGTTGTCTGTCCCGGCGCTTGCCGCCAACGCTCCGGGGCCTTTCGATTCACTCGAAAAACGGCTGATCGCGGATGGCTTCGACAGCGCCCGCATCAAAGCCATCTTCGCCAGCCCTGATGTATCCTTCGAAGAAGGGGGCGTCAGCGCTTATTTCATTCACAACGAAGCCAAGCTGGACTACAAGCAGTTTGCCCTCATAAGGAATATTGCATCGGCCCAGAAGTACATGAAGGAACATCAAGAGGCGCTGGCATTCGCGGAGAAGACATTCGCGGTCGACAAAGAGGTGATCACCGCCATCATCCTGGTGGAGACCAAACTGGGCAAGTATGTGGGCAACAAATCGGTGATCAACACCCTGGCCACCTTGTCTGCCATGACGGAAGAAAAGCCCCGCCAGACGATATGGGACAATCTGCCCGACGACGACAGAAGAATGTCCCGCCAGGAATTTGAAAAGAAAGCGGACCAGAAGTCCAGTTGGGCTTACCGGGAACTCAAAGCTTTTCTAACCTACACGGAAAAGGAAGGCATGGACCCCACCACCATCAAGGGTTCCTACGCCGGCGCCATGGGGATCTCACAGTTCATGCCCAGCAACATCGCCCCTTACGGCAAAGACGGCAACGCCGACGGCCAGGTGGACCTGTTCGTCCATGCCGACGCCATCTCCAGCATTGCCAGTTACCTGAAACATTATGGATGGAAACCGGGGATCGCCCGGGAAGAGGCGTTCAAAGTGGTCTACCATTACAACCACAGCAAGTATTACGTGAACACGATCCTCGACATTGCGGATAAATTGAAAGGCTGATCCATCATGAGCACCGGGATGTTCGTGCTTCTCACCGGCATTGTATTTTTCCTGATTACGTGCGTCGCCCTTTTAGACATCGCCCGCAAGGATTTCGGGTCCATTCAGATGAAAGCCCTGTGGGCATTCATCGCGGCCCTTGTGCCGTTCATCGGTGTGGTGGTCTATTTCCTGTTCGGCTTCAGAAAGGGCAAACGGCCTGCGGCCGATGCGCCGGCGGATTGATGATTAAAATACTGTTTGACAAAAATGGGTCTTTTCTATAAGCAAGCCACTGTTTTTTAAATGGTCCCATCGTCTAGTGGTTAGGACGTCGGCCTCTCACGCCGGTAACCCGGGTTCGAATCCCGGTGGGATCACCAAGGTAATCAAGGGGTTAGTCGCATTAACGACTGGCCCCTTTTTCATTGGTTGCGGATAGGTTGCGGATGGTTGCGGTCACTATCTTGGTCATCCAGCCCATCTACTTCGCTTTTGTTCCCGCCTGGAATCCAGTGGTAATAGATATCCATTGTAAATTTTACCGAGTGGTGGCCAAGCTGTTTCGAAACATCGGCGACGTTATCCCCTTTGGTGATACGTAAGGTCGCATAGGTATGCCGAAGGTCATGCACCCTTATTTTTCTTAATCCAGCCTTTTGGATGGCCCTGTAGAAAATACGCCTTGGATAGCTTTCGTGATATGGATTTCCGTCAGCGGCAACAAAAACCCAAACTGGCATGCTGCTCCAGCCATTTTTTAAGGTTTCGATTTTTCTTTGATGCTGTAGTTTTTTCAACACATCGGTGAGCTGAAGTGACATGTCCACTTTTCGGCTCTGCCCACTTTTTGGCGTTTCGACTTTTCCTTTGGAGAAGCCTCTTTCGATGTTGATAAATCGATTTTCAAAATCAATGTCATTCCACTGAAGCCCCAACCCTTCCCCGAATCTGATGCCTGTCCGTGCTAAGGTAAGAAACAACGGATAGTGGGTCGGAAAATTTAGCGCCAACGAATCGAGGAGATTTTTCAATTCTTCCTGAGTGTAAGGATCGAACAATAGCTTTTGCTGGGCTTTCTTGAATATCTTGCCAATGTTGTGGGCCGGATTTACAGAAATGACCTCATCGTCAAGCGCTAAATTCAAAACGCCGGACATAGCGTTTTTCATGTGAATAACCGTGGAGTTGGCATATCCTTGGTTTATTTTTTTCATGAGGCTCTGTTTCACCATCAGTCTCGATATTTTGTTTACCGGTTTTTTCCCGATTTCAGGTAAAACATGTTTGTTTAAAATTATCTCGTAATCCTTTAATGTCGATGGTTTGCAAGTAGCCGGTACTGTCACTTTTATCCAAGTAGCCGCGTATTCTTCAAACGTAGACGCTTCAGATTCCTGTTTTTCTTTTTCTGAAAATCCGCTCATGCCACTTAGCGCCAGCTTAGCTTCAATCTTCTTAGCCACTGCCAAGGCCGCGCGTTTGTCTCTGCCAACCTTTTTTGCCTTCCTCCTTCCTTGATGATCGATAAAAATCCACCAATTTCCTGAATTTTCAGGTTTTTCTCTAACTTTAACTCCCATTTTGGCCTCCTTTTGATTAGGCCCAGAAAGTTAAAGTCACGCCCCTACCTCTCTCTGGACCTACATTACCATTTTTTCCTTTCGAACTCTCGCATTTTATTTCGCTCCTTTCACATCCAAAAAACTTAAAAAGTTTGGATGAAGTTCATCCTAACTTCTTGTTTTGTTTGGGTTACCAATCTTCCACCACCATTGCTAATTTCGAACCATCGACAGTGAGGAACCAACAACAAGAAAGGAGATTCGAATTGGCAACGGTGGATAGGGAATACCTCAAGGTTTCAGAACTGGCCCAATACGCCGGGATATCAGACAGGACCCTGTGGGACCTGTTGAAGGACCCGGTCAACCCCATTCCTCACTATCGGGTCGGGGCCGCTGGAAGAATCGTGCGCATCAAGAAATCTGAATTCGATCAGTGGATGCGGGAACAGAAGGTTAGTGAAAGCAGCCTCGTTGATGATGTCCTTGAGGGGATATTCGAATGAAAACAAACAACTTTCAAGAAAGGAACAGTGTCATGAAAACATGGAACATTCCCCTTCAGAGAATCCAAATTGACCAGATGGTTCAACCACGTGCTGCCCTTGATGATGAGTACACCGAAGAGCTCGTCAAGGAGCTAAAGGACGGCAGGATGTTTCCGCCGGTGGTGATCTTTCATGATCTTTACAACTATTGGCTTGCAGATGGATTTCATCGCTTCGCTGCCCATCAAAAAGCCGGCCATCGGGAAATCAAAGCTGATGTCCGCAAAGGTGGTAAACGAGAGGCCATGTTGCATTCAGTCAGTGCCAACGCGGCTCACGGAAAAAGGAGAACTAACGCCGATAAGCGAAAAGTGGTGCTGACCCTCCTCAAGGATAAGGAATGGAGCTGTTGGACTGACCGCCATATTGCAGGACTCTGCAGAGTTAGTCAGCCCTTTGTCAGTACCATACGGAAAGAATTGACTGATAACGGTTATCAGTTCCCCAAAAAAAGAACTACTACCAACGGCCGCAAGATGAATGTGACGCAGATCGGTTCCAATCGTGGGCGTAATCCTCAACAAACGCAAGCCCCAGTAAAGAGTGCTCCTTCAAGTGGCGCACATGCGGTTTCACAGCATGAGCCTGAAACTCCCTCACCACAGGTCAACAAAGACATCCAAATCCTGATGGTCAAGGTTGCCGAACTTCAGGCAACACTCCAGGAGAAGGACAGGATAATCGGAGACCTTGAGGCCAAGATATGGGCCATCGAGAATGAAAACGACTATTCGGAGACGATTACGGAAACAAAAGCTGCCTGAAAACAGCCTCGTCGATGATGTCCTTGAGGGGATTCTCGAATGAAAACGCAGGATGCTGCGGTTTTTTAACCCAATTAAGAAAGGTGAAGCAATGGAAACCCAGGAAACCAAAACTCAGGAACAGAACATTCAAACCAACAACGAAAATGTAAAAGGAGAAAATGACATGACTGAACAACTGGAAAACACCGTAGAAACCGAGCATGACATTAACGAATCAAACACCCAGACGGAGGTAACAGAAAAAATGGATACCATTACAGACATAGACGATGCCCAACTTGATGAAACGGTTAAAAATGAAGCCATCGCATGGAACCTTTCCATGACGGCTGATTCCACTTCACTAACTCAAATTACCAGCATCATTGCGGAGGATGACGGAGACCTGCTTGGGGATCCCGATCTGGTCGAACAAGTTGAATTGTTCCTTGACGGTGAAATCAAGTTTGAAAATGACAAGGAGAAACTTGATGCAGCCAACACCCTGCTTCGTTCCTTTCATGCAAAGCATAATCAGGCATGGTCGGGTGTCATCGGAAATTTTGCCGTGTTTGCGATCCAGCAAGGATGCCTGCTCAACATCATTAAAGAGTTGGTGAAATCCACCGGGTATAAATGGGAACCGTGGGCGGCAGAAAACCTGCAGTTCATGAACCCGCGAACACGTCAAACCTTCATGCAACTCGCAAAGGTCCCTGGGATCGATAGCCACGCATACCTGGGCAAGGAACGTTTGCTCCTTCTGGCATCCGCTACCAAAGGGATGTCCGGTGATGATCCAATTGGGGATTTTCTGAAAAACCACAACCTGGAGAACAATCCAGAGGAAGAGATTGATCTCGATGCATACAAGGATGCGGTAGACACTGCCCTTGACTTTGAGCGTCTGAAAAAAGCCGGCATCGATGTGAACATGGAGAGCCTGCAGATGTACCGTGCAGATGGAAAAAGGGTAGACGCCGAACTGATTAAAATCATGAAGGCCGTTAAGGAGGCAGGCGGTGATACTGACAGGCACCTTACCAGCCCTCAAAGTGACGGCTTCACGATCGACGGCGAGAAGAAGGCAATGAGCTTCAAGAAAATTGCAACTGCTCTCACTGGCACCATCAAGTGGATAACGGACAACCGGCAATATATCGAGAAAGTCGACGTAACCAAAATTGACGAGTTGACCGCCAGTTTGAATGCGCTCAAGCAGTTGGTCACTGAGGCAAATGCTTCAGGAACTCAGCAATAACAATGAACCGAATGGGTTCCCCGGTAATGATGCCACGGGGAACCCATTCTGACTTGGAGGTTTGAAATGCGAATCTATCATGCAGCGGTGAACGCGAAAGTCTTGAAGGCATACAATAAACTTTATCCCGACCGAGAAATCCATGTCCTGCGCGCTTTTTCACATCTGAACGATGATGATCGGTTATTGCGAGAGGCCCACCGATCAAAATGCGCAAGCCTCGATTTGGATTCGGGCACATTTTATCTATACAACTCTGGGGGGTATCCCAGCCTATTTGATACCGGTTCCAGCCATTCAGTTAACTTCAACGGTTATCTGAAATACCTAAAATATTACAGAAAATATTACGACCGGATCTACAATTTTGATTGTGATTTCGGCGACGAGGGTTTTGACACCAACATATTCTACCAGAAGCGGCTGGAGGATGCAGGTTTTAATCCCGTTCCCGTGGTTCACAGTATCGATAGCGATGAAATCGAATATTACATCGAACAAGGTTATGAAGAAGTGGCCCTTGGCTCTCCCCAGATCACTGATTTCGGAACGCTAAGCTATGTCATGGATAAGTTCAAAGGTACCAAGATCAGAGTCCATTTGTTCGGAAATACAACGTTTGATTATCTGACTAACTTTCCCATCTATTCGTGTGATTCATCCGTTTGGGTGCAAGCGGCAAGATTTGGGGAAATTGCATGGTGGAACCCTTGGAAAGATGGCCCAAACAGAACCGATCGCGTGCATCTCGAAGAATTTTTCCAAGAGAAACCCAAAGGTAAACCCATATCCACCTATCCGAGAAAAGCTGAATTACTGGCTTACCTCAATATTGAACTCGGTATCACCATGGACGAATTGCTTGGCCCGGATGGCACTTATGTCAAGCAATTAGTCAACCTGCACCACTACCTGAAATTGGAAGATATCGTAAATGACTATCAGAGGGAAAAGGGATTTTGGACTGCAGGATAGCTTTCCGCAGGA
>CAVONM010000023.1:0-206836 GCA_963697225.1 uncultured delta proteobacterium
ACGCCACGCAAAACCGGCGGGTCCTATGGGCTTTTCATGAGTACCTGCATATGGAAAACATCGATCTAAAGGCGCTGTCCATTGAAAATGTGGATGCATTTTTTGCTCAATTTTTTGCCCCATTTAAACCCTCCAGTCAGAGGAATTACCGTTCAAAAATACGTAAATTCTTAACCTATCTGTATCAGCGGGGCATCATCAAAAGAGATCTGGCCGAGTTGATCGTGGCCCCAAAGCACTATGGGCTCTCCATACCACCCAAGTTTTTACGACCTCAGGAGATTAAAAATCTATTTGGCGGTGTTCGCCTGAGTTCCGACAGTGATATCCGGACCTATGCCATGATGCATCTGGCCTATGGTCTGGGGCTGCGTCCAAAAGAGATCGCCTTGATCCGTCTGGACGACATCTGCTTTAGCAAAGCAGAGTTGACCCTCACCGAGCGCAAAAACACCCAGCCTACGAAACTGCCCATACCTGAAGCCACCCTGAAGGCCGTGGCCGCCTATCGGATGACGGTTCGTCCCGAGAGCAAACACAAGACCCTGTTTTTAAGTCTTCAGCGGCCCTATCGGCCGGCAAATGCCAATACCATCGGCTTCCATATCCGCAAGGTGATGCGGGCGGTTGGATTGTCCTCAAGCGCCTATTGGCTGCGCCACAGCTATGCCCAGAATCTGCTGGAAAGCGGGGCTTCGATATTTGAGATCAAGGAGATGCTGGGCCATGACGATATTGAGTCGACCAAAAAATATCTCCGGATACACATTCAACTGATGGCCAAGGTGCTGTTCGATGAAACCCTTTGAAAGCTTTTTGGCCCCCCATTTGGACGATTATATGGCCTATCGCATCGGTTTGGGAGATGCCCCCAAGACACTGCACTCGAGGCTTCTGGTCTTTGACCGGTACTTACGAAAACAGAATGTCACCATGGACCAGTTGCAGCCATCGTTTTTTCTTCAGCTCAGGGCGCAGATCACCGCGCATCCCACCTCGGTGAATGATATCCTGACCTGTGTCCGTGGATTTTTTCGGTTCTTGGTCCGAAAAGGCCTTTTGGATCAAAATCCGGTCAAGGATATCCCCAGATTGGCCAAACGACACAGTGTTCCCTTTGTTTTCTCTGAAATCCAGACCCAGGTTCTCATCGAGACGGTGAGAAAAAACATCCGGAAAAATGAGAGGTTCTATTTACTGGATCGGGGCATCACCATGGCCCTGGTGATGCTGGCCCGGTGCGGCATGCGCATCAACGAGCCATTGCATCTTCATCGGGGCCATTACCGCAATGAGGAAAGAACGGTTTACATCGAGCGGACCAAGTTCCGAAAGGATCGCTTGATCCCCTTGCCGAAAGCAGTGTTTGATGAACTGGAGCGATATTTATCCATGCGAAGGGCGTTGTTACCCCAGGACCGGAACCCCTATCTTCTGGCCGGCAGAGGCCGGGCTGCCATACGAGATCAGGATATCCGCTTTGCCTTTCATCGGGCAGCGGGACAAATGGGTCTTTCCCGCGACAAACAGGTGATCGGCAATGTGACTTTTGCAGGCCCGCTGCCTCACTCGTTAAGACACGCTTTTGCCATCAATACGCTCAACCGGATTAAAGCCCGAGGCCAGTGTCCCCAACATGCGCTGCCGGTATTGGCGGCCTATATGGGGCACCGGAAGTACCAGTACACCGGGGCCTACCTGAAGGTTAAAGATGCCCGACACCGGACGGGATTACTGGAGTTTGTCAAATCCCGGGCGGTGGTGAAATGAAACTTTCAACCTGTCTGCATCAATTTTTTGGCAACTATTTGCCCCACATCAAAGGGGTCAGTGGCAATACAATCCAGGCCTACCGGGATGGGTTTACCCTGTTTATCCCTTTTGCCGCCAAAAAGCTTGGAATCAAAACCGGTTCACTCTGGGTCGAGCATCTCACGCCGGATTTGGTTCTCTCCTTTTTGGTGGATCTTGAGCAGAAGCGAAAGAACACGCCGCTGACTCGCAACCATCGGTTGGCGGCCATCAAATCCCTGGCCAAGATGATCCGCTTTATGCATCCTGAACATAGGAAGATCGCCGACAGGATACTTGCCATTCCCCAGAAACGGTATCAACGAAAGCTCATCGGCTTTCTATATCCCGATGAGATCTTCAAGGTGATGCAAGCGGTGGACCTGAACCGGAAGGAGGGCTTCCGGGATTACTGTCTACTGGCGTTGCTGTATGACTCGGGCGCCAGGGCCAGTGAGATCGCCACCTTGAATCTGGACTATTTTAACGCCGAGAAAAGCACCCTGGCCATCCTGGGCAAGGCCAACCGCTATCGGCAGATTACACTGATGCCTGAAACCAGTATCCTGATTGAAAACTATATGGACAAATACCGCAAAAAGCCCAAACCGGCCTATCGGCATCGGCTGTTCATCAATCAACGGGGCAAAGAGTTGACACGCTACGGCATATATCGGCTCTGCAAAAAATACCTGACCTTGGCCTTGCCCCAAAAACGCCTGAAGACCATAAATCCGGTCCATAGCATGCGCCATTCATGTGCCGTGAATATGCTCACTTCCGGATGTTCTTTGTCGGATATCCGAAACCAGCTCGGCCATGAAGACCTTCAGGCGACGATGGTATACCTTCGCCTGGATCTCAATCACAGGCGCAAAGTCCAAAAGAGGTTCGTGGAATTTAATCGGGCGGTGCTGATGGATCGTCCGGAAATCGAAGCCTTAATCAACATTAAAAATCAAGATGATGTCATGGCCTGGCTGGACTCTCTTTGATATCTCAATTTAGCCTGTTGCCATGAAATATAGAAGTAGATCCAAGAGAAGATAGTTATGTGAACAGTTGCTTTAGGCCCTTTGCCGGGAAGTGTTCTATATAATTGTTATTAAACAATATTTTGAATTTACTGGCGCAAATTAAAATATCGTAATAATCTTAATAAGGTAGGCCTACTCGCAACATAATTGGAGTTATCGGTAACGTGCAACGCGGCCGTCGCGTTTTTTGAGGTCGCCTGCAGTACCGGGGTTATATGAAATCAACTGACCTAAGCCAGCAATTCAATTTAACCAACATTATTCTTTCATGATATTTGATATCAGTTCTTCTCGTTCTCTGTCAGAAATGTATGGTTTTGACTTTACGTTAAGAATTTTCCCTTCACGCTCTCTCTTTCTTAAAATAGCTTTGTTAGCCTTAGAAATGAGATCATTAATATCACATGGCTTTAATAAATAATCGTAAGCGCCAAACTTCAATGCTTCGACTGCCGACTGAATTGTAGCGTGTCCGGTAAGCATGATAACTTCAACGAGAGGATGCTTTGCTTTAATTATTTCTAAGATACTCATGCCATCTAAATCAGGCATTTGAATATCAAGTACAACGATATCAATTGTGTCACTCTTACCCAATTGGTTTAGCGCTTCATTTCCTGATAAAGCACAGTCAACAATGAACCCTTTTAACCGAAGCCGCTCGGCAATAGTTTCAATAAGAACTTTTTCATCATCTACCAAAAGAAAGTGGATTGAAGACAATTGTCCCTCCATACACATTGCCTCTGATATATAGTGTAGGGCATAACGATTCTGATCACAGGCCGAAGGTGCGAGCGGTCCTTTGTGCAACTTAATGTCAGATGCGTTTCTTCAATTGATCAGCTATCGATTGATTTAATAAACTCTGCGCTTCGATGAGTTTTGTATACTTTGATTCTATCTTGTCAATATTTTTAGACAGAATAGCTTTCAACAAATCACCTTCCATTTCAGCAACATCGATTCTTTCATAATAGTCCATTGTTTCTTTGAGATGTGCGATGACGATCTTGCCTGTCAGAATTGGATGGTTGTTCGTTACATTTGCATCTTCAAATCTTGTTCCATGTTCAAGCTCAACTTCTAAACCTTTTTGGAACGCTTCAAGAGGTATATTCATTCCTTGGGTATTCACAATATTGAGGATCGTGGATGCTTCTTTTTCCGAAACGGTTGAGTCCGTGATTTTGGACCAGTCTCGTAATCCAATTTCGTTGCAAACTCTTTTTACTTCATCAGTAGTAATATACTCTGGAAGTTTCATGTTTTTCTCCTTTAATGAGGTATCTAAAATTAGTTGCTCACCGCAATACGATGTGCACCGGTTATTAAAAATTGGTGGGTATGTGAAGAATGTGAAAATAGCTTTAAAATTGATACGATATAAACAAAATTTCATAAATTATAGAGATGTTATATTAATTTTTTCATCCCTCTTGGATAGTGAACCCTACGAAAGGTATTATTGATTTTTAGAAATTATGGCGAACCTCATATTTTATGTATTGAGATCATCCAAGTTGAAAACCGATTGCAGATATCATCAATCTCACAATTGGTTTGATCGATCAGGCTTGGAAGACTTATCTTTTGTCAGAAACACAAATGGAATGGTCAGTGGGCCAAAAACAGCTCCCATAATAGCCCAAAATTTCGAATTCGCTCCTCTTTTATCGGCAATAAACCAAAGAAGAAACGCACATGATATGCATATTATAGAAATGAGGATTAAACCTGCCATAACTTCAACGCTCCTTTTTTTCAGGGCAGAGAACGCTATTTTCAGTCCCCGATGGTCACAATGCCCAGATAGCCATCCACGGTGAGACGATCGCCGGTATGGATCAGAGCGCTGGCGTCGGCTACGCCGGTGACGCAGGGCAGGCCGTATTCGCGGGCGACAATGGCGCCGTGTACCAGCATGCCGCCGCGCCGTTCCACGATGGCCGCGGCCAGGGGCACCACGAAGGTCATATTGGGATCGATGGAATCGCAGACGAGAATTTCACCGGATTTGAACTGGAAGAGGTCCTCGACCGCTGAAATCACCCGCGCCTTTCCCACGGCCAGCCCTTGGCCGGCAGGCTGGCCGATGAGTTGGCGAGCCCGCATGACGAAATCCCCTTTGGTGGTGTTCACGGTTGGCAGGGCCAGACCCGGCCGCCCCTGATGCTGGACCGGTTCGTCGATGGCCGCCTGTTCCTTGACGATTTCGCGGATGGTGGAAGGGTCCGACAGAATCTTGACTGCCTGCGCCGGTGTGAGGGCGTCTGCATCAAGCCGGTCAAGCTCGCCGATGCGCCGCTTGGCCTCGTCCACAACCTTGAGCAGCTGGGCTTCGATGCGGGCAAGGACGATATTGTCGTTGTCCCGCAGCCGGTAGCTGGATCTTCCAATCTCCAGCAGTTGACGGGCAAACGCGCGTCGGTCTTCGGGAAAGCGGTCGACAAAATCGTCGGCCAGGGCGGCGATGTCCGGCCGCCTGTCAGCCGCCACGGGTTCTGCCTGTTCTGCCATTTCAAGCAGCAAGCGGATCAAGCCCTCGCGGTCTTTGAAAAAACGAACCGCTTTGAAGGTGAGATCTTCGTAGCGTTCCAGAAAAGCGTTGAGGTGTATTGAAAATTCCGCGATCGCCTGATCCATTTCCCCGGAGGCTAATCTTTTACGCAGGCGCTTGTCGGACCGGATCATTTGGGCCAGCCTGTGCAGCTCGCGATTGCGTTCCATCCCGGTCATGCGGGTCTCCCCCAACAGGGCGGTGAACGCATAGGGATCCTCGGGCTTGACCAGGTCGTTGTAGACCTGGCCGAAGAGGCGGGCGCCATGGGCAAATGGGATGAAGTCGCGCCAATAGACATCCACCCAGTGCCGATGAATGCGCATGCGCGTCTCGATGGATTCGATGAGTTGGGCGTCGGAGAGTCCGGCCGGGTCGGTTTTCGACAGCGCCCGGGCTTCGGCCGCCATCTGGGGCAGGAGTTCGTCCTCAATGCGGTGGTGCAGAACCTTCAGGTTGTCGAAGCTGCGCTTGAGGCTCAGATACCAGGGACGCTTGTCGTCTGCCGACCAGGGGGTGCCTTCGGCCGCGCTGTCCCGGGTCGTGGTCACCGGCCGGCTCTGGAGCAGAAAAAGGTCGTCTCGCCTGATGGTCCACTCCGTGTCCTGAGGCCGCTCGAAGGTTTTCTCCAGGGCCATGGCCATACCAAACACCCGGTCCAGGGAGCTTTCATCCAGGGGGGGAGCGTGTCTTTCAGCTTCCGTCAGCGGCAGCAATGTGACGCCGCCGTCCACCGGCCGCATGGCCTGTTGCCGGACAGCCGGCGTGTGGTTGATTAATCTGCCGGTGCGGCGGTCCAGCGTCCATCGATCCGGGGTGATGGTACCGTCCACGAGGCTTTGATTGAGGCCGTAGACCGATTCTACCACCGCATGGTCGGCGCCGTCGGGACTCCTGGAAAAGGCCACGCCGGAGCGCTCGCCGGCCACCAGCTCCTGAACGATCACCGCCATGGCGCTTTTTTGCATATCCATGCCCAGCTCCTTGCGGTAGAGCAAGGCGCCGTCGGACCACAAGGATGCCCACACCAGGCGGATGTGCTCCAGGATTGCATCGAGGCCACGGACATTGACGAATGATTCGTGCAGGCCGGCGAAAGAGCTACCGGCCCTGTCCTCCTGGGGCGACGAGGAGCGCACCGCCACCGCGCGATCGGCAAACCGCGCCTCCAGCTCCGATGCGAGCATTTCTCTCAGGCGGTCGGGGATGGCGGTGTTGAGAAAAAGGTTGCGGATGCGCAGGGCCATGTCCCAAATCTCTTCCCAGCGCATCTGTACCAGGGGAAGCCGACCCACCTCCATTCCAATACGTGTGCCCAGGCCGGTGGTGCGGATGAAGTCTTCGTATACGGTGGTGGTGACGCACAGGCCATCGGGTACGGTGATCCCGCCGCGCATCAGCGTGGCCAGCGCCAAGGCCTTGCCGCCCACCAGGTGACGGTGACGGCGTTCGATGCGGTCAAATGAAAGGAGGCCCTTCATGGCTGAACGATCCGATCTTTCTGGATTTCCAAGATGGTAACGTCCTGGAAATGAGCCACCACATCATAGCGGCCCACGGTCACCTGGATGATGGCCGTGTTGGGGGAGGTGGCAAAGCCGGACATGTGGGGCTGCTTGGCCAGGTATACCGTTCGGGCGCCCTCCAGGCGTTCCGCGGGTACCTCCTCGGCACTGCCGGATACGGTCACGGCGATGGACTGGCGGATGTCCGTGGCCATGTTCGAGCTGTTGTGTACCAGCAGCGAAACCGACGGGTTTTGCTTGAGGTTGGAAAATTTACGCGTGGCCCGCGGGGTGCACACGAAGAGCGTTTTCAGGTCGTCGCTGGCGGCAAAGGCCACCAGCGTGGTGTGGATGCTGTCGCCTGAGCGGGTTGCCAGGACGGCAAAGTACTGCTCGGCGAAGAGCGTTGAGAGTTTTGACTTGAGTTGGCCGATGTCCTTCACGCGTGATACCTCCGGAGGAATGTCTTGCTGTCAAATTTCCAGCGCGATGAGGTCCGCATAGGTTTCCCGCCGGCGGGCCAGCGTGGCCTGGTCACCATCGACGATTACCTCGGCGGCCCGGGGCCGGGAGTTGTATTGGGAAGACATGGTGAAGCCGTAGGCGCCGGCTGAGAAGACGGCAAGGTATTCACCAGGTTCCATCATGGGAAGCCGGCGGTCCTGGGCCAGGAAATCCGAGCTTTCACAGATGGGGCCCACCACGTCCACGACGATCTCTTCACGATCCTTGGGGGCTACTTCTCCGATGCGGTGATAGGCGCCGTAAAGAGAGGGGCGCACCAGGTCGTTCATGGCGGCATCCACGATAACGAAGTTTTTGGCACTGGTTTTTTTGGTATACAGGACGCGTGTGGCCAGAATTCCGGCGTTGCCGGCTATGGCCCGGCCCGGCTCCAGGATGACGGTGAGCGTTTGGCCAGCGATGGTATCGGCAATGGCCCGGCCCAATTCCGCAGGAAGGGGTGGCGCCTCTTCGTTGTAAGTGATGCCCAGCCCCCCACCCAGATCGAGGTAGCGGATATCAACGCCCGATGATCGAAGCCGATCCGCAAAAGAGAGCAGTTTTTTAAGGGCTTCCACAAAAGGACCGATCTGAGTGAGCTGGGACCCGATATGGCAATCCATGCCCACCGGTTCCACAAATGGCGTCTCTTTGGCCAACAGATAGGCACCGGCGGCTTCGAGCATATCCAGACCGAACTTGTTTTTCTTGAGTCCGGTGGAGATGTACGGGTGGGTTTTGGCATCCACATCGGGGTTGATGCGGATGCTGATCCGCGCCGGCGTATTCACCGCTGCGGCGATGCGCCCAATCTGTTTGAGCTCCTGGGCGGACTCTACATTGAACATGAGAATGTCGGCCTTCAGGGCTTCCCGAATCTCGTGTTCCTGCTTGCCCACGCCGGAGAAGACGATTTTGCGCGGATCGATGCCGGCCGTCAGGGCCCGGTGCAATTCTCCCCCCGAGACGATGTCCACGCCGGCCCCGAGGCCCCCCAGCAGGCGAAGGAGGCTGACATTACTGTTGGCCTTGACTGAAAAGCAGGTCAGGTGATCCAGTTCCCCCAGGGCCGTGTCGAAGGCGTTGTAATGGCGCTCGAGCGTTCTTTTTGAATATACATACAGCGGGGTACCGAAGCGCTCGGCCAATTCCTTGACGCGAACCCCTTCCGCCCAGAGTTCTCCGTGGCGGTACTCGAAATAATCCATGGCTTTCACCTTTTGCTATGGGATCCCATTGATTCGGATGATGATCCATCATAATACCACAGCGTTCGCCGGGAAAACAGAGGGAAGCGACCGGAAAGGGCAAGCATTGGGGTGAGATGACTGTTTGAAGAATAGATCTAGCAGCCTTTCAAATTCCCTCTACGTTTACACCCGCGGCAGGTCGCAGCACCCTTTTTCCGGCAGGTCGGTCCGGCCCATGAGAAACACGTCCACGGCACGGGCAGCTTCGCGTCCTTCGGAGATGGCCCAGACGATCAGTGACTGTCCACGGCGGGCGTCTCCGGCGGCAAAGACGCCAGGCCGTGAGGTCATGAAGTCGCTGCTGGTACTGAGGTTGCCCCGTGTGTCCAGGGCCAGCCCGAGCTGAGCAACAAGAGTGTCCGGATCCGGTCCGACAAATCCCATAGCCAGGAGCACCAGGTCCGCCGGCCAGGTTTTTTGCGATCCGGGAATCTCTTTGAATCGCCCCGGCCGGCCGGCCTCCCCGGTCCATTGCACTCGGACCGTCTCCAGTGCCCGCACCCGGCGGGTGTCGCCGATGAATCGTTGAGTGAGTATATTCCAATTGCGGCTTCCGCCCTCCTCGTGGCTGCTGCTGGTGCGCAGGCGCATGGGCCAGTAGGGCCAGGGCTGGGATTCCGGACGGTCTTCCAACGGCTGGGGCAGCAGCTCGAAATTTAGCACCGACGCGGCACCCTGGCGGTGGCTGGTGCCGATGCAGTCACTGCCCGTATCGCCTCCGCCGATCACGATCACTTGCTTGCCGCCGGCGTTCAGGGAAATTGTATCGGCTTCGCCGGAAACGACGCGGTTCTGACCGGTGAGAAAATTCATGGCAAAGTGGATGCCGTCTAGCTCGCGGCCGGGGACAGGCAGGTCCCGGGGGCGGGTGGCGCCGCAGCAGACGACGATAGCATCGAAGTCGGTGCAAAGGGCCTCCCCGGCAATGTCTACACCCGCGTGTACGCCGGTTCTAAAAACGATGCCTTCTCTTTCCAACAGGCCCAGTCGTCGATCCACCACCGGTTTTTCCAGCTTGAAGTCGGGAATGCCGTAGCGCAGGAGTCCGCCGGGCTTGGGGTCCCGTTCGAATACGACCACCGTGTGACCGGCTGTGTTGAGCTGCTGGGCGCAGGCCAGACCGGCAGGACCGGAGCCGACCACCGCCACCGTTTTGCCCGTACGCCGCAAGGGTGGTTGCGGACGAACCCACCCCCGTTCGAAGGCGTGTTCGATGATGGTCTTTTCGATCTGTTCGATGGTCACCGCCGGTGCGTTGATGGCCAGCACGCAGGCCTCCTCGCAGGGGGCAGGGCAGAGGCGACCGGTAAATTCGGGAAAGTTGTTGGTGGCCATGAGCTGTTTGAAGGCCGCTTCCCAGCGACCTTGGTACACTTCGTCATTCCAGTCCGGGATGCGGTTTCCTAAAGGGCAGCCGGCGTGGCAGGTGGGCACTCCGCAATCCATACAGCGGGCGGCCTGCGCGCGCAGGGTCCGTTCGGGAAAGGCCCGGTAGATCTCCTTGAAATCCCCGATCCGCTCATTTACCGGGCGCCTGTCGGGCAGCTGCCGGTTGTGTTCCATGAATCCCGAGGGATTTCCCATGGCCTTAATTCTCCTCTTTGGTCAGCTGGACAATGGCCCGTTTGTACTCCCTGGGCATCACCTTGACGAATCGCCCTTTAATGAGCTCTCGAGATTCAAGTACCCGTGAAGCCACCGTGCTGCCGGTGAAGGTGAAGTGGGCTTCGATGAGGTCGACCAACTCGGCTTCGTCATCCCCTGCCACCGGTTCCAGGTCCACCGATTCACGGTTGCAGCGGTTTTGCCTGAAGTGCCCCTCTGCGTCGTCCAGTACATAGGCGACACCACCACTCATGCCGGCGGCGAAGTTGCGCCCCGTGGGGCCCAGCACCACCACGCGGCCGCCGGTCATGTACTCGCAGCCGTGGTCGCCTACCCCCTCCACCACAGCCGCGGCTCCGCTGTTTCTCACGCAGAAACGTTCACCGGCCCGTCCCCGGATATAGGCCCGACCAGCGGTAGCCCCATAAAGGGCCACATTGCCGATGATGATGTTCTCCTCGGCGGCAAAAGCGGCTTCCTCCGGCGGCCGGATGGCCAGCACCGCACCGGAAAGGCCCTTACCGAAGTAGTCGTTGGCATCCCCTTGGACATGGACGGTGATGCCCGGGGCGCCGAAGGCGAAAAAGCTCTGCCCGGCGCTGCCGGCGGCGTTGATCACAATGGTGTCGTCTGGCAGCCCTTTTTCGCCGTATCGTTTAACAATGGCATGGCTGAGGCGGGTGCCTAACGCACGCTGGACGTTGGTGATGGGTATATCGATCTGCGTGGCCAATCCATCTTGCAGGGCCGGCTGAGTCCGCCGGACCAGGTCGGCATCCGGCGGTTTCTGGTTATCGTTCATCAGCCCTTTGGGGATGCACAACCGCAGGATGTGTTCCTGCGGCACAGGCTGGTGCAGGATGGGGTTCAGGTCCAGGCTGCGGGACTTCCAGTGGCCCAGGGCGGGGTTGATTTTCAGCCGGTCAACCCGACCGGACATCTGGTCGATGGTGTGAAAACCCAGCCGGGCCATAATAGCCCGCAGGTCTTCGGCGATGAAGCGCATCAGCCGGACCAAGTGCTCGGGTTTGCCAGTGAACTTTTTCCTCAGCGCCGGGTCCTGGGTGGCGATACCCACCGGGCAGGTGTTCAGGTGGCATACCCGCATCATGACGCACCCCAGCGCCACCAGGGAAATGGTGCCGAAGCCGAACTCCTGGGCGCCCAGCAAGCAGGCCACAGCAACGTCATGGGCGGTTTTGAGCTGGCCGTCGCACTCCAGCACCACCCGGTCACGAAGCCCGTTTTGTATCAAGGTCTGCTGGGTTTCGCTCAGTCCCAGCTCCCAGGGCAAGCCGCCGTAGCGGATGGAGGTGAGCCCCGAGGCACCGGTGCCTCCCACTTCACCACTGATCAGGATGACGTCGGCACCGGCCTTGGCCACGCCGGCGGCAACTGTGCCCACCCCCACCTCGGAGACCAGTTTGACATTGATGCGGGCATTGGGGTTGGCGCATTTCAAATCGTAGATCAACTGGGCCAGATCCTCGATGGAGTAAATGTCGTGGTGGGGCGGAGGCGAGATGAGCCCCACGTAAGGGGTGCTGTGGCGGGTGGCGGCGATCCAGGGGTATACTTTCTCCCCGGGCAGCTGGCCGCCTTCACCGGGTTTGGCTCCCTGGGCCATCTTGATCTGGAGTTCCACGGCGCTTGACAGGTAGCCGATAGTCACGCCGAAGCGCCCCGAGGCGATCTGCTTGATGGCGCTGTTGCGCCAGTCGCCGTTGGCATCGGGTGAGAATCGGTCGGCATCCTCGCCACCCTCGCCGCTGTTGCTTTTCCCACCGATGCGGTTCATGGCAATGGCCTGGGTTTCGTGGGCCTCCTTGCTGATGGAGCCGTAGGACATGGCCCCGGTCTTGAAACGCTTGACGATTTCGGTCCAGGGTTCAACTTCGCTCAGGGGCACAGGTGTTTCAGCCGGCTTGAAGACAAAGCGCCCGCGGATCAGCCCTTCTTCCCGGTTAATCTCGTGCACCGCCTCCCGGTATTTCCGCCACGCATTGTCATCGTTCTGACGTACGGCCTGTTGGAGCAGGGGGATGGTGGCGGGATTGTACTGGTGGGCCTCACCGTCCCGGCGCCATTTATAGCGGCCGCCGGCGGGCAGGAGCTTGTCGGTGTCTGCATGTCGTTCAATCCCGGCGCAGCGCAGCTTGATTTCCTGGGCGATCGTTTGCATGTCTGCTCCGCCGATGCGAGAGTCCGTCCCGCAAAACCAGCGATCCGTCACCGATGGATCCAGACCCACACATTCAAAAATCTGGGCTCCTCGGTAGCTTTGCAGGGTGGAAATGCCCATTTTGGACAGGACCTTGAGTATCCCCTTCCTAACGGAGCTTATATAGTATGTGCGGGCCGCCTGTGGCTCGGTTTGTTCCAGCCGTCCCTCATCGGCCAGCCTGTCTATGGTGGCCAGGGCCAGCCAGGGAACGACGGCCCCGGCACCGTAACCCAACAGGCAGCAGAAGTGGTGAATCTCCCGGGCTTCGCCAGTCTCGACGATAAGGCCGCATCCGGTGCGCATGCCAGCGGCAAGGAGACCATGGTGTACGGCGGCGGTGGCCAACAAGGCAGGTATGGGGGCGTGGCCCTCGGGGATGTCCCGGTCGGTCAAGATCAGAAGGTGGGCACCCGTTTCCACCTGCCGAACGGCAAAGCGGCACAAGGCTTTCAGGGCGCGGGTCAATCCCGGCCCGCCGTCGGCCTGGAGCCAGCAGATGGACAAGTCCGCCGACTTCAGACTATCGTGGTCCGATGCACGGATGGCGGCCAGATCCGCCGGTGTAAGGATGGGATGCGGCAGGTGCAGCTGGCGGCAGTGCAGGGGCGTTTCAGTAAAGAGGTTGCGCTCCCGCCCAATGGTGCTGGATAAGGCCGTGACCAATTTCTCGCGGATGGCGTCCAGGGGAGGATTGGTCACCTGGGCGAAAAGCTGGCGGAAGTAGTCGTATAACAGGCGGGGCTGCTTTGAGAGAATTGCCAGAGGGATGTCGTCGCCCATGGACCCGGTAGGCTCGACCCCTTTTTGGGCCATGGGGCCTAATATCAGCTTGAGGTCTTCGGCCGTGTAGCCGAAGCGCTGCTGTTCGATCCACAGGTCTTCACCAGACGGTGGGGGTACCGGTTCCCCCGGAGGAAGGTCGGCCAAGTGCTGCTGGTTTTCCTTCACCCATCGGCCATAGGGCCGCCTGGCAGCCATGGTTTCCTTGATCTCGTCGTCATGGATGATTCGGCCCTGTTCCAGGTCCACCAGGAACATGCGGCCGGGCTCAAGGCGTCCTTTGACGGCCACGTTGGCCGGGTCTACCGGCAGCACGCCGGTTTCCGAAGCCATAATCACCCGACCGTCTCGGGTGACTGTGTATCGGCTGGGCCGCAGGCCGTTTCTGTCCAGTACGGCCCCTACACTTACACCGTCAGTAAAGGGAATGGCTGCCGGGCCGTCCCAGGGCTCCATGAGGCAAGCGTGGTAGGCATAAAAATCCTTTTTGGTGCGGCTCATGGTGTCGTGATGCTGCCAGGCCTCGGGAACCAGCATCATCATGCACTGGGCCAGGGGGCGGCCGGTATGCAGCAACAGTTCCAGGGCATTGTCCAGGGTGGCCGAATCGCTTCCGCCGGGGGTGGAGACAGGAAGGAGGTCGGCCATGTCATCCCCGAAGACGTCGGCACGAAAGAGCGGTTCACGGGCACGCATCCAGTTGATGTTGCCCCGCACGGTGTTGATCTCCCCGTTGTGGCACAGGTAGCGGAAGGGTTGGGCCAGGTCCCAGGAAGGAAGGGTGTTGGTGCTGTAGCGTTGGTGGACCAGGGCCAGGGCGCTGGCCATCTCCGGATCACACAGGTCCGGGTAAAACGAGGTCATCTGATTCGCCAGGAGCATGCCCTTGTAGACCAACGTTCGCGAAGAGAGGCTGGCGATGTGAAACAGGGACTCTCGCGAGTCAAACATCTTTCGGATTCGTTTTTCGCCGGCTTTGCGCGTGAGATAAAGCCTTCGTTCGAAGGTTAAGGTATCCCCGCCGGCGTCACCCCTGCCCACGAAAGCCATTTGGATCACCGGCATTACCCGTCGAGCCAGGTCGCCGGCCGCATCCGGATTTACAGGCACGCTTCGCCATCCTAAAAAGATCAGTCCTTTCTCTTCAGCAGCAGCCGACAGCGCTGCCCGGGATGCTTCGCGCAGGTTCTTGTCCGACGGCAGAAACACCAGGCCGGCGGCATAATCCGTTTGGTCCGGGAGGTGAATACCTGCCTCCCGGGCCGCCTGTTTCAAAAAGCGGTGAGGCTTCTGGATGAGGATGCCGGCGCCGTCACCCGTTGTTTCGTCGCAGCCGCATGCACCACGGTGGGTGAGGTTTAACAGGATCTGCAGCGCGTCCTGAACCAGTGCGTGGCTTTTACGGTTGTTTATGCTGCAGACCATGCCCACGCCGCAGGCATCGTGTTCGAATGCCGGGCGGTAGAGGCCTTTGAACGGTGAACCGTTTAAAATTCCGCTGCATGGGGTCATCTGTTTCACCGTGCGTTCATTTAAGTCATGTCCGAATGGAAATAACGCCTGGGTAAGTTTATGCAATGCATATACCAGTTGTGGTCGAGGAGTGGGGTAATAGGAAAGGCGTCTGATCGGCCTGTCGGGCATGCGAATCCATGGTTTGATCGGATGGCCAAAAACGGATATAATTTACAAAACCGTAGAGATTTTCGGTCATAACATACATTCCTGTCATTGTTGCTGACGATTGATTCAATTGCAGCTGGTTTGATGCTTGATACTGGATCCGGTACAGGAGATGCATTATGTTATCCACTAAAACCAAACATCCCAGGATATGAAAGGCCCGAAACGTCCATGAGCGGCAAACGACAGGACCTGTCTGAACATGCTCTGCGACCTGAGCGATCTGTCCGCACTGGTCACCGGCAGTGAAAATATCGAAAATTTTCTCCAGCGCACCGTGGCGTTGGTTTCCGGGCACCTGGGAACGCCGGTGTGTTCCATTTACCTGTACGACGAGACGGCCGACGAACTGGTGCTCAAGGCCACGGTTGGGTTGAATCCGGTAGCGGTGGATCGGGTGCGCATGGGCTCCGGCCAAGGGCTGGTGGGTACGGTGATGGCGACCCGCCAGTCGATCTGCGAGGGACACGCCAGCGACAACCCGCAGTTTCGCTATTTTCCGGAAACCGATGAGCTGCCCTACGAATCCTTTCTGGCCGTCCCCATTCAAAAGGGGGTGGTCAAGATCGGCGTGCTGGTGGTCCAGCACACCGTTGCAGACTATTTCGAGACCAGTGACCTCATGGCCCTAAAAGCCACCGGTGCCCAGCTGGCCGCGGTTCTGGAAAATGCCCGGCTGCTCATGGATCTGCAGCGCATGTGCAGCGTTCCCGAGCGACCGGTGTGCAACCTTGGATTCATCAAGGGGCAGGCTGCCTCCGGCGGCTTCGCCTTTGCCAGAGCAACGATCTGGGGCAGGAGCCACGGTCGCCTGGTTGCCGAGCCGGCTGTGGTTGACAGCGGAAGCATGGCAGACTTTCGGCGGGCGGTCAAGAATACCGGTGAGCAACTCGACACCCTTCAGCAGCGATGTGCCGAACGGTTGCCGGAGAGCGCAGCCTTGATCTTCGCAGCCCATTTCATGATGCTCAAGGATCCCAAATTCATCGACCGGATGGCCGAGCAGATCGAAAAGGGGGATCCGGCAAGCCGGGCGGTGCGCGAGGTGGCCCGCCATTACCTGGATCTGTTTGCCGACAGCCCCCATCCCTATGTACGTGAAAAGGTCAGTGACATCGAAGATCTGGCCGGCCGATTGCTGAACAATCTGGCGTCGCTATCACCGGAGGGTAACGGGGACACCAGCAACAGGGTGGTCGTTGCCCAGGACGCTTTACCCATCGGAGCTGCTCAAGCTGGCCGCCGAATCGGTGGCGGGCATCGTGCTGGCCAACGGTGGGGTCACCTCCCATGTGGCCATCATCGCCCGTTCCCTGAAAATCCCCATGGTGGTGGTCCAGTACCCGGAATTGATGCACCTTCCCGAAGCGACGCCGGTATTGGTGGACGGCGAGCTGGGCAACGTCTATTTGGATCCATCGGCGGCCATCATTGCCCGTTTTGATGCCCGCAATCAGGCCCGCCAGCAGTTAAAAGCGCATCAGACATCGCCTCGGGTGGGCACCGCCCACACCAGCGATGGTGCGCGGGTCGATCTGTTGGCCAATATCAATCTGCTGGGCGAACTGCCCCTGGCAAGAGAGATGGGTGCGGCGGGCATCGGCCTCTACCGCACCGAATTTCCCTTTCTCATCCGGCCGACGTTTCCCTCGGAGACCGAGCAGTATCTGGTCTACCGCCAGGTGCTGACAGCCTTGGGTGACAAGCCGGTGGCATTTCGTACCCTCGACATCGGCGGCGAAAAGACGCTGGCCTACACGGACACGGCAATGGAAACCAACCCGGAGCTGGGGCTGCGCTCCATTCGCTTCTCCCTGGCCTACCGGGATATTTTCGAGCAGCAGGTGCGCGCTATCCTGCGGGCTGCTGCCGGAAGGGATTCGGTGGGGATCATGTTTCCCCTGATCTCCTCGGTGGACGATTTTATAAGGGCTCGTCAGGTTGTCCGTGACTGTTTGGATCGGCTCAAGGCGGATGGGCTGGACCATAACGATCAACCCGCCATCGGCATGATGGTCGAGTTGCCCTCGGTGGTGGAAACCATGGCGGAGTTTGCCGCAGCGGCCGATTTTTTTGCCATCGGCACCAACGATTTTGTGCAATACATGCTGGGGGTGGACCGCAGCAACAAGCGCGTTGCCGACTACTATCGGCCCGAACACCCCTCGGTGCTGCGGGCATTGCAGCGTGTGGTTAGGGTCGCCGGGGATCATGAAAAACCGATCAGCATCTGTGGAGAGATGGGCCACGACGAGTCGATGATTCCCTTTTTGCTGGGCATCGGCATCCGACGGCTGAGCATCGATCCGCAATTCATGCCCGCCGTGCACCAACGCATTGCCGGTCTGGACGCCGGCCTGTGCAGGGATCACGCTCGTGCACTGCTGTCTCAAGGCAGCATCGATGCAGTTCAAAAAATCCTGGCTCAATTCTGAGACCGTTTCAAATCAATACCATTTCCGGCATTGATTGATCCTGTCTGATCGGTATAAGATCCGACCAAATTTCGGCAGTCGATCCTATACCTGTTCATGAACAGCCCCACCATATTGCTTAAAACGATCAGGAACACCGAATTATGAGATTGTTAACCGCTGTCCCCCTTCGTATTCTTTTTATCTTTGTGGCCATCGATTTGCTTGTTTTCAGCACCGTCATTCCGACGATAGGCGAAGAGGCATCGCCAACGGTCGCTACTCCTGAAGCATCGCCTGCGGTTCCCAGCCTGGCCGACGTGGTCTACCAGGCCGGTGCCCTGACCCAGCGCCTTTCTGCACTGAAAAGCAGGCCTGAGACCGCCGATCATCTGCAGAAGCTGGCGCAACGGCTCAAACGGGCTAACTCAGAAACAGAGCGGTTCATCAACCGGCTGAGCCTGCTCAAGGATGGAGACCTGCAGAGCTACCAGCAGCTGGCGGCCTTAAAAGGGGAGGTCCGCAGCGAAACCGATGATGTCGAACGGGTGGTGAAATCCCTTTCGGAAGCCATTCAGGACGTTGAGTCCCGGCGCCGTTCATGGTTGGCGGCACAAAATCGCTGGGATCGGTGGCGGTCGCAATTGGGAAAGGATCTGGCCTTAACGAGCGTTGCCGATGCCTTCACACGGGCAACCACGGACATCAATGAAGCGCTGGATATCCTTTCCCGGAAGCTGGAGCCCTTGCTGGCCGTCCAGCAGCAGGCCGGCGATATCGGCGCGAAAATCCGAAGTCTTACGGACCAGATTGATGTCATGATGGCGCAACAGCGCGGGGGAACCCTGCGCGGCGGCATGCCAGCCATGATTTCCATCGCCTACCTGCAGCAACTGATCGAACTGACCACCGAACCCTCCCGGCTGATCAAGACCCTGACTCCCCCGGACCCGGCCTTTTTAACGGAAAAGGGATGGGTAATCGTCCTTCAGGTGGTGGTCTTCGTGCTCATGTTTACTTTGGTTCGCCGTTACCGATCGCGCCTGCTGGACAATCCCGACCGCCGCTTCCTGGGCAAACGACCCGTTTCCCTGTCCCTGTTCGTGACCATCTTCACCCTCTCCTTTCTTTACGGATCGCCGCCGACCCTGTGGCGGGTGCTGATTCAGACCGTTGCTGGTGTGGTGACCGCACGGCTGGTGTCGGCCTTCGTCAAGGAGCCCTGGATCAAGCGGGCCATCTACATCCTGATCATGGTGATGATCGGATTCCAGGCCCTGCTGATTGTAGGGGTTCCCATGGCACTCATGCGCCTGTTCCTTTTGGTCTGGTCCGTGGCAGGCATCGCTTATTTCGGATGGCGGGGTCGCAAGGGGACCGCCGTCGGCAACCCGGCGGCACGGGTCTGGCTGCTCAGGCTGGTCGTCGTGGTGTTCGTGATTATCACTGTGGCGAATATCATCGGTTTTGGTAATTTTGCAGTCCAGATCATGGATGGCGCCATCCGCACGTCCATTCTGCTGCTCATGGGATGGGCCGGCATCCGGCTGGTCCGTGTGGCCCTGGAGCTTGGCGCCGAGTCCCTGCCCACGGGCAACCTGCCATTGATTCGCCAGAATGCCGATGCGATCCTGCGGCGGGTCATTTTTTTTGCCAACATCCTGATTGTCCTTTTTGTGGCCGCCAACCTGATGGTGGCCTGGAAGCTTTACGCCATCCCGGTGGAGGCCATGCAGGCTTTTTTCACCTTCGGGGTAACCATCGGCGAGCAGCGAATCACCCTTGGCCTGGTGATGACGGCGGCCCTGATTCTATACGGTGCCTTCGTACTCTCCTGGGGCCTTCAAGCCCTGCTGATGGAAAATGTGCTGAGCAGTCAGCAGATGGATACCGGCGCCCGACTTTCCATCGTTCGTCTGGTCCACTATGGTCTGGTGTTGGTGGGTTTTCTCATCGCCTTGTCTGCACTGGGCTTCGAGCTTAAGAATGTCACCATCATCGGCGGTGCCCTGGGTGTCGGCATCGGCTTCGGCATGCAGGCCATCGTCAACAATTTTGTATCCGGACTAATCCTGCTGTTCGAGCGACCCATTAAGGTGGGAGACGTGATCCAGCTCAGCGACGGCCAGCAGGGCCGGGTGATGAACCTGGGACTGCGTGCCACCACCATTCAGACCTTTGACCGGGCAGAGGTCGTGGTGCCTAACGGCGACCTGATCTCCAGTCCGGTGACCAACTGGACACTGGGAGACCGAAGCATGCGGCTGATCATACCGGTGGGCGTTGCCTATGGGTCCGATGTGGAAACGGTGATGCGTGTGCTCATGGCCGTGGCCACAGAGAGCAGCCAGGTCCTCGACGACCCCCGGCCCAAGGTGTATTTCCTGAATTTCGGCGAGAGCTCGCTGGATTTCGAACTGCGGGTCTGGATTGCCGATTTTGACAATCGATTCGTCGTTATGAGCGCCCTCATACGTGAAATTGACCGGCGGTTCCGGGTCGAGGGCGTGGAGATTCCCTTTCCCCAGCGGGACCTGCATCTGCGAAGTGTAGACAGCAAGGCCGCGGACCGTTTGAAGGGCGATCCATCGGCCCCGGCGGAACCCATATCCGTTGGCACGGCGCCGGCGCCGGAAAGCGAATAACCCATGAATCCGATCATCGATCTGCTCAAATCTCACCGTTCCATCCGCAAATTCACGGACCGGAAGGTGGACGACCAGACGCTGACAGCAATCATCGCATCAGCCCAGTGTGCGGCAACGTCTCACTTTGTCCAGGCATACACGGTCATCCGGGTGCGGAATCAGGCCAAGCGGCGGGCCATTGCCACGCTGGCCGGCCCCCAGGTCTGGGTGGCCCGGGCGCCGGTTTTTCTGGTTTTTTGTGCCGATCTCAACCGGCTGGAAGCAGCCTGCGGCATGCAGGAAACGGCCATGGAAAAGGGTTGGGCCGAGCAGTTTGTCACCGCCACCGTCGACGCGGCGCTGCTGGCCCAGAATGTGCTGATTGCCGCCGAATCGCTGGGTATGGGGGGCGTATACATCGGCGGCATTCGCAATGATCCCCAGACGGTGTGCGACCTGCTGGAAATCCCCGACCTGGCCTATCCGGTGTTCGGCATGTGTCTGGGCTGGCCGGCCCATGATCCGCCTCCCAAACCCCGTCTACCGGTCGATGCCGTGCTGTTCACGGACCGTTATCCACAGCAGCATGACACCGACGTGCTCACGGCCTACGATCGGACCACAAACCACTACTTCCAGAACCGCAATAGCAACTTGAAGGACGAGACCTGGACCCACCAGATGGCCGACCTCATGAGCCGGGTGATCCGGCCCCACATGAAGGCCTTTTTAGAGAAGAAGGGATTCTTCTTAAAATAAGGCTGACGGTTTCATAGAATAAGGAGAAAATACCAACATGATGACACTCAACGATAAAGATCTGCTTCGCCAACAAGTCTGGATTGACGGGCAATGGACCGCAGCCCGATCTGGCAAGATCATCGTGGTGACCAATCCGGCCGACGGGAGTGAGCTGGGCAGCGTGCCGTCTGTCTCCAGGGAGGAAGTGAATCACGCCATCGATGCGGCCGACGCGGCACTACCGGCCTGGCGCCGTCTCACGGCAAAAGAGCGCTCCGAGACGCTCTACCGATGGTACCGCCTGATGATGGAACACCAGGATGACCTGGCGGTGATTCTCACCAGCGAGCAGGGAAAACCCCTGGCCGAAGCCAAAGGGGAGATCGCCTATGCCGCCGCTTTCGTCCAGTGGTTCGCCGAGGAGGCCAAACGGGTTTACGGCGACACGATCCCTGCGGCCGGCGCTGCCCAGCGCATCATCGTCATCCGTCAGCCCGTGGGGGTGTGTGCGGCCATCACGCCATGGAACTTTCCGGCGGCCATGATCACCCGCAAGGCTGCGCCGGCCCTGGCCGCCGGCTGCACCATCGTGGTCAAGCCGGCCAGCCAGACGCCGCTCACGGCCCTGGCCCTGGCCGAGTTGTCCCAGCGGGCGGGAATTCCTGCCGGGGTTTTCAATGTGATCACCGGGTCAGCCGGCGAAATCGGCGGCGAAATCACCGCCAGCCCCGTTGTGAGAAAACTCAGCTTCACCGGTTCCACTGAGGTGGGGCGAACGCTCATGGCCCAATGCGCGGGCTCGATCAAGAAGGTTTCCCTGGAACTGGGCGGCAATGCCCCATTTATCGTTTTTGACGATGCGGACGTAGACCAGGCCGTGCAGGGGGCCATGATTTCCAAGTACCGCAATTCCGGGCAGACGTGTGTGTGCGCCAACCGGCTTTTCGTTCAGGCGGGCGTTTATAAGGCGTTCTCAGAAAAACTGGTGGCGGCGGTGGAAACACTCCAGGTGGGCAGCGGTTTGGATCCGGATGTGCAGCAAGGCCCGCTCATCGACGCGGCGGCCCTGGCCAAGGTGTCCCACCACATCGACGACGCCATTTCCAAGGGCGCCAAACTGCTGGTCGGTGGAAAGCCTCACGCCCTGGGCGGCACCTTTTTCCAGCCCACCGTGCTGGGAGACGTGTCTGCCGACATGGCCGTGGCCGCCGACGAGACCTTCGGCCCGGTGGCGCCGTTGATTCGCTTTTCCTCTGAAGCGGATGCCATCCGCATGGCCAACCACACACCCTACGGCCTGGCAGCCTATTTTTACGCCCGGGACGTGGGCCGGATCGTCCGTGTTTCCGAAGCCCTGGAGTTCGGCATGGTGGGTGTCAATACTGGATTGATCTCCACCGAGGTGGCGCCATTCGGCGGGGTGAAGCAGTCGGGCATCGGCCGGGAGGGGTCGCGATATGGCATGGATGAATACCTGGAGATGAAATATATTTGCCTGGCCGGCATTGAAAAATAGTGTCCGCCCGGAAGCAGCATCTCTACTCTTTGTTCTCTCTTTCCTCAGTCACACAGTAGATCCCCTTGCCGGTCATACCGGGCCGGAAGCACAGGTTGTCCGACAGGCAGCGCGCCCGTGTGCGGTCACCGGATTGCCAGCGCTGGATAAGGCCCGGTTCGCGGATCAGCGGCCGGGACATGGAGACGTAGTCGGCCGTTCCCGCATCCAGCAGGCGTTCGGCCACATCTGGGGAGCGGATGCCGCCGACAAGGATCAGCGGAACGTCCAGTTCCTTTTTAAAGGCTTGGGCCGCATCCTTGAAATAGGCTTCTTTTTTTTCTTTGTTGATGTTGGGGCGACTGGGAGATAGCTTACCGCCGGTAAGCAGGCCGCCGCTCAATTCAATGGCGTCCAGGCCCGCCGCTACCATCTGCCCCGCCGCCGCAATGCTATCTGCCACGTTCAGGCCACCCTCCGCGAAATCCTCGCAGTTCAATTTTACCAGCAGGGGCCAGTCACTGCCCACCGCTTTTCGAATCGCCCGGATAGTCTCCACATGAATACGCACGCGGTTGTCAAGCATTCCGCCGAAGTCGTCGGTTCTCCGATTGAACCAGGGCGAAAGAAACTGGCTGAAAAGATAGCCATGGGCACTGTGCAGCTGGATGCCGTCGAAGCCGGCGGTTTTGGCCCGTCTGGCGGCCTCAGTATAGACATTTTTAAGACGCTGGATGTCGGCCACGGACAGTTCGGTCCGAGGCGTCTGGGCCAGCCCCTCGAACGTCGAGGCTACCACGGGAGGTGTGCCGATGGCCTTTTCCAGGGCAAAGTGGCCGGCATGGGCCAACTGGGCAACGATCCGGCCGCCGGCGGCGTGAACGGCATCGGTCATGGACCGCAGGCCGTCAATCAGGCTGTCGTCATAGATGCCCAGCTGCCAGGGGCTGGCCTGGCCTATTTGAGACACATAAGCATGGCCAGTGATGATCAGGCCCACGTCGCCTGTGGCCAGTGTCACCATGGTGTCGGTCAATTTAGGGGTGACCCGCCCGTCTTGGGTGGCTATGCCTTCCCAGGTGGCGGACCGGACGAACCGGTTGGCCAGTTTCATTCCGTTGATGGTGCTTGTTTCAAACAAGGGAGATGTAGTCATGGCAACCTCCTCATCTTGTTAATCTGGGTTAGGTTTCTTAGTTCGTCAGGGTAATGGTGAGTGTTACTCCATCCAGCGTAACCGGGTAGATTTTGACTGGTTTTTTGGCCGCACCGCCCACCGGCTGGCCGTCGTAGGTGAAGGTCGACTTGGATACGCTGCAGCACTGGATGGTGTTGCTGCCGGCCATGGTTTCGATGCGCCGGCCCATGTGGGTGCAGCAGTTGGCGATGGCGTGGTATTTTTCGTCGTCGCCATGCAAGACCAGCAGCCGGGGGTCGAGCCCCTGGCCCTCTAAGCGCACACCACTGCCGGGGGTTTTCAGTTCCGGCATCCGGGTCAGGTCGATTCGAACGGATCCGTTCTGTGCAGACCAGGCCTGCGGATCTCCGGGTATGGGTGTTTCACAGATGCCGAAAATTCGTTTCAGAAAGTTCATGGTTTTCTCAATGCAATTATTAATTGCTTCTTTATGCGAGATTTCTCCTCTTCAGCGGTTACGGAAGGTCACTACACCGCCTCCACCCGGCACGGCACATACCGGTGCAGCGGCGTGGCGGCCAGCGGATCCCGGTGGGTACTTTGGGTCAACCGGTTCACATTGGCCCCGGTAACTTTTCCCTGGTAATCGAGCCCGAAACCATGGGGCATGACCACATGGCCGACCCTGGCCCTGGAAGAGACTTCTAATTCGATGGTTTCCCGGCCGGCGGCGGTGATAACTGTCACCTGTTGGCCGTCGGCAAGCTTCAGCGCCGCAGCGTCATCGGCATGCATGGCCAGGGTGCAGGCCCGACGTCCCCGGTTCCATTCGGGATTGCGCATCAGGGTGTTGGCGTTGGTGCGGACATGGCGACCAGCCATGAGAATCAGCGGAAAGTCGGGATCTGGGGTCAGGGCTGTTGCCTCCTTTTCGGGGCTGAGGTCAGCCATCCAGGCGTCCATCTCAGGGATGTAAAGGTCAATCTTGCCGCTGGGTGTCCGGATGGCAGCCATGTTGGCCGATTCATCCGATTTGCCCAGCCACAAGCCCTCGGGGTGGTCCATGACGGCCTGAAACAGTTTTTCTCCGAGCCCGGCACGGGGGTGCAGGCCGGCCAGGGGAACCAGGCTGCGGTTCCTGACCATGGACTTAAAAATGGTCGGCAGTTTGCCCGGAGCCGAGCCTATCGATTCCGCCCAGCCATCCGCGGCGAACCCGGTCCGCAGTATGTCTTTTCTCAGCTTTTCCGGTGCAGTGAAGAGCAGCCCCCACAAGGCGGCCAGGTTGCTGGATCCCAGCGCCCTGCCGAGGGTTTTAGACAGGACAAACGGGATGGCTTTCATCAAGCCGGGAGTGGACCGGGCCAAGGCCATCAACTCAACCGTAAAGGCGAAGCGGTCCTTTTGGGCGGTTTGGTAAAGGGCGTCGGGAATCTTGGGAATCAATCCCATGGCCTCGGCGATGCGGGTGAAAATCTCCCCGCACTCCAGGGGCTCGCCGTCGGGTTCGATGATGGGCTGGCGCATCTGGAAGTATGTCTCCGGCCAGGTCCAGGTGAAAAAGGTGCTGTCCCAGGATTCGTAGCCCGAGCGGGCCGGCAGCACGTAATCGGACAGGCGTGCCGTTTCGGTCATGGCCAGTTCGATGGTGACGAGCAGGTCAAGTCGGTTGAACGCCTTTTCATAGGCGGTCGTGTCCGCATAGGAACGTAAGGGGTTGCTGGCGCAGACGATCACCGAGCGGATGCGGTCCGGGTGGTCGCTCAAAATTTCCTCTGGCAGCACGTTGGGCGGTGAGTAGCCCATGAGGATGGGAAAGTTGGTGGCCACGGTGCGCCAGTGCTTTGGATCTCGCTCGTCGGTGTGGGCCCCGATGGGCATGAACTTGCCCGGAATCACGTTGCCGCCGGGCACGCACAGGCGCCCGCACACGGCCAGCAGCAGGTTGTACAGACAGGATGTCAGGGTGCTGTGGCGGTTCATGTAGACGCCCAGGTCGGTGTGCAGGCACCATCGGCGCCGGCCCAGTTCGCGGCACAGGTCGACCACCGCTTGAACCTTGAGGCCGCACACGGCCAGTGCGTCGCCCACCGAAATGTCTTCGAACCAGGGGCGGATCTGATCGAAACCGGTGGTGTACTTATCGATGTACGCCCGGTCTTCCCAGCCGTTCTCCAGGATGATGGCGATCATGGCCCGCACCATCAGGGCGTCGGTGCCCGGCCTGACCGGCAGGTGGATGTCGGCCAGGCGCGCTGTTTTGGACAGCCGGGGATCGATTACGACCAGCAGCTTGTCCGGGTTGTTGGAAAATTCTTTGAGCACCAGTGGCGCCCGGGGCATCTGGTGGCTCTCCATGCCGTTCCAGCCCACGGCCAGCAGCATGTCGGCGTTCACCTCATCGGGAATGTGAAAATCGCTCTGCCGGCCGGTGTGGCGGCCGCAGGCCCAAAAAGCGCCGGTAAGCTCCTGGGCCACGGCATTGTAGTGATACTGCGAACCCAGCAGTTTCATCAGTGTGCGGCCGAAAGCTGCCTCGAAGTGGCACCCCTGGCCGCCCCCGCCCATGTAGGCATAGGACCGCGGCCCGTGTTCTTCGACCACACGGCCGAGCTTTTCGGCAATTTCAGCAATGGCCTGATCCCAGGAAATTCGCTCGAACCCGGTGGCGGTGCGTTTCAGCGGGTGGGTCAGCCGGTCGGCGTGGTGCTGGTGGTGGGCTACGTTGAGTCCTTTGCGGCAGGCGTAGCCCCGGCTCCTCGGATTGGCCTTGTCCGGCCGCACCTTGGCCATGCGGTTGTTCGCCACGTTGACTTCCAACCCGCAGTTCTGGGCGCAGAGCACGCAGCCGGTTTTATGCCATTGGGCCATGACCGTCTCCCTAAATCAGCCCGCGTTCCTGGGCGATGTTCATGTAGGTTTCGAATATATTCTTCGGCGGCAGATACTGGCTGTCCCCGGCTTTCTGCCGGAGGGTGATGGCCTCGGTGGGGCAGTCGGTGACGCACAGGCCGCAGCCGATGCAGCGATCCAGGTTGACTATAGCTGCTTCATCGACGGTTATGGCGTCCATCTGGCATCGCTCCACGCAGGCTTCGCAGGCCGTGCACAGGTCTTCGTCCACCTGGGCATAGTAGTTGGTATGGATCACCTCGGCCGGTTTTTCCAGGGATTTCAGGTTCTTTAGAACACCGCAGCAGCAGCCGCAGCACATGCAGATGTTCATGGGCTTCTGCTGGTTGCCCGGCTGGAGCACCAGACCGGCTTCGACGCCTTTTTTGACGAGTTCCAGGGCCTCTTTCTTGCCTATTTCACGGCCCAGTCCGTTCTTCTCGTAGTAGTAGGCGCCGGCGCCAAATGACAGGCACGCCTCCGAGGGTTTGTCGCATCCCTTGCCGATCATCTTCTGCTCTCTGCGGCAGATGCAGGGCGAGACAACGATTTTGGATTGCCTGTTGATGATCTCTTCGGCCGCCTCGAAGGGCATGATCGCCATTTCAGCCGATACGCTTCTGGCAACCGGCACCACCCGCAACTGCTGGGTTTTTGCGCTCAACAAGCCTTTGTGCATCAGGGTGGGCATGTATTCATTGACATCCCGGATCAGGTCCTCGTCCAGGCTGTTGACATGATATTCCCAGATGCCGATGACGAATTGAGCGGCGCTGTAAAGGGTTTTGTCGCCTTTGGACATCCGAAAAATCAGCCCCTTCCGGGACATCTTCGCCAGCGTCTCGGCCAACGCTGCGGCATCCCTGCCGGTTCGTTGGGCAATCCCCGCTGCTGGTTCAGACATCATGGTGAGGGTCATGGCGATTTCCGCCTCTTCAGAGGTAAACAGGCGCTTTAAAATCCGCAGTTCAACACCGGATTCGGTGCTGGGGTAGCCGGTCGGCAGGTTGTCCAGGTGGATAGCCAATCGCTTGTAAACATCGGTCATGATCGCCTCCTTGAATGCAATTATTTTATACCGATTGGTATGTGATGACAGATTACACGTTTTGTTGCATGTCGGTGATCACCTTTTCCGCGGTGTCGATGGCGTTGAGCATGTATGATTCCTCGCCGGTGATTTTGGAAAGAACGCTGCCGCCCTCCATGAGGGAGATGAGGATTTCCGCCATGTTTTTTGCATGGGTTGCTGTATCGATGACACCTTCGGATTGTCCCTTTTCGATAAGGGAGATGATGCTTTTTTTCCATTTCGCCAGCACATCCACGGCCATTTTGCGCAGCACGGCGTGGGTGTCGTCGGCCTCCACGGCGGTGTTGAGAATAGGGCAGCCGCCGTAGGAGAGTATCATGCGATAGACTTTGCGGAAGCCGCGGGGGTAGGCCAGCAGCTTGTCCAGAGTCGGCCCGGCAGCCTCGAGTTCCTTGGAGAAGAAATCGAAGATCAGGTCGATGTTGTGCTGGAAGGCATGCACGGCCACGTCGTCCTTATCTTTGAAGTTACCGTAGATGCTGCCTTTGGTCAGGCCTGTGGCCGCGGTCAGGTCGGACATGGAGGTGCCGGCGTAGCCCTTTTTGTTGAAGATGGGCGCGGCGGATTCGATGATCAATTGCCGCGTGCGCTCGGATCGGGGGTGGATGGCGGATTTCATGAAAGTGCTGATATACCAAACGGTATATCAAGTCAATCGGAATTATTTAGTCAAACGGTTTAGGTATAGCTGGTGCCGTCCCAGCAGTGCGTGCACAGCTGGTTCTTGGGCAGGCCGATGGCTGCCACCATGTCGTCCATGCGCTGGTATTTCAAGGTGGTCAGGTGCAGCTGCTCGCGGATCCGATCGATCATGGCCAGGTTCTTTTCCGAGCCGTGGCGGGCGTATTGGTCCAGGTGCCGATCCTCGGCCCCTTCCAACGCCTGGATTGCCGTGCGGCCAGCCAGGTCCAGGGTGGAGCGGGAAGTGGAGAAATTGAGAAACTCGCAGGGGTGGATCAGGCAGGGGCAGGCCGGCCGCATGTGCACTTCCCCGGCTCCGTATTCGAACAGCACCTGCACATTGTCGCGCAGCTGGGTGCCCCGTACAATTGAATCTTCGCAAAAGAGAATGCGCTGCCCATCGATGAGCTGGCGAACGGGGATCAGCTTCATGCGGGCCACTAGATCGCGCATCTTCTGGTTTTGGGGCATGAAGCTGCGCGGCCAGGTGGGGGTGTATTTGACGAAGGGTCGCCGGTAGGGCAGGCCGCGCTGGTTGGCGTAACCGATGCCGTGGCCGATGCCCGAGTCCGGGATGCCGCCCACGAAATCTACGGGCGTATCGTCATTGACTGCCAGGGCTGCACCGCAGCGGTTGCGCACCTCCTCCACGTTGATGCCCTCGTATTCCGACGCCGGGTAGCCGTAGTAGATCCACAGGAAGGCGCAGGCCTGCATGTGTTCCCCGGGGGGGGCCTGTTGCTCCCAGCCGTCCGGGCTCATCCGGATCACTTCGCCGGGACCCAGGCAGTGATCCACGTCGTAGCCCAGGTTGGGGAAGGCGCAGGTCTCCGAGCTGACGGCAAAGGCACCATCGCGGCAGCCAATGGTCAGCGGGGTCCGGCCCAGCCGATCGCGGGCGGCAAAGATGCCCTGGTCGGTGAGCAGCAGCATCGAACACGAGCCCTCGATGGCCTCCTGGGCATTTTTGATGCCCTCCACAAAATTGTCAGCCTCACAGACCAGCATGGCCACCACTTCGGTTGGGTGTACCTCACCGGCCGTGGTGTCGGAAAAGTAGCTTTTGCGCTTGAAGGCCCGTTGGACCAGCGCCTCCTGGTTGTTGATCTTGCCCACGGTGACGATGCCGAAGGTCCCCATGTGGGAGCCCACGATCAACGGCTGGGGGTCGGTGTCGCTGATCACGCCTATGCCGAACCGGCCGTGGAAGCGGTTCAGATCCGCTTCGAACTTGGTCCTAAAATAGCTGTTTTCAATATTGTGGATGGCCCGCTGAATACCTGTCTTGTTGCACACGGCCATGCCGCCGCGGCGGGTGCCCAGGTGGGAGTGGTAATCCGTGCCGTAGTAAAGTTCAGAAACGCAGTCCGCCGTTGAAACGACGCCAAACAATCCGCCCATGTAATCCCCCCTCCGGTGGTATTGGACTAGACAAGGCCGTCACTTTTCGAACACATAAACAGAAAACGGTAGCAAAAAAAGAGACGACTGGTACGAGGTAAATTAAGCGGGACTGAAAATCAAGGGGGAATATCCCATGCAAAGGATAATCCGCCCTTCTGTTAACTGGCAGGGCTGGACATTTTTTGCAGGGCAACGGCTGCCACAAAAGCGATCAGACCCAATCCATCGGCCCAGTACTCGGGCCAGAATAGTCCGGCGGCGGCGATCCAGAACAGCATCGTTTCCGGCCAGGTGGCCCGGCGGATGAAATAGCGCTCGATACCTGAGGCGAAGGCGATGAGCCCCAGCATGGTGGTGATCATGGTCCATACGACCTGCCAGTGCAGCAATTCATAGCCCGCCCCCATGCCTAGCAGGGGGCGGTAGGCCATGATGATGGGAATGATGTAAAGCCCCTTGGCCAGCTTCCACGAGGTAAAGGCCGTGCGCATGGGGTTGGCGCCGGCAATCCCGGCGCCGGCGAAACTGGCCAGGCTCACCGGCGGGGTCACGTTGGCGTCCTGGGAGTACCAGAAAACGATCATGTGGCCGACCATCAGCGGAACGCCCATGTCCAGCAGGGCCGGGCCGGCCAGGGTCGCCAGAACGATGTAGCTGGCGGTGACCGGCAATCCCATGCCCAGCACCAGTGACGCCGCACCGATGAGCAGAATGGCCAGGGCTTTGATCCCGTAGCTCAGATCCAGCACCAGGCTGGAAAATTTCAACCCCATTCCCGTCAGCGTGACCATGCCCACGATAATGCCGGCGGCGGCGCAGGCCACCGACACCATGATGGCGCTTTTGGCTCCCTTTTCCAGCGCCTTCAGAATGCTTTTCAATTCATCGATGCAAAAGGCCGCGGCGGTAGGGCGCTTTTTTCCCGCGCTCATCATTGGTGGTGCCACCGCCCAGCGAACGGCATTGGCGGCGAGACTGGTGGCCACGGTGCTGACGACGGCCACGAAACCGGCCATCATGGGCGAGTAGTTGGTTACCAGGACATAGACCAGAATCGCCACGGGAATGATGAAATGCAGCCCTTCTTTGAGTACTTTGCCCACCCGGGGCAGGCTCTCTTTGGGTTGGCCTTCCAGACCATACTTTTTGGCTTCATAGTGGACGAAGAAAAGCACGGTTACGTAATACATGATCGCCGGCACCAGGGCTACCTTGATGATGGTCAGGTAGCTGGTGTTGGTGAATTCGGCCATGAGAAAAGCGCCGGCACCCATGATGGGCGGCATGAGCTGCCCGCCGGTGGAGGCGGCCGCTTCGATGGCCCCGGCCACATGGGGCCGGTAGCCGACTTTTTTCATCATGGGAATGGTAAACGATCCAGTGGCCACCACATTGCCGACGGCAGAGCCGGATATCGACCCCATGAAACCGGATGCCACCACCGAGGTTTTGGCCGGTCCTCCGGAAAATCGGCCGGTGAGGGCATAGGCCAACTCGATGAAAAAATTGCCGCCGCCGGTGGACTCCAGAAAGGCGCCGAACAGGACAAACACGAAGACGAATGTGGCGGCCACACCGATGGGCAGGCCGAAGATGCCTTCGGTGGTCAGCCACAGGGTGGTGGTGATCCGTTCGATAGAGTAGCCTTTGTGGATGACCAGTTCGGGCATCCAGGGCCCGAAATAGGCATAGAGCATGGCTGTGGTGCAGATGCCGGTCATGATCACCCCGATGACCCGCCGGCAGGCTTCCAGCACCAGCAGTGTGCCGAGAATGCTGACCGTCAGGTCAGCCGGCAGCCAGTCCCCCTGGCGCTCGAAGATGTCGGTGAGGTTGATGCAAATGTAGGCCGTGCAATAGATCGATGCCGCCGCGAGGAGCCAGTCCAGGGCTACCCAGAAATTGAAGCGATCCTTGCGGGCGCTTGAAAACGGCGGTTTGAGCAGAAAGGTCAGTGTCAGAATGGCCCCTAAGTGAATGGATCGCTGAACCAGGGCCGTCAGTGCGGCAATCCCGGCGGTGTAGAGCTGATAGAGACTCAGACTCACCGCCACCACCATGACTATCTTTGCGGTGAGGGTCACCAGCGGTGAGGTTGTGGTTTTGGCTGGTGCTGGATCGCTATTGGTCATATGGGCGCTTATGCTTTCTTTCCAATGGATTGCCGCTTTTTCGCTTAACTGTTCATTCAATTGCCAATCGACGGTGTTGCCTCGTAGGGAAACACGTGCGTCCATAGACGGTGCAGCAAAGACACACGCCTGGCAGAAAACTGCACCGCCACATGCGGCGCCATGGTGCTGAGGTTGGTGCGGGTGCCACGCCAAATGACCGTGTGGTTCACGCCGATGCTGCCGATGCGCAGGACAAAATCACCGGTGGGCATATGCATGCCTTCGATCACCTCGTAAGGCCCGCGTGTGACCATGCGCCCCACGCCCGGCATTTTGCCCATGCCCGCGCCGAACTTCAGGTAGCGCTCCTCCTCTATGAAAATGCGCCCCGACGGGTCCAGGCTGTGCGTCTCCCAGATCGGGGCGTTCTCCACCGAATGATAGTAGTGAATCGTAAAACGTTCGCCGGGTTCCAGGGGCAGCACCAGCAGTGGTTCCCCGCCTTTGACCGGCGTGATACGAAGTTCAAGCCCGCCGGGCAGAACCCGTGCAGCGGAGATCATCAGCAGTGCCAGGCCGATCGCGGCCAAGACAATCCGCTTCATCGGCCTGGCCGCCATGGGCATCAGGGCCGCAATTTGTCCGGCACAGCGATGCCTTTTTCCTCCAGGTATTTGATCGTACCCGGGTGCAGCGGGATCTGTGAGTATTTTACCGCATTTTCCGGTGTGGTGTAGGCAGCCGATGGATGGATCTTCTGCAGGTAGTCGTTGTGTTCGAAAAGGGCTTTGACCAGGCTGTAGACCATCTCTGTATCCAGTGAGGCCTGGCAGATCATCACGTTCCAAACTCCGATGGTGGACACGGGCTGATCGATGCCGCGGTAGACGCCGCCGGCAAGCTCAACGGCCGAGTAGGTTTCGTTGGCCGCCAGAATTCGTTGGGTCTGTTCCGGTGTAAAACCGATCATGTTGATCTCGTGGGTGGTGGCCAGATCGAGGATGCTGCTGGTACCGGGCCCCACCGACCACACGCCGACATCGATGGTGCTGTCACGCAGGGCATTGGCGTTTTCGGTGAAAGACAAGCGGCTGTCCTTGTAACTGTCGGGTTCAATATCCAGGGCCTTGAGGACTGCTTCGGCCATGAAGTTGGTGCCGCTTCCCGGGCTTCCCGTGCTGATGCTGCGGCCTTTCACCTGGGTGATGTCGGTGATGCCGCTGCTCTTCAGACTGACCACCTGAAGCAGGTTCGGATACATGATGGCCATGGAGAGGATGTCATGCTTCTTGCCGTTGAACTTGTCCAACCCATTGAAACCGGCCACGGCCACATCACCCATGACCTCGCCGATGACCGTTTCGCCCTTGTGGGCCAGCTTGACGTTTTCCACGCTGGCGCCGGTAACCTCGGCCACCGCCTTGACGTCCTTGACATACTTGGACCAGATTTCAGCCACACCGCCGCCATAGGGATAGTAGATCCCGCCGGTACCCCCGGTGCCGATGCTGATGAATGTGGTCTTGGCCAGGACCGGCGAAGTGATCAAACCACCGACGAAAATCAACAGTACTGCAAAGCTTATGCGTTTCATTTCAAAGACCTCCCTTTTGTTTTCGGATCCTATTGGCTCATCGTCTTGACCATCAGCACGATCGATCTGGGCCCGCAATCCATTCCGCTGACCGGATATTCAAAAGATGCGGTTTGCCCTGGGTCGACCAGTCCTTTTTTGGTTGTCCGCGGAATGAGCCCGCCCACCGCCTTGCCGTTGTCCAGAAAAATGTTCACCCGATAGCGCTGGGGCTGATCGCTGACATTCTTGACGGCTACATTAAAGTGCAGGGTGTCGCTTCCCTCCCAATTTTTCAGGATACATGAGAAGTCCGCCAGTTCCGCTTCCGGTGCGATGGTCTTCTCAATCTTGCTGTCGGCAGCGCAGGGAAAGACTTCTCCGGGATTGGGTTTGGGACCGGCGCAGCCCACACAAACCAGGCATACCAGGACTGCCATGATCCCTAAAAGTCCTACAAGATGTTTAAATCGCTTCATGGTTGATTCCTCCTCGCGGGTTGTCGGGTGAAAACCAAAAGCCTATTTTTAATGCCCGTGAAGGCATGTTTACGGTGTTGCTGAAAAAGCGTTGGGTGACGTGCGAAGGCAGATCATGCCGGGTGTGGTCAAGAGAAATTAGCCCCTGCCGATCGATATTTAAAAGACCACAGGTGCTTTTTTTTGTCAACTGTCAGCGTGCCTTGAACAGATTGTCGCCGGGTGTCGCTTCAACAATGCATGTTGACGCTAAAAAACACACGGCCTTTTTTAATGGCGGTTGAAAGATGATTGCGCCTGGCGATACTGCGTTATAATGAGGCGAACCATGAATGTTACGAATAGTCGAGGAGCAGCCTTCCAGCCGCGATCATGCCCATTCCGACAATCATGGCCAACAGGAGGTTTTTGGTTTTCCAGGCACACAGGGCGGTGGCCAGGGCGGCAACGCCACCAAGCATGCCGGCGGAGAAAATACCCGGTGCCACCAGAGCGAGGAAGATGGTTCCGGGCAGCGTTTCCATGAAACGTTTGAACCCGCCGTTTTTGGGCAGGCGCTCCGCCAGCAGCAGACCTCCCAGGCGCAGGCTGTAAGTGGCCAGGGCGGCGCCGGCGATGGCCATGGCGATGGTCAGATCGGTGGGCGCGGAAAGGGTCATTTTGTCTTCTCCGTAACCGGCTTTCGCAGCGTTGTGTCCGGCAATTTCGGGAGTGCCTCTTTTTTCGATTTGAAGACGGTTTGAAGGGCGGGAACCAATGCTCCGCCGATGCCGCCGATGACGATGTACCATTTGCCAGGCAGCCACCGCTCGGTAATTATGGCCAGCATGGCCGCCGTCGCCCACGGAACGATGTCGCTTTTTCCCCGCCACATGCTCACCGTCAGGGCGGTAAAGACCGCTACAAAGGCAAAGTCCAGGGCAAACCGCTCCGGATGGACCACCAAGGCGCCCAGTTGATGGCCCAGCAGGGTGCCTATGGACCAGACGCTGCACAGGCAGACGCCGCCGCCCAGCAGAAAACCGGTGGTGGCGTCGCCATTGCGATACGCGGCCATGGTGACCGCCCAGTTTTCATCGGCGACCAGATGCATGATTCCGGCCCTGTGGGCCATGGATTTTCCCCGGAACAGGCGGTTCAGAGATGCGCCGATGAGCAGGTAGCGCATGTTGATGATCAGCACGGCCAAGGTCATTTCCACCACCGGCAGGGGAGGTGCCCACATCTCCACCATGACGAACTGGGCTGAGCCGGCGAAAACAGCCAGGTTCATCGCCAGCAACTGGAACCATGTGAGTCCTTTCTGGGCGGCAAGCATGCCGAGGACGCTGCCGTATGCGGCCACGCTGGCACTCACCGGCAGGTTGGCCAGTGCACCCCTTCGCATCTCGTCAAGCATTCTTCACCTCCGGCTGCATAAATCAAGTATTGTATTAGCCTAACAGGTCCGATAAACAATAACAGACACAGAATTCTTAATATAAAACCATAACAGATGGGAGCGTGCCACCATGACGAACAGCGCGGCTTGCGGTTTCAGATATGCACGGTTGGCCGATGATCTGGAAGTAAAAATCAGAGAGGGTGTCTATCGATCCGGAGAAAAGATGCCTTCTCTGAGAAAATTGCATGGCCAGACCGGCCTGAGCATTACCACTGTTTACCAGGCTTACATCGAACTGGAAAAGCGGGGGGTTGTGATCCCGCGGCAAAAATCAGGCTACTACGTCAAACCGCTGTTGGGTCAGATACTGCCGCCTCCGGAGGTGAAAAAACTGCGGCCTGTGCCAAAAAAGGTCAGCATGAACACCCTGGCCTATTCCATTGTAGAGGATATGAGTAATCCGGATTTTCTCCAGCTGGGGGGATCGGTGGTGATGCCGGAGCTGCTGCCCTTCAAGCAGTTGACCCGCTGCCTGCGCGCCGAAAGCATGGAGGCGATGAAGCGCAGTTTGATGCGCTATGAAAACCCACATGGAAACGCCGAGCTAAAGCGTCAGATCGATAAGCGCATGCACGGTCAGGTCCGGCAGGCCATTACTGACGAAATGGTCATTACCAGCGGGTGCATCGAAGCGGTGAGCCTTTGCCTGCAGGCCGTCGGCAATGCCGGGGACACGGTGGTGGTGGAATCTCCTACCTACCCCTGGTTCCTGCAGGTCATCGAAGACCAGAACAAGTTTGCCCTGGAGATACCCACGGATCCCCAGACCGGCATCGACCTGGAGCAGCTGGAACGGGCAATGCAGAAGAATGCGGTGGCCGCCTGCCTGCTGGTGCCTAACTTTCACAATCCTTTAGGCTTCGAGATGCCGGTGGAGAAAAAAAAGGCGCTGGTGAAGATGACGGGCGAGATGGCGATCCCGATCATTGAGGACAACATCCACGGTGAACTCTATTTTGGCAAGGCACGCCCCACGACATTGAAATCCCTGGACCGTAAAGGACTGGTGCTCCACTGCGCGTCGTTTTCCAAGACCCTCTCGCCGGGGCTTCGGGTGGGATGGGCCCTGCCGGGCCGTTTTACCGACCGGGTCAAGCGCTTGAAAATGAACAGCACCATTGCATCGCCGACGCTGAACCAGCAGGTGGTGGCCCAATTTTTAAAAACGGGCGCCTTCGACCGCCACCTGCGCCGACTGCGTTCGGCCCTGAAAAACCAGATCACCAACACTGCCCTGGCAATTGCCCGGTCCTTTCCGGAGGGCACGCGGATCACCGCTCCCCAGGGGGGCCTCACCTTGTGGGTCGAGCTGGATAAAAAGGTGGATGGGCTGAAGGTATTTCAAGAGGCGAGAAAGAAAAAGATATCGATTTTCCCCGGCATCATCTGCTCCACCACCGGCCGTTATCGCAACTTTATCCGAATCAGCTGCGGCTACCCCTGGAGCGAGCAGATCGATAACGGTATCAGTACCCTGTCGCGTATCATCAAGAAGATGATCTGATCCCACACGGGCTGCGTCAGCGGGCCAGGGCGCGCTCAACCATGTCCACGAATCGATCGAACAGCGCCCTGCGGCTGATGCCGAAGGCCGCCGCGAAGTTTTTTTCACGCATTCGCAGGATTTTCATGACCCCGACGATCTGACCCCAGAGAATCAGCATGAGCTGATGAGCGGTCAGATCGCTCTTCACCCCGCCGCCGGCCATTCCCGCCTCGATGGCTGCGGTCACCAGGCGGGCCATGTCGTCTGACACCTGCTGGCAGCGTTCCAGGTAGCTGTCGGGATCCGTGGAAGCGGCACGGTTATGGTAAACGAAGTAGCGGCTCTCGTAAGCCATGATCAGGTCCATGTATTGCGGGTGGTCCATGGAAAAATCGAAAAAAGCGGCAGCCAGGTCTCGCAGGCCGCTGCTGTTCGGTCCAGTTTGCTCGGCGGATGGTTTCAGCGCCCCGCGCAGGCCCTCCAGTCCTCTGAGCACCACTGCTAGAAATATATCTTCCTTGTCCTTGAAGTAGAGATAAAGGGTGCGCTTGTTGTACCCGGCGGCATCGGCGATGGCCGGCAGGGTCGCCCCGTCGTATCCACGTAGGAAGAAGACGGTTTCGGCCTTATCGACGATGCGCTTTTTGCGCTGTGCCTGTTCCCAGGCTTTTCGGTCTGCACCAACCATTGCCCATCTTCCCCAGTAAAAAAATCCCGGATATCAGGGATCATTTGATTTGACAATAACTGATGGTGAATGATATTTCACTATAGTGTAATTATTAGCACTTAAATGAATAACAACTTCTCCGCTTTGGCGTCAAGAGCCAAAATGAACGAATCGATAGCGCTGATGCTCTTTTTTTCCGCCACGGTCATGGCGGCCGGCTATGTTCGCGGATACGGAGGATTCGGATTTTCCATGATCACAGTGGCGGCCCTGTCGCTTTTTTGCGCACCGGCACAGGTGGTTCCGGTGGTGTTGCTTCTGGAGGTGGCCGCCAGCCTCTTCCTGCTGCCAGGCATCTGGCGTCTGGTGAACTGGCAGGACCTGTCTTGGCTGCTGACAGGGGTGGCTGCGGGAACGCCTGTTGGGGTCTGGATGCTCGGAAACGTTTCACCGGCACCCATGAAAATGGCGGTGGCAGTGATCATTTTCATGCTGGCCCTGATGCTGCGTCAGGGATTCGTGGTCAACCGGCGATTGAAACCGCCGGCGATGATGGCCGCCGGGTTGGCCTCCGGTGTCCTCAACGGTGCTGCGGCCATTGGCGGACCCCCGGCCATTCTTTTCTTCTTCTCGTCGCCTGTGGGTGCTGCCGTGTCCAGGGCGTCGCTGATCGCCTTTTTTCTGGTGACGGACATCCTGGCCGCCGGATTCTGCATCGCTGCCGGTCTCATGACCCTCGACCATGCCGGGCAGGCATTGATCCTGGCCCTTCCCATGGCTGGGGGTCTGTTTTTGGGCAAGCTTGCCTTTTTCCGGACGCCCGAAACCGTGTTCAAGAAAAGGGTGCTGTTATATCTGATGATATTGTCTTTGATGACCCTGGCCCGGTCGGCCAAACCGTTTTTATCCTGATTGAAAACCGAACAATCAGATATTTGAACTGAATCGGAGTGATGCCATGAAGATTGCAAAAAATGGGATGACGAGAGAGGCCATCTTCGAACGATTGGCCGAGTTTCGCAAGAATGACATCAAGTGGCAGGAAGGCCGCTCCTACGGATATATTTTTGATCCGGGAAAAGCGACCATGGATGTGGGCAAAGCCGCCTACAACGAATTCCTGTCGGAAAATGGTCTTGACTTCACGGTGTTTCAAAGCCTGCTGCACCTGGAGCGGGAGCTGGCCGCCTTCGGGGCCAGCCACCTTCGGGGGGACAACGGGGTGGTGGGAAATTTCACCTCAGGCGGGACCGAAAGCATCATCCTGGCGGTGAAGGCGGCCCGTGACTGTTACCGGGAAAAGCGCCCGGACATTACCATACCGGAAATGATTCTGCCGGCCACGGCCCACGCGGCGTTTCACAAGGCGGCCCATTATCTCGGCGTGAAGACGGTGACCGTTTCGGTCGATCCGGAAACCTTCCGGGCGGATGTGGAAAAGACGAAATCCGCCATCACCGGTCGGTCCATCATGATTGTGGGATCGGCACCGTCATACGCCCACGGTGTGGTCGACCCCATTGCGGATCTGGCTTCTCTGGCACAGGAGAATGACCTGTGGATGCACACGGATGCCTGCATGGGCGGTTTCCTGCTTCCCTATTTCCGCCGCCTGGGCGAACGGGTGCCGGATTTTGATTTCACCGTACCCGGCGTCACCTCCATATCTGTGGATCTTCACAAGTATGCATACACGCCCAAGGGGGCGTCGCTGATCCTTTACCGAAACAAGGCGTTGCGCAGGCACCAGATTTATGCCTGTTCCCGCTGGATCGGGTATACCATCGTCAACAATGCCGTGCAGAGCAGCCGGTCTGGCGGGCCTATGGCGGCGGCCTGGGCGGTGCTCAATTATGTGGGTGACGAGGGTTATCTTGAAATCGCCAGGAAAAAACTGGCGGCGGTCAAGAAAATCACTGACGGCATCGGCCGAATCGAGGGCCTGCGGCTGCTTGCGCGCCCGGACATGTGCCTGATCTCTTTTACTTCGGACGAGGTGAACGTTTTTCACATTATCGATGAAATGAACCAGCGGGGGTGGTATATTCAACCGTCGCTCTCCTTCGACAATTCGCCGGCTCACATCCACCTGTCTGTCAGCGCCTCCAATGTGGGCTGGGAGGAGGAATTGCTGGATAATCTGGCCGAGTGCGTCCATATCGCGCGAAGCATGCCGGACGGGGAGTTGGCCGGTCTGATCAAAGGCAGCCTGGAAGGGGTGGATCTGTCGGCCATTTCCGATGAGGAGATCATGGGGATGATGGCTGCGGCAGGGGTCACAGAAGGCGCCCTTCCCAGCCGCATGGCCGACATCAACGGCGTCCTGGACCCCCTGCCGGCCCAGGTCCGGGAAAAAATTCTCACGACCTTTGTCAATGATATGTTTTCTCAACCCTAAATAAGGAAAACGCCATGAATACCCCTTTTCCTTTTGACGGTATGCTGGCCTTTGCCTTCCTGTCGGTGCTCCTGCTGGTCGGCGTTGGCCTGCGGGCCAGGGTGGGGTTCTTCCAGCGTTTCCTGGTGCCCAGTTGCCTCATCGGTGGTGTGTTGGGTCTGGTGCTCATGCATACGGGGGTGTTTGGCCTTGAAACCGCTACCATCGAGGCGTTTGCCTATCATTTTTTCAACATCTCTTTTATTTCCGTTGGATTGACCCGGGACGACAACGGCAGTGAACACCAAGCCAACAAACAGATGGTCAAGGGGCCGGCATGGATGGCGCTGATGCAGGGGCTCACCTTTCCCATGCAGGCGATTCTGGGAGGATTGATGGTGATCCTGTTGGGTTGGTTTGGCGTTCAGCTTTTTCCCACCTTCGGATTCCTGGTGCCTCTGGGATTTAACGAGGGGCCGGGGCAGGCCCTGTCCATCGGCAAGGTATGGGAGGGCGTTGGGTTTGCCGATGCCGCCACGATTGGATTGACCTTTGCTGCGGTGGGTTATTTTTTTGCTTTTTTCGTCGGCGTTCCGTTGGTGAACCGGGGCATCCGCAGCGGACGGGCCACCTTTGGTCCGCGGCAGCTTCCTACAGATTTCCTTACCGGCATTCTCAATCGACAGGGGAATGCGGAATCAGCCGGCAGGCTGACCATTCATTCTGGAAATGCAGAAACCCTGGCTTTTCAATCGGCCCTGGTGGGTGGGGTTTATGGAATCACCTACGGGATCATCCATCTTCTCGGCGGTTTTTTGCCTGTGGACGTGGCCGGGATGCTCTGGGGATTCTTCTTTTTTTTCGGCCTGGGGGTTGCCCTGACGGTTAAATGGGCCATGCAACGGCTGAATATTCAAAGTCTGGCTGATGCCGGTGTGCAGCGCCGGATAACCGGCTTTTCGGTCGATTTCCTGATTGTGGCCACGGTGGCAGCCATTGAATTGAAAATCGTCTGGGAGTACCTGCTGCCCATCAGCCTCATCGCCCTGGTCAACGGTGTCATGACCACGGCGCTGGTGATTTATTTTGGCCGGCGCCTCTCCGCTTACAGTCTGGAGCGCACCGCCGCAATATACGGCGTCGTCACCGGCACGGTGTCCTGCGGTCTGCTGCTGCTGCGTATCGTCGACCCGGACTTCAAAACCCCGGTGGCTTACGAGCTTGCGGTGATGAACGTCTTCTCCCTGCCGGTGGTCGGGGGTTGCACGATTCTGGTCAATGGTCCCTTGTGGTGGGGGTGGCCCCTGTGGGTGGCCATTCTGGTTTTTGCCGGTATTATGGCCGTCGCCTTGACCTTGATGAAGCTGATGGGGCTGCTCCACGGTGCACCCCCGCATGGCTCCCCCGGATCACCGCATCAATGATGGCAACCGTTCTGTGGGCCGGCTGAGCACCTGAAATACAGAGGGACGCGCTAACAGCTGCTAAATGGGATTCTCCTGGATATTGGTCACAAAGCGATCCAGCAGGTCGTAAAGAATTGAAATGCTTTGGATTTCAACATGCTCCACCATGGAATGCTGGCTGCTGTTGCCGTCCGCGCCCCACACGACGCCCGGGATGTTGAACTGGGACAGAAAGCGGGCGTCGCTGGCGCCGTGGGCAATGCCGGTGCGGGTCTCCGTGGCCAGGGCCAGCAGCCGTTCCCGATAGGGTGATTCCGGACTGACGAACAGAGGTTCGCGCTCTTCCGTGATCACCTCGCCGGTTACGGCCGCCTGGATTCGATGGACCAGGTCGTCCACATCGTCATTTTCCGTGTAGCGGATATCGAATGTGGCTTCCGCCTTGTCCGGTACCTGATTGACCGCGTCGCCGGCGTGGAACACGGAAAGATTCATGGTGCGATGCCAGTGCTCCGGTTCCGCAAGCCCGTCGAAAAACGCTTTGACGACGAGGCAATCCGCCATCAGCCGTTCGATGGCGTTTTCTCCCTGCCAGGGCCGCGCCCCGTGGGCTGTTTTGCCGCTGGCAACCACCTTGAGCCGTAATATACCCTTTTCCTTGACCACGATCTTATCCACGCGGCCGCCGTCCAGTGCAATGCAGAAATCGCAGTGGATTTTGCCGAGGGTGCTGCGCGCGCCGTTGTATCCGCCAATCTCTTCATCACCGGTGATCAGCACGCCAAGGGGCAGGGCGCGGTTGTCCAGTCCCTGGCGGCGATCGGATTGGATTCGGTTCTTCAGCAGCACCATGGACAGGGCCGCGGCGTACTTGTCATCGATGGCCCCGCGGCCGTAAAGCCTGCCGCCCTTTTCAACGGGTTCAAACAGCGAGTCGTCGGCGTTGACTACATCGATATGCGACATCAGCAAAAGCGGGGTCTGCCGGCCTGCCGGGAATGCACGAATCGATGGCACGCCCTTGTTGTCAACGACGGTGCAGGCGATGTCGTGACCCTTGAACCATGTTTCGATGAACCGGGCGCACTTTTGGATCTCTTCCGGTCGGGTATGCGTGGATTTAAAGCGGATCAGATCCTTGGTCAGGTCGACGATCTCCCGGACGATTGCAGATGATTTTTCGGCAGCGGTTTCGATGGGAATCCTCCTTGATTGGAAGGTGGCCGTTATGGTCTACGCCTCCCCACGGCAAGCCGCTGGGAGGCTGCCGGGGTTCCTGTCGTTCTATATCCGTTCCATGCTAACGCATAACCGATTTGAATGTAAACGATTGCTTTAGCTGGACGTTGCCGGCATCTTCCGGCCGCTGGTGACGCCCAGGTAAATGGCTGAAAGGGCAAGGATGACACCGGCCCACGCCGTGGTCGACGTGGCCCGGTGAAAGAACAGGACATCCCAGACAAAAGAGAGCGACGGTTGAAGCAACAGGATCAGCCCGGCAATGGCAGCGGGAATCCGGGGCAGGGAGCGGGTGATGAGCAGCCACCCCAGGGTCTGGCACATCAGGCCCAGCGCCACCAGCGAGAACCCGCTTTGAAGATCAGGGATGACAAACGATTCACCAGCCCGGATCATTTCCAGGGCAAGATAGAGTGCCGTGGAAAAGGAAACCACCATCAGGCTGAGGACTGCCGACGGCTTTGACGCATGGGATTGAAGTTTTCGCAGGGCGATCAAAAAACCGGTGTAAAAAAGGGCCGTGGAAAGGCCGTAATAAATGCCGGTTTGATAGTCCGGGCTCAGCTGCTCCCAGTCAATACCCACGATCATAAACAGACCTGCCACCGCCAGGGGCACGGAGAGGACAAACCGCAAGTTCAGCCGTTCCCCGAACAGGATCACACCAACAACCGGTACCAGAAACACCTCGAAGTTACCCAAAATGGTGGCCAGGCCCGGTCCCACATAGGCGATGCTGCGGTGCCAGGCATACAGATCCAGGGCAAAGAAGATGGCGGCGAGCAGCGACAACCTCAGACAATGCCATCCCCGCCAGAGCTTTTCACGGCGGGCAATCAGGATGGCCATCAAAAAAATGCCACCAAAAAAAACCCGATAAAATGCGGAGACCGTAGGGGCGACATGGGCCAGTTTTACCCAAACCGCGGAAAAACTGATCATCATGGCGCCGAGTGTGGTTCCTATCATGGCATGGTTGAATGCACGGGTGTTGTCAACGAACATGATGCCTTTACTGTCAATTGAGGGTGACGTGAACCGCGACAGTGAGCGAACTGAAACTCGATTTCATCCATAGGTTGCTGCGCAGCAATTCTGGCTTTTAGCAGGAGTCCTCACCGATCCGCAACAGTTAAGCCGTTGATGAAAAATGACAGCTTCCTCAGTGGCTCGCGATCTTCCCGTGGCCTTTTTTGTAAGAAAAAGTATTACACGACAATCAGAAATACCCCCAGGGTGATTTTGTTCTATCTTATCAATAAAGTAATATCAGCTATTTGAAGAGCACTCTGAACAAACGCCTCCGGATGAGGTATATAATCAGTCATATGATACTTCATCCTGGGGGTAGTTGTATTGAATCTGTTAAAAGTCCTTGTCCGTCCCGCCCGTCCGTTTGAAGAAAAGCATTTTCAGTAACTGATGCAGGATCATCATTAACTGGGTGCTCTGCCTAAGATCAGCGAAACTCTATGGTATGTTGCCACCTTTGGTGATCAATGGGTTGCGCTTTTGAGTTTTTCCGCTGCCGCGTTGAAGTGTTCGGCAAGGGATCGCTGGATCGGATGGGACTTTCGCCATCAGTACGATCGGTTCAAACGGGTCACCAATAACAGCCGTTTTCTGATCCTGCCGGACGGGCCTTTCCCGAAGTTGGCCTCCCGCGTTCTATCGTTGTGCCAAAAAAGACTGCTGGTCGATTGGCAAGCTGTTTTCGGCCATACGGTTGTACTGCTCGAGACCTTTGTGGACCCACAACAGTTCCAGGGAACTATTTACAAAGCAGACAACTGGATATATGTGGGCAACACCAAGGGCTTTCATCGGACCCGATAAGGCTATAGCGCCACAGCGCAGTCGCTCAAGATGGTTTTTGTCAAACCATTAACCGCTGATGCGCAATCACTGTTATCCCGGCTTATCCTCGATCCAGCTTATCGTACAGGAGGTAAAAAAATCATGCTCAGTGCAAAACAGATGGACTCCTTGCCCGACTTTTTTTAAAAACATCCCAGATCCGCGCCGTCTCCAAGGACGACGTCATCGACTCTCTACGGTCTTAGCCATTGCCGCCGGCGCAACCCTTTGTGGGATGCGCGGCTACCTGGCTATCTCGGATTGGGCCAAAGGCTTCAGAAAAAAGGCCCGGCAGCGTTTCGGCTGCCGATACCAAAGCCGGCGCTACATTGTACCGAGCCTATCCATCATCCGTGATGTCCTGATCCGCGTGGAACCCATGCATCTCGACCATGCACTACAGCGCTGGAATCAAGCTTATGGGTAGCAGGGTGAAAGTCTGGCCATTGATGGAAAAACCATGTGTAATACCATTGATAATAGCGGCTATCAGACTCACATCATGAGCGCAATCGGTCATCAGAGCAAGACCTGCTACACCCAAAAAAAGTAGGAACCCTGCCCGTATCCGACCAAGAGGTTAAGCGCACCAATGAAATCAAGACCGCCATACCGCATCGATTGGAACTATGATGAAGACCGCAGCCGGATACGCAAGGGCCATGGCCCGGAAAATATCACACGCTTGCGGCGTTTTGCGATTAGCATCATTAAGTCAAAAGGTGTACGCAGTGTCCCGCAGAAAATGCGACAACTCATGCGTAACGTACGCCCGGTGTTTGATTACTTGCGAATGACTAAAAACGCATGTGCCTGCAACTTACGGTGTTAGAACAAATTTACCATGATATTACAGCTTCCCCCCATCGACAACTGGCTCCAATAATGTCTGAGTTATACGCCTTGGGCATACACCGGATTTGCGTCCCAATTTCAGGAAAAACACTAAATTTGATGGTGATTCAAGTGCTAAAACTGTGTGTTTTAATTTTTTGGACCAAGCCCCCTTTGCCGATGAATGCTGGCTAATAAAGCCACACAACGTCTTGTATCTACATGGTTATTGACATACAATGCCATTTTTGCTATACTTATGATCCATAAAATAAAATTCCTATTATCTTATCGACCACAGACTTCCGGCGTTATGCTGAGGAGAGAGTCGTCTTCCCTGTATTTTTCAAGACCGGCAGCTGTAAGGAAGTCCGCTACCGGTTCGTCAAGAAAAACGGCCAGGAGATCGATATTCTGCTTTCGGCCATTGCCGACAGGAACACGGAAGGAAAAATGACGCGAACGCTGGCCGTGTCGATCGATGTCACTGAGCGCAAACGGGCTGAAGAAACTCTCGAACAGGCCAAGGAGGACTTGAGCCGCTATTCCATGCATCTCGAGCGTCAGTTCCAGCTCAGGACCAAGGAAATCAGCGGCATCCTCAAATACACGCCGGCGGTCGTATATTTCAAGGACACCATGGGCGCTATATTCTCGTCAACTCCCGTTTCGAGGAGCTCTTCGGTGTGAAGAACGAGGCGGTTCGTGGCCGGACAGACGAAGCGGTCTTGCCGACTAAGGCGGCCGGCCAGTTTCGTCGACACGATAGCGACGTACTGAGGGAAAGACGTTCGTAACAGGTCGAAGAGCGGATTCCGCACAGGGACGGCATTCACGCGTATTTGTCGGTCAAGTTTCCGGTGTACGACGGGTCCGGCAATCCCCGCGGCATGTGCAGCGTCGCCACCGACATAACCGCGGCCAAAAAAGCCCAGGACCAACCCCGCCGTCTGTCGGGAAGCATTATGGCCAATAAGGAAAAAAGAACGCGCGGCCATTGCCAGGGAACTCCACGATGAACTCGGCCAGGTGCTGACCGCCCTGCGCATGGATGCCATCTGGATTCAGGAACACCTGAAAGGCCGTGATTTCAGGGCTGCCGAGCGGGCATTGACAAAGTGCCACTTGATCGATAAAACCATCGCAGATGTGCGCAACCTGGCCTTCCGGCTGCGGACCGGCATTTTGGACGATTTGGGGCTGGTGGATGCACTGGAGCTGTTTACCACCGATTTCGAAAAGTGCACCGGCATCACCTGTGCATTTGAACACAGCAGCATCCCCGCCACCAGGGAAACCGTTTCGACCGCCGCCTACCGGATTGCACAGGAGGCCTTGACCAACGTGGCTCGTCATGCCGCGGCCGGCCATGTCGACTTGCGGCTTGGTCTGAACAACGGATTGTTGACCCTGGCGGTGATGGATGACGGCCGGGGTTCAATGCGGACGCTCTTGGGGAGAACGAGGGGCTGGGCCTGGCTGGCATTAACGAAAGGGCCAAACTGGCCGGCGGAGATTTGGGAATTGTATCCGCGCCGGGCAGGGGCACACGGGTCTCGTTCAATGTGCCGCTGGCCGGCGCCGAAATTATCTGATGAACATCATCTGATGGTTGCCATTGCATGATTAAAGTTTTATTAGCAGATGATCACAGCATCGTTCGCGCCGGTTTGCGCCGGCTGATCGAAGAGAGCGGTGACATGGAAGTGATTGCCGAGGCTGCGGACGGGCGCGAAGCCCTGCGGGCGGTGGAGAAAGAAATGCCCGATGTGGCTGTGGTGGACATTTTCATGCCCGGTTTGGACGGCCTTGAATTCATCAGCCGGCTCATTGCTCTTTATTCAAAGCTGCCGGTCCTGGTGTTGACCATGCACGAGGAAGGGCAATATGTGGTGCGGGCGATCGAGGCCGGGGCAATGGGATACATCACCAAGCAATTCGCCCCCGAACAACTGGTCAACGCCATCCGCAAAGTTATCGGCGGCAGTCGCTATCTCACCGAGGAGGCGGCCGAAGCCCTCGCCCTCAGAGTAGCCAGGGGCAAGCAGGGGCAGACCGCCCTGAATGCTCTCTCCATGCGCGAATTGCAGGTGCTGCGACGCCTGGCCATGGGTAACATCAACCGGGAAATTGCCACGATGTACGGTATCAGCATCAAAACCGTCGACACGTGTCGCTCCCACCTGTTGAAGAAACTCGATTTGCACAACAATGCCGAACTGTCGCGTTTTGCCATTCAAAACCGTCTGATCGATTTATAACACGACAACCACAGCTTATAACACGACAACCGCAGCGTGCTCAATTTTGTCAGAAATTTTTTGACACTAAAATCATCGATTTTCCGACAAACAAATCAGAAGATCAGGAATTTACACCCTCGATGACAAAGGATAGATAAATGAACAAGGTCAAAAAACTGATGGACCACAAACCCAAAAAGGAGAACGTCGAATGAAGAAACATCTCATGATCGGACTACTGGCTGTTGCGCTTATCGCTCTGGGTATCACTCCGGCTCCGGCCGCCGACTACAGCATCAAGATCGGCGGTGGCCCCACGGGCGGCACCTTCAACACCTTCACAAACGGCATGGCGGTTTACGTGCCCAAGGTGAACCCCAACATAAAGGCCTCGTCTGTTGGTTCCGGCGGTTCGGTGGAAAACCTCAAGCGCGTTCACAACGGCGAATCCGATTTCGGCCTCTGCTACGCCGTAGACAGCGCCCTGGGATCTTTGGGCAAGCTGCCGCAAGATCCCGCCAAGTACGACAAAATCCGTTCCATGGGGTATCTCTACGGCGCCCCGGCCCAGCTGGTCGTGCGGGCCGACAGCGGTGTTAAGAGTGCCATGGACCTTAAGGGCAAACGTGTGGCCCTCGGCAATGCCGGATCCGGCGCCGCTGCCAGCGCGGAGCGTTTCTTTCGCCACATCGGCCTCTGGGACAACTTCAATCCGGACTTCCTGGGGTACAGCCAGGCGGCCAGTGCCTTCCAGGACGGCAAGATCGATGCCTTCTGGGTCCTGGTCGGATACCCCAACCGCTCCATTATCGAAGCCGCCGTGCAGATGAAGATCGCCCTAGTGGACGTGGGGGTCGATGCCGAGAAGACCGGATTCTACGAGGCGTTCGCCTATTCGCCGATGACCATTCCGGCAGGCACTTACGGCAAGGACATGCCGGCGACCAAGAGCTTTCAGGATGCCTGCATTTTGACCACCAGCAAGGACATCCCCGAGGACCTGGTCTACACGATCATGAAGACCCTGTGGTCCAAGGAAGGCATGGAGGCCATGGTGATGGCCAAGAAATCGTTTAATGAAATGACCTTGGAAAACGGCTTCAGCGGCGCCTCGGTGCCCCTGCATCCGGGAGCGGTGAAGTTCTGGAAAGAACAGGGCAAGGAGATCCCGGCCAAATTGATGCCGTAGGGATGTATTTAGAGCCAACCGGGTAAAAGGGGAAACCGCCGGTCACGCGCTTCCCCTTTTACCCTTAATTTGCAGGTGCCAGCGGCGAAGGCTCGCTGCACGAGGAAAACGACATGACAGAGCCAGAAGTTCCCACGACGGCTGTCGACCAGGAAAAATTGAAGGAGATCATTGCCAAGGATGCCAGGTCCGGTCGATCCTTGAGCGGCTTATGGTACTGGTTTTCCTCCAGCCTGGCCGTCGGCATGGTACTCTTTTACATATACTGCGCCGCCACGCCGGTGGACACCCAGTATTTCCTCGGCTTATATGTGATGCTCACCTACGTGCTGATTTTCCTCAACTACCCGTTCACCTCCAAGACGACGAAAACGCTCGGGTATTACATCGACAGCGCCATCCCCTTCCTGACACTTTTTCTGATTTTCTATTTCGCGCTCCATTTCCTGCTGGGCACCCAGGGCGCCCGGGAGCCTTTTACCGGCGTGAACTGGTTTTACGCTGTTGTGAGCGCGGCGGCGGCCGGTGTCTTTTTCGTCCCAGTCCGCCACTGGGGCAAGAGTGAGGGCAATGCCCCCATAGCGATGGACATCTTCCTGGCCCTGGCGGCCATATTCGCGGTTGGATATTATATTATGGAATACGCCGCAATCAACTACCGCATGGGTTCCGAGACACCCTTGGACACGGCTGTGAGCTTTTTGGGCATTCTGATATCTTTAGATGTGGCCCGCCGAGTGCTGGGGTGGTCCATGACCCTGGTGGGCGTTGCTTTCCTGCTGTACGCTTTCTACGGCGACCTACTCCACAGCGTGCCGGTGATCGATGCTTTTGCCCACACCGGGTTTAAAATCGACCGCGCGCTGAACCACATCTATTACAAACAGGAGGGCGTCTTCGGCATCATGGCCAGCGTGCTGGTGACCTACGTGATCCTGTTCATCTTCTTCGGTTCCTTCCTGAAATTCTCCGGCGCCAGCCGCTTCTTCCTTGATCTGCCCATGGCGCTGGCCGGCAAGGCGGTGGGTGGTCCGGCCAAGGTCGCCGTGATGGCCTCCGGTTTCTTCGGCTCGGTGTCGGGGTCGGCCATCGCCAACACGGTTTCCACCGGTGCTTTTACCATTCCTCTGATGAAGAAGGCCGGGTTCAAGCCGCACGTGGCCGGCGCCATCGAACCCTCGGCCTCCATCGGCGGCATGTTCATGCCGCCGATCATGGGCGCCGGCGGATTCATCATGGCCGAAATGACCGAGATCCCCTACGTTAAGATCATGCTCATGGCCATTTTTCCAGCCTTGATCTACTTCCTGTCGGTGTTCGTGATGGTCCACTACGAGGCCAAGCGCTACGGCTTGGTGGGCATTCGGGAAGACAACGCGCCGACCGCCTGGATGATCCTCAAGCAGCAGTGGTTCATGTCGGTGCCCCTGGTCATCATCGTGGTGATGATGCTCATAGGCTATTCGCCGGGGTATGCGGCCTTCTGGTCGATCCTCTCGTGTGTCGGCGTGAGCTGGCTCACCAAGGACAGCCGTATGGGGCCGAAGGAAATCTTCGCGGCGATGAACGAGGGCGCCCGCGCCACGCTGATCATCGGCGCCACGGTCGGGGTGATCGGCATCATCGTCGGCACGATTCAGCTTACCGGGATCGGCTTGAGGTTTTCCCAGATCATCATCGAGCTGTCGGCCGGCAACCTGATCATCGCCATCTTGTTGGTTGGGATGGCGTCTCTGGTGCTCGGCATGGGCGTGCCGGTCACGGCGGCTTACCTCATTACCGCCGTTTTGGCCGTCGGCGCTCTTGCCGACATGATCACCCGCAGCCAATGGGGCGTCGGTTTCATGGAGCTGCAGCTGCCCTTGGGCGAGCTCTTGCCCGGTGATCCTCAGCGCGCTTTGATCATGGGTCAGGTGGCTTGGGCGTTGATCGCCTCGCACATGATCGTCTATTGGTTCAGCCAGGACTCCAACATCACGCCGCCGGTGTGCGTGGCGGCCTATGCCGGGGCGGCCATTGCCGGTTCGGACCCCTGGAAAACGGGCTGGACGGCCTTCAAGTTTGCCAAGATGCTCTACATCGGACCGTTTTTATTTGCCTTTTCCCCGGGATTTCTGTTGGGCGGACCCGATAACATCATGCCCTGGTACCAGGTTGTCTCCACCATGATCACCATTGTCCTGGGAACCATCGCTTTCGGCAGCCTGACCATGGGGTACTTCCTCTGCCCCACGAATATCCTGGAGTGGGTCATCTGCGCCGTGTCGACGCTGATTCTTTTTTTCCCGCACATGATCATGGCGGTCACCGGAATCGACTTGCCGACCTTCATCGTGGATGCCTCCGGCATTGCCTTGTGGGTGCTGGTCTATTTCATGCAGAAAATCCGTATCCGCCGGGATCCCACTCTGATCCTGCCGATTGAAGAGCGGCAAAAACTCAAAAAGGAAAAGTCAGCCGCAGCCAATGCGCATTGACGGCAATTATATAATTTTCTGTTCATGCAACACTAATGATGGAACCGGCCTAAATCCCCGTAGATGGCTCAGACAGTCAGCCGTTACTCATCAAAAATTGCGCCAGCAATTTGTCTACATATCCATTTTGAAGAACTGTTCCGGTTCAGTCGCCACTCCCGGTCGAGGTGCGTTCTCCGTGGGTACCGTCCCCTCCTTGAAACATTCAAAAATCGTTTTGGGGGACTCGGCGACCGGCAGCAAGCCGGTCATGGCATCGATCTGGGTGAACACGACTCCCTCGGGTACTTGAAAAACCTGCACCGGCTTGTCGGCCAGAATCTGCTCCATGAAACCGACCCAGATCGGACTGGCGGCTTTGGAACCGGTTTCTAACTGCCCTAAAGACGCTTCCTCGTCAAATCCGACTCACACGCCGGCCGTGTACTCCGGTGTAAACCCCATGAGCCAGGCGTCGTAGAGGTCGTTTGTGGTTCCGGTTTTACCGGCCACCGGGCATTTGAGCGCTTTGGCGCGCCAGCCGGTGCCGTCATGGACCACACCTTCGAGCAGGCTGGTCATAATAAAGGCCGTGCTTGGGTCGATCACTTTTTCTTTGGCAGGGATGAACTTTTCGAGTTCATTACCGTTGCGATCGATCACGCGCGTCACGAAGCAGGGGTTTACCCGAAAACCTTGGATGGTAAAGACGGAGTAAGCGCTGACAAGCTCGAAGAGAGACACACCCGATGACCCCAGAGCCAACGACACGTCCCGGTTCAAGGTTGAGGTGATTCCCAGTTTATGAGCGTAATCCATGACATAGTCGATGACGACCGTCACATGTTTTCCGAAAAGACAATGGTGTTCACCGGCATCGCCCTGCGCGTAATCTGGTATGCAATCAAAAAAGAGCATCGGCCGGCCATCAAGTTGGGGCTGAAACGATTTGTCGAGTCGTCCCGATCCGGAACGGAAAACAGCCTGAAAATCGGTGCCACCCTCGGCGTCATTGGTATTATCATCGGCGTATTGACCTTTACCGGGCTGGTACTGACCTTTGCCGACATCGTCATTGAACTGGCCAGCGGTTCGCTGGTGATGACTATTTTTCTGATCGCATTGGCCTCCCTCGTCCTCGGCATGGGGGTGCCGGTCACCGCGGCCTACCTGATCACGGCCGTGGTGGCTGTGCCGGCTCTGACCCATCTGGGGGTCAACGAGATCGCCGCCCACATGATTGTTTACTGGCTCTCCCAGGATTCCAACATCACGCCGCCGGTGTGCATCGCCGCTTTCGCGGGGGCGACGATCGCCAAGGCCAACATGTGGCGCACGGCCTTCGCCTCGTTCAAGTTCGCCAAGTTTCTATACCTGGGGCCGTTTCTGTTCGGCTACGTGCCGGCTTTTTCGCTCAACGGCAGCGCCATGGACATCGTCAAGTCCTTCATTTTGATAATTTTTGGTACCTGGCTTTACTCTTATATCTTGAGTGGAATTTGGGTCAGGCAACTTATTGCACGGTTCAAGAAAGCCCCGGCCGCCTGATCTGATCGGTCCTCGGAAGATGTATTCGTGCAGCTAACGATCGATCCTTATCAAGAACCCTCGCCGTAACAGGAGGGGGTTTTTGCGTTCAGGAGGCATAAAAATCGGTGTTTCCGGCGGCTACGGAAGGGTAATGTGTTCTTCAGCGACCACCAGATGGTCTTTCCCTATACACCCATCCTGATGCAGGACTATTCTTTTCAGATCAAAAGCTGTCTTCAAGCGGCAGATATTTTGTTTGTGCAGGCCTTGAACGCGGGAAACCATGCTGGGGTGGACGGATATGGTCAGCGGGTCCGGTCGTTTTTCCATCCGGTCCAGCGCGGATGAAACGGCATCGAGAACAATTTCCCCGTGCACCAGGTGACCGAAGGCCGGATGGTAGGGGCCGGCGATAAAGCCGCCCGTCCGGGTCAATCCGTCCGAGGCCTGAAGCCCCATGCGGACGACCGGTATATGTTGGGCGTTGAAATAAAGGAACAGCCGTTTCACCAGCGTGACACACGCTGCCAGCGCCATGGGGTGGTAGTGACCGTCTCTGAATCGGCTGGCCAGTTGGCTGCCCTCCAGGACAAGCGTGGGATAAATCCTGACAAAATCCGGCCCTAACTCAGCGATCCGGCAGGCCGTTTCCATGGCGCCGTTGTCGTCGTCCGCAGGGAGCCCTACCATCATCTGCAGGCCCATCTCGTAACCCCGCTTTTTCAGCAGGCCGGCGGCGGCCACCGTGTCCGATGCCCGGTGCCCTCGCCCGGCGGCGTCGAGAACATGATCGTTCATGGATTGAACGCCTAATTCCACCGTAGAGACCGGAAACCCGTCCAGCAGGTTCAGGGATTCCTGACTGACGGTGTCCGGCCGTGTGGAGAAGCGAATGCTGTCCACATCCGTTGTCCGCACAAAGGGCAAGGCGGCCCCCAGCAGTGACCGGATGGTTGCTTTTTCAAGCCCCAGAAAGTTGCCACCGAAAAAGGAGATCTGGACCTCAGAGGGCCGCTTTTTGCCGTATTTTAAAAATCGATTCACTTCCTGCTGGATCTGGTCCGCAGATGGCTTCCGGGCGGTCTTGCCGGTGATGGCGTGCTGGTTGCAGAAGATGCACTGGTGGGGACATCCCCTGTGGGGGATGAATATAGGGATGATCAGGGGGTGGCCGGCCGGTCGGGCATCGTCCCGGGTATGCACGGTCAAGCGGATCGATCCAACAGATCAAGGCCCGCCCGGGCGGCCTCCTGCTCGGCCATTTTCTTGCTTTTCCCATCGCCTTCGGCGGTGATCCCGGCCACGGTCATCTGAACCCTGAAGGTTTTGTCGTGATCCGGGCCAATCTCATCGACGACCTCATATCGGGGCACTTCGTGGTGGATCAACTGGACGCGTTCCTGAAGCATGCTCTTGTAGTCGGTTTCATAGCGCGTGCGGTTGGTGCTGTGCAGCCGTTCACGGAACTGATTCTCCACAAACCCAAATGCGGCATCGAATCCACCATCGATATAAATGGCGGCGATCACCGCTTCGGTGGCATCTGCCAGAATCGAGTTTTTTTCCCTGCCGTCGGTCAGCGCTTCCCCTTTTCCCAGCAGCAGGTGGGGGCCAAGGCCGATCTCCCGGGCAATGACGGCCAATTCGGTTTCATTGACCAGTTGGGCCCGGTTTCTGGACAATTCTCCCTCGGTCAGATCCGGGTACCGTTCCATCAGAAGATGGCTGATGGCCAGGTTGAGCACGGCATCGCCTAAAAATTCCAGGCGCTCGTTGCTGGTGATGCTGGTTTGGGGCTGCTCGTTGACAAAGGAGGTGTGGCGAAGCGCATCCGTCAGCTGTTCGGTGCTCTTGAACCGGTACCCGAGCGCACGCTCCAGGTTTTCATGGGTGGCGTTTTCGGGAGTCGTGTCATCCATGTTCATGGTTCCAGGCGCGCCATCAGGCGTTCATAAAGAAAATAGGGTACATGAAAGTCGCCCGCACCAAAACCCATCTGGATCCCCGGGGTAACGGCACCGTGAAAGTCGGTGCCACCGGTGATCAGGAGGTTGTGCTTCTGGGCCAGCTGGCAATAACGCGCTGTGGCCGCTTCGGGATGTTCGGGATAAACGGCCTCGACGCCTTCAAGCCCCATCTCTTTAAGTGTCAGCAGAAATGGCTCGAAGTGGTCTATATCGACCGCGTCATTCAGATACGGGTGGGCAAGCACCGCCACACCGCCTGCAGATTTTATGGTCCCAATGGCATCAATCATCGGCACGCGGTGTTTCTCGACATATGCCGGTTTGTTTTTTCCTAAAAACCGGTCGAATGCGTCGTCAATTGAATCAGCCAGACCTTTGGCGACCATCAGCTGGGCAATGTGGGGACGTCCAGCGGTGGCATCACCGACAACCAGGGCCAGTTCCTCCATGGTTACGTCCATGCCCAGGGCGCTCAGCCGTTGGACGATCTGAGGGTTCCGGTTTTCCCGGGAGGATTGAAGGACAGTCAGCAGTTGATTCAGTGATGCATCTGAAATATCCAACCCATATCCGAGAAGATGGACGCTGCTTCCGGATGGATACCCATCGGGTGCCGCGGCACTGATTTCAATTCCGGTAATAAATTCAAGGGTCCCGGGAATTCCGTTGGCAAGGGCTGCGGCTGAACCGGAAATGGTGTCGTGGTCAGTAATGGAGACGGCTTTAAGGCCGAGCTGAACTGCCATCTCCAAAATCTCGGGTGGTGTCAGCGTGCCGTCAGAGGCTGTTGAGTGGACATGCAGATCGATACCGGTATGCGGGTCAAATGCCAAGGGCTTTTTCAAAAGCCTCCTCTTTGGTCTTGCAATCGATGCACTGGGTGGTGACCGGTCTTGCCTTGAGCCGCTCTATGGAAATGTCTTCACCACACTTGTCGCAGATCCCAAAGGTGCCACCATCGACCCGATCAAGTGCCTTTTTCACTTTCTTGATCAGCTTGTGCTCGCGATCGCGAATGCGCAGCATGAAGTTGCGATCCGATTCCAATGCTGCCCGATCCGTGGGGTCCGGAAACGTCTCTTTCTGTTCCGTCATGCCCGAAACGGTTTCGCCTGCATGACTCAGTAGTTCCTGCAGACGCTCGTGAAGGAGCTCTTTAAAGAATTCTCGATCTTTTTTGTTCATCGCTCAATCCCGCAAAGGTGAAGGTTACTATTGCTGATAAAAAAAGAAAACTAACACAAGGAAATGGTCATGTAAAGTGCTATTGTGCCGTCGCCGTCGATCCGCGAACTAAATTTAATCAAGTAGTTGCCGGCCTTCAGGACAGCTCTGAGATCAGCGTTTCCAGCGTTTTCATGTTGCTGACAGTATAGACCTCATGGTCATAATCCAGGGGAACAATTTTTTTCAGCAGACCTGTCAGGACCCTTCCCGGACCCACTTCCACGAACACCTCCACCTTTTCAGACACCAAACGACGGATTGAATCGTACCACCGCACCGGACTGCAAAGCTGCAGCGCCATGAGCCGCTGGATTGTTTTTCCGTCCTCACACTGGTCAGCTGTAACGTTGTGGATGATCTTGTTTGCCGGTGAGTTGAATGCAAAGGTGTTTAGATAGGCAATGAATTCGTCCTCGGCACCCTTGATCAAATCGCTGTGCCAGGCCCCGCTCACCTTCAGGGGAATCGCTCTGGCGCCCTGTGATTTAGCCGTTTCCGAGATTGCCGCCACCGCTTCAGGCGTACCGGTGACAACGATCTGCTGTTCGGAATTGTGATTGGCCACGGAAAGTACACCCGTCTTCCGGCCGGCTTCAACCAGCGCGTCTACTGCCTGGATATCCAACCCGATGATGGCGCTCATGGCACCCTTGTGTCTCAATGATTCCCGGTGCATCAATTCGCCCCGCTTGAACACCAAACGAAGGGTATCGGCCATGGACACGACCTTTGCGGAAGCCAGCGCACTGTATTCACCCAAACTGTGGCCGGCGGAAAATCCGCAATTGATTCCGGCACGCTGAATGGCGTCCAGGCAAGCCAGGTTGACAGCCGTAACAGCCGGCTGCAGGTTGACGGTTTCCGTCAAGGTTTCCATCGGACCTTTGAAACAATATTGGGAAATAGGAACATCGGCAATATCATCGGCTGCGGCGAAGATCTCCCTTACAAAGCCATATTCCTGGAACAGGTCATACCCCATGCCTACCGTTTGAGAGCCCTGTCCGGGAAATAAGAATGCGATTTTTTTCAATTATCTTCCTCCAGATTGAAGAGTTTGCGCGTCAGGTCCAATGCGATGGATTTATTGCCGCGGCAGCCATCCTTCTTCAAATAATCCGTGGGTTCGTGGAGAATTTTGTTCACCAGGGCACCTGTCATGCGTTCGATGGTCCGTTTGTCAGATTCGGAGAGATGGCCCAACGATACCAGCGTCTTTTCCAATTCCTGCCGGGCCATGGTTTCAACTTTGCCTCGCAGTGAGACGATGGTCGGTACCACCTTGAGGGTGTCAACCCATTTGCGAAATCCAATCACCGCCTCGTCGATGATTCGCTGGGCCTTTATGGCCTCCCGGTTGCGGTCTTCGATGTTTTCATCCACGATTCCCTTGAGGTCGTCGATGTCGTAAACATAGGCATTGTTGATCCTGTTGATGTCCGGATCAATGTCTCTTGGAACGGCGATGTCAATGAAAAACAGGCTGCGGTTGCGGCGGCTTTTCATGGCGGCTTTAATTTGATTTTTCCGAAGCACATATTCGTTGGCGCCGGTGGAACTGATGACGATGTCTACATCATCGATGCAGTCGATAATCTCTTCGAACTTAATCGCTTTTCCTCGAAAACGGTTGGCCAGTTCGACGCCACGGGAAAAGGTGCGGTTGGCAACGGTAAGGGTACCGGCCCGGTTGCGGATCAGATGTTCGACGGCCAGTTCGGCCATCTCTCCGGCGCCGATCAGCATGACGCGCTTGCCATCAAGGTCGCCGAAGATTTTTTTTCCCAGTTCGATGGCGGCGTAGCTGATGCTGACTGCATGGTCGCCGATCCCGGTTTCCGTGCGCACTTTTTTAGCCACGAAGAAGGTGCGGTGCAGCAGCTTGTTGAGGATCACGCCGGAGGTTTTCTCCACGGTGGCCTTGCGATAAGCCTCTTTCATCTGGCCGAGGATCTGGGGTTCGCCTACCACCATGGAATCGAGACTGGCGGCCACTTGCAAGGTGTGCCGGACGGCTTCGTCTCCGACATACTGATAGAGGGATTTCTCAAACTGGGAAAGGGGTACTTTCTTGAATTCGGCAATAAACTGTTTGGCAATGGCTACCGCTGCATCGCGCTCATCGACGGCCATGAGCAGTTCGATCCGATTGCAGGTGGAAAAAAGGACCGACTCTCCGATGGTCGGGTTTTCCCGGAGCATCGCCAGTGCCCGGTCGGTTTCGTCGGCCGAAAAGGCAATGCACTCCCGAACGTCCACAGGAGCGGTTTTGTGATTCAATCCAAGCAATACAATATCACGCATAGTTCATTATCACAGTTGGTCCGAGTCATGCTGATCAGTGCCTGTCCAGGCGCTGAATTGTCGCTTCAAGGGGCCGGTTTTCTGTCCTGTCATCGGCCTACATGGCCGTAAAAGATCCGTGGTGACCCTGCAGCAGAAAGTTGACCCCGAAAAAAGTGAACAGAATGACGCCAAAACCGATGATGGCCATGATTGCCGCCCGCCTTCCCCGCCACCCGACGGTCAGCCGTTCGTGGAGCAGTGCCGCGTAAAAAAGCCAGGTGATGGCGGACCAGACCTCCTTGGGGTCCCAGCTCCAGAACCGCCCCCAGATGGCCTTGGCGTATACGACACCGGTAATCAAACCGATGGTAATCATCGAAAAACCTACGACGATGCTGGCATAGCCGGTGGTGTCCAGCAGTTCCAGAGATGGCAGGCGGCTGAAGAAAAACCCCCGGGTTTTCTTTTTGATGGCGTTTTCCTGGAGCAGGTATAACATGCCCAGGCCGCAAGCCAGGGCGAAGGCCGCATTGCCCAGAAAGATAGTGATGATATGGGCCGCCAACCACCAGCTTTTCAGCAGCTGAGGGGTCTGGGACATCGGCCTGGGCATCTGGTAGGCGGCGATCATTACCAGGATGACCAGCGGTGCGGCGTAAATACCCAGCACTTTAAGTTTATACTTGAAGAAAAAGGCCAGAAATACCGCCGCGATCGCCCAGCCGGTGACCGACAGGGTTTCATGGAGGTTGTTGACCGGAAAGTGTCCCGCCCGGATGCCGCAGGCGATCAGGTAAACCGTGTGCATGGCAAACCCGGCTGCCATCATCCCGACGGCAGTCCGCTGGAGGATCGGTTTCTGAAAAAAAAGATAGCCGAAATAGCAGGCACAGCTGAGCATGTAACAAAGGGTTGCGATGATGAAAACGGGCTCCATGTCACTCCTGGGGCTGCTGGTTGGATGGCATTAACTGGTGATATCGGTAGCCGGGGCCCAGAACGCTTTCCAGCAATTGGTCAATCTGGTCAATCTTTTGGTCCTTGACCAAGGCAAGCAGGTCACCGTCGATCAGCTGTTCGAAAAGTGGTTTGTGTGCTTCCGGTTCGTGGGCGTCGGCCAGCAGTTTGCTCCGGATCATGCCCATCAGCTCCAGCACCAGGCCATATTCGGGGCCGAACTGGGTTTCCAGGCGTTTTCGGATATGTTTGGCAAAGGCGGGGCTTTTGCCGGCGGTGGAGATGGCCATGACAAAACTGCCGCGCCGCACAATGGCCGGGAGGATGAAATTGCATATTTCCGGCCGGTCGGCAATGTTACACAGCAGGTTTGAGCGCTCCGCGTCAGTGTGGATCTGCCGGTTCAGCGTTTCATCATCGGTGGCGCCGAGCACCAGAAACATACCTTCCACATCAGACGCCCGATAGGGGCGCTGTTTCAGCTCGATGGCTTTTTCAGCAGCCAGTTGCATGACTGCCGGAGAGGCTTTCGGGCTGACCACGGTCACCCTGGCACCGCACTGAGTAAGGGTGTCAACCTTGCGGGCGCCCACTCGCCCACCACCGACCACCAGGCATCGTCGGCCCTGAATATCTAGATTTACCGGATAGTAGCGCATGTTCACCACTTAAAGCATAAGGGTCATCAGGTCCCGGGCAAGTATAACCTTACCATTATAGGTGCTTCGGCACTGATTTTCAATATCGGCCGCTTCGCATGCCGGATAAAAATGAGTCAGCACCAAGCGTTTTACACCAGCTGCCTGGGCGATTTCCCCGGCGAGTGCGGGGGTGAGATGACCGTCGACTTTCTGATCATCGGGAAAAGCCGATTCACAGATCATCAGGTCGGCCTTGGCGGCGATAGCCGTCAGACCGTCGCATACATCGCTATCTCCGGAATAGACCAGTGTTTTCCCCCCGCATCGACCATGCGATAGGCCAGGCTTTCCGGGCGGTGGGCCACAGGCATGGAGTAAACGGTAAAAGATGAAAACGTGTGGTGATCAGCCTGTTGCGTATCGAGTTCAAAGACAGTGAACATGTCGGGTGGCAGCACAATCCCGTCTCCGTAAACCGTTTTCAGGCGTTCGAAAAAGGACCGGAACCCCTGCCCCGCCACAATGGTCAGGGGCAGTTTCTGGGATGATGGCGAGGGATACTTCAAGGCAAACAGGAAGGAGGCCAACTCACCGCTGTGGTCCGGGTGAAAATGGCTGAGAAAGAGGTAGGAAATGTCGAAGATGGAGACATCGATTTCCAGCAGGCGGCGCATCGTCCCCGGGCCGCAGTCGAAAAGCAGATTTTTCCCGCCGGTTTTCATCATAAAGGAGCAAGGGTTGCGTTTCAGCGACGGCACACAGGTTCCCGATCCCAAAATAGTGATTTGACTTTGCACCTTGCAGAACCTCCCTGATAAAGTTGATCGTCCGGCAATCATGTTAGGATGAACCCGGAAAGATTTCAACCGTAAGAAACGATATCGTTGCCGTTGAGCAATATGTGGAATGTAAAAAATGGAGCGAGTCTCTATTATCCGGAAAAGAGTCCGCATCGGGCGTTTTTTACTTTTCGACCAATTCGACTGCAACGACTGTACAATCATGATGCTTGACATGGATGAATGGTATTGTTATTTCAGCCGCTATTCGAAAACTATTTTGAACCACGATAGCGAGCGAACTGAAAATCGATTTTATATCCTTACGGTGAACCCTCCCCGCGGCTCGCCGCGGGAAGGGTTCAATCTATAAAATCTGACCAACGCAACGATTCCGATCCAGTTGCGCGTCCGGCGTAGGAGTCTCTTTTTCTGGGAAAAACGTTTTTTTCAATTTGTTGATATAGCTCATCCGACCAGGATTTTCTGACGGATGAAAAAGACGACTGATGCAGCAATACGGAATCACCGTTTGTTCGACTATAAAAAAAACAGGGATTGGGCAGAAAACCTGACCATTGTCATGCAGCTGGGACTGACCATGGCCGGCTGCATCGTTTTTTGTTTCTTTGTGGGGCACTATCTGGATAAATGGCTGGGACTGAAGGGGGTATTCACTACGGTTTTTATCCTTCTTGGCATTGCCGGCGGCGCCAACGTCTGTTATCGACAGATACTTGAAATCACAGAACCGAAAGACAAGGCAGATCCTGATGGAAACGGGCACAACGGTTCTTGACACACAAAAAAAATATGGATCGCGGGCGTTGGTGCTGGCCATTGGTGCCGGTCTCCTTTTTTTAGCCTTGGGCCAAAAAGGGGTTTGCCGTGGATTGGTTCTTGGCGGGGTGTTCAGCGCCGTTAATTTTGCGCTCATGGGTCAGGCGATCCGCTTCCGTCTCAGCGACAATCGCAAGGCGGCTACCCGGCGATCTCTTCTTTCCCTGCTGTTGCGTTATGCGCTGCTGGCGGTACCGCTCGTTTTGGCCGTGCGGTCTGATCGGTTTAACTTCGCAGCCACGGTAGCTGGCATTTTTATGGTTCAGCTGGTGATCATGATCGAACATGGTACCCGGTTGATTTTCACTGCTGTCAAACACTGAATCAAGGGCGATGATACATGGGAGAACTCGGAAGGATTCATCAGCTGATCATACCGGTTTTCGGCTATTCCATGACCTTCAACCTCGAGGTCATTCTCATGACCTGGATTGCTTTCCTATTGATTTTTGTTCTGGGCTATTTTTCAGCGCACAAACGAGGCATGGTTCCGGAATCCATGCAGGTTTTCGGAGAACTGTTCGTCGCCAATCTCTACAAACTGACAGAAGACGCATTGGACGAGGAGATGGCTAAAAAGTACGGCCCCTTGATCTGCGCACTGTTTCTGTTTCTGCTGGTTTCCAACTGGCTGGGAATCGTTCCTCACTTGGATGAGCCCACCAAGGACCTCAATACACCATTGAGTTTAGGCATAATGGGATTTGTCATCGCCCACGTTGCGGGTATACGGAAAAAAGGCTTTAAAAACTATGTCAGCGAGTACTTTCAGCCAATCTTTTTCATGGCGCCGCTGAATATCATCGGCGAGATTGCCAAGATTGTATCCATATCCTTCCGATTGTTCGGCAATATCATGGGAGGGTCAATCATTATTCTCGTGGTGTCCTACCTGACCTGGAGCATCCTGCTGCCGCCTTTTCTAAACGCATTTTTCGGCATATTTGTGGGTACCATTCAGGCGTTTGTTTTTACAATGTTAACAGTCGTATACATATCAGTCCAGGTGAAATAGATGATAGATCTCGATGTTCAGGCCTGGGTTAAAGTCGCTGCGTTCGCCGGCGGGGGGATTGCCATGGGGTTGGGTGCGGTCGGTGCCGCCATCGGTGAAGGTTATACCGCTGCCCAGGCCAATCTGGCCGTTTCCAGAAACCCGAGGCTTTCCGGAGATATCTTTAAAAACATGCTGGTGGGGCAGGCGGTTGCCGAATCAGCTTCGATTTTTGCCCTGGTTGTTGCGATCCTGCTTCTTTTCATGGACAAGGGAAATCCAACCTTGATCAAGGCGGCCGCCCTTTTCAGCGCCGGCGTCAGCATGGGCTTCGGGGCTATGGGTTCGGGGGTCGGTTCCGGCTTTCCCGGTGGCCAGGCCTGCCTGGGAATTTCCCGGCAGCCGGCGGTAACCAGCAAGCTCACCACCAACATGCTTATCGGATCGGCCGTTTGCCAGACCCCGGCCATCTTCTCCATGGTGGTGGCATTAATGCTTCTGTTCATGGATTTTTCCAATGCGCCCCTTCATCCCACGTGGGCTGCATTGGTGGGGGCAGGCCTGAGCACAGGTCTGGCTGCCATCGGCTCGGGGTATGGTGGCGGCATGGCTGCCGGAGCCAGCTGCGAGGGGGTCGCCCGTCAGCCAGAGGCGGTCGGAAATATCACAACCATTATGCTGGTGGGCCAGGCAGTGGCCCAGACGCCATCAATTTTCGGATTGCTGGTGAGCTTTATCCTGATGTTCAAGACCTTTCCCGAATCCACGCAACTGCAGACGGCCATGGCGCTTTTTAGCGCCGGCCTTTGCACGGGCCTTGGCGGCATTGGACCGGGTTTGGGCAACGGCATGGCGGCGGAAGGCGCCGTTCGATGGGTGGCCCGCAGTGTCAAACAATCGGCGGATCTGATGCGGACCATGCTGGTGGGCCAGGCGGTCTCTCAGTCCACGGCCATCTATGCAATGGTGGTCAGCCTGGTTTTGATCTTTGTCTTGTAAGCGTAGGGATTTCGGCGACTGCCTGGTCGCTGAGATTGCAGGTACTCAAAAACATATTGATAAAACGGTAACCGAGGAGGAATATCATGGCGATCGAAGGTGCAGATATTGTAAAAGCGGCAGCATTTTTAGGAGCAGGCATTTCCATGGGTTTGGGCGCAATCGGACCCGGTGTGGGAGAAGGAATGGTGGCCGCCAAAGCGTGTGAGGCCATTGGCAAGAACCCCAAGGAAGCAGGCCTGTTGACCCGAACCATGCTGGTGGGCCAAGCCGTTTCCGAATCAACCGGCATCTATTCTTTGGTTATTGCGCTTTTGCTGCTGTTCGTGGTTTAGCTGGCCACCCCTTCGCCGGTATTTTCAACCGGCCTGAAATTGGCATTATAGGATCAGTCTCAACCAGCCGCCCCGTCTTGAAAAACATGGAACGGCAACTATTCAGCAGAGAGCGTCAACCATGGAAATTATTGCGACCACCGCGCTGATCAGTATCAATGAGACCTTTTTTGTTCAGCTGGTCTCCTTTCTGATATTTCTTTATGTCATGAACCGGATTATGTTCCGTCCGCTGCTAAGTACCATGTCCCAACGGAAGGCGTTTATTTCCGATTTCCAGAAAGATATCACTTCAGGGAAAGAAGATCTGATTCGGTTAGGCAAAGATCTTGATCGAGAGCAGGCCAAGGTCATCAAAGAGGCCCATAAAGTCGTTCTTTCCCTTGAAACGGCAGGGGATCAGCGGGCATCGGAAATCTTGGAGGGAGTCCGGCAGCAAATTGCGGAGTTGCGGCATGAAACGGAGACCCGGGTAAAAGATCAAGTACGGCAAATTCGCATGGAATTGGCCGGGGAGGTTGAGGCCATTACCTTGACGATAATGGAAAAAGTGCTTCATCGGAGGCTGTAATCATGAGGCTGACTCAAAGAGCCGTTGCGCTGTGCGTCGCGACCCTGTTTGCAGGAATATTGTTGGTGGCGCTTCCTGTAGCGGCCCAGGCTGCTGACCCCCAATGGCGGCCCACCTACGACGTGGCCATGCGTTGGGTCAACTTTATTATCCTTGTGGCAGTGATCATAAAATATGCCAGAGAACCCATTAAAGATTTTTTAAAGCTTCAAAAAAGTGACATCGTTTCCGAAATTGGCGAACTGGAAACCGAAAAGGCCAGGATTATCAGCGAAATCAAGGCAGTAAAAAAGAAGGGGGCTGAAAACCGGATTTATTTCCAGGAGCTCAGGGATCGACTGGTTGCCCAGGGAGAGACCCGTAGACAGCAGATCGTGGAACAGGCCAGGCAACAAAGTGCAATTATGCTGGAAGAGACTCGGCGTAAGATGGAGAACCGGATAGTCCAGGCCAAGGCCAGCCTCAAAATGGAGTTGCTGGACATGGCCATCGATCAGGCAATGGCAGAACTGCCAGGCGTAATGACCGCTGGTGACAATCAGCAGCTTTTGGATGATTTTCTGAGCAGCATTCACGCGTGAACGAATCAGGGTCTCGCCCAAGGGACTCGCATGTCATACCCTTTAACCGATTATTCTGGGCAGCTTGACAGTTTCACATTTTTTCAATAGGGAACCCGCAGTTTTCTTTCTCATCAAACCAACCTATATCATATATGGCCGTTGTATGACCTAACGGGCAGGACGGGACGTCTATCATGGAAAAAAAATCCTCCATCGAAACATTTATCAAGGATCAGATCGAAAAATGGAAAAAACAAACCCAGACCCATATACCGGTTATCACCATCTCTTCGGAGCCTGGAAGCGGGGGGCGGATTATTGCCCAGGGGCTTACCAAACGGCTCGGTATCGATCTGTTTGACCGTGACATCGTCAAGGAAATTGCCGAAAGTGCCCACATCAGTGGCGTCGTGATCGAAACCATGGAAAAAGACCGGCTTTCCGGTATCAAGGATTTTATTTCATCCCTGGTGAACGACCGCTATCTATGGCCGGGGGTTTATCTGGATCATTTGATGAAAGTGGTTGCCGCGATCGCCAGCCATGGCAATGCCATCATCGTCGGGCGCGGTGCCAACTTTCTGATCCCGGCGGACGACCGGCTGAGTGTTCGGGTCATTGCTCCCTTGGAGGTCCGCGTGAAGAACGTGGCCAAGGAGTTCGGCGTCACCCGGGAAGAAGCCAAGCGGCGGGTGATCAACCGGGAAAACCGTAGATCCGCCTTTATCCGTCAATCCTTTAATGCAGACGTCGCCGATCCTGGCAATTATGATTTGGTGGTCAACACGCAGAAGTTGGATATCGACGCGGCGTTGGGGGCAGTGATCGGTATGGTGGTCGGAAGCAAAGACACGGTGCTGAAAAAACCGGCGGAAACCAAAACCAAAAAAAAATAATTCCTGCGGTCCTCAGACCGATTGTCGATACGCTGGAAATCAAAAGCAGCGCCGGTGCGATCACATCGCTGGCGCTGCTTCTCTTTCGTTTGATCCCCGTTCTCGTTTTTTTTGGGAGCGCATCCTTTTTGACATTGGGTCCAGAGTGAATTAAAGGGTCCTTTTTTCCGGGCGCGGTGGCTTCGGGACGCCACTTCAATTCACCCCGCCCAAAACAGCGGTTTCCTGGGTCGACCTCGCGCAACCCAATTGGATCGATGCGCGTTTATGATGTTTATCATCCAATTCGTGAAAGGGATTCAAGATGGAAGGAGCCCTGCTTCCGATTGTTGTTTTTTTTCTGGTTTATGTGGCGCTGACCTTTGAACTGGTCAACAAGGCCGTTGCCGCGCTGCTCGGCGTCATGATCCTGCTGGTGCTCCACGTGGTCAGTGAGCACCAGGCCGTCGAATTCATCGACTTTGAAACCATCATGCTGCTGCTGGGCATGATGTCGATTGTGGCCATACTGAGAAAATCCGGTTTTTTTTCGATCGTCTCGGTCAGAATCGCCGAGTTGACCCAGGGCAGTCCGCTGAAAATATTGATTCTTTTTTCGATTGTCACCGCCGTCTTGTCTGCCTTTCTGGACAACGTGACCACGGTGCTGATCATCATCCCCATCATCATCGAGCTCACCGCGGGCATGGGCCTGGACCCCAAGATGTACGTGATCAGCCAGGCGATCATCTCCAATATCGGCGGCACGGCTACCTTGATCGGCGATCCGCCCAACATCATCATCGGTTCCAAGGTCGGATTGACCTTCAACCAGTTCATGCTCAATCTCACCCTGCCGGTCATGGTCTGCATTGCGGCCGCGCTCGTCTATATCTGGGCCACCAACCGGGACAAATTCAAGCCCATCGACACCAACCTCGCCAAGCTCTTTTCGGTGCAGCTGCTGCTGGAGAAGATCCGCTACCAGTTTCTGGACACGAAAATCGACAGGCTTTTCCTGACCAAGGGCCTGGTCTGCCTGGGCCTGGCCATCGTTCTGTTTGTCACCCAGACCATCACCAAACTGTCCCCGGGCGTGGTGGCCGTCTTCGTGGCCATGATCCTTTTCGTCATCACCCGCATCGACGTGGAAGAGATGCTGGAAGAGATCGAGTGGAGCACCCTGTTGTTTTTCACCGGCCTGTTCATCCTGGTGGGCGTACTGGAGGAAAAGGGGGTGATCGAATGGATCGCCCGCAACATTTTCATGCGTGTGGGGGACAATCCCTATGTGATCGTGCTGACCGTGCTGTGGGTGTCCGGCATCGCCTCCGGCTTTCTGGACAACATCCCGTTTACCATCACCATGATCCCCATCGTCAAGCTGATGCTGGAAAGCAACCCGATTCCCAACAACATCCTCTGGTGGGCGCTGTCGCTGGGCGCCTGCCTGGGCGGTAATTTGACCATGATCGGGGCCTCGGCCAATATCGTGTCCGTGGGCATGGCCAAAAAATTCGGCCAGGAAATTTCATTCCTCGATTTTGCCAGAAAAAGTGTCGTGATCACCCTGATTACACTGGTGATCGCATCGGGCTATTTAACGCTTTATTTGTGGATATCATTATGAAAACCGAAGACAGAGAAATATTGTGCAGTCTGATCCGGGACCATGAGGATACCGTGGGATCTTCCCGGGTCACCATGATGGCCATCAAGGCCTTCATCGAATCCATCAAACAGGTGCGCTGCAGTGTCGAGGAGGTCCGTGAACTGTATTCGGAACTTTCCGAGGCCATCAAGAATACCGAGCCCAAGGTCATTCCCCTGATTCACCTGATTGAAGAGTTTGAAAAAGAGATCGGTGACGCACCCGACGCGTCCATCGACCAGATCAAGGACCAGGCGATCCGGATTCTGGAAGAGAAGCACCATAAGATCATCGCCAAGACTGGCAAAGTGATCGAGCACGGCCTGACCTGTATCAGTGAAGGCGATGTGATCATCGTGCACACGATCAGCTACGATGTGACCAACATGCTCAAGCTGGCCAAGGAGGTGCTGCAGAAAACATTCAAGGTGATCGTGCTCAAGCAGGATCTGGCCAAGACCCGCCGGCTGATCAAATCCCTGTCCGCCGCCGGGATCGACATGGAAATCATTCCCGAATACAGCCTGAGCCACTACATCGAGCAGGGAAACAAGGTGTTCATGGGCGCATTGTCCATCACTGAGGATATGAAGGTGGTGTCTGCCATTGGATCGGCCAATATCGTCAGCCTGTGCCACCTGAACAACCTGCCGGTCTACCTGTTTGCCAACACCCTAAAATTTTCACACCGGCCCTCATCCCAGCAGCGGATCCATCGGAAGGTTGAATCCAAAACCCACGGTGACCTCTCTTACCAGTTGATCACCCACTCTCACGACACCGTGGACCTGAAGCATGTGGATTTTCTAGTGACCGAAGACGGCATCAAGGACAAGGCGGCCATATCAGACTTTATCAAAGCCCCTGAAAAACAAAAAGATTCGTAAGGGTCAATTGTCGTTTAAGATTGTGGTGACCACTGAGCGGTCCTCTTTAACGGCGGTCTGCTGGTCGGAGGCGGCGGTGGCTGCGGGCAGGGCTTTCCAGCGCGACTGGTACATGGCTTTGTAGACAATCTGGAACATAGCTTCGAGGAGCGAATAGGCGGAAACGTCATGGGGGGGGGTGGCAAAAGCGGCGATGGCTCGGCGTTTTTCCAATTCGCCCTGTTTTAATCGATTCAAATTATTCAAGAAAGCAACCATCTGGGGTGCTACCCGTTGATGCTGATCCGGAAGCTGCGCGTGGTTTTCCCACCGGGCCACCTGCTTGGCGAGAGTCTCACATGATGCCTCCAAAAGAAAAACTTTGTTTTTTTCACTCTTAAAAAGCGGAGACAAAGAGACATGCTTTCGGATTGCATGATGAATCAGGATATTTTCACGCTCCAGTTCCTGCTTGATTGCCGGTGCCATGGTTTCTGGAACCGACAGGGTCAACTGATTCAATATATCTGAAAATGCCGACAGGTGGGTTTTGATGTCAGTGGTTGCGGCCGACCAGAATTGCTGGCTCATGGCCTTGACGGTGGCTTCGTCTGGGTCTGTTCGGTCACGGCTGGATTTTAGGATTTTCAATATTCCCGGAAAAGAACGGGCGGCCCGGGGGAACAGGTTGATCCCGGCAACCGCCTTGAATATGATCGCCATGGTGGCAAACCAATCCTGAAGATGAAGTGCATCCGCCGGGTTTCCAAAATTGGAGGAAATCGTCCTGTTTCTCAACAGGTGGAGCGGGGTGGCATAAAGGGGTGTTCCTCCTATAAGGGGTTGCGCAATGGTGCCGTCATGGGTGGGGTTCAGGGAAATCGCCGTTTCTACATCGATCACGCCGATTGAAAAGGCGCCCTTATTTTTCAGAAATCCCGGATAGGCGTCCGGATCTGCATCCAAAAACAAATTATCCGGCTTCAAATCCCTCAGCGCCAATCGTTTTTCCTTAAGCAGGCAGAGCAACTTCAGCATATTGGACGCGATATTTTCGATCTGCTGTCGGCTTTTCGAAAAGGCTTTGTTTTTCTGCTGCGTTTTCAGGAGATGGATCAGATCGTCTACGTTTTTCTGATTGGATTTGAAAACGGTGGAAAAGCCATCCTTGACGCGTGCCAGCAGGGCCTCGTCGATTCCTTTTTCTTCCAGGTTGCGATTCTCTCCGGTGATGTATGCAAGAAACCAGTTTTTTATCTGGAAGGTATGGACTTTCTCCCCATGGGCCGACGCCTTGAAAATCCGTTTAGTTTCAGCCTCACAAAGCCGGTAAAGGGTTTGAAGCCCTTCAAAAACCGGAAGAGCGACCAGTCCGTATCGGGTGGTGAAGGCCTCCTGGTCCCAAGCCACGTCAGGCGCCTCGCGGATTTCGTTACCGGTTTTGTCTTTGGATGCGTGCAATTCATCGATGACCCGCCCCAAAAAGAAACTGTTGTTCAGTTCCATGAAAAAGGCAAACCGGTCGCCGATTTTCAGGTACTCCTGATACTCGGGACGCTCTTCAACCAAGCGGATATACTGTTTTTCCAGTTGCTCCGGGGTAAGGCTCGATTCATAGGGCAGCTTTTTAACCTTTTTAAGCACCACGGATACCATGGGGACGATGCAGGTGACCGGTGAAAGATGTGAGGCGATCTGAACTTCTCTTCGAATGTCCCGTACATATTTTTCCATGTCCGTGACGGGCGCCGGTGGTATCTTTACCACCATGTGGGTGTCGTAGATGACGTAGTAGCATTTGCTTTTGCTGCCGGTCTCTTCTCCCAAGGGCCCGACGGACATCCGACGGGTCAGCCAGTCGTTGCTGCCCTTGACGCCCAATTCGAAAATTTTCATTTTCTGTGATGTGGCGGTGTCGGTCATGGTAAAGCGGGCAGGAACATCCTTGTCCAACCCGTTTTGAACCTTGTAAAGCCCAAGGAAAAAAAGTGCGATGTCACGCAGATCGGACGTCTCCTGGCAATCCTCCTCAACCTCGCAGGATCGATCGGACCGATTAGAAAGACCGTCTGCCGTCGTTGTTTTTAAAGCCTCGGTTTTTACCGCAGTCGATAACATCTGGATCAGTTTGGCGATTCCAGATGCGGCGGCAATCATAAACAGAAAAATCAGCAGGCGACTGTCAACAACGCGAGTCACTTTCTGATTGAATCCCCAATGCGCCATTGTCTGTTGCTTCTGACTGTCGATGATACGAAGCAGGGAGGTCTGTTTTTGGACCTCGATTGACCCGAAGGAGGTCACGTCATCTTTCATAAACATGCCGGATTTTCCATTGGCTTCGTAAAAGACGAACTGATCGGACTGGTCGACCTTATCGGCAAGGACCGGTTCTCCTCCCTTGATATAAATGACCTGGCTGGTCGAGGTGAGATCAACCTTAAAAAAGGAGATAACGGCGGTGATAAGCACCGAGAACACGATGATAGTGATCCACTTTTTCATTGTGAGCCCATCCGTTTTCATCCTGTCTTCCAAGGGGGGGCTTTATGGCGATGTCAGGCCTTCTGAGGCGTATTGGAGAACCACCGCACCGACTTTGATGATGTCCATGTCTTTCAGACGCACCGGCCCACGGACGGCCTGGCCATTGACTTTCGGTTTGATCCAGCCACTGACGCCGCTGATGTAGTGGTGTTGAGGGGTTTTGCTGATGGCCGCAGCCGGATCTCCGGCCAGAAAGGAAAAAAAACCGCCAATAACGATATCGCACCGGTGAGAGCTGCCGATGGTAACCATACTTTTTTCCAGGTCGAATCTGCCGTTCCCGCCAGCCAGAAAGGCCACGTAGGCCGGTGCCTTGGGAATTTCGGGGATGTCTCCGCTCTCCGCCAGCATCCGGCGGTAGACTTCCGTGTCCATGAACATGGTGTGGTCCGGGCCTGGATCGCCGGGTAAGCTGGACGTTTTTAACCCGCCTTGTTCGGGTCTCGGCCTTGACCGGCCATGGTCTAAAAAAACCAGCGTATACTTGCCGATGGTGATGAGATCGCCGTTCTTGAGAATCGCCTGCTGAACGGTCAATCCATTCAGGAAGGTACCATTCTTGCTGTTGGTGTCCTTTAAAATGAATCGGTTGCCTTCTTTGAGGATGACGGCATGGTTGCCGGAAACCGCAAAATTATCAATGACCAGATGATGGTTGGGATTTCTCCCTATGGAAAGGGTATCGATTCGATCGAGGGCGAACTCTTTGATCGTTCTGTCCTTGTACTTGACGAGCATTCTGATCATTTGGCCGCCTTTTTTACGAGAGATTCTGCTCAGGAACGGTTTTTGCCACCGAAAAGGGATGCAATCCATGCCGGAATACCGACAATGCGTCCAAACAGACGATTGGCCGGCCTCTCGTTTGCCGATATGACCCGCACCACGACGACGGTAATGTTGTCCTCGCCGCCTCTTTGATTTGCCAGATCAGTCAGTTTTCTGCACGCTGATTGCGAATCATTCTGGTAGACCAGATCCCGGATTTCTTCACTGGAAATCTTACCGCTGAGGCCATCGCTGCAGAGGACGACGATATCGTCTGAAAAACACGGGGTTTCTACCAGATCCACACCCACGTCAGACCGGATGCCAACGGCCCGGGTAAGAATATGCGCCAGTCTGCTTTCTGAAAACCGGCCCTCCATTGACTTGGGTATTTTTTTTCGTTCGTGAAGCAGCGTGTGGGGTGTGTAAAGCGTTTCGATTTCCCTGTTTCTCAACAGGTAAATGGGGCTGTCGCCAACATTCGCGGTGATGATGGAATTGCCGGCAAGGTAGAGCGCGGAAACAGTGGTGCCCATTCCCCGGCAAGTCGTATCCGAGACGGATTGCGTGTAGATCTTTTGATTAGCCAATAAAATGCTTTGGCGAAGACGCCTGGCGGCTGAACTCTGGGCTTCAACCGTGTGGGTCCCCTCAACCTCTGAAAATTCCTGAGATGGGGCTGCCATGTATCCGTCGATGGTTTCTATGGCCATTCGACTGGCTATCCCGCCGCCGCGATGCCCCCCCATACCGTCTGCCACGACGTATAGACCGATCGGTTGGTTGAGAAGGAAGCAATCTTCATTTGCCTTGCGAACTTTTCCGATATCACTGAAACCAGCGGCTTGAACCATGATCATGTTTTGCCCCTTTTTCCCTTAAAAACAATAAATTGGGATGATTGTCAAGGAAAACACGGTGTTTATGAGAAATCTAATCACCCGAGCCAATGGGGATCGGCGATTAAAGGCGACGGCTTTTCACGCCTGTCGCCCGGGGGAAAACGGGATGCTCGAGACCGGAGGCTTTATCAATGGTTCCATTTCGCCGCATGATGGTGTGCCGTCAGATACTTGCGTTAACCACCCCTTCATTTTAATCAAACCTGCCGGAACACGATCCGTTCCCCGTCCGCTTCGACGCTGAGACGGGCACCTTCCGGTATTTTGCCTTCCAGGATCTCCATGGCCAGAGGGTTTTCGATCTGCCGCTGGATCACCCGCTTCAAGGGGCGGGCGCCGTAGACCGGGTCGTAGCCCTGGCGGGCAATCAGGTCACGGGCCGAATCGGCGAGGTTCAGCTCGATGTTCTGTTCGGCCAGCCGGTCGGCCAAGCGCGCCATCTGGATCTCCACGATCTTGCCGATCTGGTCCGGCTCGAGGTTCAAAAAGATGATTGTCTCGTCGATACGGTTGAGAAATTCAGGCTTGAAGCCGGCCCGCAGGGCCTCGGTCACCCGGCGCTCCATCTCCTCGCGGTCGCGTCCGCCCAGTTCCTGGATCACCTGGCTGCCCACGTTGGAGGTCATGATGATGATGGTGTTTTTAAAATCCACGGTCTTGCCGTGGCCGTCGGTCATGCGGCCGTCGTCCAGGATCTGCAGCAGGACGTTGAACACCTCGGGATGGGCCTTTTCGATCTCGTCGAAGAGAACCACGGAATAGGGCCGCCGCCGCACCGCCTCGGTGAGGTAGCCGCCTTCATCGTAGCCCACATAACCCGGAGGCGCGCCGATCAGCCGGGATACGGAATGCTTTTCCATAAACTCGGACATGTCGATGCGAACCATCGCCTGCTCGGAATCGAAGATGAATTCGGCCAGGGCCTTGGCCAGCTCTGTTTTTCCGACCCCGGTGGGACCCATGAAGATGAAGGAGCCGATGGGCCGGTTGGGGTCCTGGAGTCCGGAGCGTGCCCGGCGCACCGCATTGGAGACCGCTTCGATGGCCTGTTCCTGGCCGATAACCCGTTTTCCCAGACGTTGTTCCATGTGTACGAGCTTCTGCCGCTCCCCTTCCAGCATGCGGCTCACCGGAATGCCGGTCCAGCGGGAGATCACATCGGCGATATCCTCGTCGTCGACCTCTTCCTTGAGCATCTTTTTGTCTGACTGAAGCGCTTCCAGATCCTTATTGGCCTTTTCCAACTGAGCCTTCAGTTCACTGCTTCTGCCGTAGCGCAGCTCGGCGACCCGGGCCAGGTTGCCCTCCCGTTCAGCCCGCTGCTCGTCGATACCCAGCTGCTCCTGGGCTTCCTTGATCTTGCGAATGTTCTGGATCAGGCGCTTTTCATCTTCCCAGTGGTTTTTCATGCCGGCGATCTGGGCGTGCATGGCTTCCAGGGTATCCTCCAGCTTGGCCAGTCGCTCCCGGGAGGCCGGGTCGGTTTCTTTTTTCAGGGCTTCCCGCTCGATTTCCGCCTGGAGGATCTTGCGTTGAATTTCATCGATTTCCACGGGCATGGAATCGATTTCGATGCGCAACTTGGAGGCACACTCGTCGATGAGGTCGATGGCCTTGTCGGGAAGAAACCGGTCGGCGATATAGCGATGGGACAGGGCGGCCGCAGCCACGATGGCTGAATCCTTGATGCGCACGCCGTGGTGAACCTCGTATTTTTCTTTCAGTCCGCGCAGGATGGAAACGGTGTCTTCCACGCTGGGTTCGCGCACCAGCACCGGTTGGAAGCGCCGCTCCAGGGCTGCATCCTTTTCGATATATTTGCGGTATTCATTCAGGGTCGTAGCGCCCACGCAGCGAAGCGTCCCCCGGGCCAGAGCGGGCTTGAGCATGTTGGAGGCGTCCATGGACCCCTCGCTGGCGCCGGCTCCCACCAACGTGTGCAGCTCATCGATGAACAGGATCACTTGACCTTCGGCTTTTTCCACCTCTTTGAGCACCGCCTTGAGGCGATCTTCGAACTCGCCCCGGTACTTGGCGCCGGCGATCAGGGCGCCCATGTCCAGGGCCACCAACCGACGATTTTTCAGGCTCTCGGACACATCCCCGGCCACAATTCGCTGGGCCAGGCCCTCCACGATGGCGGTCTTGCCCACACCGGGCTCGCCGATCAGCACCGGGTTGTTTTTGGTCCGGCGGGAGAGCACCTGAACGATGCGCCGGATTTCGTCGTCCCGGCCGATGACCGGGTCCAGCTTGCCGCTGCGGGCCATATCCGTCAAATCCCGGCTGAATTTTTTGAGTGCCTCGTATTTTTCCTCGGGATTGGGATCGGTGATCCGCTGGTTACCGCGGATTTCCATCAGCACCTTTAAAATGGCATCCCGGTTCACCCCGGACGCAATCAGGATGCGGGATGCCTCTCCCGCCTGTTTGTCGCACATGGCCAGCAATATGTGCTCGATGCTGGTGTATTCGTCTTTCATCTTGCCGGCTTCGGCGAAGGCCGCTTCCAGAACGGCCTTGGCGGCGGACGAGAGGTACACATCCCCCCCGCTGACCTTGGGCAGACGGTCGATGGCCTTGGCTGCCGCGTTGGCAATGCTGTCACCTGAGACCCCCAGCCGTTTGAATACGGACCTGGCCACCCCTTCCTTTTCGTCCAGCATCGATGCCAACAGGTGAGCCGGCTCGATCTGCTGATTGCCGTGCGTAGAGGCCAGGGTCTGGGCGCTCTGGATCAACTCCTGCGACTTTATGGTAAATCGATCAAATCGCATCCGCTTCTCCTTAAATAAACAATGGGTTAAAACTAACTGTTGGTCTGTATTTTGCAGATCAAATATAAACACCACCCCTGTGATGTCAAACCCATGGAACTGGTCGAATTCAAATGTAATTTGTGATGTCGCGGGGGCTGGAGAAATTATTGTTGATCAAGCAACGTCGCCAAACACTTGACGGTTAAAAACGGTTGTGCCAAAAGCATGAAGAAACTTTATCCGGCTGGATTGAAAACTATGGAGCGGGACCGGCCTATGCTAATTATCAAGATTTATCTGAAGGTGTGTCCATGTCCGGTTTCGTTGCTGTTCGTTTGACCGACTTCGTCAAACAATACCTGCGCAACCATAAAGTGGCCGACGCCAATGAGGTTCGTGCCGCCGTCGAAGACGCCCTTGCCGCCCGGCGCCAGGGTGTCCGCTGTGCATGCGGCAACCCGCTTTGGGTTGCGGGTTCCGCCGTCGCCGGTTACGGCTGCTTTACCTGCATAACCGGATCGGCCGAACCGGATGGCGACCCGGAGATCGATGCGGCTTGTGATGGCTTGTCTTTTGAGGCGGATGATCCCGAAGACCGAATCGCTCAGGTGAGCGAGATCATGAAAAACCACCCGCGGGACTATCGGGAGCGGCTGGAGGAGGTCGGGTTTGTGTGGCAGGATGATGATACCGATCTGCTATACGAACAAGAGGCCGAGGAAGAGGGTGCAGCTGTACCCGAAACCGACATCCAGCGGCGCTTGGTTCAATTTCTGGACACCGGCGGTATCGTCACTCAAAAAATCCTCGACGCCTACCTTGAAGAGCGTTATTCCGCAACGTCCAATCTTCCGTTGATCCGCAAATACTTTAAACAGGCCAATCCCAATTTGAAAGCGATCCTGTTGAAGGGATTGGCAACCAACCCCACCGACCTCGACCTTCTTGATGACCTATCTTATTTCAGCGAGTTCGACAGCATGCTGGGCGAGCTGATCCACTTTTATACCGCTGCCTGTCTAAAAGAGACGGATATTGAGCGGTTTTCCCTTCTGGCCCAGGATTTTCACATGAACACCTATGACCAGGGATATGATGCCCTGCATGAACTGGTCACTATCTTTCAATCGGGCACAAAGGGTGCGGTGGTCCAGCAGCTTTTCGAAACCATCGACGATTATGAGGGGGCCGAGGACATTCCCTTCTAGTTATTTTCGTAACTGCCCGATGAAAAAGCGCATCTGGTCGTTGGTCTGCTGAAGGATTGTCCGGTCGCGGGTGGACATGTACAACGTGGCGGCTCCGTTCAACGTGATGACGAAGAAATTGGATATTTCCCGGTAGTCCAGATCCGGTTTGAGCAGGCCTGCGGTTTCCGCCTGCGTTAACCAGGACTGGAATAGTTTGGAAAACCCCACGAAGCCTTTGAGGATCTGGCGGCCCATGCTGTCGGACTGGCCGGACAGCTCCACCAGCATGTTGACGAAAAAACAGCCGCCGGCAAACAACTCCCTGCCCAGGTAGTCGAGCAGGACGTTTTCGATTGTACGCTCGATCCGTTCAAGTGGGCCTGGAACGGATCGAATGTCTTTAAAAACAACCGATTTCCAGATCTTCACGGCCTCATTGTACACTGCACGCCAGACCTCCTCCTTGCTCTTGAAGTGACAGTAAAGCCCGCCCTTGGTCAGTCCGGTGGCGTGGAGAATGTCACTGATGGAGGTGTTAAAATATCCTTTGACGGAGAACAGTTGCAGGGATGTCTCGATGATGTTTCGACGCGTCAATTCGCCCCTGGCGGACATGGCTTGCTCCTTTTAAAAACCAACCGGTCTTTATTTATTTTGCCGATTAGAAAAAGTCAACAATCGATGCCGTCAAGCAATCGTGGTAACGCTTTGAGGATCCTTATAGGAGGGGGCAACCTGAAGATGGTAAAGCGGGGGCCCGGGTAAGGTTGGAAGTTAAGGCTGCACGAACCGGGAATTAATTAAATTACGGGCTCGTCCCTGCCACAGATGAAGGGAACTGATTCTGTATCTCGTGCGCCTGAATCGAAGCCTGATTGTTTTCCATACCCTGCTAAGCAGCCTGTTCTTCGTAGTCTACGGTCTTGCCAAAAACCAGGCTTCGATAAACAAGGGTAATCAAGTGAATGATACCGGTGATCACACCCAGGGTAACGAAAGAGATGATGAACAGTGTCAAAAAGGCGAGAAGTCCAGCGCTCAGTCCGGCAAGAATGAAATCCGTCATGGTGTTTTTCCTTTATGATGGTGCTTTGGGTCGATGATTGTGGATACTATTTTCTCTCAAAGCAAAATTATTGCCAAACTGCGAAATTATTTTTAACATATAGAAATAAATAAAAAATTTTGATATTTTGGGGCTATTGTTTCAGGAAGCGATTAAGCTGCATTGTGAAAAAAAAGGAATTTTCAATACAAAATGGGAAAAAAGGGTAATGGTTGATATCCACCACCGAGACACATTGGCGAAACATCGATTGACTCATTCGCTTGGGTGGTGGTATCCCGCTGCTCATGGCCACCGGAATCGATGGAGGGGAAGAAACAGCAATGGGCGAGGCATACAACGCGTTCCGGAGTGCGGTGGGCAGCCTTGCCAACCTATGGATAACGACCGGGCTGCCCTCGCATCAGGACCTTGACGAAGCGGCAGGCAACCTGGCATGCCTGCGCGAACGTCTGAGGGTTAGCGGTATCCGGGATCAATCACCGTCCATGGTCACCGCGACCTTGGATGACGGCCTGGGTCAGGGACTGGCGATTATCGAAAAATATGCCGTTGCCGTAGGCATTCGCCTGATCCCTTTAGGCCTAATGCAAACACCCGAGGCCGTCATTGATGCCTGTCGCCGCCATCAACCGGATTATTTGGGACTGACCATTCTTCAGTTTGATACCGAAGACGATCTGACATGCATCGCTCACCACCTGCCCCGGAAAACCCGGATCGTGGCCGGGGGGCCGGTGTTTGCCGGAGATCCTGATTTTGCCGGCCGGACCGGCACCCATTATGCGGCCAAAAACGTGGCCTATTTTCTGAAGTTCATGCTGGATGCGGTCTGCTGATGTCCGATCACGGCTGCCGGCAGACACAATCGCCCTGTTCCATGGCACCGCTATCTATTTGGATAGGTCAGATGTGAATCAAATGGCTTCAGATAATGCAGACATGACCCTGCTCCCCGGGGTCTTCATCATATTTCTCACCGTGATTTTCGGTGGTAATACCGTGGCCATCAAATTGACCCTGACAGGCATGGGGCCGCTGACAACGGCGGGCCTTCGTTTTGCCCTGGCGGCAGTTGCCATCGCCTGCTGGGCCCACCTCACCGGCCGATGTTTTCGCATCCAGCCGGGCCAGGCCTTTCAGTTGCTGGTCGTGTCGGTTGCCTTTACGATTCAGCTTTGCCTTTTTTATCTGGGGCTCGAGCGAACGTACGCCTCAAGAGGGGTGCTGATCTCCAACCTGTTGCCTTTTTTCGTATTGTTCCTCTCCCATCGGTTCATTCCCGGTGAACGGATCACCTGGAAAAAAATGATGGGGATCGCCCTTGGGTTTGGCGGCGTGACCTTCATGTTTTCAGGCACACCGGGTGTCTCCAGATCGCTTCACGGCGGTGATTTGATCATCCTGGCGGCGGTGGTTGTCTGGTCCTGCAATGTGGTTTACACCAAGCGAATCATCAATGACTATTCGCCGTTTCATCTGGTGCTCTATCCAATGATCTTCTCTGTCCCGATTTTCCTGTCTGCCGGGTTCATGTGGGATGGTCGGATGCTTTTCAATCTGAATCCGACGGTGATCAGCGCCTACGTCTACCAGAGCCTGGTCAGTGCCGCCTTCGGTTTCGTGGCCTGGAGCACGATGCTTCAAGCGCTACGGTGCGTCCACCCTGCACGCCTTTGTGTTCATCATGCCCATAGCCGGCGTGGTGTTCAGCGGGCTTTTGTTAAACGAACCCATCACTCCCAATCTTATCGTCGCCATGGTCTTCATTGCCGCCGGCATTTTGATGATCCACGTGAGCCCAAAAAGGCCTACTTTTACTTTTCCCCTGGGCCGGGGGTTATGACATGCATTTTGGTGCCATGAATTTTCCGGTAACACCGGTATTGGACGAAATCGAAACATTTGCCCGGCTGGGGTTTGACTATCTGGAACTGGCCATGGATCCGCCCATGGCTCACCACAGCATGCTTTCATCCTCCCGGTCGGCCATCACCCGGGCGCTGAAGGTCAACGGCCTGGGTCTGGTCTGCCACCTGCCGACGTTTCTCACCACAGCCGATCTCACGGAAAGCCTCCGTCGGGCATCGGTGACGGAGATGCGTTGTTCCCTGGACGTGGCCGCCGACCTGGGGGCGAAAAAAGTCGTCCTGCACCCGAGCATGGCCGGCGGTATGGGCGCCTTTGTCCTGGACACGGTCAAAGGCTATGCATTTGATTTTTTGTCGAAAATGGTGGACGCCGCCGGCCGTCTGGACGTGACCATCTGCCTGGAAAACATGTTCGTCCGAAACCGGCTGGGTGTGGAGCCGAATGATTTTGAGGAGATATTCAAGACCTTCCCTTCCCTGAAGCTGACTCTGGATACCGGCCACGCCAACATCGACGATCGGCGGGGACGCCGCCTGAAAGCGCTGGTGAACCGGTTTGGCCTGCGCATCGGTCACCTGCACGTCAGCGATAATCAGGGTAAGCGGGATGACCACCTGGCCGTGGGGCAGGGAACCGTCAAGTTTGCGGATCTGGTCATGCGCCTCAAGGGCGTCGGTTATGATGACACGGTCACCCTGGAAGTCTTCGATGAAAACCGACAGATGCTGGTGGAGAGCAGGGAACGGATCAAAGCCATGTTTGCCGATGGATGATCATTTTTTTTCATCCGGCTTGAGGATGCCCGTTAAAAGTAGTTCACACACCATTTTACCCAGGGTTTCCACCTGCCGTTCCGTGGCGGCCAGGCGGCTCAGGTAGCCGCCGGAGATCAGCTGCGCCAGGCCGTGAATGCCTGACCAGGTGGTCACCGCCAGCGCCATGGTGTCGCGGTCGAGGAACACACCCGCCCTTTTTCCATTATTGATGATGGTTTCCACCAATTGAAAAGCGGCCCAGGATGCTTGCTTCAGGGCGCGCGGGGCGGTCCGCATGTTGATAACCCCGCCGAAAAGAAGATGGGCCATGCGGGGGTTCCTGACCCCAAAAAGAATGTACTGCACCGATGCGGCCACGAACTGTTTCCGCGGATCATTGTCATGCCGGCACATCGCCTTGCCGGCTTCATCGGTGAGCTGTTCGAACCCCACCTGAGCGATTGCCGCCAGCAGATCGGCCTTGTCTCGGAAATGTCGGTAAGGGGCCGTATGGCTGACGCCGGCAACCCGGGCGACCTCGCGCAGGCTCAATCCGGCCAGTCCTTTCTCCTTGATCATTTTTGATCCCGCCTGGATCAGGGATCGTCGCAAGTCACCGTGATGGTATGGTCGTTGATCGTGAATGGGCAATCTTTTCTCCAAGAGGGTTGCGGTTGACTCACGCCTTCCTGCTTCAAGATGCGGAATCACCTCACCGAAGACGCTGTCTATCGGTTTGCAGATGTGAATTGACGCGCCGGCCAGTGGCGGGAAAGCGGGATCTCATGCCTGGCTCAGACGGGGATATTTTTTTGCAGGATGTGTACGATGCGCTTCAGGTAGTCCGGAGTTTTATCCCGGGTGAAACGACAGGCCCCGGCACCGGGATGACCACCCCCTTCGAAGGCAGAGAGCATCTTTCCCACATTCACTTCACAGCCTCGGTTCAAGATACTGTGGCCCACCTTGATACTGGCCAGATTGCCTTCATCGAAGACGATTTTGACATTCACCGTGCACTCGGGAAACAAAGAATAGACCAGAAAACGATTTCCGTTGGGTGCCGTATCAAGGTGCCGGAAATCGGTGATGGAGACGTGATCCACCAGCGTGGTACTTTCTCGGAGGGCTTTTTCGTAGACGATGTTGGTCTCCACCACCCGCAGGCATCGCCGCTTCACCTCCGGATCGTCCATCACCAGAGCCGTTGAACGGGTCCGCAGCAGCTTCACCAGATGATTCCAATAGCGTTCTTCGGACGGATCGTGATTGGTGATGGTCATCGACAGCAGGACGTAAGGGTAGTTCTCCGGGTGGAGGATTTCGTCCAATGTCAAATCTGCCGAATCGATGCGGTCGGTCTGGCGAACCAGTTCGCTGTAATCTCGATCCAATCGTTCACGGTAGTATTCATAGACAATTCCAGCGGCTGATGGTGCGATTTTAAACACCCCGTCCACGGGGGCTTTCGGTTGATTGGAATAGTGATGATCGAACCACAGGCTGCATTCTTCGTGGAAAGGCAGGTTGGCGATGACATCGCCGGTTTGAATATCCACCCGTTGGTGCTGCATGTCGCTGGGCTGGACCCATCTTACCGGTGGGCCGATTTTAAGTGCATCCATCAGCAGAACGGCACATACGACGCCGTCGAAATCAGGTCTGGTAACCACTCTCATCGGGTGTGTTCCTCTTCCTGTTGAGGGCGCCATTACCGTTATTTCGGGTAAAAAACAGGTGGGCCATCCCGTTTATCAGATAGTTGATGATAAGGGCCTGTCTATCCAGGGCCGGGTGCGTTGGACCAAGGTCATACCTGTATCAATAATCCTGTTCAACCGCAATAGCCAGTGTTGATGCGGTGAGGCAGCGATCCCGATCCGCTGCGGAGCGCAAAATTGGCTTGAAGTTTAAGCCGAACCATGACAGACAGAAACCCCGTGGGCGAGCTTTTGGGCGAATCGGTCCATCCTCGCCCCGGCATTGAACCCTCCCCGCGGCAAGCTGCGGGGAATGTTCTGCCTGTAACGGCAGTGCTGCGCAGCACCGAAAGGATAAAAAAATCGATTTTCAGTTCGCGGTTCAACGGTCTGGCGTGGTGGAACCATCGATCTAAAAGATGTTAAACGGCCGTCAAACAGGAGGGATGATCCAGGCATGGCTGATATCCAGCTTGCGAATTTGGTTAAAATGGAATCCCCGCAAGCGGTTTTGGACGAGGCGATAACCGTGGTTGCGCACTTTTCTGCGGATACGGATCCGTTGGCCATCCGGTCTGCATTCGACCAAACCGTGTCGCTGTATCAGGGTGAATGGGAACACACCAAAGGTTGCAACACCGATTATCACGACCTGAAGCATGTCACCGATTGTTTTCTGGCCATGGTGCGGCTCTTCCATGGTGCGGGGCAGACCGGCATTCCTTTTTCTCCCCGACAGGTTCACCAGGGCCTGGTTGCTGCCCTGCTGCACGATGCCGGATACCTGCAAAACAGTGAAGACAATGAAGGCACCGGTGCCAAGTACACCGCCTGTCACGTGCGGCGGAGTATGGATTTCATTCAACAGCACTTCACGGCCTTCGGCCTGCAGGAAAGTGAAATCCACGCCAGTATGGCCATGATTCACTGCACCGACCTCAACTGTGATCTGGCATCTGTTCCGTTTCCGGACCAAACCACCGAACAGATTGGCAAAATGCTGGCCACGGCGGACATCCTGGCTCAAATGGCAGATCGTACCTATTTGGAAAAGCTGCTTTTTTTGTTCTACGAGCTGGACGAGGCCCGTATCCAGGACTATCGAGACGATTTGGACCTGATGCATCAGTCAAAAGATTTTTACATCCGTATGGCGGATCGTTTTGAAAACCAACTGTCGTCTTCGAACCGGTTTATGGTTCATCACTTCAAGGCACGATGGAAAATCGATGCAGACCTCTATCAACGTGCCATCGACAACCAGCGTGCCTATCTGACGACTATCCTGAAGACGGTCGGAGATGACCCCCGGGACCAACTGCGCCGCAGCAAGATCGTGGAAGCGGTGAAGAATAAGTACGCTTAACGATTCAGCGAGCCGGCGACATCATTTTTTTTCTGATCAAGCCTGAGGGCAGGTGCTATACGACCCCTTCAGGCATGGGCGCGACGGGCTCACCGCCCAGCGGGTAGCCGCCATCCAGTCGCATCACGCTGCCGGTCATGAACGGGGCGTCATCCAATATAAACCGGATGGCCCGAACCACATCCCCAACCCGGCCGATTCCGGCCAGCAGGGTGTGATCCACGATGGCTTGCCGCTGCGCCTCGGTCAGCAGCGCCCATCCGCGGGTATCCGGTCCATGGCGGGTTTCAAACACGCCCAGCATCAGCTCGTTCACGCGTACTTGTGGAGCTCCTACACGGGCCCAGGTTTCCGTGAGCAGGGAGATGCCGCGGTTGGCTGCCGCATACCCCTCGTTGAAGAGATAGCTGGCCGGACCGCTTCTGCCGACAATGCCGGCAATGGACGAGAGGTTGACCACGGCACCGTCTCCGGAGGCCTTGAGGTGAGGCAGGGCCGCTTCGAACACCCATTGCTTGGCCCGCAGGGTGGTGGCTATTTCCAGATCCCATTGTTCCCGGGTGTACCGGCCGTGAACCACCGGCCACCCACCCCGTTCGATATTGTTGATCAGGATGTCCAGTCGGCCGAAACGGTCCGTGATCCGTTTTACCAGGCCGGAGATGGCATCGGTGTCCAGCAGGTCGGCCCGTTCAATCATGTGGTCCGTTCCGGTATCGGCGAAATCGGATCGCATGGCTGCCAGGCTTTCCGGCCAATCAAACCAGGTGGCCGCCACCCGGGTACCACGGCGCAGCAGGTCCAGACCGATGGCTTTTCCGATTCCCTTGATGCCGCCGAGCACCAGGGCCACTTTCCAATTGGGTTTCATATTCAGTCCTTTTCCGGTGAAAAGGATTGGAGGTATTTGCGGACCCAGCCCATGGCGACAAGCAGCAGATCCAGGTCACCGGTTCCTGGCCGGCCAAGGGTTCGGGCGTCAGCGGAGGGCGACTCGTTGCTGTCCCTGTAGGAAGGATCATTGCCAAAGGCATCCAGGTCATATAGGGCCGTATATATCCGTTTTTTTTCCGAAGGCATCAACGGGCCCGGCCGGAACCGGTTCTTGAGGCTGATTAGCTCCAGTATGTTGTCGTTCATGCGGTTGTGATCGGCAATTTGCTGATCGTCGACCCATCCAGCCACGGACTGCCGGTGTCCGTTTTCAAAACCCAGGCAATGGGGCTCTCGAATCAGTGCCCAGTGTTCGGTCAGACGTCCGGTTTCGCGGTCACGGGAGACGCCCCGGGCCAGCGGATAGGTGCGGCAGGAAGCGGGTCGGGCCGCGTATACGCGGCAGCCGGCATCGGTGACAAAGGGACAGGCCAGGTCATCTGCATCGCTGAATCGCAGGGAAACCACCGGCAGCCCGGTTCCGGGTCCGGTGCTCTCCTCGGTGAACCGGTTCAGAAAATCACCGGACGACATTTTCAGAAACTGTTTGAGACACAGGACATCGTAGGGGGTCAACGCCTGGTTCAGATTCCGGCAGCAGGCATTGAAACAGGTGATATGCGGAGAGCAGGTGAAACGGAAGGGCTGATGTTTTGCCAGCGGCGCAACAGTGGGTTGCATGGCTGATCCTCCTGCATGGTTGAGTTCTGGTCGTGTGGGGCAGTGGTAGCACGCTGGGCAGGCGTGTCAACCGCAATCTGCATCCAATTGACCGAATCGACGAAACCGGAAATCGATTCTGAACGGGTTGACCGTGGGGGTCGTCGATCAGACTATTCCACCATATATTGTATTTTTTTGGGAAGGTTCAACGATATGTAGACGATCGCATGGTTGAATGTAAGTGACTGCATCTTTTGGGCTTTTATGCCACCGAAAATTCTTGACAATGAATATGCTGGATGATATTGATCTTACCTTGTGTTGCACAATGACTATCTTCCCGAATTTATACGATATATTCAATCGACCAAATCAATGCCGCAGTGCATTGGATTCATGTCCGCACGTCGTGTTTTGTAAAAACAGGGTATGGGGTTTTTGAGCAAACCCAATGTGACTGTCCGGGTCGAAACCATTCGGACACTAATCTATGGAAGGGAGGTGCGAGAAACAGGAGGATTAAGCCTTAGTTTCGGAAGCAGGTTGAGTGAAATCTTTTTAACTAACCGTAGGAGGTATACTAAATGCCAAGTTTTGTAATTTCGGAAAAATGTGACGGCTGCAAGGGCGGCGATAAGACCGCTTGCATGTACATTTGTCCCAATGACCTGATGGTGCTTGAGCCCAACGCCATGAAAGCTTACAACCAGGAACCGGATCAGTGCTGGGAATGTTTTTCCTGCGTAAAAATCTGCCCCACCCAGGCCATCGAAGTCCGCGGCTACGCCGATTTCGTGCCGCTGGGAAGTTCCATTATGCCCATGATGGGTACCGAGGATGTCATGTGGACCTGTAAGTTCAGAAACGGTCTGATCAAGCGCTTCAAGTTCCCCATCCGGACTACCCCTGAAGGTCAGGCCAATGCCTACGTGGGCCTTAAAGGCAAAGATCTGGAAAGCCCCCTGCTTTCCACCCAAGAAGCGGATGGGTACGCCCTTCCAACCCCGAAGGTATAGTCCGGTCCATTGTTTGCTGGTGATAAAACTTTAAGAATTCGAATTTCTACAGGAGGATAAGATATGGCATTACCGAATAAACCTAAGGGTGAACTAAAGGCCGTACGGGATCCCCAAGTCGTCGAAAAAGAGGTTGACGTTCTCATCGTCGGTGGTGGTATGGCTGCCTGCGGTACCGCATTTGAAGTTAAAAAATGGATGAAAGACGGCCAGAGTGTGCTGCTGTGCGACAAGGCCGCCATGGAAAGATCCGGCGCCGTAGCTCAGGGGCTGTCCGCCATCAACACCTACGTTGGCGAAAATGCTCCGGAAGACTATGTCCGCATGGTTCGCAACGACCTGATGGGTCTGGTCCGCGAAGATCTGATCTTCGATCTGGGCTGTTACGTCGACGATTCCGTTCACCTGTTCGAAGAGTGGGGCCTGCCCATCTGGAAGAAAACCGAAGACGGCAAGAACCTGGACGGCAATAAGGGTCAGAAAATGGGGACCCTCAAAAGTGGCGCCAAACCGGTCCGTACCGGTAAATGGCAGATCATGATCAACGGTGAGTCCTACAAGCGTATCGTCGCCGAAGCCGCCAAGCTGGCCATCGGCGATGACAACATCATCGAGCGCTGCTTCATCGTCGAACTGCTCCTGGATGCCAAGGTGCCCAACCAGATCGCCGGCGCCGTGGGTTTCTCCGTACGCGAGAACATTGTCTACATCATCAAATGCAAAACCATGATGGTTGCCTGCGGCGGCGCGGTAAACATCTACCAGCCCCGTTCGGTTGGTGAAGGTAAAGGCCGGGCCTGGTACCCCGTATGGAACGCCGGCTCCACTTACACCATGGCCATGAAGGTCGGTGCCGAACTCACCATGATGGAAAACCGTTTCACGCCGGCCCGTTTTAAAGACGGATACGGCCCGGTCGGTGCCTGGTTCCTGCTGTTCAAAGCCAAAACCCTCAACGGTCTGGGCGAAAACTTTGCCGCCGGCGACGCCGCCAAAGCCGAACTGGAAAAATACGCGCCTTACGGCACGGCGGCCATCACGCCGACCTGTCTGCGTAACCACCTGATGCTGTTCGAAATGAAAGAGGGCCGCGGCCCGATCATGATGGACACCGTGACCGCGCTGGCCGAACTGGGCAAAACCATGGACAAGAAGGAACTCAAGCATCTCGAGTCTGAAGCCTGGGAAGACTTCCTCGACATGACCTGCGGTCAGGCCAACCTGTGGTGTGCTCAAAACTGCGAACCGGAGAAGAAAAACTCCGAGGTTATGCCTACCGAGCCTTACCTGTTGGGCTCCCATTCCGGCTGTTGTGGTCTGTGGACTTCCGGCCCGGATCTAGCTTGGGTGCCGGACGCCTACAAAATCAAAGCCCGCAACGGCAAGGTCTACAACCGCATGACCACCGTCGAGGGTCTGTTCACCTCCGGTGACGGCGTGGGCGGCTCCGGCCACAAGTTCTCTTCCGGATCCCATGCCGAAGGCCGTATCGCCGCCAAGCAGATGGTGCGCTATGCTACGGACTTTGCCGATTTCAAACCGACCCTGAAGCAGTCCAACCAAGAGCTGGTCGACCTGGTCTACAAGCCGGTGCGCACCTTCCTGGATCACAAGGACTACACCACCGCCATCGACATCAACCCCAACTACCTCAAGCCCAACGGCATGATGTACCGCCTGATGAAGGCCACCCATGAGTACGGTGCCGGTACCGCCACCTACTACATGACCACCAGCAAGTCTCTGGAAATCGTCATGGATCTGCTGGCAACCATGCGCGAAGACTGCGAAAAAATGGCTGCCGGTGACCTGCACGAACTGATGCGCGCTTGGGAGATTGAGCACCGCATCTGGACGGTGGAAGCCCACCTGCGCCACATTCAGTTCCGCAAAGAGACCCGCTACCCGGGATTCTACTATCAATCGGATTACCCTGGACAGGATGACGAGAACTGGTTCTGCTTCGTCAACTCCAAGTTCGATCCGGCAGCCAAAAAATGGGATATCTTCAAGAAAGACTACATCAAGATCATCCCCTAAAGGCATGTCGGCAGCGACCATAGTCGAATAAGTAAGTACCTCCAGGTGTCCTTGCGACACCTGGAGGTTTTTATTAACGGTGATCGATTTTCCTTTTTCGGGTAGTACCAATCTGGGACTTTGCAATCACGGTATCTCATGTCGAGGCTTCTCGGAGTGTGTTGGAGCGTGAAACCGGCATCTGGAGACCCGGACGTATCGGTAGAACGGTTTCCAGCTCCCCGTTTCCAGTTTCAATAAACGGGTATTACCCGAAACCAGCGGTAGTTTTTTTCTAACAATTTATTTTCATGACCTTTTAGAAACGTTGATGCACGGAGGGATAGCATGACAAACGACAAAGCAGCCCCTGCGAGTGGAAGCATTATGGTGGTCGGCGGCGGCATCGCCGGTCTGACCACGGCCATCGAGGCCGCTGAAGTGGGGTATGAAGTGTTTTTGGTCGAAAAGAATCCTTATCTGGGCGGAAGAGTGGCGCAGCTGAATCAGTATTTCCCCAAGCTATGCCCTCCGACCTGCGGACTGGAGATCAACTTCCGACGGATCAAGGACAACCCCAGAATCAAGGTGTTCACCCTGGCGGAGGTGGAAAAGGTTGACGGTGCGCCCGGCAACTACACGGTCAGCCTAAAGATCAACCCCCGCTATGTAAACGAGAACTGCACCTGCTGCGGCGACTGCGCCGAGGCCTGCCAGACCGAGGTGTCCGATGACTTCAATTTCGGTATGTGCAAAACCAAAGGCGCCTATCTGCCCTTTGAAATGGCCTTTCCTGCAAAATTTGTCATCTCGCCGCAGATTATCGGCACCGATGACGCCACCAAGGTCAAGGAAGCCTGCAAATACGATGCGGTGGACCTGGAGATGCAGGCCAAGACCGTCAACCTGCCCGTGGGCGCCGTCGTCTGGGCCACCGGTTGGGAACCCTACGACGCCCACCGGATCGACAATCTGGGTTTCGGCCAGTACGACAACATCATCACCAACATGATGCTGGAGCGGCTGGCTTCCAAATCCGGACCGACCCAGGGCAAGATCGTTCGTCCGTCCGACGACAAGGCCCCGGAAAGCGTGGCCTTTGTCCAGTGCGCCGGCTCGCGTGACGAAAACCATCTGCCCTACTGCTCCTACATCTGCTGCATGGCCTCCCTGAAGCACGCCACCTACATCCGGGAGCAGTATCCGGATACCAAGGTGTATATCTTCTACATCGATATCCGCTCGCCCGGCGACCGGTACGAAAAGTTCTACAACAAGATCAAAGAAGATCAGAATGTCATCTTGATCAAGGGGAAAGTTGCCGAAGTCAGCGAAGATCCGGCTACCAGGAACATCACCGTGGTTGCCGAAAATGCGGTCACCGGGGAAAAGATTCACCAGACGGTGGAGATGGTCGTTCTGGCCACGGGGATGCAACCCACCGCCGCCAACACCAAACTGCCTGCCGACTTGAAGACCAATGATGACGGATTCTTCATCAATGACTTCGAAAAGGGCGGCATGTTTGCGTCGGGCTGCGCCGCAAAGCCGGCAGACGTGATCTCATCCAACCAGAATGCGACCGGTATGGCTCTGAAAGCCATTCAAACCCTGGTGAAAAGGTAGGAGGTAACCCATGGATAAAAAGTATGGTGTATATATCTGCGAAGGTTGTGGCATCGGGGAGTCCCTCGATGTGAAGGCCCTGTGCGGGGTTCCGGAAGAAGAGGGCGTGCCCGTCAAAACCCACCCTTTCCTTTGCGGCAAGGACGGGGTTGAATTGCTCAAAAAAGATATCGCCGCCGGCACCAACACCCTGGTTCTTGCGGCCTGCTCCCGCCGGGTAAACTTTGACGTTTTCCGCTTCGACGGCTGCATCGTAGACCGGGTCAACCTGCGTGAAGGCGTGGTCTGGTCCCACCCGCGCAGCCAGTTTCCGGCGCTGACCGAAGAAGAGAAGGCAGACGAGGACAACTTCGACCGCGTTCAGATGATGGCCGAAGACTACATCAAGATGGGCATGATCCGTGTGGAGAAGATCAAACTGCCGGAGCCCTATGTGGTCGAGAACCTTTCCAGGAAGATTCTGGTCCTGGGCGGCGGCATCACCGGTATGTCCGCGGCGATTGACGCGGCCAAGACCGGCTTTGATGTCACCATTGTCGAAAAAACCGCAGCCCTGGGCGGGTATGCCGCCAAGGTGAGAAAGCAGACCCCGGTTTCCGCACCCTACGATGCGCTGATTCCGCCGGTGGTGGCGGCCAAGATCGCGGAAGTGGAATCGCTGCCCAACATCACCGTCAAGATCGAGACCGAGGTTGCCCGGATCGCCGGCCAGCCCGGCGAGTTTACCGTTACCCTCAAAAAACCCGGTGAGAAGATCCCTTTCGATGTTCCTTTTCCGCTGCCCGACGAGATGAAGGTGGACGAAAGCGGGAAGGAGCTGGATGCGGAGAAGCAGCACGAAGCCTACCTGGCCTACAACGAGGGCAAGAATGATATCCTCAAGCTCGACCCGAATGGCGAACTGTTCGGCGCCGTGATCCTGGCTGCCGGTTGGCGTCCGGACAACCTCAAAGGCGACGGTTACGCCCATCTGGGCTACGGCGAGCTGCCCGACGTGATCACCAACCATCAGTTCGAAGAGATCGCCAAGGCCGGTAAGATCATTCGTCCCTCTGACGGCAAACCGGCCAAGTCGGTTGTTTTCGTGCAGAGCCCGGGCAAGGACGAATCCGACAGCGACTTTGCCTATGCCGGCGCGGTGACCAGCATGGTTTCGCTGAAACAGGCCAAGTATGTCCGCGAGGATTACGACGACGGCAAGGCCTTCATTTTCTACCAGCACATGCGCACCCCCGGCTTTTCCGAGCTGTTCTACAAGGGGTTGCAGCAGGATCCCGGCATCTTCATGACCAAAGGTGCCGTGATGGGTGTGGCCAAGAACGGAGACGGCATGATCGTGGATGCCGAGAACACCCTGCTGGGCGAGAGGCTTCAAGTCAAGGCGGACCTGGTGGTCCTGGGCGCCGGTATGGTTCCGGTGACCAAGGACGACCCGGTGATCAACCTGGCTTACCGTCAGGGCCCGGGCTTTCGTGATGTCGGTCTGTTCAACGGCTATGTGGATTCAAATTTTATCTGCTTTCCTTACGAAACCCAGCGCACCGGTATCTATGCCGCCGGCGCTATCCGCCGCTCCATGACCATGGAAGAGTCCATGGAAGATGCCTCCGGTGCGGCCCTCAAGGCCATCCAGTGCCTGGAGTCGGTCAACCGCGGCGTCAGTGTGCATCCGCGTTCCGGCGACATGACCTTTCCGGACTTCTTCTTCCAGCGCTGCACCCAGTGCAAGCGTTGCACGGAGGAGTGTCCCTTCGGCGCCCTCGACGACGATGAAAAGGGCACGCCCAAACCCAACCCCACACGCTGCCGCCGCTGCGGTACCTGCATGGGGGCCTGTCCCGAGCGCATCATCGGCTTTGCCGACTACAACATTGACAGCGTCGGCTCCATGGTCAAGGCTGTTGGGGTGCCGTCCGAAGACGACTACTCGGAGCCGCCGTTCCGTATCCTTGGCCTGGTGTGTGAAAACGATGCCTACCCGGCACTGGATATGGCTGGCCTCAACCGGATTCCCTATTCGGCGGATGTGCGTCTGATTCCGATCCGTTGCCTGGGTTCCATGAACGTAATCTGGATCAAGGATGCCCTGTCCAAGGGCATGGACGGTGTCTTTCTGCTGGGCTGTAAGCACGGCGACGACTACCAGTGCCACTTTGTCAAAGGCTCCGAACTGGCCGAGGTCCGCATGAAAAAGATCGGTGACGCCCTGGCCAGCCTGGCTCTGGAAAACGAGCGGGTTGCCCAGTTTGAAGTGGCCATCGACGACTACGACAAGGTTCCCCAGATCATCAATGATTTCGTGGAATCCATCGAGGCACTGGGCCCCAACCCGTTCAAGGGCTTCTAATTGTGATACGATGGAGAGGCGGTGATCACCGCCTCTCCCACCCATTTTTTGCCAAGTGAGGAGGTTACCCATGGCAGATTCATATCTGGTCGATCCCGATGTGGGTTTTATCAAAGAAGTGAGCAGACTGGGGGGGGCCGATGTTAAAAAGTGCTATCAATGCGCCACCTGCGCCGTGGCCTGCCCCATCTCTCCGGATACCAAGCCTTTCCCAAGAAAGGAAATGATCGCCACATCCTGGGGGTTGAAGGACCGGTTGATCGGCAACGGCGACGTCTGGCTGTGCCACAACTGCGGCGATTGCTCCACCCTGTGCCCCCGCGGCGCCCAACCCGGTGACGTACTGGCAGCGGTGCGTGCCGCTACGATCATCGAGTATGCAACCCCCAAGGCCCTGGCCAAAATGGTCAGCGATCCCAAGAAGCTGCCCATCCTGCTGGCCATTCCTGCCGTGATTTTCCTGGTGGTGGGCCTGCTGCTCAAGATGGTGGGCGTGGACTGGCTCAATTTCAACCCTACCGGCGACCACCTGTGGCAGGCTGACTACATCGGCAACTACCTGGTGGACATCATCATGATCCCAACCTTTTTCGGCGCCGTGGCTGTTTTTGCCCTGGGGCTGAAACGCTTTCTGGCCGACATGCACGCCAACGCCGTCAAGGAAGGCAAGACCGACAAAGCCAAGATGGATCCGGCCGGATTCATCCAGGCATTGATCCGGACGGTGCCGACGATCCTGAAGCACCAGAAATTCAATGAATGCACCGAAAACCGGGAACGGTCGACGGCCCACATGATGGTGCTCTTCAGCTTCATCGGCCTGTTCATCGTGACCAACTGTTTTTTTGCCGCCGAATGGATTTTTCACATCGAGGGTCCCTACAGCCAGATCAACCCGGTCAAGTGGCTGGGCAACATCAGTGGTGTCGCCCTGGTGATCGGCGGTATTCTGCTGTTGAAAACCCGCCTGGCCAAAAAAGACCAGATCTCCAGCTATTGGGATTGGTATCTGGTGGGCCTGGTGCTGGCCCTGGGCGCAACGGGCATGCTGACCCAGATGCTGCGCCTGGGCGGGATGTATGACCTCTCGGCCTTCATCTATTTTCTGCACCTGATCTTCATCTGGAGCCTTTTCGCCTATACGCCGTTTTCCAAACTGGCCCACATTGTGTACCGAACGGTGGCCATGACTTACAACGAGTATAGCGGACGAAAATAGTCAGTTTTATTCAGTGGGGTGTTAAAATCAAAAAGGGGGAGCGCCAAGCTCCCCTTTTTTGATGTCTTGTCGGTGGTGCTATCGTCGACGCCACTCATAGAGGGCGATGGCGGTGGCCACTGCTGCGTTCAGCGATTCCACGCCGGGCGCCATGGGGATGGCCACAGCGTTTGCTTGCCATTGGGGGGGCAGACCCGGACCTTCCATGCCGGTCAGCAAACCGAATGATTTTGGAAACGCGGTCTGGTCCAGCGGTTGGCCCGAAGCGGCGAGGGCGATCACCGGAAGGTCCGGTGGAATCTCGGACAAAGACGGGCCCTGAAACAGCCTGGCGGAAAAGACGGTTCCGGCCGAAGCGCGGACCGCCTTGGGGTGGAAGGGATTGGCGCTTTCGGCCAGCAGAATGATTCGATCTACGTCGAATGCCACGGCAGAGCGAACGACGGCACCCACATTTTCCGGGTCCTGAAACGGAACCATCAGGCTGCATCCGGAAATCAGACCCTCTTCCGGCCGCCAGGGGGCGGGTGCGGGATAATTGAAAAGAATGATGGGATGTTTGGTCCCGAAGATGTCTAACGACTGAAACAGTTCCGGTGCCAGTTGAATCCATTCGAGACTACCGGAAGCTTCCGATGGCGGCGGCTGGCGATTGCCGCTGCTGATCCAGGCCAGGCAGCGCTCCGGTGCCTGTTTGATTACCTCGGCCGCCAACCGGGTCCCGCATACCAGGGTTTGCCCCTGTTTCTTGACCCCGCGTCCGCCCAGGAGTTTTTTCAGATCCTTGAAAATAGCGTTGCTCTCGCTTTCGATGACCCGTATGCGATGCTTTTGCCTCATTTTCGTGGCGCCCACGGCAGAGATCGGCTTGACCATTCGCCGAAAGACCACCAGCCGGCGTCGATGGGGGGTATGGGGGATCTGGTAGGGGATGTCGTCGGCCAGTTCATAGGTCGACGCAAAGGTATTCGAAGCCTTTTCTAATTCCTCGTCGCACCGCGGTCCTTTCATGAAGATAACCAAGCCGTCCTGCATGAGGCAGCCGGCAACGCGCGCCAAGGTATCTGCGATGGGTTCGACGGCCCGGGTGATCACGCCGGCCACCGGTCGGTCGTAGTCCGGCGCAATTCCCCGATCCACCACATCGAGACCGGGCAGGCCTACCCCGGCGGCGGCCTTTTTTAAAAAATCAGTGCGGTTCTGCCGGCTCTCGGCCAGCAGGATATGAAGGTCCGGCCGAAAGATTTTAAGCGGGATCCCCGGCATCCCGGGACCGGTGCCCAGATCCAGCAAGGGTGACGGCAGCGGTGCGTGCAGCGCCGGCAGGATGGAATCTGCGTAGAGCTTGAGCACCATGTTTTCAAAATTGCGGATCCGGGTGAGGTTCAGTTCCGCATCGTGTCGCCGCAGCAGCTGATGGTAAGCCCACAGCTGCTTGAGCTGGGAGGGCGCCAGATTGATGTTGCAGCGTTTGAGCAGGGCATCCATGTGCGACGGGCCGGGGGGATTTTTTCGACCGTGACCCCTTGCGGGCTGAGAAGGCCTTGTGCCTGTTGATTTCACATGTTACTCCTCAATAGGCTTTGAGAAAATGTTCTTAAAATCCGGACAAAGTCATGAATCCCACCGCCTGTGAAATCAAACCGCCATGTTTTTTTGATCCCCGCTGGCCGGTAATATACGAGGATAACCATCTGCTTGCGGTTTATAAACCATCGGGACTGCTGGTGCAAGGGGATCGTACCGGTGACGTGTGTCTGCTGGATCTGGGCAAACAATGGCTAAAGGCGCGTTACCACAAGCCGGGCAACGTGTTTCTGGCCATGGTTCACCGCCTGGACCGGCCGGTGGCCGGGGTGGTCCTGTTTGCCCGCACCTCCAAAGCAGCCGGTCGTCTCTCCAGGCAGTTCCGGGAACGGTCAGTCGATAAGCACTACCTGGCCGTGGTCGGCGGATCGGTTTCCGGGGACACTGACCGCCTGATCGACAACATCGAACGCCGGGATCGCCTGAGCCGTGTGGTCGCGACACCCACGGATCGCAGCCAGGAGGCGCGACTGCACTACACGGTCCTCGGCAGGGATTCCGCAAAGAGCCTGTTGAAGATTTCATTAGAAACCGGCCGGCGTCACCAGATCCGCATTCAGCTGGCCCATATGGGGCACCCGATCCTGGGGGACCTCCGCTACGGTGCCGAGACGCCGCTCCCCGACCGCCAGATTGCCCTGCTGGCACACCAGTTGATGGTGGAACACCCCACGCGGGGTGACCGTTTGCTGTTCTCCAGTCCAATCCCCCAGCATTGGCCTTGGCCGGATATCGGACGGCCAGGCAGTCAAGCCCCCCCCTGGGACTGGCGGGCCTTTGATTCGATACTCCGTTAACATGCATCCACAAAGCCAAAAATCGGAGACCTGTCATGATTCAACCCATTTACCTGGATTACAACGGCACCACCCCCCATGACCCGGAAGTGTTCGCGGCCATGCGGCCATTTCTGGAAAGCGAATTCGGCAACCCGTCGAGTTCACACTGGTACGGCATCCGGCCCAAGCGGGCCGTCGAGGCGGCCCGGCGGCAGGTGGCCGGTCTGCTGGGCTGCCAGCCGGATGAGGTGTTTTTCACCTCAGGCGGCACCGAGTCCAACAATCACGCCATCAAAGGCCTGGCCCGGGCACTGAAGGGAAAAGGCCGTCATCTTATCACCAGCACCGTGGAGCACCCGGCGGTGCTGGACGTGTGTCGGTACTTGGAACGGGAGGGATTTGAGACCACTTTTATTGATGTCGACGAGACTGGCATGGTCCGTGTGGACGACGTGGCCGACGCCATCCGGCCGGAAACCATCCTGATATCTGTCATGCATGCCAACAACGAGGTCGGAACGATTCAGCCGGTTGCCGAAATTGCCGGGATCGCCAGGCAAAAAGGGATATGCATTCACACCGATGCGGCCCAGAGTCTCGGCAAGATCACCGTTGATGTTCAGTCGATGAACGTAGACATGCTCTCCGTGGCCGGGCATAAACTATACGCTCCCAAGGGCATCGGCGCGCTTTATGTGAGAAAGGGGCTGCGGCCCGAAAAATTCTGCCATGGGGCGGGCCAGGAGATGGGTTGGCGGGCCGGTACCGAAAATGTGATGGCGATCGTGGGGTTGGGAAAGGCCTGCGAGATGGCCGACCGAAGGCTCGAGGATGCCGGCCGGCATCTGAAGGCCATGCGGGACCGGCTGCACACGGGGCTGGCTGATGGTCTGGTGGAGATGCGCCTCAACGGCCATCCTGAGCACCGTCTGCCGAATACGTTGAGCCTCTCATTCAAGGAGCTGGAGGCCAACCGCATCCTGGAAGAGATCGGCCTGGAGGTGGCCGCTTCTGCCGGTGCGGCCTGTCATTCCGACACCGTGACCCTGTCCCACGTCCTGGAAGCCATGCGGGTACCCGTGGCGTGGGCCAAGGGCACCGTCCGCTTTTCCACGGGACGGATGACCACCGCCGATCAGATCGATCGAGCTGTCGATGTGGTAATCCGGGCCGTGAAACGATTGCGTGCAGTCGGTTGAAAAAAATTACTCAACAATACATCGATGGGGGCCGTTAGTAATCGTGAGAAATTGGTTTGGCCATTGAATGTTGAGAAAATCTTATCTCTTTTCGATGCGCACAGGAATAGAAAATATCCACATCGCGATCAACAACTCCAAACGGTTGTCATACAAAGGAATCCTGTGTTTACATGCCCGACGAACTTTTAAGGGCGAGATTCATTCTGAGAAAGGAGAGTTTATATTGAACTGGAAAAGGACGCTGCTTATACTCGGATTTTTGGGCTGGGTAGTTATGTCTTGCGGCTGTGTAAAGACGGTTACGGGACAATATTATAATCTGCGGGCCGACCATCTCTACGACGACAATCAAAAGCGTCAGGTCTTCGAGCTGTATTATCAGTCGGCCCAGCAAGGCGTGGCCGAATCCCAGTACATGGTTTCTCAAATGTTGCTGTTTAGAGATGGTGTTCAGACCCATTCCAGCCAAGGCCTGCAATGGCTGGAAAAAGCAGCCCAACAGGATCATACCCAAGCGGCCAGGGACCTGGGTGTCTATCTTCTCAGCGGAGAATTCGACCGGCCTTCGGACCCGCAGCGGGGCATCTGGCTGCTGGAAAGGGCTGCTGCTGGAAAAGACACCTTCTCCATGCTGACTCTGGGATACCTTTATTTGACCGGGTATGGCGTGACCCGCGATACCCAAACTGCCGCATACTGGTACGGCCAGGCGGCTCAATACGGCGAACCCGTGCCGCAGGCGTGGCAGGATGCATCCTTGCTGGCCGCAACGAAAACCCCTCCGCCATTCGATGCCAAATCAGATCAGCGGGCGCGTGTCAAGCGTGCGCAGATCGGTTTGAAAGCCCTGGGATATTACAAGAGCAGTGTAGACGGCCTTGCCGGCCCTGGTACCCTCGCTGCCGTCAGGAGGTACCAGAAGGATCAGCAGCTGGAGGTCAACGGCCGGATCGATTTGGCCTTGATGCGTTGCCTATACCGCCAAATTGTTTTTCAACCCATAACCGGCCGCATGTAAGGAGGTTTTCGCAATGATGAAAATTGGTGTGTCGATCCTGACCGTCGTATGTGCACTGGCCGTCCTATTCGATCCCTGCGGGCTTCAGGCGAGTGTAATCGGTGAGCACATGCAGCAGATGGAGAAAACAAAAGCCAAAAAACAAAAGGAACTCAGCCGGCTGGAAGACTTGGCGGAAATTGTCGCCAATGAAATCGGAGCCGCCAAGGCCGAAATGGCCCAGAATATGTCCAGCACCGTCCAGAATGTCGGACGATCAAAGGCCAGTCCCGAAGGATTGGTGACGACCAGCGGCGGGGTGGTGCACAGCCCCAAACAGGACTGGGTGCTGGACGCCGATAAACTCCGTCAAGAGTATAAGAATGCCGGCATCTATACCCAGGATGAAATCGATACCATCGTCGAGTTCCACAAGGCATATGTCAAGAATCGGGGATTCACGGCGGGAATTGCCGAACAACTGGCGAAGGTGGCCGAGGCCAAAGCGCAACAGAGAACCATCCAGAAATACATTGCCGTCAAGAAACAGGAAATCACTGAGCTGGAAAATGCCCTCCAGGGAAGCTCGCCGGACGCTAATCCCGCCGACGGCGGTGGCGGTGGCGGCGGTGGTTATTAGCGGCGGTTTCAATGGCATCCTGCGAAAGTCTCACGGACCCATTCGGCGTGCACTCCTCTCTTTAAGCGGTGGCAGAAATGGCGCATCGTTCAATGCAACACAAAGCTGTCCTTCTCCTGGCGATGATGATTGCGGGACTGGTGGCTTCAGCCTGCGCCGGTGGCCAAAACCGGAGCCAGGCCGGGACGACTCCGCAGTCTTTGGCTGCGGTTGATCTTCAAGGACCGATGGATGCCCTGGATGTCCTGGAGCCGCCCGCCAACGCGGTATACCCGGTTGATCTGGCTGCGCCGTTATTTCACTGGCAGGGGCCTGAATCCGGCCGATGGCTGCTTCAGGTGGCCCATTCGGAGCAGGGCACGTCGCTCCTTCTGTCCGCCTCCAGCAATCCATGGGTTCCTTCGCCGGCGGACTGGGCGCGTATCAAAAAAATGGCTCCGGGTACGCCGCTCGCGTTGACGGTCTTTCAACTGTACGACAATCGGGCGGTTGCCCGGGGTGTGGTCCGTTTTACGGTCTCCCCTGTGCCGCTGGCCTGTCGGGTGGTGTACCAGGAACTGCCTGTGCCTTTCCGGTATGCAGAGAAGCATGTGGAGCAGTTTCGTTGGCGCTCCCTGAGGCCGGAGGCCTGCTCTCCCCCGGATACCGTTCTGGAAAAGGTTCCTTACTGCGCCAATTGTCACACCTTCTCCCGGGATGCATCCGTCTTCGGGCTGGACATGGATTACCGGGGAGACCGTGGAGGATACGTGCTGGCCGAGGTATCTAAAAAGATGGATCTTCGCCGCACCGATGTATTTTCTTGGAATGATTATCTGCCGGGTCAGGGTCAGGTCAGTCGTGGATTGTTTGCCAAGATTTCGCCCGACGGCGACACCGTCGTTGCCACCGTCAAAGAGCGGCCTTTCCTGGTGCGTATCGACGATCCAGCGTATTCTCAGCTCTTTTTTCCCTTGAGCGGCCATCTGGCCTATTACTCCCGTCGCACCGGCGACATACGGGCCTTGCCGGGAGCCAACGACCCGGACGTGGTGCAGACCAGCCCGGCCTGGAGCCCCGATGGCCAGACGATCACTTTCGCACGGGCGAATACGCCCGAAAACCTCTGGGCGGCGCTGGGGCAGCAGAAAGTGCTCGATGCACTCCCCGGAGAGGATATTCACACGCTGAACCAAAAATATCGCATGCAGTTCGATTTATGGCAGGTGCCATTTGCCGATGGGACCGGCGGCAGAGCCCAACCGCTGAACGGCGGAAGCATGAACGGCAAGAGCAACTATTTTCCGCGCTACACACCGGACGGCCGCTGGATCATCTTCTGCCAGAGTGACACCGGTCTGGTCTCCCAGCCAGGAAGCCGCCTGATGATCGTGCCGGCCCAAGGCGGTGCGCCGCGGGCCATGGCCTGCAATCGCCCCGAGATGAATTCATGGCACAGTATTTCCCCCAACGGCCGCTGGATGGTTTTTTCATCCAAACCTCACGGAGGAACTCATACCCGGGTTTACCTGACCCATCTGGATGAATCGGGTCGGGATTCCCCGGCCATTTACCTGCATCGCATCGGCAGCCCCGATTTTGCCGCCATTCTGCCGGAGGCTGTCGGACTTCACGTTCGGTCATTTCAACAGGTGCGCCTGGTGGAGCCATAACCGTTCGTCATCGACCAGCGCTTGGCGGCTTGAGTGTTGAGCGAATCGGTCATGGCGGCTAATAGAACATGTATACCCTGAGGCGATTCACATACCAGAAAAACCAGGCCGAGGCCGGTTGACAGGAGGAAGGCTGGCAGCATTCTGGCCGGCCGGCGTATCGTGCAGAAGGTGGTGATGATTCGGATGATTGGTCTGGTCAGTGGATATCTGGGTGGTCATTTACTTCATGCAGTTCTTGCAGATGCCGTCCACGCGGACTTCAACCTTGTCGATGCGGCCGGGAAATGTTTTCCACAGTTCCCCGCTATCCACATTCAGGCTGTTCGGCGTCAAACAGTCCATGTGGCCGCAGCGCTTGCAGTAAAAATGGGGATGGGGATGGTGGTTCGCATTGGGGGCCATGCCGTAGTAAAAAGCCCGGCCGCCGGTGCTGATGCGATCGACCAGCGCATGATCCACCAGAAGATCCAGGATGCGGTATACGGTGACCCGGTTGATGCTGCCCCTTCGTTCCAAGGTGTTGAAAATATCTGTTGCGGACAGGGGGTAGCTGTTGTTACCGATGACTTCGAGAACACGAAGCCGGTTGTCGGTGCCATCCAGACGAGCGGCGTTGAGCAGGTCCTCGTAGTTGCACTGATTGCACATGTCAGCTCCTCTGTGGATCCACAGCGATTTTTTCCTACGCGGTCTCGGATGTTTTTTGACCAGGGATCAACCGTTCAACCAACAAGCTCAGGAAAAAAAAGAGGCCGGCCACCATGATGATGGATGCCCCCGAGGTAAGGTCAAAGGCGTAGGAGATCCACAGCCCGGCTACCGTAAACACAACACCCAATACGCTGGACCCGATCATCATCTGCAGCAGGGACCGGGCGTGTTTTTCCATGATAAAGGGAGGAATGGTCAACAGGGCGATCACCAGAATCAGTCCCACCACCTGGATCACCATCACCACGGTCACGGCCAGCATGCCGATGAGCAGAAAATATAGGGCGGTCACCGGCACCCCGCGAATGCGGGCGAACTCCTCGTCGTAGGAGAGGGCCAGCAAGTCTTTGTAGTAGACCGCCACCAGGGCCACGATGCAAAGGCCCATGACCATCATGAGCCACAGGTCGGTGTCCGGTACGGTCAGGATGCTGCCGAACAGGTAGCTCATCAGATCCACGTTGTAGCCGGGACTCAGGTCGATCAGGATGATGCCGCAGGCCATGCCCAGGGCCCAGATGACGCCGATGATCGTATCGGCCCGGTGCCGGGCTTTCAGGGTAACAGCGGCCATGATCATGGCCGCGCCCAGGGAAAAGCTCAGGGTTCCCGCCAGGTAGGGCCAGCCGAAGTAAAAGGCCATTCCGATACCGCCATAGGCGGCGTGTGCGATGCCACCGGAGAGGAAAACGATGCGGTTGACCACCACCAACGTGCCCATGATGCCGCAGATGATGCTGGCCAGCAGGCCGGCGACCAGGGCGTTGCGCATGAATTCGAACTGCAGGGCCTCGATCATTGATCATTCCTTGTGGTGCTGCAGCACCCGGTGGGGCAGGTGACCGTGGGTAACCAGCTCCACCGGGCAGGTCTCTTCAACGGTGCACGGGTACATGATTTCGAGCATGTCACCGGTAATTTCGGCCTGGCGGTGGTAGTGCAGTTGGCGGTTCACGCAGGCCACAGACTTGACGTAGGTGGAGATCACCAGCAGATCATGGCTGACCACAATAATCGTGACATCCTTGTTCAACCGCTTGAGCAGCCTGAAAAATTCAGACTGCCCCTTGGAATCGATGCTCGCCGTGGGTTCGTCCAGCAGCAGCAGCCGGGGTCGGGTGACTAACGCGCGGGCGATGAAGACCCGCTGGCGCTGGCCGCCGGACAGTTCGCCGATGCGGCGGTGCGCATAGCCTGCCATATCGATCCGTTCCAGTGCCTCCAGGGCATCTCGGCGGTCCTGATTGTTGTTCTTGGACCATCTTTTTCCAGGGGCCAGCTTGCCCATGAGGACCACGTCCAGGGCAGTGATGGGAAAGCTGCGGTTGATGTGAACATCCTGGGGCACATAACCGATGTGATGCGAGACACGCGTTGCCGGTTTTCCCATGACCCGGATTCTGCCTCGCCCGGGCTTGAGCAGCCCCAGTATAAGCCTGAGCAAGGTGGTTTTGCCGCCGCCATTGGGACCGATCATGGCGATGAAATCCCCTTCCCAAACCTCCAGATTGACGTCCTCGAGCACGCGCTGCCCGTTGTAGGCAAAGTCGAGATCCGCGATCCGGATGATAGGGTCGCTGCGTGTGGGATCATTTGAAGGCATTTTTAAATTCCTCGGCCGCCTGGCGCAAGTTGTTTGCCCAATCCTGGGCCAGTGGATCGACAACGGCGACCCGCCCGCCGATCGCTCTGGATATCTGCTCGGCGCTTTTTGACGAGAACTGGGGCTGCACGAAGATTATCTTGACCCGATTCGAGCGCGCCTGTTCGATCAGTTCCTTGAGTTGTGCCGGTTTAGGGCTTTTGCCTTCGATTTCGATAGGCACCTGGTTTAGTCCGTAGGCGTGGGCAAACGTTCCCCAGGAGGGGTGAAACACCATGAACGGTAATCCCTTCAACCCGTCAAAGATTGCTCTTAATTGGGCGTCCAGATCGATGATATCCAGGATGAACGCCCGGTAATTGGTTTCGTAGGCCAACCGATGGGCCGGGTCGACGGCTTGAAGTGCCGTAAGGATCGACCGGGCCTGCAAGATCACCAGGGGCGGGGATAGCCAGATGTGCGGATCGAGACTACCTTGATGCTGATCTTCCTCACGTTTGTCATTCGCATGGTGGCGGCCATGGGCATCCATGGCAAGTTTCATGATGCCTTGATCGGTATGAACTACCTGCATGCGAGGGTTTACGGTGGTTATTTTTGCCAACTTCGCGGTTTCAAACTCGATGCCGATGGCAAAGTATAGCACCGCCTTGGACAGGGCCACCATCTGCTGCGGTTTGGGTTCATAGGTGTGCGGGTCGGCGCCGGGCTCCACCAGCACATGCACATCGACGAGATCCTTGCCAATTTGTTGCACGAAGTAGGCTTGGGGGGCGATGCTGACGAACACGGGAACCCGTTCCGCCGCCCACCCGCTGGCAGCAAGTCCATATATAAGTGTGAAAACAATTACTATTGATGCTGTAATGTTTTTCATCGCCAACCTTATATGCATGGCCATGTTTTGTTTGTCTGCGAAAAAATCTCAATGCAAATCTATTGCATTGGGTGATCCTTTGCAAGGGCTGACAGGAAAAAAGGTTTGGAGGCAGGGTTGGGAATAAGCATTTCCAATTATTTTTGCCCAATGGAATATGGGCGGCAATCAGATAATCCCGACTTCAGATTTTTTCACCCAGCCGATCTTGTCTTCGGTGTAGCGGATGAGCAGGTGCGTGTCGGTCTGGCGTGCGATACGGACGTTGGTACCCGCGTGCAGGACGAAGAGCTGGGTGGCGCTATCTGTGAAACCGGAGCGGACGGGCACCTGTTCGGACAGAATCACGGCATGCCGCACCTGGATGGCTTCGACATAGTTGAAGACGGCTGTGGCGCTGAAAATTAACGTAGTGGCGGCGATCAGAATGACCGAGGGTCGCAGAAGACGTTTTTTTCGAAGCATTAAAACCGAGAGGGCAGTCCACAGGGCCGCGTTGAGAAAGATGGCCATCCAGCGAACGCTCGAATGGCTCAATTGGTATTGCCAGAAAAAGAGGATGCGCAGCAGGGGTGATTCCTTTTGGCCGCGTTCATCCTTGGTGAGGGTCAAGGCGTAGTCGTAGTTGAAGCGCAGGTCCGGGTCATCCGGAATGCGTTTCAGGGCCCGTTCGTACCACAGCAGGGCACGACCCAGGTCGTCGTTCTTTAAATAGGCGTTGCCCAGATCGTAGAAGAGTTTGCCGTTGTCCACCCCGCTGTCGGCGAGGCTCTCAAAGGCGGTGATGGCCGCCGGCCAGTCCCCGTTGCGGTAAGCTTCGGTGCCGTCCATGAATGTTCGGGCGTCCTGCGTTGCCAGGGCAATGGCGGCAACCGCCAGGAGCACCACAAGGCTTCCGGTTGTGAGCACCCATGCTTTCATCGGGTCAGTCTCCTCACCGCTTGCCGGGTCCTTTCCAGCAGATCCGCCCGTTTTTGCATGTCCAGATTGCCGCCGGAGTAGTTGAAGGATTCGATCGCTTCAAGAAGCCGTGCAGCGGCGGTGGCATCATCCGCATTCCACCCGATTTCCAGCAGCTGATCGCTGGCCTCCGACCAGGTGAGGGAGGTGCCCATCACGCCTTGCCGGCCGAGAATGGCCGACACCAGCGCCCGGTAAAGGGCCGAGAGAAAGTCGGCATCCGTGGTGTCGGCGGAGGCGGCGGATTTAAGCGCCTCTCTGGATCGACCGGCCATGATTCGGCCCGGTGAGTCGTCCTTCTGGGCCATCTGCATGACGGTTCTGACAGCCAGAAACAGCAGTGCCGGCATCGCCATGAAAAGGCCGAACCACTTTGGCGGCAGGGATCTCTGGGGTTTCAAGGCCTCCAGTCCCTCTTTCAGCGGAAGGATATCCCGACCGGTAAACTCGACCCGTTTTTTGAGCGAAGGGGCTTGTTCAGGGGACGCCCGGAACACGTCGATATCGGCTGCTGCCGTTTCGGAAGGTGAGACGATGACATCGAAAGGCGATGTAGAGATGTCACGGTATCCCCCGGATTCCACGTCGAAATAGGTCAACGCGATGGGGTCGATGCGATATTGGCCCGGCTGGACGGGGACCAGGGCCGTACGGAAAACTTTGTTTCCCGAATAGCCTTGCGGGCTTGGTTGGATCTGCACTTCGGGATTGTCGGCATAGGCCTTGAAGTCGGTCGGCGCGGGAATGACCGGTGCCGGGGCATCCATGATGTTACCGGTGCCGCTGATGGTGACGGCCAGTGTGGTTGAGTCTCCGACCTTGATGGTCGTCTTGTCCAGGCTGGCGGAAATCTCGAACCGGCCCACCAGACCGGAGAAGGGCGTCCCCGGCGGCCGGGGCGGTAATTCCCTTACTTGGACCGCAATGGGGTCAGTCTTAAGGATGCGGGTGGTCATTTGGCCGCGCCCGAAAAATGCGTCCATGCCGGAGAAGGGCCGCGGCCGACGGCTACGCTGGGGAATGTCCACCTGAAGCACCGCCTGCTCGATCTTCAAGGCACCTGTCTTCATCGGAACCAGGATAAAAGCCACTTCCGTTACAATGAATTCCCGGCCGTTGACCACCGTACGATGGGATTTACGGTCCTCCATCTCCTCGGCGTTGAACCCGCTGAATTCCGGGGCCTGGAACTTGGCGTCGGCCACCTGGACGGCGTTGAAAAGCCGAAAGGTATAGGTGAGCTGTTGACCGACCCACGGTGCCGCTTCCGACACCTCGGCGGTCACAAATACCTCGCGCTGGCCGCTGTCTGCCTGCGGTTCATTTGACACCGTGACGCCGATGGGGGTCGTATAGTGGGACTTGCCATCGATGGCTACCGGGATGGCCGGGATGGTCAGATTTCCGGCCTTCAAGGGTATCAGGACATAACTGTGGATCAGCTGCCGGGAGGTGCGGCCGTTGATCATTTGGAAGCTGCTGCTGGAACCGCGCGATAGGGTCTTGAAATCGGTGAGACCGGAAAGGTCCACGTCGCCCTCACCGCCGTCGATGGTTACCTGCAGGGCTATAGATTCTCCCACGGTGGCCTGGTTGCGGTCCACCACGGCGCGAACGGTGGCGGCATCGGCGGTTGCCGCTGCCGTCAGAAACAGTGCCATCGCCATGACCAGGTGTCTGACCATTACCAGTCTTTCTCCACCGTCCGCCTGCCGGTGGCAGGCATGAGGGCCCGGCCCGGTTGATCCTGAAGGCGGTTTAACATCCGCTCGGCCTGCTGAGGATCGCCCGCCGTTTCGCCCGGCTGGGCCGGTTGGGTTTGGGTCGATGGTTGTTGATCGTTTTGGGCCGCATCGGACCGGGCCGCCTGTTGTTTTTGTTGCTCGTCCATTTCATCCCCGAACACGGGGCGTTGCTGCTCCTGCTCACCGTCCGTCTGGTTGTCCCGGGTACCATCCTGTTGCGGCTGTTTCTGATCCTCGGGTGATTGCGACGTTCCATCTTGCTTGGGTTCGGATTCGTTCTCCTGGCCCTGATCCTTTTTGTCCTGATTCTTCCGGTCCTCTCCCGACTGCTGCTCCAGGACCTTTTTCACGAAGGCGAGGTTCTCAATGGTCTGGCGGTCGTCGGGGTCGATGGCCAGCGCTGCTTCATAGTTGTCAATGGCCGCTTTGGCATCGCCCCGGCGAAATTCGGCGTTGCCCAGGTTGTAGAGGGCGTTTCGTTTCAACTGGGTATCGTCGGTCTCCATAACCTGCTTGTAGTGTTCGGCGGCCGCATCGAAATTGCCGGTTTTATAGTAGGCATCGGCTACATTGTAAAGGGTCTCAGGCTTGTCCGGGGCGTTCAGTTGGGCATCGGTGAAGTGCTTGAGGGCCTTTTCGAAGTCTCCCTTTTCATAGGCGGCAATACCGTCGCGCGTGTCGCTGGCATTGGCCGACGGCTGAGGTACGAGCATCAGCGCGGCCAACAGCGTGACAAGCATGGTTTTGCGGGTAACGGGGATGATCAACTCGGCCACGAGGCAGAGCAGCGCCAGGGCCAGGGGCCACTGAAATCGATCCTCCCACACCTGCTTGCGTCCCGAAGAGACGGTCTGCGCTTGCATCGTCCGGCGGATTTCACCGGTGTAGATGGCGTCCAGATCCATGTCCCCGGCGACGGAGCGCACGTAGGTGCCGCCGGTGATGACAGCCATTTTCTTGAGGGTGTTTTCATCCAGACGGGAGAGCACAATCTGTCCGGCCCGATCTTTTTTAAAGCCGCCGGCAGGCTCGGGAATTGGCACCCCGTCGCTGCCACCCACACCAATACAGAACAGTTTGATTTTCTTTTCTTTCAAGGTCTCGGCTGCCTTCAATGGCTCGCCGTCGCCCGTGTTTTCACCGTCGGTGATGAGGATCACCGCTTTATCCGAAGCACTTTTCGGATCGAAGCTGTTCAGGGCCGTGGCCAGTGCCCCCGTGATGTCGGTGCCCCCTACCGGGAGATATTCGGGCGACAGGGAATTCAAAAACAGATTGAAGGCCTCGTAATCCAACGTTAACGGACATTGCAGAAAGGCCGTGCCGGCAAAAGCCACCAACCCCACGCGGTCACCTTGCAGCATGGCCAGCAGGTCGAACACTTCACGCTTGGCACGCTCCAAACGGCTGGGCTGGATGTCGGCGGCGGTCATGGAACGCGAGCAGTCCAGAGCGATGATGATGTCCACCCCCTGCTGGCGGATCTCCTGCCAGCGGTAACCGTATTTGGGCCCGGCCAGGGCCAAGGCGGTGAAGAGCACCGTGCCCATGAGCAGGGATGTTTTGACCCACCGCCGCCCGCCAACCGGGTCCGGGGCGATAACGTCGAGGCCGTGGGCGGAAGAGAAGCGGCGCATGATTTCGTGCCGCCGGTGCATCCCGTAGACGACCACCAAAAACAAAACCGGCACGGCCCAGATGAAAAACAGCATTTCGGTTCTAAAAAAAGTCATGGCCAAAAAAATGTCATGGAATGATCAGGTATCTCGTGTTGCGCAAGATAATGTAAAGGGGCAACATCACCAGTGCCGGAATCAACAGCCAGGGGTAGATCTCGTTGTATTCGGCAAAGATGTCGACTTTGACGGCGGTGGTCTCCATGGCGTCGATGGTATCATAGATCCGTTGCAGGCCCTCCAGGTCCTCAGCCCGGAAATAGAGCCCCCCAGTCTTGTCGGCGATGGCCCGCAGTATATCTTCGTCGATATTCACCTGCTGGTACACATAGCGTTCGCCGAACAGGGGGTCCTTGACCAGATAGGGCGCTTTTCCCCGGGTGCCGACACCGATGGTGTAGATTTTAACTCTTTTTTGTGCGGCAATTTCACCGGCGGTGTCCGGCGAGAGTTCGCCGGTATTGCTTTGGCCGTCGGTGAGCAAAATGATGATGTTGGACTTGCTCTCGATGTCGGCCAGCCGTTTCAAAGAGATGCCGATGGCATCTCCGATGGCTGTACTTTTGCCTGCGGCACCGATTTCCAGGCGGTCCAGAATACTGACCATGGTGTTGTAGTCCCGGGTCAAGGGCAACTGCGTGTAAGCGTGGCTGCCGAAGACCACCATGCCGATGCGGTCACCGCTTCGTTTGGAGACGAATTCCTGCACCACCCCTTTGACGGCTTCCAGTCGGTTGACCACGCGTCCTTTTTTCTTGAAATCAAGGGCGGCCATGCTTTCGGAAAGGTCCAAGGCCAGCACGATATTGATGCCTTTGGTGAGCACTTCGGTTCGCTCGGTACCCCACTGGGGCCGGGCCAGGGCCACCACCATCAGGCAAAGTACCGTGTATTTGATGGCCGGCACCAGACGATGCAGCCGCAGGACCGGTGATGACGGGATGTTTGCGGCGGGGAACAGGGCACTGCTGGCCATGGTGGGCGTCCGGTGCCGCCGGTAGCGATACCAGACCATCGCCGGCAACAGCAGCAGGAAAAACAGAAAATAGGGGGATGCGAAGCGAAGCATAAATTCCTTAAATCACAATACTCAAATTACAAATAACAAATAAATCACAATAACCGAAAACTCAAATTCCAAACCACATGATAGTAACGGGATCGTGTTTCAATTTGATTATTGAGATTTGGAATTTATTTGAGATTTGGAATTTGTTTTTTGGTATTTTCATAATTCTGGGAGAGCACAATATTTTGTTTTCCACCCTCTTCTTTGCCAGCCATATCGATGTGTTGTGTGGTTTTCTTCACAAATTCCCGGGCAAACATCAGATCCGTTTCCATCTGTTTTTCCACTGCCGTTTCGCTGCCGAACTTGACCGGATCCATGGTCCGGCAAAGGCCTTTCAGACGTTGGGCCAGGCTTTTGTCCATATTCAACCGATTGATGCAGGGTATGAATTCCTCTGTGGTCATCTCCGGCGCGCCCACCGCGAAGCGTCCGAAAACATATTGCCGCAGGATGGCTGAAAGGCGAAAGTAAAAGGCTTTGCCGTCCAGTCGTCGTACGTCGGCAATCTCACCTAAAGCCTGCATGGCTGTCATTTCCGGGGGCAGCTCGGGCACGATGGTTTCGATGCTCCGGTCCTTTTTATGTTTCTTCCAGAACCACCAGCCTGCCGCCAGAATTGCCGCTGCGGCAAGGCCCAGCAGGACAGGGACCAGCCAGGGTGCATCTATGCCCACTGACACCGGTGGCTGGATGTCATGGATGTCGAGCATGGGTGCCGGGGCATTTGGAGGGGGCGATTCAGTCGCTGCCAGCGGGCCGGCAGGGGCCGCTGTTTCCTCGCCCGTCACCAGAGCCACTTGAAGGAACGTCAACAGAAAGAAAACCATCCCGGTTAGATAGCGTTTAAGCATCATCGTCGCCGCCGCTCCCGGAGCCTGAAATAGCGTACCAGGGCATCTGCCGCATCGCCGTCAGTGGGCATTTCGATACAGTCCATGTCCATGGCTTTGTGGCTTTGTAAAATTTGCTCGTGAACCGCCTGGCGGCTGGCCTGGAAGCGCTCACGGGTAGTCCGGTCCGAGGCGTCCAGGTAGCGTATGGCCCCGGTTTCCAGGTCCTGAAAGGCAATAATACCCCCGCCGGGCAGCCGAAATTCCCCGGGATCGGTGACCAGGACGCTGATCAGCTCGTGTTTCCTCGCGGCCGACCGTATCCTCAGGGTGATCTTCCGGCCGAAATCTTCGGTCAGAAAATCGGAAACCAGGAACGCCACGCTCCGTTTGCGGCAGACCCTGGCCAGAAAATCCACCGCTTCGACGATATCGGTCCCGGTGTGTTCTGGCTGGAAGGTGAAAATTTCGCGGATAAGCCGCCATACGTGGGCCGACCCTTTTTTGGGAGGGATGTAGCGCTCCACCTGGTCGGTGAAGAGAATGGCGCCGGCCTTATCGTTGTTGCGGATGGCATTGAAGGCCAGGATGGCGGCAATTTCCGCGGCAGTCTCCCGCTTGATGCGCTGCGTGGTGCCGAAGCGCCCGGAGCCGCTCATGTCCACCAGAAGCATGACCACCTGCTCCCGCTCTTCCCGATAGCGCTTGATAAAGGGTTTGCCCATGCGGGCCGACACCTTCCAGTCAATGCTTTTTACGTCGTCTCCGGGCGTGTACTCACGCACCTCTTCAAACTCGATGCCCGCTCCCCGAAACACCGAACGGTATTGTCCGGCCATCAGCGTGTTGACCATGCGGCCGGTCTTGATATGGACTTTCTTGATTTTCTTGATCAGGTCGGGAGAGAGCATATTTATCGCTGGCGCTCAAAAATTCCAAATGTCAAAATTTAAATGCCAAATGAAGGATTATAATCGTTTATCTTCTAAACTATACCCGTTACCTTTTCTGAACCCTGAACCCTGCCTTATGGCACTTCCACCGAATCAAAAATGCGGCCGATGATCTGATCCGTGTCGATATCCTCTGCCTCGGCTTCATAGGTCATCAGAATCCGGTGGCGCAGGACGGCCGGGGCAATGGTCTTCACATCCTGGGGCGTCACGTAGGCACGGCCCTGCAAAAAGGCGTAGGCCCGGGCGGCCAGGCTCAGGAAGATGGTGGCCCGGGGCGAGGCCCCGAACTGGATGTAATGCGCGACATCGACATGGTAGGCCGCCGGGTTGCGGGTGGCAAAAACCAGGTCCACGATGTAGTCTTTGAGCTTTTCGTCCATGTAGACGCTATTGATTAAACCGCCAATGGCCTTGATTTCCAGCGGGTTCAGCACCGGCTGAATGGCTTCCGGGACATCAAAACCGACCCGGTTCATGATCTCCTTCTCTTGGACCTTGTCCGGGTAATCGATGAGAATCTTGAGCATGAAGCGGTCCACCTGGGCCTCGGGCAGCGGGTAGGTGCCCTCCTGCTCGATGGGATTCTGGGTGGCCATGACCAAAAAGGGGTCGGCCAGCGGGAAGGTGGTGTCGCCGATGGTGACCTGGCGTTCCTGCATGGCTTCCAAAAGCGCCGATTGAACCTTGGAGGGGGCCCGGTTGATTTCGTCGGCCAGGATGATGTTGTTGAACAGCGGTCCTTTTTTTATGCTGAAGTCACCAGTCTTGGGGCGGTAGATCTCCGTTCCCACCAGGTCGGCCGGCAACAGGTCGGGGGTGAACTGGATGCGTTTGAAGTCGGCATGAACCGTGTCGGCCAGGGCCTTGACCGCACTGGTTTTGGCCAGGCCCGGTACGCCCTCGATAAGAATGTGCCCTCGGGTGAACAGCCCCATGAGCAGGCCGTCGATGAGATCCCGCTGGCCTACCAGAACTTTGCCAATCTCTTCCCGGATCCGATTGACCACGAGATGCTTTTCTTCAATCTGTGCTTTCAGTTCTTCCAGTGGCACGTCAAGTCTCCTTTAGCCCAAAGGTCGGATCTGTCTATGTGCGTGTGGTATCCCGGCAGAAGCGCATCGGGATTTAGATCAAGGGGAAAATAAATAAGTAACCCGGTATTGTCAAGGCGCTTGAAAACGACGGCGGTGCATCTGTGGGTCATGAAATGGAATTTTAACTATATTTTGCTTGATGATCCACATTGTGGTAGAAAGCAGGCAGATTCTTCCCGACGACTTGACGGTCAACCCCCAAAAAGAGTGTGCACCATGAAAGTCACCAGTATCCAGTTGGAAAGGCGGGAGATATCAAAAGCGGAAATGACGGTGCATGCCCTGGCGTTGGTGGATCAGGCGTCGTCGAGTGATCTGATCCTGCTGCCGGAAATGTGGCCTTCCGGTTTTTTCCGTTTCGAGCGCTACCCGGTCGATGCCGAACCCATCGACGGGCCGGTCGTCCAGGCCTTCAGGGAAAAGGCCAAGGCGATAGGACGCCACATTCTGATGGGCAGTTTTGTCGAACGGAGAACGGAAGGGCTATACAATACCAGCCTGCTGATCGACGCCCAAGGGAACGTGGCCGCCGCTTACCGCAAAATCCACCTGTTCGGCTACCAATCCAGCGAGCGCGACCTGCTCACCCGCGGCACAGAAGTGGTCGTGACCGACACGCCGTGGGGGAGAGCCGGCCTGGCCACCTGCTACGATCTGCGGTTCCCGGAACAGTTTCGCAAAATGGTCGACCTCGGGGCGGAGTTTTTCCTGGTGGTCTCGGCCTGGCCGGCGGTTCGCCTGGAACCCTGGATCCTTTTCAATCGCGCACGCGCACTGGAGAACCTTGCGTTGCTGATTTCTTGCAACTGCGCTGGATCGGATGCTGGATCACCGTACGCGGGTCACAGCATGGTGGTCGACCCGCTGGGAAACATACTGGCCCGGGGGGGTGATCAGGAATGTGTGGTTTCGATGGACATCGACTTCGATCAAGTGGCGTCTGTGCGCAAAGAATTCAGTGCGCTGCATGACCGGGTCGATCTGGGATAGATTTTGCCTAACGCAACCAATTTTGAAAGGAGTCCTCTCATGTCGAAAAAACTGTGGGTAGCCTTTGGTCTGGTCTTGTGTGTGGTGTTGATCGGAAGTCCTGCGGCGGCTGTCGTGGAACTGAACATCGCCACCACTTACAGCGGCGCCAACATGCACGCCGAAACCTGCCGCGAATTCGCCAAACGGATCAACGAGGCGCTTCCTGGAGAAGTCATCGTCACGGTGCACGAAGGCGGAGCCCTGGGGCTCAAGGACGAAGACCGCTTCACAGCCGTGGCCGACGGAATCGTGCCGATTCAAAGTGTGCTGATGGGTGCCGCCGTGGGAACGTCGCCGATTTTCGGTCTCAGCACCTCGCCTTTTCTGATCAAGGGTTTCAAGGAGGCCAAACTCCTCCTGGAAATCGTTCGGCCACATTACGATGCGGAAGCCAAAAAATTCAACCAGATGATTCTGTATACGGCGCCCTGGCCGCCCAGCTCGATTCACGCCAACCGGCCGATCAAAAAATACGAGGACCTGCAAGGGCTGCGTATCCGAACCTATGACAAGAACGGCACTGAGGTCCTTAAAAAGGCCGGGGCCAACGCCGTCGTCATGTCATGGGGGGACGTTTATCCCGCTCTGGCCACCAAAACCATCGACTCGGTTCTGACGTCATCCCAGAGCGCGGTGGCCGGCAAGTTCTGGGAAGTGCTTTCGGACACCACCCGCGTCAACTTCGCCATTCCGCTGAACATGATCAATATCAACCTGGACAGCTTCAACGCCATGACCCCCAAACAGCAGGCGGTCTTTGTGAAGATCGGCAAGGAAATGGAGGTTCGCCAGTGGCAAATCGCCGAGGAAGCCATGGTCAAAGATGAAAAGACCTGCGCCGACAACGGCATGACCATCACCACCGAGATATCCGAGGAACTTGCCACCAAACTGCGGGCCAGCGGTCAGGATGTCATTAACGACTGGCTGAAAAAAACGGGCAAGGTCGGCGAGGCGGTTCTGGCGCAGTTCGACAAAGAGCGCGAAACGCTCAAATAATAACGATCGATTTCTATTCGGGGCCGCTCTCTGCGGCCCCCCTACCAATCTGTGTGTTTTCAGCCTCCCCGCTGGCGGCCGCAAATGCCCGACGCCGGCCTCAACGAGGTGGGCTTGCAAGCGCCAACCCATGGATGTTGCCATGAACGCGTCACCCGAGGAGAGAAAGCATCCGCTTTTTGCGCGACTGGTGAACCCGATCAACCGGCTTTCCGATGTCGGTGCCATCCTGTCGGCCCTTATTTTCTGCGGGATGGTCCTGTTGATCCTGGCCGAAGTTATTCTCAGAAACTTTATGGGATCTTCCACCGAGGTCTCCGGCGAGTATTCCGGGTACGCCCTGGCGGCCATGATTTATCTCGGGATGGGCTTTTCTTTCAGGGAGGACGCCCATATACGGATCACTTTCGTGCGAGAAAGGCTAGGGGCCATGAGCGCCTTCGTGCTGGAGGTCTGCTGCATGGTGTTCGTGATGATCCTGTCCGGGCTGTCGTGTCTTTTTCTTTTTGAACTGGTACTGACATCCAAAGCCCGAAATCTTACCGCCTACACGCCGGCCGAGACGCCCCTTTTTATTCCTCAGGCCATCGTCCTCGTCGGGATGGCCCTGCTGACCCTCCAGATCTTCGGTCGTCTCACCGCCCTGATTCTCGGGGGGGTGCAACAATTCAAACGCGCCCACGGCGCCGGGAAGAATTGATGAACGTCACGCTTGTTACGGTAATGGTACTGCTTTTCGGGCTGCTGGGGTCCGGCGTTTGGATCGCCATGTCGCTGATCGCCACCGCCGGAATATCGATGCAGCTCCTGACCAGCATGCCGGTGGCCAAGATCTGGTCGCAGGCCATGTGGAACAGCTTGAACAGCTGGTCCCTGGCAGCCTTGCCGATGTTCATTTTTCTCGGAGAGATGATTCTGCGCACGAGGATGTCCGACCTTCTTTTCGAGGGGTTGCGGCCTTTTGTTCAATTCATTCCCGGCCGCCTGCTGCACATCAACATCCTCGGTTCGGCTATTTTTGCGGCTGTTTCGGGTTCGTCGCCGGCCACGGCGGCAACGATCGGTAAAATCACCCTGCGTCAGTTGAAAGAAGATGGTTACGACACGCAGCTCAGCCACGGTTCCCTTGCCGGGGCAGGCACCCTGGGGCTGCTTATCCCCCCCAGCATCGTGCTGATCATCTACGGCGTGCTGGCCGAAGAGTCCATCGGCCAGTTGTTTATGGCCGGTGTGATTCCAGGGTTGATGGTCGCCGGGCTTTGTATGAGCTACGTCATCATCCGGGTTTTGCTGAACCCGAACCTGGCCCCGGTCAAAAGGGAAAGATTCGATCTCAAGGCAAAGCTCCTGGCAATGGTCAAACTATTGCCGGTGTCGACATTGATTCTGTTCATCCTGGGCTCGATTTATTCCGGCCTGGCCACCCCCTCCGAGGCAGCTGCCGTCGGCGCTGTCGGGTCTGTGATCGCGGCTGCGCTGCTGGGAGACCTGAAGTGGTCGAACCTGGTCGAAGCCATCAAGGGAACGATCAAGACCTCGGCCATGATCTGCTTCATCATTGCCGGAGCGAGTTTTCTGGCGGTGGCCATGGGCTATCTCAAGCTGCCGGCCCAGGTCGCTGCTTTCATCGGGTCATTAGGCTTGAGCCCTTACATGCTGATCGCTATTTTGACCCTGTTCTACATGTTTCTGGGCTTTTTTCTCGACGGCATCTCAATGATCGTCATGACCCTGCCGATCACCCTTCCCCTGGTGGTTCAGGCGGGATTCAACCCGGTCTGGTTCGGAATTTTCCTGACCCTCGTCATCGAGGTGGGACAGATCACCCCGCCGGTGGGTTTCAATTTGTTCGTCATTCAAGGGTTGACCGGAGACCGGCTGGAAAACATCGCCATGGCCGCGGTGCCTTTTTTCCTGCTGATTTTTTTGGCGGTGATTCTGATCACCCTGTTCCCGATGATTGTCATGATTCTGCCGATGCAGATGGCGGGGTAGGGATGGGTGGCCGAGCCGTCCGCACAGATCAAAAACGAACCGAGAGGAAGGATATCGAGTATGCGAGTCGAACTTGAGTTGACCGTCAATCGGTTGAATCGAGAACCGGAAAAAATCGTGTTCCATGCCAAACGGATGTTTAACGCGGGCTGGGTCGGCAGCGACCGCAAGGCCCTGCAACACCACATCGATGAACTGGCAGCCGTCGGCGTCGCCGCACCGAAGCACATTCCCACCCTGCTGGCCCTGGGCAACCATCTGCTGACCCACAGCCGTCACATCCAGGTGCACGGACCGCAGACATCGGGAGAGGTGGAGTGGGTGCTGTTGTGGCACCGAGGGGAGATTCTGGTAACCGTCGGGTCGGATCACACCGACCGCAAGCTGGAGTCGGTATCAGTGGCCAAATCCAAGAACATGTGCCTCAACGTCATCGCCCGGGACCTGTGGCCCTATGAAGAGGTCAAGGACCATTTCGACCAGCTCCAGCTTCACTGCACGGTCACTCGTAGCGGGACGATGTCGCTCTACCAGGAGGATTTTTGCGTGGCGATCCTTCCCCCTGAATACTGGATCGAAGAGCTTCACAAGCGTCTGGGAGGGCTCGAGGATGGCCTGGTGCTCTTTTCGGGAACGATCGGCACGGTGGAGGGCCTGGTCACCGGCGACGGATATGATTTTCAGCTGCACGACCCGATTTTAAACCGCACCCTTGGCCATGGTTACACCTGCGAGGTGATGGCCGGCGCGATAGAGACCTTTTAGGGGCAGGGAGGATAAAATGGCAACCAACAGCATTGATCTCAACTGCGACATGGGCGAAAGCTTCGGCGCCTACCAGATCGGGATGGACGAGTCCGTGATCGGCTATATCTCTTCGGCCAACATCGCCTGCGGATGGCACGCCGGTGATCCCATGGTGATGGACCGCACGATCCGTATGGCTAAGGAACACGGCGTCAGTCCCGGTGCGCATCCCGGATATCCCGACCTGATGGGTTTCGGGCGTCGGGAGATGAACCTGCGCCGTGATGAAATTCGAAACTACATGATCTATCAGATCGGGGCACTGCAAGGTTTTTGTGCGGCCCACAACCTGAAACTACATCACGTTAAGCCTCACGGCAGCCTCTACCTGTCCGCCGTTGCCAACGAAGCGGTCGCCCGCGGGATTGCCGAAGCCATTACCGCCGTCGACCCCGACCTGTACTACATGGCCCTGGCCGGCCAAAAGGGCGAACTCGTCGCCGGTATCGGCAAAGAGATGGGCCTGAAGGTCATTCGAGAGGCGTTTCCGGATCGGGCCTACACGCCTGAAGGCACCCTCGTTCCCCGCAGCCGGCCGGGCGCGGTGATCAAGGACCCCGCCGACGTCGCCGCTCGGGCGCTCCTGATGGCCCGCGACGGTGTCGTCGTGGCGGTCGATGGAAGACGGATCCCGTTGAAAGTCCAGACGCTGTGCGTCCACGGTGATACGCCGGGGGCTGTCGACCTGGTTCGGCAGATCCGCCAGACTTTGGAAAAGGAGAACATCCGGATCGCCCCCTTTGACGGTGGTCAGTAAAGGACGCAGTGGCCGTGAACAGTCAACGCTTCGAGCAACCGAAATTCCGCCTGGCCGGTGACAGGGGCCTGCTGGTGGAATTCGGCGATGCCATCACCCTTGAAATCAATCAAATCGTGCGGGCCATGACCTTTGCGCTGGAAACGGCTGCAGTGCCCGGCGTCCGCGAAGTGATCCCTACCTACCGCTCGGTGGTCGTGGTCTACGATCCCCTGACGACCCACCCTTCCTTACTTGAACCCCTGATTCTATCGCTTTACGGGGTATTGGCCCGGATTGAGCCCCCCCCTCCAAAAGAAAGCGTCATTCCGGTCTGTTATGGCGGTGAATACGGGCCGGACATCGCCTTTGTCGCCGAGCATAACCGCATCGGGATCGATGATGTCATCCGCCTCCATGCAGAACCCAGTTACCCCATTTACATGCTGGGATTCTCCCCGGGTTTCCCTTTTTTGGGAGGGCTTTCGGAGAACCTGCACACCCCCCGGCTGACCTCCCCGCGAACACGGGTTCCGGCCGGCTCCGTCGGTATTGCCAACAACCAGACCGGGATCTATCCGATCGCCAGCCCGGGGGGCTGGCAGCTCATCGGCCGTTCGCCCGTGCGGCTCTTTGACCCGGAAAAGCCGAACCCCTTTCTCTTACGCGCAGGCGATACCCTCAGGTTCGAACCGATCACCCCGGACGAGTACCGGCGACGTGCCGTCGGAGGCGGACATGACTGACATCTTCAAGGTGCTGTCACCGGGTGCCTACACGACCGTTCAGGATCTGGGGCGATTCGGCTGGCAACCGTTTGGCGTGCCGCCCAGTGGCATGCTGGATGATTTCGCCGGACGCCTCGCCAACATGCTGGTGGGAAATCCCGACGCGGCGGCCTTGCTCGAACTGACCGTCTCCGGCCCGACCTTGAAGATCCTCGCTCCGGCGAGCATTGCATTGACGGGCGCGGATATGCCGTTTTCGATCAACGGCGCCCCGGCCGCAGGCTGGTGCACGGTGCCTGTTCAGCCCGGGGATACGGTGGCCGTCGGCATGGCCAGAAGCGGCTGCCGCGGGTATCTGGCGGTCTCGCAGGGCATCGACGTGCCCCTGGTCATGGGCAGCCGTTCCTGCTATGTCGGTGCGGCGATTGGCGGCTTCAACGGGCGGCCCCTCCAGGCCGGCGATTACCTGAGGCGCGGTCCCGGCGAGGCCGACTACCTGGCGCGCCGGGTGCCGGCGGAGCTGATCCCGATTTATCCGTCCGAGATCACCCTGCGGGCGATCCCCGGCCCTCAGGATGATTTCTTCGATCATGGCCTGGATGTTTTTTTCAACGCATCGTTTACCGTGTCGCCCCAAGCCGATCGTATGGGCTGCCGGCTCCAGGGGCCGGTCATCTCCCAGATCGAGGCCATGCCCCAGAGCATCATTTCAGAACCGAGTCTGCCGGGGGGGGTGCAGATACCCCAGGACGGGCAGCCGATCATTCTGTTGAGTGAACAGACGGTCGGGGGATACACCAAGATTGCGACCGTGATTTCCAGTGACATTCCGCGTGTCGCCCAGGCTCTTCCGGGAGACGGTATCCGTTTTGAACGCATCGACATAGACGCTGCCCATGCGCTATACCGCCACCAGGCGTCGCTTTTGGAACGGATTCGTTACGAAATGGAACTGCCGGCAGTTGAGCAGCGCTTCAGACGCAATAGGCCCGATCCTGCGGCCGTTGACTGGGACTCACCGGTTGTTGTGGATAAACTCATTCATTGCCTGTATCAGATGTAGCGGCCCTGCGGGCGGGCAAGGCGTGCTGTCTTCGCTATGGGCGGGGCAGGCTGAGACACGGTACAACACTTGCCATCAGGATAGACGGACCGCTTTCGGCTCCAGGCCGGGGCCCGGGAAAAAGGTCAGCGTGACGTCGGCGGCCGCGGTGAGATAGGCGAGTGTGCCGTCTGCCTGAAGGCGAAACGGCCGGTCGTGACCCGGTACGATTTCGGTGGCGTTGGCCATTATCCAGTCATAGTTGCTGAGGGCGGCAGCTTGGGAAAAGAAAGCCGGCGGCGCCACGCGGTTGGCAAATTCCCAGGCATTTTTGACGCCGTCGCCGGCCAGCAGAATCTTTTCCCGGGACAGAAACAGGCCGGCCTGGCCGGGCGTGTGGCCCGGCAGGGCGACCACCCTTACGTCGGGGAAAAGTTCGCTGCCGTCCTGGACCGTCTTGAACCGGTTCTTCAGACTCAAAATCGTTGCCGCTGGCACGTAAGGATCCCGGCGCTGCCTGTATTCCCCTTCCAGGACATAGCGGTGTTCGCGTTCGCTCACGAAGAGCGGAATGTCTGCGAACAGATCGACGTTTTGGCAGTGATCGTAGTGCAGGTGGGAGATAAAAACAGCGTCCAGTACCTGCGGGTCCAGCGACAGGGCCTGCAGCCGCTCGATCAACAGACTGCGGTCGCCATATGAGCCGGTATCGAAAAGAATCCGAAGCCCCCCGGTCTCGATCAGGGCAACCGTTGACCAGCCCAATGCGCCGCGGGTGGAAGAAACCGGGATGCCTGGTAGGAGAATGGTGTAGCGCTGGCGTGACCCATCCGCCGCACCTTCGGCGTCGGTCGGTGTCGGCTGTTTTTGCATATGAGGATTCCTTTCGTCTGTTAAATTGCCCGTTCAGGTGCGGGCAATGGCTGTATGAACATGCACGTTCTTCCCGTTGCGCATTTTTATAAGATCAATATCCATGGGGGTTGTCTGTCAATCTACCAAAAAACCCCTGGGTTGTCATGCGAATCGCTAACGATTCAGCGACTGCCCGGTGAACCCCGAATGTTGAGCTACCGTTTATGACCATCGCACTGATTGCCAATCCCAGCGCCGGGGGTCGAAAAGGCGCCCGAATCATCCCCCACGTGGAGAGGCAACTTCGCCGGCAGCGCATCGACTACCGGATCTTCATCACCCAGCACCATGCCCATGCCATGGATATCGCTCACCAACTCACACCCGCACACTACGATGGCGTCGTGTCTTTAGGCGGCGACGGCACCAATTTCCATGTTCTCAACGGCCTCATGAAGTATCACGACCCTGCCAGCCTGCCCCCGCTGGGCATCATCCCCGTGGGCAGCGGAAACTCTTTTGCCCGGGACCTTGGCATCTGCACCACGGCAGACGGTATCCGGGCGCTGATCAGCGGGGAGACGCGACCGGTTGATGTGTGCAGTTTTACCCAGGAAGGGCAGCTCTGGTATTTCGTCAATCTTGCCGGATTCGGCTTTGTTACCGATGTGGCCCAGACGGCCCACCGATTTAAACGGCTCGGCGATTTCAGCTATGTTCTGGGGGTCTTTCACCGAACGCTGGGGTTGCAATCTCACCGGATGAAACTTGAAATCGATGGCAGGCGAATCGACGGGGAAAACTGCTTTGTGGAGTTCTGCAATTCCCGGTACACCGGGGGCAAGATGCTCATGGCGCCGGATGCGGCGATCGACGATGGCTGGTTGGATGTGGTGGTCGTAGGACCCATGAGCCGCCGGTCACTCATGGCCACCTTCCCCAAGATCTTCAAGGGCACCCATGGGCAGCATCCGGCGGTACAATTCTACCGGGCCAGGACGGCCTCGGTGGAGACCGACCCACCCAAGACCCTGTTGCCGGATGGTGAGTTGTTCGGATCGACGCCGACCCAGGTTGCCGTTCATCCCCGACGGGTCAGCTACTTCGCATGAAAACCTTGCGATCGGCACTGCTGTGGGCGATAGGGTCGGCTTTTTTTACGTTGACCTTCGTCATTCTTTCCACCGGCCTGTTCCTATTGTCCCGGCAGCGGGTTTTCACCCTGGCCCGGTTCCTATTTTCCGTGCAGACCAGAATAATGGGTATTCGGCTCACGGTGTCGGGGCTGGCCGGTCTGGATCAGACGCGGACCTATTTGATCATGGGCAACCATCAGAGCCTGTTCGACCTGTTCGTGATTCCTGTCGCCATCCCATTGACCTATGTGGCCGTGGAAGCGGCCTACCATTTTTCGATTCCCTTGTGGGGCAGCTTAGTCACCCGATGGGGATGCATCCCCATCTATCGCAACAATTTGGAAAAAGCCAAGCAGAGTCTCGAGATCGCCAGGCAGCGGCTATGCGAGGGAACCTCCATCATCATCCTGCCCGAAGGGCACCGGACACTCACCGGCCAGATGGGTGAATTTAAAAAAGGCCCGTTTCACCTGGCCCGTCAGGCTGGTATCGATATTCTGCCCTTTGCCATCAGCGGGCTGTTCGACTATCACCCCAAGGGGACCTTTCACCTGAATCCCAAACCGGTGCGGGTCAACATCGGGTCGGCGATTCCCTCGATGACAATTGCCGATATGACGCCGGAGCAACTGCGGGACCATGTCCGCGATATTATCGCCGACCTGGCCGGTGTGCATTCATAAACAGAAGATGCCGTGGGCACGTCTGTCAGGGCAGGGTTTCGATTTTTTGCATCAGCCGGCGGGCGTTGTCGATGTTCTCACGGGCATTGTCGTGATTTGGATCGCAGACCAGGGCGATCTCCCATTCGGCAATGGCTGATTTAAGATCTTCGTTGATGAAGTATTTCACGCCGTTGCGGTAGTGAATCTGGGCCAGTTGGGCCAACCGGGTGCGGACGGTTTCATTCAAGGCCATGCTGGCCTCATGACCTTTATCGGCTTTTTCCAGCACCTCACGGGCCTCGAAGAAACGCTTGTGGTCGAAGTGGTCCAGGGCCAGCCGGTAGCGCGCCTCGCTGGCCAGATCGCGGGCGTCCGCACTATCCGGTGCCTCCTCGAGCAGCCGTTCGACCATCTCAAGACTCTGCTGATACGCACCCTTATCAAAATGGTCCCGGGCTTTGGCGATGAGAAGGGTGGCCTGTTGCCTTTGCAAGGCGGCCTGCAGCGCTTCCACGGCTGCATCCTTTCCTGCAAACCCGTCCGGAACCATGACCAGAGACGACCGGGCGGGTTCCAGCCGCCCCGCTTCAATCTGGGCAGTGGCTTGTTTCAGATGGATGGTGTGGATCAGTGCCTTAACGTCGGGATCATCTGGACCCGCCTGTGCGGCCAGGGTCAATGCGCCGTCAAGGTCATTTTCCGCCAGCAGCGCATTGGCGTGGGCCAGTTGATTGGGCGGCTTTTTTTTGCGGGCTTTTTTTGTGGGTGTCTTTTCCAGTTTGGGCAGGATCAGCAGGGTGCCGGGTGTCAGCGCCTGGTCCACCGGCAGATCGTTGAACCAGGCCACCAGAAAGGCTTTTTCTTCATCGCCGAAGACGGCTTCAGCCACGGTATTAGGGTGGTCACCGGACGTCGACAGGTGCACGGATAGGGGAAAGGGTGAAAATCGGGCATTGATCTGTATCAAGGCCGGCCGAAAAGCGGGATCCAGGCGAAGCGCAGCCAGAAAATGGCTGCGGGCCGCCGCCGGATTTTTTTTTCTTAGTTCCGCCATCCCGATTTGATAGTGGGCATGAACCGCTTCGGATATCTTACGTTCAAGACGTGATATTTCACGGCCGGCCGCCGCCGGGTCCATCGCTATGCGCTCAACCAGCCGCCAGTGATCCAATGCCATGGCCAGTTCACCGCGGGCCTCCAGCGATCGGGCCTGTTCGCTGAGGTTGCCGGCCTGTGCCGCCGTCCACCATGGACCGGCACTTAAAAGCTCCGATACCGAATCCATCGTGCCCGCGCAGCCGCAAAGGATGACGGTGGCAATGAGGGCGATAACTGGCGGCAATCGTCTCATCAGTTGAGATCTGCCGGGATTCGGGTAGTGAGCCGAGTTGCGAACTGCTCCGGGTTAATCCGGCTGTCGATGGGGGTGCGATGGATGCCGTACCGGTCGGCGAAAAAGGGATTGTCCCCCGCTCGCCGGATGAAGGCAGCTGCGAACCCGAGCTTGGCGGCCATGGCGGACACCAGGCTGTTGGTGTCGCCGTGCGGGTAGGCCAGAAACAGGCACGGTTCATCCACGTGCGTTTCGATCGTATGACGCGCCAGGCGCAGTTCGGATTCCACCCCCGTGAAATAGGTTTCGAATGCCTGTCCACTGGTCCGACGGGTCAATGAGCGCCCGCTTCGTCCCCGGCATCCGATGGTAAAGCCGTCTTTGTGTGACTGCTTGATCTGGTCCCAGGTCATGGCATCCCCGCGGCCCACATCGTTGGTAGAAAGGAACACCGTTGCGGTGAATCCCAGTTCTTTCAAGATGGGAATGCCAGTCGCGTAGAGGCTTTGGGATGCAGCATCGAAGGTGATCAACACCGACCGGTGGGGAAGCTGGCCGGAGAATTTCATGAACGCGGTCAGTTGATCGGGGGTGATGGCGACGAATCCTTCGGTCTTCAACCAGCGCATCTGGTCGTAAAATGCCGACCGCGACACCTGCCCTGTTGAATCACCAATATCCGAATAGGCCAATACGGGAACGGTCTGATAGCCTTCAGGCGTAAGACCACCGGGTCGAAACGGGGCCGCGGGAACCATGACCGATTCACCCCCTGAAAAAGTCCCCTTGCCGTTGTATTCAACAATCATCCACCCCTTGGTTGCATCGTTTAAAAAACGCTGGGCGATGGAGGCCGGCGTGTCGGTTTGGCGGGCTCTCACCAGAAGGGGCAGCGGAGGGGACGGGTCGGTATTGGTCTCCTCGCCATGGATGGTCGGCGGAAGCAGAACCGCACCAATCAGCAAGGCCGCGCAGATGAGAATTCGGCAAGATTGATGTCTACTCGGTTGATTTGACATAGGCCCTTTGTTTGATGGACGTCACGCGCCAGGTCTCTACGGGGGCGATTTTGCCCTTGATGGTGCGTGTGCCAGCCGGTTCCACACTGACGAGTGCCCGCAGACGGTCAAAAACCGCCTCCGTCACCAGGACTTCACCGGGGGTTGCCAACTCGCTGAGCCGAGACGCCAGGTTAACCGTGTCACCGATGACGGTATACTCCATTTTCACCTGAGAGCCAATGTTCCCTGAAACGATGGGGCCGGTGTGGATACCGATACCCACAGCGGATAGCAGAGGATTACCATGGATGCTGCGCATGTGCAACTGATCCATAAGGTCCAGGGCGGTCCGCACGGCCCGCTCCACATGATCCTTTCTGAACACCGGTACACCAAAAACCCCCAGCACGCCGTCGCCGATGAATTTATCCACATAACCGCCGTAATCCATGATGACGCGAGTGGCAATCTCGAAATAGGTGTTGAGCATGTCGACCACCTCCTCCGGTTCCCGGTCTTCGGCATAGGCAGTAAACCCCCGGATATCGGCAAAGAGAATCGTGGCGTCGTTCTTGTGGCCCTTGAGCCACATTTTTTCCGGGTCGGCCAGAATCATTTCCAGCACATCTTCGCCCACATATTTACCGAAGGACTGGCGGGTCAGCGTATGCCGGAAAAGCTCTTCGCCCATCTGGTTGAAAGCGGTGGCCAGGTTGCCCAACTCGTCCTTGCGATTGAGTTCCACCCGATAGCGGTAGTCTCCTTTACCGATGGCCTCGGTGGCGGCTACCAATTCCAAGATGGGCTTTGAAAATCGTAATCCCAGATAAACCGCAATGGCTAAGCCAATGGTCATTATTACACTGGTTACATATATGATGAACCCTTTTTCCTTGTCGACCAACTGCTCGATAAAATCCAACGAGACGCCCACATGGACCGCTCCCAGGAGCTTGTCCTGAAAGATCACCTCCCGGGTCAGGTTCAACATCTGCTCACCGGAACCGGCAACGAACGAAAAGTAGGAAATGTCTCCACGGATTTCCGGCGGTGCCATGGGGGTGGGGGATGCCAGTGCCGTGCCGATTTGATCCACATCGGTATGGGCCCGGATCAGACCTCGATTGTCGGTCACGAATGCATAGCGAAGTCCTTCGGTGGCGGTGGCTCCTTTGATCAGCGTGTTGAGGTTGAGAATGTCGTCGTCGATGAGCGGAATGCGTGCGTTGTTGACAAAATAATTGAGGCTCACCGTCCCAACGGTCACGGTCTGGTCGAAAAGTTGAGCCTTTTGCCGGTTGATGATAAAATAACTGAAAGAAACGATGGTGACCGTGACAAGAATCAGTGCGCCGATGCAGAGCTTGAGCCAGATAGGGATGGCCGGGGTGGGCAGGCGCTCGGCCAGGGTGCCGCGTTGACGGAGAATGAGTTCTCGAATATTGTCCGACAGGGAGGCGACGGAGATCCTGAAGTTCTCATTGATTGCCTCTACCACAGCGGTTTCGGAGGCCAGCCCCAATTCAGTAATGATGTGGCCCAGGCGAACGGCCTGGCCGGTTTCGATCAGTCGCTGACGCTGGGCGGCGAGGGCGGATTCCAACGCTTTGTCGGTGATGATGCCCCGCTTGACCAGTACCTGGCCCAGCTGCATATCGCCCGGCGCTCGTCGCCGGAAAAGATGCTGGATGTTGGAAAACAGGGTTCTGGGGGCCTGCTGCATAGCTGTACCGCATCCGTGGAGGGTCAGGTGCGCCTAGTGACCATGACCGTCACCAGACTGAGCAGAACTATAATGGGGTGTATCGGCCGGTGTCAACATGCAGCTTGGGTATCGTTGACATAGCGGGAACGGAAGGCTATTTTATTCTATATGGCAACGGCCGCAAACAGCCAACCCGATGATCAATTTTCAGCACCCTTCTGGCAACCGGCAAACAGAGGCTGCAGCGGTTTCACGCAACCCTCGTAAAAAAAGGCGGCGAAAGATGAAGACAGCCAACGACATGATCCAGGAAAAGGGCAGTGAGATTCTCTGTGTTCCGGAGGGAACCACTGTTTTGGAAGCACTGAAACAAATGAACGCACGCAAGGTCGGGGCGATTATGGTGACCCGTGACGGCAAGCCGGTGGGCATCTGGACGGAGCGGGACCTCATGCGAAACACCCTCGATGCGGCATTCGATCCCAAAATCGTCCGTATCGAGGACTACATGACCAGGGACCTGATATTTGCGCCTCACACGGACACGGTCTACAATCTCATGGACAAGTTCCTGGGGCTGCGGGTACGCCACCTGCTCATCGAAAAAGGCGGTAAAACCATCGGTATGGTGTCCAGCGGTGACGTCATGAAAGCCTCCATCCAGGAAAAGGACGGCGAACTCAAACAGCTCAACTCGATGGTGGGCTGGGATTACTACGAGAACTGGCGATGGCGGCCCGATTCCAAATGACCTCTCGGGCCGTTAGCAGCCCATCGCCGGTATCGGTCAGGTTTTTTTCGGCGGCCGGGGAGGGCTCACCAGTGCCTCGCCGGCCAATATCCGGGTCCCTTCCTGATTGACGCAGGTGGTTCTCAGGCGAACCCGTTTTTTATCTTCCATCTTTTCGATCACCTCCACCGTCGCGGTGACCGTATCACCGATGCGCACCGGTGCGAGAAAATCAAGTGTCTGTCGCATGTACACCGTTCCCGGGCCCGGCAGGCGCGTACCGATCACTGCGGAAATAAATCCCGCCGACAGCATGCCATGGGCGATGCGCGTCTTGAAAAAGGTGCCCTGCGCGTAAGTTTCATCTATGTGCGCCGGATTAAAATCGCCGGTAACGCCGGCAAACAGGTAGATGTCCGTATCGGTCACGGTTTTAGAGAATCGATCCGAATCCCCGATGGTAAGCTGGTCGAAGGTTTTCCCGATCATGTTGCATCCCCTCTGCATGGTCGTTCAAAATGTACTCATTCACTTGACTACAAGAAGCCTTCCACCTTCTTAAACGCCTCATCCACGGTCTTCTTATATTCTTCGCGGCCCTTTTTAAAGGTTTCCACCCATTCCTGCACGGCCTTTTTCCCCTCTTCGGGCATCCAGGTGGCCTGATTCAGCATGGTGTTGGCCAGGGTTTCGTTCTGGTCCTGAACCATGACCATGGCGTTAAAGGCATTGTTGAATGCTCCCTTGTTGAAATCGACCATCTGCTTGAAAATTACTTTCTGATCCATGGTTGCGCTCCTTTTTTCTTGTTTATGTGATGGGTTTAGGGCAAGCGTCCGGGGTTGCGTCAACACACTCCAATCTCCGGACCGACTGATTGTACCTTTTTCATTGGATTCTTGGGTGGGCCGTTCGCCTTGCTTCACTATATATCCCTGGCGGCCAATGTCAATGGCAAAATGTTGCATTGCACAATGATCTTATTTTGCCATTGCAAATTGACAGGCACTGTGTATAATCTAATGGATTACGATTAGGTATAATGATTACCGATTTCAGATGAGCTTTTGTTGCGGTGTGTCAAGACGAGAAGGGAATGATTGATCCATGCCTGATCCCCTGGTGTTGAAAAAATACAGCAATCGGCGACTCTACGATACCCGAAACAGCCACTATGTCACCCTTGAAGATGTATCGACAATGATCCGCTCCGGCGAGCAGGTGCAGATTCACGACGCCACCACCGGTGAAGATGTGACCGCATTCATCCTCACCCAGATCTTCCTGGAGGCGGCCAAACGCAGAAACAGCCTGCTGCCGGAATCGGTGCTGCACCTGATTATCCGTTACGGAGACAATGTCCTGGGTGAGTTCTTCGAAAAATATTTTCAGAAAACCCTCCAAAACTATATAGAAACCAAAAAGGCGTTTGATCAACAATTCGGAAAGTGGCTGGATATGGGCATGGAGTTGCCCAGGCGCATGCCGGAGATGATGTCCGGTGTATCCAGCATCGAAGGAATGATAAAAATGTTTGCCCCTCCCAAGCCACCCGCATCAAAAAAACCGGATTCGAAAGACCCGGACCCATCAGACAATCCCGACAGCGAACAGAAACCAACAGCATAAACAATACCTACTTGGTCGGTTGCCCATTTTTTGCAATGCACCCGCATGGCAACAGCGGTCCCGATTCACGGAGATGCCCATGTCTACCATACCGATGACCTGTTTAACCCCCACTGGTTCCCCTTGGCACTGGCTGACCGATGCCCTCGAGTATGCCGGGGATTCTTTTCAGCGTGCGGTTTTATTTGCCGATATTATGAGACGCCGGGGAAACCAGTACCGCGATCATCTTCGTCAGGGTCAGCCGCCGGTGCTGACCTTTTCCTACGACATCCTGTTGGACGGCCGGGAGATGGACCCGCCCACCAATTTTTATCTGGCCAGGATCCGGGACCGCCGGACGCCATCCCCATCCCGGTCCTCGGATGGGAAAGAAAAACGACACCCACTGATCGCCACCTCCTTACCCAAGGCATCCACGCGCCCGATAATCATCATCGATCCCCGGGCCGGCCACGGCCCGGGGATCGGGGGCGCCAAACGAGATTCAGAAATCGGAATGGCCCTGGACCAGGGATATCCGGTGTACGTGATTTTATTCAGTACCCGGCCGTTGGCGGGACAGACGCTGGATCATGTTCAACTGGCCATGGCCAGGTTTGTGGAAACGGTGCGGGACCGTCATCCGCAGGCCGGCAACCCGGCGATCATCGGAAACTGCCAGGCCGGGTGGGCCGCCGCGCTTTTAGGGGCCGTGAGGCCCGACATCACCGGGCCCATCGTGATGAACGGCGCACCCCTGTCATATTGGGCCGGCGTAAAGGGCAAGCATCCCATGCGCTACAAGGGGGGCCTGACAGGCGGCGCGTGGCAGGCCTCTTTATGGGGAGACCTGGGCAACGGTATGTTCGACGGAGCCCACCTGGTGGCTGGTTTTGAGGACCTTAACCCGGCCAACACCCTGTGGAACAAGCATTATCACCTGTGGGCCAACGTGGACACGGAAGCTGACCGTTACCTGGACTTCGAGCGCTGGTGGAACGGCTACTACCTGCTCACGGCCGAAGAGATTCATTTTATCGTGGACCAGCTGTTTGTGGGCAACCGTGCCCAGCGGGGACAACTGGTGATGAACGACCAACGCGTGGACCTGAAGGCCATGAAGGGGCCCATCGTGGTCTTCGCCTCCCATGGTGACAATATCACCCCACCCCAGCAGGCCCTCAACTGGATACCTGCCGAGTGGGGCAGTGTGGACGAAATCCGACGCAGGCAGCAGACCATCGTCTACATGGTCCACGGCACCATCGGTCATCTGGGTATTTTCGTCTCTGCGGGTGTTTCCCGGAAAGAGCATCGCGAGATTATCGCCAGTATCGACGTGATGGACTACCTCTCCCCCGGTCTTTATGAAATGGTGATCGCGGATAACGACGACGGCATTCGGCAGGTCCGATTTGAGGCACGGGAGATGGCGGATATCCTGGCCATGGATGACGGTGACGATGACCAGATTGCATTTGGGCCCGCGGAGGCGCTTTCAATCTACAACGATCGTGTTTATCGGCGGCTGGTGCGGCCCTGGGTGAAGGCGGCGGTGAACGAAGCCACGGCTGAAACGCTCAGGCAGCTCCATCCCCTGCGGACCTCTCGCTATGGGTTCTCTGACCTGAACCCGTGGATGGCACCGGTGGTCCATCTTGCCGATGAGGTGAAAAAACAGCGTCGACCGGTATCGCCTGGCAATCCCTTTTTAACCATGGAAAAGATTTTTTCCGATACGGTATCCAAAAGCCTGGATCTCTATCGGGATTATCGTGACCGGGCAATTGAATCCTGGTTCTATGCGATTTTCGACCATCCGTGGATGCGGGCGATAGCCAACGATGAAACGACCGATGACGCCGCCGAAACATTCGAATGTCGGGCAGGCGGACTGGCGGAGGTCGACGACGGCGGTTTTGCCGATGCGGTGGTGAGAATCATGGTCGCTCTTGCCCATGCCGGTTCCGGTACGCGCAGGCGCAGCCTTGCGGCTTATGACGGCCTGGCCGGCCGGGATGTCCGCCTGAGAGATATTCATGGGCCCATTTTGAGCGAAATGATCAAAAAGCAGTCCGGCATCATGAAATCTGCGCCAGAAGCGGCTCTTTCCGCCCTGACCTGCCTGCTTCCCTGCCGGGCGGACCGCCAAAAAGCCCTGGCCATTGCATCGGCGCTGATGGTGCGTGAGCCTGCTGCAGACGCCCAGGTGATCCGCATGCGCGACGCCATTGCCGCTGTAATGGGCATTTGACTTGTTCTTACATGTCAGTTATCTGTGGTCCAATTCCCAAAAGAGAAGGTTGTTCCACGAAAGGCCCGTCACGCATGATATGCCTGCAGTGCCATGGTGCGGTCGATGAACAAGCGGCGGCATGCAGCCGGTGCGGAGCTGTTCTGCTTCTGCCGGTTCAATGCGCCCATTGCCGGGCCGTGAACCGGCCGGGCAGCCAATTCTGCGACCAGTGCGGCCAGCCCCTTGAACCGCGCTCCGACCCGCGGGCAGATTCCCTTAAAAGTGAACGCAAGCATGTGACTGTGCAGGAAGTGGTTTACAACAGCCTCTTGAAACCGGATCGCCGGTCTATTCACGAGCGGATCGCCCGTACCCTGGAGAGCCTGTTTCACGATCGTCTGGACAGCGTATTGGACAATTTGGCGCTGCATTACTCCAACAGCGATTGCACAGACAAGGCCGCCGAATACCTGATTCGTTCCGGCGAAAAAAGTCTCGAAAAATATGCGGTGGAGGAATCCCATGACTACTACGCAAGCGCCTACCGCCTGCTGAACCGGATTGCCGCCCAAACCCTCGAAGCCGTCATTGCCACCACCGAACAGTTTGGTTACGAATATGTAGTTACATCCGCCAACGCCTTCTATGGCATCGTTTCGGCTGCCTTGGGAAACCTGGGAAAAGGCGTTGCCATTATTCGAGAGCGGATCCAGATTCACCGTCAGCGGGGCAAACGGAACCACGATCTGATATTTACGCATATGCTGGGCCGATTCTATTTCTCCCTGGTCTTTCGAAAGGGATCGTTGGGCCTTACGGCCCTCATTAAAAATGCCGGATTCCTGATGCGAACGATGCCGATGGCATCCCGCCTGGCAGAGCAGTACCTGCGTGAAGCCATTGAGATCGGAATGCAGATTGGCACGCGTCTGAGGCTGGCCCAGGCATGCCTGGATCTCGGGTTGTTGTACGGTCATAAAAAACGATTCACCGACGCCCGGGCGTATATTGCCAGAAGCATCGACCTGTTCGACCGATGTGGTGCCGATGTGCTGCTCGTCGAGACCCGGGCGGCTCTGGATGACCTTTCCTGATGAACGCGTCTATTTTGCCGGTAAAACCCGATCCCCAAAGCGTCATTGCAGCCGGAGATGTCCGAATTCCGGTGGTGGCCTGCGGTTCCCGGTGGCTGGTGGTGGAAAAACCCTGCGGGATAAGCATTCACAACGACCCCGGCGGCGACCTGTGTTCCCTGGCCCTGGCCGCCGTGCGGGCGGGACGTCTGCCGACCGTGGACCATGATCTTTCCGCCATTCATGCCGCCCATCGCATCGACCGGGACACCAGCGGCATCGTGATGCTGGCCGGCGATCCGGAAACACTGGCCTTCTTTGGCGGACAGTTCGCTGCAAAGGCCGTCCAAAAGCGATATCTGGCAGTGGTCCATGGCCGCCTTGAAGGGCCGGGCACAAATCAGGACGGGATCGACTGGAACTGGCCGCTGACCGCCGCGGCGGCCGGGCGGAACGATCCCATGGGCAAGGGAAAAGGGAACCCCTGCGCCACCCGGTGGCGGACACTGGCCTGCAGCCGTCATTATTCCCTGGTCGAATGCGAACCGCTGACCGGTCGAAAGCACCAGATCCGGAGGCATGCCAAACTGGCGGGTCATCCGGTAGTGGGCGACCGGCGCTACGGGTCGGTTCGTTCCCTGGCCTACCTGCGGCGGCATCACGATTTCAATCGGCTCGGTCTGCATGCCCATGCGCTGACCCTTCGCCTTCCCGGTGAAGCCGGAACGACAACCTTTCAGTCCGGCGGGTTGCCCGAGGCCATGCGGAAACTGTTGGAGATGGATCGATAAAGGAAAATGCATGCAAAATGATGCGAAAACCTTTCAGGGCAAGATCGTGGATGTCCTCAACCATGGATCCTTGAATCTGGCCATGGGCCTGGGTTACCGTGCCGGCCTGTTCGACATCATGGACGCTAAGGATCGGCCATGCACCGTGGATGAAATCTGCGAAGCGGCAGGACTGAACCACCGTTATGTGCAGGAGTGGCTGGGGGTGATGGTGTGCGGTGACATTGTGGAACTGGTTCGGGATGATGATGGCCAGTCCCGGTTTTTATTGCCCAGAGCCCATGGGGATGTGCTTGCGCGCCGTGCCGGAAGCGGCAACCTGGGCGTTTACACCCAGGAAATTCCCCTGCTCACGGCCTGCGCCATGGAGCAAGTGTTTCAGGGCTTTCTGACCGGTGCGGGGATCCCCTACGAAAAATATCCGGCCTTTCATGATTTCATGGCGCAACTGGGCGATGCCAAGCACCGCCAGGTGCTGGTCGATACGTTCCTGCCATCGGTGGACGACGGCCGAATGGTCCAGGCCCTGCATCGGGGCATCCAGGTCTGCGACCTGGGATGTGCCCAGGGGGTCGCCACCCTCCTGATGGCACAAGCCTTTCCAGCCAGCCGGTTTACCGGCATCGACATCAGCACCGAGGCCCTCGACGCAGCCCGGGCCGACGCCTGCGGAAAGGGCTTGACCAATGTCTGTTTCGAACAGCGCGATGCTGCCGAACTGCGCCGCCCCAACAACCTGTCCGCGCACTTTGACTACATCACCGCCTTCGATGCCATCCATGACCAGACCCGGCCCCTGGATGCGCTCCGGGGCATTCGTGAAATTTTAAAGGATGACGGCGCCTTCTCCATGATTGATATTGCTGCGGACAGCGAGATGGAGGGCAACCGGGACCATCCCATGGGAGCGTTTTTGTACACGGTCAGCCTGATGCACTGCATGCCGGTAGGACTAATGGATGGCGGTGCCGGTTTGGGGATGATGTGGGGTCGCCAGCTGGCTGAACGGATGCTGGGGCAGGCCGGGTTCGGGCGGGTGTCGGTGATGGAGATCCCCAACGACCCGTTCAATCAGCACTTTTTCTGCCGGAAGTAGCCACGGACATCGGCGTGATCACCGCCGTCGCTTCAATAGGTCAACAGGGAGCGGGTTGGTGGCGGCTTTTTCGACAGGTCTGCGAGCGTCGGCGGATCGGCCTCGGCGTGGGCCGTTTGTTGCCTGGCTTTCTCTCGGGCCGCCCTTGAAATGGTGACCCGGTCGACGACGCCGAATGTCTGCTCCTCACGCTTCGGGCGGCCAACGCTCGTCAAATCTGGTCGGGCCGACCGTTCAATGGGGGGGATTTTCAGGTTGTCCACAATTATATACGGTGTGTTGTCTATCATCGGCGTTGCACCTTGCTGCCAATCCCTTGAACTTTGCGATAGCGAGCGAACTGTAAATCGATTTTTTTATCCTTGCGGTGCTGCGCTGCACTGCTGTTACAGGCAGAACATTCCCCGTGGCTTGCCGCGGGAAGGTTTCAATGCTCGCTATCATACTTTAATCATTGCCACAAGCCCCGGGACTGCGCTTGCCGTTGCTATCTATCTTCAACGTGTTTTCCCCACGGGCACTACTCGCCGGTATAGCCGCAAATGCCGGTTCGGGGCGAGTTGACCACCGGCAGAAACATATCTTCATCGCAGTCATGGGTTTGCGCACACGCTTCACAAAGCCAACCCGCATTTTCCCACATACACTCGGTACCAATCACCACCGCCGATTTAACGTTGCAGCCATCACAAGGGATTATTGGCTGGGTATTTCTGGCAATGATTTGAATTATTCCCTTCATGGGACCACGGTAGCGGCCCATTGCTTAAACATGTTATTAAGTGCCTGGCCATCCCCTGGCGCATGAATGGTGAACCACACAAACTGCATATGGTCTTGGGTGCTTGATATTCCATGCGGTCTCCTTAATTATCAGAGGATCTGAGGCAAACCATTTGCTGAAAAACACGATGGCACTCAAGACGGTTGCGGTTTGATCCTTCGCTTCAGGTGGTGGCGTCAAACCGGGTGGTTCCTGTCGACGGACAGTCACCGTCACCCAATCGTATTTTTTACAATCCCCACCAGTTTTTCCGGATCGAAGGGCTTTTTGACGAAGGCGATGGCGTCCTTGATGGCGTGGTCGCCGTCGATACCGCTGATCACGATGACCGGGGTGTCGCGCAAGTCCTTGTCCTTGCGCAGTTTGCGGTAAAAGCGGGGGCCCCACTCGCCGGGCATTTGCAGGTCCAGGGTAATCAGGTCGGGTTTTTCCTTTTTGACCACATCCAGGCCTTCCATGGTGCTGGAGGCGACACAGGTTTCATAACCGTTGTCGCTGAAAACGGCTTCCAGATATTTGACCACAATCGGGTCGTCGTCGATGATGAGAATTTTCTTGGGCATGGATACCTTCCCTTTCTATCTTTATTTCGAGGACCTGTGGGTGCTTCCGGTTCGTCAGGGAACGTTTTGGGTGTTAAGACCGTTGTGATCGAACTCTGTTCTGATGCTTTCAGTTACAGCATCTCCTGAACTGATGTGCCCCATTCAATTCGCGTTTCTTCGGTGTTTGTTCAGAAGCGGTAGGTTATGGTTCAGGTCAAGGCCGCAGGAATTTTGAAACCGGAGGCGTAGCAAGGCTACGTCGAGGATTTCAAAATTACGAGAACGCCGGCCTGGGCCATAAGATGCCGCTTCCGGATCTATTTGATGTGGCACTCCCCGCACATAATCGGCCCCTTCTTCTGCGCCTGATGACAGCCTTTGCAGTTGGTGTGGAAGGCCTTGATCAGCGACGGCTGGCCGCCGGATCCTTTCAGGTCATGACATTCCGAGCAGCTCTGACCTTCCGAAGACTCGTCTTCCAAACGCTTGCCATCCTCGTAGACGTGATGGCACTCGGCACAGTCGTCGATGCCGGCGACCTCGTTGTGCGCATCGTGGACGAAAACCGACGGCGTGCGTTGGGGGTTGTCGAAGGCTTCGTTGTCAACCATGGTCATATCGTCCTGTGACCATGCCGAAGTGATCGCCAGAACGATCCCGATCATCAGTGACAGTGCGATCCGCGTGACGGTTTTCATATTTTCTCCTGTTCCTGCGCGGGGCCTCATGCGGGTTTTTCCATAACTTCGTAGATGATGTCCCCGAAAAACTTGATGTCCAAACCGATTTCATAGTGGTGCACGATGTCATGCAGACCGCTGTGGCAGTTGTGGCATGGGGCAACGAGCACCTCGGCGCCCTTGGTCTTGGCCTCGAATAATTGCTCGGCCTTGACCCGGTTGCCCGTGATGCGTGTCATCTTGAAGGGCGGGCCGGTGTTGATAACCCCGCCGCCGGCGCTGCAGCAATAGTTGTGCTCCCGGTTGGGGTGCATCTCGATCACATTCTCGCACAGGGCGTGGGCCACGTAGCGGGCCTTCTCGTGCAGCCCGCCGCCGCGCACCACATTGCACGGGTCGTGCAGGGTGATGGGCGGCTTATATTTCCTGGCGATTTTGATCCGGCCCTCCTTGATGATGTCATGATAGAACTCGATGGCATGCACGATCGTAAAGGGCGGCATGGACCAGCCCAGCCAGCGATTGCCCATGTCGTAGACCGATCGGAAGGCGTGGCCGCACTCACCCATGACGATTTTTTTGACTTTGAGCCTGGCGGCGGTTTCGAAATGGGTGCGTTTGATACGACCCATTATCTCATTGTCACCGGTGAACATGGCCATGTCGCTGTTGTCCCATCCCATGGAGGCGGGCATGGTCCAGTCGATGCCGGCCACATGCATGATTACTGCCGCCTGATAGATCAGCTGGGCCTGGAATTTTGGCTCCGGGGCGATGACGCTGTACATGATGTCGGCCCCTTCCTTTTCCAGAGGGATACGCAAGTCGGGGATTTCCGCCTGGGCCTCCTCTTCCTGCCATTGAAGGGTATCCGGCCATTCGTCGCCCTTGACCCACATCTGGTTCATTGTCACCGAGTGGCTGTGGGCGGTGTCCTGGATATATAGCGGGGTGACCCCCAGCCGGTGGATAATCCGGCGTACCACGCTGATCAGGTAGGCGATGTCGATGCCGAAGGGGCAGTATTGGGCGCAGCGTTTGCACAAGTTGCATTCGGAGTGGGCGATGATGGCCGCCTGGCGGATGAATTCCGGACTCACGCGACCCTTTTTCTTGATCATCTCCCAGATGGTCTGCTTGACTTTGCCCACCGGGGAGTAATGCGGGTCCTTGTCGTGGGAGAGGTAGTAGTGGCAGGCTTCCGAGCAAAGGCCGCAATGAATGCAGGTTTCCACATAAGCCTTTAGCCGGGCGCCGGTTTCATTGTCAATGACGCTGTTGATCACCGACTCAATTTGTGCTTCGGTAAGCTGGGAGATGCCGACATCGATGCCTTCATCCACGATTTTGGTCGTTTCTTTTTTTGACGGTTCCGCCATATTGAGAACTCCTTTTCAGCCAACGCCGTGTTTAAGCGATTGCCGGCTGCGGGTTGATTCAATCCAATACCCTACCAGTCCTTGGCATGCCGTATTTTGCCGAATTCGGAACCCATGTACGCCCGGGTAAATGGCGAAAAGAGCATGTGGCTCAGCCGGGTGAAGGGAATGGCTGCCAGCATGATGTCCCCGGCCAGCACATGCAGGCACATCGTCAGCGGGTAGGACAGCCACTGGTGGTAGGCCAAAAAACCGGTGATGAAAGGCGCCGCCACAATGGCCAGAATCACGAAGTCCGAGGCCGACGTGACGAACTTGACTTCCGGTTGGGTAACTCTTCTCACCAGAAAATAAACAGATCCCAAGATGACGATAATCGTCATGACATCGGCGACGGCGTCGGGCAGGGCCCACCAGCTGAGGTTGAACGCTTCGTCCCAGAGCACCACGTGGGAGAGCAGGAAGATGGGCGTGGCCAGCAGGCAGAGGTGAAAGGCGAAAGTGACCACGGTGAGCACGGGTTGGCGCCGCCAGTTCACCGTCGCAAAGGGGATGATCCAATGCAAGATGGATCTCAGGCTGTAGCGCCAGCTCATATAGGAAAAGATAAACCGCTCTTTTTCGGCCACCAGCTTCAGCATGCTGAATATCCGGTAAATGCTGCCCCCGAAAAAGAGGATAAAGGCGACCCATGCCAGCGGCCCACTGACGAAGTTGTAGAAGGTATGCATGTAATTCTCCTCGCTCGTGTGCGTCGGTAAACGGCATCTTGTGTTCCAGATCGGCGTTCTCGGGTTATGAAAATCTTCTTCTGAATGCGCGCCGACTAACCGGTGATGCTGGAAACAGGCACGACACGCCGGACGTAGTTGCCCGCTTCGACGGTACGCAGCATCAGGTGCGTGCCGTCCGGACTGAAAACCGGCTCCCAGGCGGCATCGCAGGACGTGGACCAGATCCGGTTGTTTACGGTGTAGGTGTACCGGCCCTTTTTCTCCACCTTGGCGGCCAGATCCTTGCCATCCGGGCTGAAGACCGGCTTCCAGGCCATGTCCCAGGTATCGGACCAGGGGATGCCGTCCACCACCACGCGGAAGGTTTCTCCATCCTTGGCCAGGGCGGCGATGCGTTGGCCGTCAGGGCTGAAGGTTGCGTCGGTGACCAGTCGGGTGAAGGTGGCCGGCCATGGCTCGCCGTCTACGGCCACGGTCCAGCGTCCGTATTTGGGGGCCACGATGGCGGCCAGCCGGCTTCCGTCGGGACTGAACATCTGTTGCCAGATCTGGACAAAGCGGCGGCCCCAGAGACTTTTTCCGTTTTCGGCCAGCCGCCACATCCCCTTTTCCCGCACCGGTGCCACGACGGTTCCGGTGACCGGGTTGAACACCGGCTCCCAGACGGTCGCGTAGCGGGATTCCCACGGTACGCCGTCCACGGCAATGGTATAATCATACAGGTTGAGCCGAACCTCAGCGGCCAGGTGCCCACCGTCCGGGCTGATGGCCAGGTTCCAGACGTTGACGAAGCGCATGTCCCACGCTTGACCGTCCAAGGCAGCGGTGAAGCTGCCCTTTTGAAATTTATGGATTTCACCCGAGTCCACGTCCTCCACCTGAACGGCGCCGGCGGTGTGGCGGCCGTCGGCGCTCAGGGCAAAATAGGTCATGTTGGCGTAAGTCTGCTCCCAGGGTTTTCCATTCAAAACCATGGAATAGCGCATGTCCTGCTGCACCGCGGCGGCGATTGCGGTACCGTCGGTGCTGAAGTGCGGCTCCCAGATATAGCCGAATTTCTTCTCCCAGGCCGCACCGTCCACGGCCATGGTCCACTCATCCATTTCGGATACTAGGGCGGTGAGTCTACCGTCCGGTGAGAAACGCAGGTGCCAGATTTTATCGAAAACGGTTTCGCCCCAAGTCTCGCCGTTGACGCAGACGGTGAATTCGCCTTCTTCCACGTTGACGATGGCGGCGACCGTTTCGCCATCGGGGCTGGCATAGGGCTCTTCAACCCATCGGTATTTCTTTTTCCAGGAGTCCAGAGAAACATGTTTTTCACCGGTCTCCCAGTCCCAGATTCGGGAATCAACCATAGTGCCTCCTCGTTGAAACGTTGGCGCGTGGATTCTCAGGTGGTGTTGGATGGTGGGTCGGGATGATCTTCCCCGTTGAAAAATAATGGATCGTCCAATAACAATAACCAGGGGAAAGGTTCCCCGGCGAACTGTCGCTGTCGTTAGACCGCTGCATATTTGTTACCCTTGCGTGAGTGTGTCGGATTCATTGAAAAACCGAGATGCTAGAGGTTTTTATACTGATCCGATTCGAAACCGCAAGTTTGTTTTTGGTTCCCATGCACAAAAAGAGATGCTTACATCAGTTTGTTTTTTTTGCCGATATCGCCCTTTTCAGCAGTCAGGACCGAATAGCCGTAGGCATTTATAAACAGACGGAACATGGTCAGGGGGGCGGCTTCATCGTCGATGACCAGAACCGTTATTGTGGGATTCATCGTAACGGCCATTCCTTGACGGGGCGTTTGGACAAAAAGGGGTTTTCGTTTCTGCCAGACGGATCCATGATACCTGAAAATGGAACATTTGCAACGATTTCCTTGCGGGGAGAGAGGCCGCCGGTCGAAGAAACCATCGTATAATCGTTGCTTGTCGGAGCGAAGCAAAGATCCCGCTCATCGGGGCCGCGGGGAGGGTTTAAAGGTGGGTTATCCCATGAACCCGGTATAAAGAAAGACCCCGTAAGCGATGGTGAGCAGGGCGCCCATGATGCGCGGAAGCCGGCCGATGACAGAGATGAAAAAGAGATGAATCAACCCCGCCCCGAGGATCACAACAATGCCCAAGTTCATCTGGTCAGGCACCTGAATGACTGAAAACAGGGAAAACAGGCCGATGCACATGGGGATGCAGATATGGCCGTCGCCCACCTGCGAACTGTAGACGATATCAGCCCGCCCGGCCCAGGCGTAGTATGCGGCCAACACGGCATTGGGCAGCACCATGAGGCAGCCGCTGAGAATACCCAGCTGGTCGTAAAGGATGAACCCAGGGCCAAGGGCCATGACCCAGGTCACCAGGCGGTCGATGCCGTGGAGAACCCCTGCGCCTAAAGCCACGACCAGCAGGGCGTCCACCAGGATGGTCCACGACAGGGAACGGCGCTTATGGATGTTGTATTTGAGCACATCGAATACATGCAGCACCTGCCAGAACAGAAAAAGTCCCACCAGAACCAGACCGTCGCTAAAATCCAACCGGCCGTCACGCCCCAATGCCCACAATGCGCCGGTGAAAAAAAAGAGGGCCACGAGGGTCAGGATCAGGGAGAGGGTGTTGAGGCGTTGAAGCTTGGACACGGGTTTGCGAACGGCCTGGACCGACCGGGAAGGGATGATGTTGAGGGACCATATCAGTGCCGGAAGGCCGATGAGCAGGGTGAGGTTTGTAACGTTGTTGACGAGGCAGTTTTCAACGATGACCGATCCACTGCCCCCCTGCCGGCCAAGGGAGAAAGCGAACATCAGATTGGGAAACCCGGATGCATAAGGCATCACCAGCGTTCCCAGCACGGTGCCTTCAAGTCCTTTGCGCTCCAGCACGTTGAGGCGATATACCATGAGCATGGAGCAGACGAGAAACAATGCCAGAGAGAACCACGGGTCCAGGGCCTCGGCAAGGCGATACCACCCGCTCAGTTGCTGGATGCCCGCCCGGCAATAGGCTGCTGCTTGGTCGGCATAGGCGAAAAGGGGAGCGAAAAATTGGGAGTCATTCATCGGGATGGCCGGCAACCAGTTCCTTCCAGCGCTTATCCAGTGCTTTGAGCTGTCCGACGAGGGTTTCCAAATCGTCCACCTCGGTTCGGGGAATGTCCAGCTTTTCAGCATAGGTGTAAAGTTTTTGTTTTTCGGGCAGGGTAAAGTTGCCGTCCATGGAGGCGATCATGATGGCGTCTTTGAGCACGCGAAGGGCGGTCAGGCGGGACACGTTATGGGTGCCGATTTCAAAATTCCTGTCCGTATCCTTCAGAACCTGCTCGTAGTTGACACCCAGCTGGATAGCCTGCTTCCGGATGAAACGATACTCCGGCAGACTATTGTTCTTGTCGGCCCGGGCAATGGCAATCAGCATTTTTACGTAGGTTTCGCGGTCGAACACTGTGGTGCGTCTATTCTGGTTGTCGCTCGGCATCCCTTTTCCCCTTTTGTATCGCTGGATGAATGAAGATTTACGGTCAAGGTGTTCTGCAACAACCATTCCAACTGGCTGTATTTTTTCTGGATTATTTTTCGTCGGGATACACCGGCGGTTTTGCGCGCCGGGTTGCCGTATATCCATTACCTGAGGCTGTTATATTTTATACACATTGGTGTATAGCCCCATGCATGTTGCTGCCCTATGTACAATAATTGTTGCATGTTATAAACCGTGGATCACCAGAGCATTGATTTGTGGACAATCGGCGCGCAGAGATTGAGACGGTCGCCAATTGGTCCGAATTGTTTTTTGAAATCGGTCTTTGAACCGCACTATAGAGCTCATTCCCCGCGGCTTGCCGCGGGGAATGTTCAACGGTTGAAGAAAACCTGCAGGATGCCGGAATCCGCCAAATCCGTGACGGTCAGTGTATGATTTTTCGGCATTTGGCCCCCGATATCGGCCGAATGGTGCGCTTCACCAACCCGTTTACCTCACGCCTTTCAGGGATGCCCGTTCGGGCCACAATATGCATGCGGGTGTTCTCCACGACCTCGGTGCAATGTTTTCCGATGCCTTTTATTGGTCCTGTAATTGCAAATTTCATGGGGGCTGTTGGGTGTGCGTTTCAAGCGGTTTCGCAATAACTATCTCAGCCCATGCAAATAGGGCCTTGTTCTCAAGGGAATCCAACGCGTTCTCCGCAGATTTTGCGGAAAAAACAGGTGCCCGTCTCAATATCCGAATCTTTGTCAAGCCAATAATGAATACCCTTCATCTTCTGCATCCCAAAATTGTTGTTGACATGATTTGGCGACTATATTATCCAAACCTATTATTGGTATGACCAATAGGTTTCTAAACATAGTACCTTTCAACAAAACCCATTTTAACGTTCGCGAAGGGAGGTGAGTCTGCCCAACCAGCCGCCAGCCGCTCGATCCTTTTTTAAATCCTGAATTGTTTTCAATCCATTTAGAACCAGTGAGGAGGAACCCGTCATGAAAAAAGCGTTAAGCACCATTTTTTGCATCGCCCTGGCCCTTTGCTTTTTGACCAGCGCAACCTATGCCGCTGAAAAGCGTGAAAAATTCGGAAGCGACAAGCGCCACGATATCGCCAACCGGGTGAAGTTCAAGCCCAGTACGGAAAAAATCCGTTGGAAAATGGTCATGCCCTGGAGCAAGGGCCTCCTGTTTTACGATATAGCCGTCCATTTTGCAGACAGCGTACGCCTGGCGTCTGCCGGTCGCCTGGACATCAAGGCCTTCTCCGCTGGTGAACTGGTACCCGCCATGCAGAGCTTCGATGCCGTGAGTGAGGGTTCCGCAGATGTCGGCCATGACTGGCCCGGCTACTGGAAGGGCAAAAATGAAGCCTTCGTGGCTTTTGCCTCCGTACCCTTCGGGCTGGATGCCGAAGGCTACAACATCTGGCTGTACGAAAAAGGTGGGCTGGAAATGATGCAGGAGCTCTATGGCCAGTTCAACCTTTTCGCACTGCCCGGCGGCCAGGTCGGCCAGGAAATGGGCCTCTCCTCCAACAAACGGGCAACCAAGATGGAAGATTTCAAGGGCATGCGTGTGCGTACCCCGGGCTGGTACATGGATATCATGAACAATCTGGGTGCGTCGGTCAGCCCCCTGCCCGGCGGCGAAGTCTACCTGGCCCTGGAGCGTGGCGTCATCGATGCCGCCGAGTTCTCCTCTCCGGCCATCAACTATCCCATGGGGTTTGACGAAATCACCAAATACGCCATCCAGCCCGGCGTCCATCAGCCCGGTGTCCAGTGCGCCCTGTTTTTCAACAAGGATGCGTATGAAAAACTTCCCGAAGACCTGAAATGGATCATCGATATCTGCGCCAAGGAAACCCAGCTGTGGAGCTACAACTGGATCAACAGCCTCAACGCCGAAGCCATTCGTCGCTTCAAGGAGAAAATCGAATTCGTCAAGATGGACAAAGAAACGCTTATCGAATTCCGTAAAAAAACAAAAGCCTATCTCGATGAAGTCAAAGCCAAGTACCCGGATGTAAAAAAGGTGCTCGACAGCCAGGAAGCCTTCACAGAAAGCTTTGCCGACTGGCGTGACGCCCGCTCCGGGGCGGCCGCGTGGCCCTATGAAACCTACATCGGCGGTCGTATTACCGAATAGAGACCCACGTGCATTTGACCGCTTGAAATCAGCGGTTTAAGGTCGGCATCCCGATGATGCGAACCTTAAACCGCTATCAACAGATTATGTACCGTTTGAAAGGAACACTGGCATGCTGGGAAAAATAGTCAACGCAATTGATACATTTAACATCAAGCAGGGTGAAATCAGTTCATTGCTGGCCGTTCCTCTGTTGCTGGTGGTGGTTTACGAGGTGGTCATGCGTTACGCCTTCAATGCCCCCACCACCTGGGGTTTTGAAGCCACCACGTTTCTTTACGGGGTTCACTACATGCTGGGACTGGCCTACTGCGACGTCTACGGCGGACACGTACGGGTAGACATTTTCACCTCACGCATGCCGATGAAGCCCCAGGGCGTAATCGGCATTTTGACCAATCTGGTTTTCTTCATGCCGGTGATGGTCTTGATGACCATCGCCACGTGGAAGTACGCCCTGACATCCATCGCCGGCCGGGAGCTCAACCCCACCAGCTGGGCCCCGCCGATTTATCCCATCAAGACCCTGATGGCCATATCCTTTTCGTTTCTACTGATTCAGGGGTTTTCCAATCTGATCCATAACATCCGGGCGCTGCAAGGCAAAGCAGAAGGGGTGAGGTAACCAACCATGAGTGTAGAATTTCTAACTGTCGCGATGTTCGTATCGCTTATCGTGGCGATTATCTTCGGCCATCCGTTGGCCTACACCCTGGCGGCTGTGGCGACCCTGTTCGGGCTGATCGACAACGGGTTCAGCTTCAATGCACTATTCAACATGTTTGCCAACAACGCCTGGGGGGTCATGGAAAACTATGTGCTGGTGGCCATCCCGCTGTTCATCCTCATGGCCCAGCTGCTGGACCGCTCCAAGGTCAGCGATAAGCTTTTCGAGGCGCTTTACGTGGTGTTGGGAGGCATCAAGGGCGGTCTGGGTCTGGCCGTGGTCGTGGTCTGCACCGTGTTTGCCGCCACCACGGGCATCATCGGTGCCTCGGTGGTTGCCATGACGCTGCTGGCTGCACCGTCATTGCTGCGCAAGAATTACCAGAAAGAGATGACCAGCGGTATCATCTGTGCCGCCGGCACCCTGGGAATATTGATTCCACCCTCCATCATGATGGTTATCTACGGCGGCTTGACCGGGCTTGAAGGAGACCACCGTCGGCAACCTCTTTGCCGGGGCGATCTTCCCTGGCCTGCTGCTGGCGGGCCTCTATTTTGCCTATATTCTGGTACGCTGCAACATCAATCCGCAACTGGGCCCCCCGATCTCGAGAGCAGAGGCCGGCACCTACACGGCTGCCCAAAAATGGGGCATGACCTTAAAGTCGATGGTGCCGCCGCTGGCGCTGATCCTGGCCGTAATGGGCACCATCCTGGGCGGCGTGGCCACCCCCACCGAGGCCGCCGGCATGGGCGCCAGCGGTGCGGCCATCCTGGCACTGGCCAACGGAAAGCTCACCTGGCCGGTCTTGAGAGACAGCTGTCATGCGACCCTGAAAACCACCGCCATGGTGATGATGCTTTTCATCGGCGGAAAATTCTTCAGCTCGGTGTTTTTGAGCATGGGCGGCGGCGACGTGGTGGCCGATGTGCTTATCGGTTCGGGAATGAACCGCTGGCTGGTGCTCGTCATCATGATGGCCATCGTCTTCATTCTGGGGATGTTCATCGACTGGGCCGCCATCCTGCTGATCACCGTGCCGATTTTTCTGCCCATCGCCATGGAGCTGGATTTCAACCCCCTGTGGTTTTCGATCCTGATGTGCGTGAACCTGCAGACCTCATTCCTTACGCCGCCCTTCGGTTACGCCCTGTTCTACTTCAAGGGGGTCGCGCCGCCGGAATACACCATGATGCATATCTACCGCGGCATCATTCCCTTTGTACTGCTGCAGTTGTTGGGTCTGACCATCCTGGCGCTGTTCCCAGGCCTGATCACTTGGTTGCCGGCCCTGTTTTTCGGAAGCTGATACTTAAGTTCAATTCAGCGCCGCCGCTGGCCGCAGGCGGGGCCAGTTTGATCGGAAAAGAAACTGCTCCATTTTGGCGTAGTTGCATACAAGATAATACCATTCACCGAAGGTGAAAACCATGCAAGCCCGAAATTATCCAGAACGACCCGACACGGTCTATTTTTTCGGCACTTGCCTGATGGATGCCGTCTATCCCGATGCCGGGATGGCGGCCATCAGGCTGCTGGAAGCTCAAGGATTGAAAGTGGTCTTTCCCCCGGACCAGTCCTGCTGCGGTCAGCCGGCCTACAATTCCGGATTTACCCGGGAAGCCAGGGCCGTCGCCCGTAAGCAGATCCGCGTGTTTTTGAAACCCTACCCGATCATCGTGCCTTCCGGATCCTGTGCCGGTATGATGAAGCATCACTACCCGACCTTGTTCGCCGGCACACCCGATGAAGCCGACGCTCGCCGTTTTTCCGAACGGGTGTATGAATGGTCCGAGTACCTGGACACGGTGCTGGCGGTGAAACTCGAGGATCGGGGCGACCCGGTAACCATCACCTGGCACAGCTCCTGTCATGCCCTGCGCGAAATGAATGTGATCCGGCATTCCAAGGCATTGATCCGGCAATTGAAAAACGTGACACTGGTGGAACTGGAACGCGAGACGGAATGCTGCGGGTTCGGCGGCACTTTTGCCGTCAAGCAGCCGGCCATTTCGGCTGCTATGGTCAAGGACAAGGTGGACGATATCCGTCGAACCGGCGCCACGACCCTCGTGGCCGGCGACTGCGGGTGCCTGATGAACATCACCGGCGCGATGGAACATTCCGGTGTGGCGGTTGCCGGCAAACATCTGGCCGAATTTGTTTGGGAGAGAACCAATGGGTAATCAGACAAACTTCGATTTTGAGCACAATGTCACCGGAGCGCTGGCCGATGATCAGCTGCGCAAAAACTTGCGCAAGGCGATGGACATTCTGGTCGACAAGCGTCGCGCGGTCTTTTCGGACAGCGCCTATCTCGAGCAACTGCGATCGGCCGGTAATGCCATCAAGCGCCGTGCACTGAAACAGCTGCCCCGGCTGCTGGAGCAGCTCGAAGCCAACTGCACCAAAAACGGCATTCAGGTACACTGGGCTGAAGACACGGCCCAGGCCAATGGAATCGTCCTGGAGATCCTGCGTCGTCACGATGCCCACGACATCGTCAAGGGCAAGTCGATGGTCTCCGAGGAGATGCACCTGAACCATTTTCTCGAAGAAAACGACATCGAGGCCATCGAGACCGATCTCGGCGAATTCATCATCCAGCTCAACCACGAGACTCCCTCGCACATCATCGTACCGGCCATCCACAAGAACAAGGACGAAGTCGCCGCGATTTTTCACGAAAAGATCCCGGATACCGATTACACCGAGGATGTCGAGGAACTGACCGCCATCGCCAGACGGGTGCTGCGCAAGCGCTTTGCCGCGGCCAAGGTGGGGCTCTCTGGCGTCAATTTTGCCATCGCCGAGACCGGCACGCTGCTCTTGGTGGAAAACGAGGGCAACGGCCGCATGTGTACCACCGTCCCAGAGGTGCACGTGGCCGTGATGGGACTGGAAAAGGTCATCGAGAAGCTTTCCGACGTGCCGCCGCTGCTGCGGCTGCTGACCGGATCGGCCACGGGGCAGACGATCACCACCTATGTCAACATGATCACCTCGCCCCGCCGTTCCGGTGAAAAAGACGGTCCCAAGGAGGTGCACCTGGTCATTCTGGACAACGGCCGATCACGGATGCTGGCCGATCCGGAGTTCCGCCAGACCCTGCTTTGCATCCGTTGCGGCACCTGCCTCAACCACTGTCCCGTGTACGTTCGCATCGGTGGTCATGCATACGGGCACGTCTATCCGGGGCCCATCGGCAAGATCCTGACCCCGCAGATGGAGGGGCTCGAACAGGCCGGGGTGCTGGCCACGGCATCCAGTCTTTGCGGGGCTTGCGGTGAGGTCTGCCCGGTGAAAATTCCGATACCCGATCTGATCCGTCGACTGCGCAACGAAAGCTACGACCAGGACGGCAGCGCCGTGGTTAAAGGCGGGGGCTATAAAAAGAATCTGGCCGAAACTTTGGTGTGGAAAGGTTGGGAGCTGGCCAACCGTTCACCCGTGCTCAATGAAATGGGCACCCGCCTGGCCGGGGCGATTGGAAAACGGATGCCCAAAGTCGGCCCGCTCAAAAAATGGACGCGTGTTCGCACGTCGCCCAAAGTGGCCCGCACCAGCCTTCACGAACGCGCTCGTAACGAAAGGGTGAACGATGAGTAGCCACCAGAATGCCCGTGATCGGATATTGGCCCGCCTGCATGCTTCCGGTACGGAACTGACAACGGTTCCACAAGCGCCGCTGCCACCGGAATTGTCGCTCGATCGGGAGGCGAAGATTGAACGACTGGCAGCGATGATGACGGCCATGCGCACCGAGGTCCACATCGTGGACACCGGCAGCTGGATTGACAGGCTCAAGGAACTGGCCCGGGAAAAGGGCTGGAAGCGTCTCCTGTATGGTCCGGGGGCGCCGATCGGCCCGGCAATCGAAACGTCATGGGCATCCGACGCAGCGGGTTTGCCGGCATTAGTGGCCTATGCCGGGCCGGTGGAGACCTTCAAGGAGGACCTCTTTCGAATCGATGCCGGGATTACCAGCGTCCGCGCGGGGGTGGCCGAAACCGGCGCCGTGGTCCTCTGGCCCACATCATACGAACCGCGGCTGATGTCCCTGGTACCGCCGGTGCACGTGGCGGTGCTCGATGCCGACACGGTTTACAGCTCGCTGGCCGAGATGATGACCGTTGAACGATGGGCCGACGGCATGCCCACCAACGCCCTGTTGATATCCGGCCCGTCCAAGACCGCCGACATCGAGTTTACCCTGGTGTTCGGGGTACACGGTCCCAAGGAATTGGTTCTGTTGATACGGAAGTAAAAGGTAATTTGCCATGATCGCTGATTTGCTTGTCCGTCAATTCAAAGCCGTTGTGGGTGACGATAACGTGTGGACCGATGCCACCGATCTGCACACCTACTCCTACGACGCGGCTGTCGTCGATCCGGTCCAGCCCGGGCTGATCGCACGCCCCACGACGATCGAGGCCCTGGGAAAGACCGTGCGCCTTTGCAACGACAACGGTTTGCCCCTGACCGTCCGAGGTGCCGGCACCAACCTGAGCGGTGGCACCGTGCCCCTTCCCGGCGGCGTGGTCATCGTCACCAACGGCATGAAATCTATCCTGGAGATCAACGAGGCGGACATGTATGCCGTGGTTCAGCCCGGTGTGGTCACGGCCAAACTGGCTGCCGCCGTGGAAGCCAAAGGCCTGTTCTATCCGCCCGATCCCGGCAGCCAGGCCGTCTCGACGATCGGTGGCAACGTGGCTGAAAACGCCGGCGGCCTGCGTGGTCTGAAATACGGGGTCACCCGGGATTATGTGATGGGTGTGAGCTTCTTCAATGTCGAGGGCAACCTGGTCAAGTCGGGATCCCGGACGGTCAAGTGTGCCACCGGGTACAACCTGACCGGGCTGATGGTCGGCTCCGAAGGCACCCTGGGCGTGTTTGCCGAAATCATCCTCAAACTGATCCCGCTGCCGGCCCACCGCAAGGCCATGATGGCCGTTTTCGAATCCCTGGAAAGGGCCTCTGAAACCGTCGCCGCCATTATTGCCGCTCGGATCGTTCCGGCCACCTTGGAGTTTCTCGACAATTTTACGATCCGGGCAGTGGAAGACTTCAGCAAGGCCGGCCTGCCCAAAGACGCCGCGGCCATGCTGCTGGTAGAACTGGATGGCCATGTGGCGCAGGTGGAAGAAGACGCCGTCCGCGTGGAAGCCCTTTGCCGGTCCATGGGGGCCACCTCGGTTCGCGTGGCCCAGGATGCGGCCGAACGGGACCGGGTGTGGGCTGCGCGCCGTGCGGCCCTTTCCGCCCTGGCCCAGCTCAAGCCGACTCTGGTGCTGGAAGACGCCACGGTGCCCCGCAGCCGCCTTCCGGAGATGGTTGTCGCCATCCAGCAGATCGCCAAACGCTATGACCTGACCATCGGGACCTTCGGCCACGCCGGCGACGGCAACCTGCACCCGACGATCCTTACCGACAAGCGCAACCATACTGAATGGGAGCGCGTGGAGAAGGCCATCGACGACATCTTCGATGAAGCGCTGAAAATGGGGGGTACGCTTTCCGGCGAACACGGCACCGGCCTGGCCAAATGCCGCTACCTGGAAAAAGAGACCAGCGCCGGAACCATTCTTTTTTCTTCGCGGGTCAAACGGGCGTTAGATCCCAAGAATATTCTCAACCCCGGCAAGATCATCGCCGCGAAAGCGTAGCTCCGATCATGGCATCAATGGACGCACTCGCCCGCCTCATGCGGGAACTGGAAGATCAACTGGTGGTTTGCATGCGTTGCGGCATGTGCCAGTCCGTTTGCCCGGTCTTCGATCAGACCGGACGAGAGGCTGACGTGGCCCGCGGCAAGCTGGCCCTGCTAAACGGCTTGATGGAACAGATGTTCGACGATCCCCAAGGGGTTTACCAGCGGCTCAACAAGTGTCTGCTGTGCGGATCTTGTGCCGCCAACTGCCCCAGCGGGGTCAGTGTTCAGGAGATCTTTCTCAAGGCCCGGGCCATTCTCACCGGCTTCATGGGCCTGTCACCGGCCAAGCGGTTGATTCTGAGAGGCATGCTAGCCAACCCAGCGCTCTTCGATCGATTGACCGAGTGGGGGGGCCGGTTCCAGAAAATCTTTACCCGTCCGGTCAACGACATCGTCGGGACCTCCTGCGCCCGGGTGATGTCGCCGCTGATCCAGGACCGCCATTTCAGAACCCTGGCCCCGGTGCCCTTTCACCGTCAGGTGCCTTCTATCGATCGCCCGGCCGGAAAGACGGGGCTCAAGGTGGCCATTTTCACCGGGTGCCTCATCGACAAGATGTTTCCAGCCATTGCCCAGAGCACCATCAAGGTTCTGGATCGTTTAGGGGTTGGGATTTTCCTGCCTGAAAACCAGGGATGCTGCGGTATTCCGGCCTTGTCCAGCGGGGATCTCCCCACCTTTCAAAAACTGCTGAGCCATAGCCTGGAACGCTTCAATACGGGTGAATTCGACTTTTTGGTCACCGCCTGTGCCACCTGCACATCCACCATCCATGAGGTGTGGCCGAAGATGGCGGACGCGCGCAACCGCGATGCGGCCACCCACCTGGCCAGGCGGACCATGGACATCAATCAGTTCCTGGTCAAGGAGGCCCACCTTCGGCCGTTGACAAATTCAACAGGCACCACCAGTACCGTCACCTACCACGACCCGTGCCATTTGAAGAAAAGCCTGAAGGTGTTCAACGAACCCCGTGCCGTGATCGAAGCCACTCCTGGATGCAAGCTGACGGAGATGGCCGAACCCGATTGGTGCTGCGGCATGGGTGGGAGTTTCAACCTGCATTACTACGATATATCCAAAGGTATCGGGATGAAAAAGGCGGCTCACATTAAAGATACGGGTGCCAATGTGCTGGCCACGGGATGTCCGGCCTGCATGATCCAGATTTCGGACATGCTCTCCCAGGCTGGTGCGAAAATCGCCGTGCGGCATCCCATCGAATTGTTGGCGCAAGCTCTGGACGAATGAAAATACGGCTCAAACCCATCAACCCCAAACGCATTTCCGATCAGGTCTTCGACCAACTGCGGGAGCTGATCTTTCGCGGCGACTACCAACCCGGCCAAAAGATCATGACCGAGCAGGAACTCGCCGACGCCCTGAATGTCAGCCGCAACAGCGTGCGCGAGGCGATCAACAAGTTGGTCACGTTGCGTTTTTTGGAACAGCGCCAGGGCCAGGGCACCTTCGTGCGTTCAATGGATGAAGCCGTGAAAATACCGCTGGCCGCGGTTATGGAGGCTCAGGACGCCAGTCTTGTCGACCTGCTGGAAATGCGAATGGGGATCGAGTGTACGGCTGCTTCGCTGGCGGCCCAGCGGGCCAATCCGGCGGATCTGGACGCCATTGAAAAATCCATCGCGGATATGGAAACCGATACCTGCGCTGGTGGGCTGGGCACCGAGGGAGATCTCTCCTTCCACATGGCCATTGCCTGGGCAACCAAAAACCCATTGCAGGTCTATATTATGAAGAATGTCTCGGACTTTCTGCACGTGGGAATCCGGGAAAACCTGCTGCACCTATATGAAGATCCGGATAATATCGCCGAGATTCTCAAGCAGCACAAGGCCATCTATCAGGCCATCCGCAGGGGTGACGCCGAAGCTGCCTACCGGACCATGAAAAATCACATCAATTATGTGATCCGCTTTTTCCGGAACCGCCTGTAACGGTTGTTCCTCCTGCCCATCCGCGCTATCCTTATTTAATGTATAAGGTGAAGCGATCAACACCAGGCACGGAAATCGGAATCAGTCTTCAAAAACACTACAGGAGGGACGAACCATGGGTGAAATAGAAAAATTCCAGCAGGAACGGCAGGCGCTCAACGAACTGGTAATGAAATATGCCGGGCTGGGCACCAAGCGGTATTACAGTCTTGACTCGCAGGCTTACCGGGAAGGGGTGCTGCCGGTCAAGACCAAGGAACTGCTGGGCCTGGTGGCCAGCTTCGTGCTGCGCTGCGATGACTGCATCATGTACCATGTGATCCGCTGCCATGAAGAGGGCGTCTCCAGTGAAGCGCTGGAAGAGGCGCTGTTCATCGGTCTGATCGTGGGGGGTACGATTACCATCCCCCATCAGCGCCGGGCCATGCGGGCGTGGGATGAATTGAAAAACCAAAGCGATGCATGATGGATGGTCATCCCTGCGGCACGGGGTTTTCCTGTGCTTTTTGATATCGACGGGTCGTGTAAACCCTCCGCATCGCGATTGCGCTCAGACTGGCAGATGACGTTTCGGCGGATTCTTCATCCGACTTCCGCCATCGTGCGTGCAGTGTAAAATAGTATTTTTCTATAGATCTTAGATGCCTTATCGTTTATTGCAATTTGATTTGTGAAACGAAGGCGATTATTGTTAACTTTGGCTTTCAGGAGCAGATCTGTCTGAAAACGGGAGAAATAACATGGCCGAGAACAACCCATCATTGAAACCCCTTCGCCTGACCGAAACGGTCAAAGGGGCCGGCTGAGCGTCCAAACTGCCTCCAGGGGACCTGGAAAAAGCGTTGTGCGGGTTGGATTTTCCGACCGACCCCAATGTGCTGGTTGGCCTGTCCAGGGCCGATGATGCCGGGGTTTACAAGGTGTCCGACGACCTGGCTTTGATACAGACGGTGGATTTTTTCACGCCGGTGGTGGACGAGCCCTACTGGTTTGGGCAGATCGCCGCGGCCAATGCCCTGAGCGATGTCTATGCCATGGGCGGGGAGCCCAAAACGGCCATGAACCTGGTCTGCTTTCCCCTGAAGCGGATGGACCTTAGCGTCTTGAGAGAGGTGATCCAGGGGGGGATCGACAAGGTCAGGGAAGCCGGTGTGGTGCTGCTGGGTGGCCACAGCGTGGAGGACGATGAACTCAAATACGGGCTCTCCGTGACTGGTTTTATCCATCCCAACCGGATTCTCACCAAACAAGGGCTTATCGTGGGCGACCGACTGGTGCTTACCAAGCCTTTAGGTACGGGTATCGTCAACACGGCCATCAAAGGCAACCTGGCCTCCGGGGAGATCACCCGGAAGGTAACGGCCATCATGGCGACCCTGAACCGGACTGCCGCCACGGTGATGAGAGAATACCCGGTACATGCCTGTACGGACATCACCGGTTTCGGGCTGATCGGCCATCTGGCCGAGATGATGCATGGAACCGGCCTGGGATTGAAGATCTTCCTGGAAAAGCTTCCCATCATCGACGTGGCGCTTGGGTTTGCAGCCATGGGCATGGTTCCGGGCGGGGCTCACAAGAACCGGAGTTTCCGTGCGGCCATTGTGGACATCGACGAGGGTGTGGATCCAGCCATGCAGGACATCATCTACGACCCCCAGACTTCCGGGGGGCTGTGCATTGCCGTTGCACCGACATCGGCAGAGGGGTTGGTGGACCATCTGCAAAGTGAAGGTGTGGAGCATGCGGCCATCATCGGGGAAGTGGTGGACTACCCGGCAGGAATCATCCAGATCGTGTAATGACGAATTGAGCATATTGAGGATTGTGAATTGACCAAGATTGACGCAAGCGGGTTGTCCTGTCCGGCGCCGGTGCTGGAGACCAAGGCGGCTGTGGAGAATGGTCACCCCCAGCACATCGACGTGCTGGTGGACAATGAACCGGCTCGGCAGAATGTGGCCCGTTATCTGGAATCACAAGGCTACCTTACCCGCGTCGAGCAAGCGGGCGAGCGATACACGGTCATCGGCACTGACGGGGGGGGTACGCCCGAGCCAAAATCGGCTGCGACGGCGCCGTTAACCGGTACCCAAAAGGTCATGGTGATGGTGGCGGCGGACCGTATGGGCAGCGGAGACGATGTGCTGGGCGCCAAACTGATGATCAACTTTATCAAAACCCTCAAGGAGATGGGTGGCGAACTGTGGCGCCTGGTTTTTGTCAACAGTGGGGTGAAGCTGACCATCGACGGCGCCGGGACCCTGGAAGACCTGAAGGGGTTGGAGGAAGAGGGCCTCACCATTCTGGTTTGCGGCACCTGCCTCGATCACTTCAGCCTGCTGGAAAAAAAGCAGGTGGGGCAGACCACCAACATGCTGGATATCGTCACCGCCATGCAATTGGCCGACAAGGTGATCAACATTTAGATGGTCCAAGCCCGTGTCGTATGCCAGGCAATGGCGACGCCGTTATTCGTTGTTCGGCAGAAGTTCATTCTCCAGTGCTGTCAGTGCCCGACGCATCTGCTCGAGACCCTGGCGGACAGGGATTTCGTTTTCCACCAATGCCAGGCGCAGATAGCCATCTCCCTCCTCTCGATAATCGTTGAGTTGACCCACACAATAGTCCACCCGCCCGCCGGCCATGTTCACGAAGAAGAATTCCTTTCACATCGTAGAGCCGTTACGGCGCTTTCAACGATTCCGAAGATCATCGATGCATTTGACCCGGGAATCCGAAACGAGGTATAACCGCCCCATAGAGAAATCGCCTCCGATGTCGGCCGATCCATGGGCATGAGAAAGTGAAGGCCATGTTTGCGCTCAAAAAAACGATCACCCCGTTTATCCTGCCGCCGGGTATTTTCATCCTGGCGATCGTATTGGTTTCATTGGTGATGGTTTACCGCAAACGATGGAAACTGGGGCTGGCGAACCTGATCGTGGGGCTGATGCTATGGGCCTTTTCCACCGTCCCGCTGGCCAATTTTTTGATTCAAGGGCTGGAGTCGGATTATTCCATCCCGGCGAATCCGTCGGGAGACGTGATCATCCTGCTGGGCGGCGGTATGATAGAGGGCGTGCCGGACCTCACCGGTACGTCGACACCATCGCCGTCAACAATGGGCCGGATCGTCACCGCCGTGAGACTTTACCGGCGGTTGGGGCTGCCCATTATCGTTACCGGCGGACGGGTTTACGATGATGCTGATTCTGCCGTTGCGCCAATAGCCAAACGGTTTCTGATGGACCTGGGTGTGCCGGAAAATTTAATCACCGTGGAAGACCGGGCCCGGGATACGGCGCAGAATGCCCGGCTTACTGCCGCCATCTGCAGGCAGCAGGGTTTTTCCACCCCTATCCTGCTCACCGCAGCCTACCACCTGACACGAGCCCGAATGGCATTCGATGCCGCGGGTATGCAGGTGACTCCGTTTCCCGCTTATTTTCTGGGGTCCAGGAACATCCCTTATAAATGGCGCCACCTGTTGCCCCGAGCCGGCGCCTTGCATACCTCTGCCAATGCCCTTCACGAATACATCGGTATTCTCTACTACCGGCTGGTTGGACCCTAATCGACGCAGCAGCAGATATTGACCAGCCGCTGGTCAATAAACCCAGGTTGCCAGATACTATCGTATCCGTCTAACATAACGTGAAAATGGAAGGTTTATGATGAAAAAATCCCTTGTCCCAATACTGGTCCTGGCTATTTTAGGGATCGGTGCCTGTGCTGCCTCGCCACCGGCGACCTCGTCTGTCGACGGTTCCGACGAAGGGGATAGGGAGCTGAAACGGGGTATCTATTGGTATCAGAAGGGGTGTGCCCGCAAGGCCATGGAACATTTTCTTGCCGCCCACGAGCACTATTCCCTCACCGATCAGCAGGCGGGTGTGGCTCGCAGCCTGAACAGCATCGCCAATGGGTACCGTCATGCGGGTAAAGCCGAAGACGCACGGCTGTTTTACGATGCTGCCATTGCCGCCGCCAGGCGTTGCGACGACCAGCGGGTAATGGCCCAGGCCCTGTCCAACAAAGCGGTTTTACTCATTGAGGCGGATGATCTGGCCGGTGCCGAGGTGCTTTTGGACGAGGCGCAACTGCTGGCCCGGGAGACGGGTCCGGTATATGCCATGGTCCTGAACCATCGTGCCGTATTGTTGATGATGGCGAATCGAACCAATGAAGCGGTAACCCTTTTGGATCAGGCCGAGTCTGCAGCTGTAGGCGATGGATTGAATGCCGATGCGACCATCCGTTTCACACGGGGGCGGTTGATGATGAAAAACGGAAATTATCCGGAGGCCATGATCCATTTTCAGCATGCCCTGGAATTGGACCGCCAAGCCGGATTCAGCCGTGGGATGGCCGACGATCTCTCTTCGATGGCCGTCATCTATGAACATTTGGGTGAGGATGAAGCCGCACTGGATTGCCTGGATCGAAGTATCAAAATTTATGCCCTGCTGGAGAACCAGGCAAAGGTGCTGGAGAACCTGGGACGGTTGGAATCGTTGGCACTAAAAACCGGAACCGACGTTCGGGTGACCGTCCATTTTATCAACCAGTGGCTGGCCGGTGAAGCGGTAGATGTCATCTGTCGCTAGTGCCAGTGATTTTCCGGGGTGGCTATTGTGCCGCTGTGCCGATGGTGAGGATTGGCAATGACCCTTTCCCATCTCAAACCGACGGTGCCCAAGTGTTGGCTGTTTGCGGCTTCCGGTGTGATGTGGAGCGCCGTAGGCACCATGATGTGTGCCACCGCGATCGGCTGGCTGGCTGACGGTGGAATAGGTCGGGGCATGGCCTTTGCAACGGCGGGACTGATTTTGGCCATGCTGTCTGTTCGCTGGGGGTTTGGCCGCATCGCTCAAAAAAATATCCGGCGTCTGCGGCGTCTGCCGGATCGAGGTTGCTTTTTTGCATTCCAGGCCTGGAAGAGCTATCTGATCATCATGGTCATGATTGTCCTGGGGGTAACCCTGCGACATTCATCGATCCCGAAACATGTCTTGGCCGTCGCCTACACCGCCATTGGCGGCGCCCTAATCGTGGGCAGTGTTGACTACTATCGGCATCTGTCGCGGTTGATTCGGACCGCATCCCGCCGGCGTGACCAGCGCCATACCCAGCCTTGACAAAGACTTTTTTCAACACCCTGTTAATCGAAGGTCAAAGAAGACCTCTCTATATCCACGATGCGCTCGCCATGCACATAATTTTTGGTTTCGTAGCGGGTGATGCCCATGAGCTTTTGGGTAATGGCGCCCATGCGTTCCACCTGGGATTTGATTTTGGCGATTTTTGGGTAGACGGGGTCATCATGATCGAGGGTGTCCATGAGCAGTTCCGTGTGGCCGGAGATGGCCATCATGGGTTGGTTCAACTCGTGGCAAATGGCGCCGGCAGTTTCCAGCACCGCCTGGAGTTTTTCCCGATAGATACGCTCGGATTCACTGCGGTGACGGTGCAGGGCAATTTCGATGGAAACCATCAAGCTGCGGGTTTCGAAGGGCTTGACCACGTAGCCGAAGGGCTCCATGACTTTGGCCCGCGCCAGGGTGGCCGGATCGGTGTAGGCGGTGAGGTAGACAACGGGAAGGTTGAACCGGTCACGGATCACTCCCGCAGCATCGATGCCGTCCATTTCGCCTTTGAGCTTGATGTCCATGAGCACCAGGTCCGGTTGCATCTCCCCGGCATAAGCGATGGCTGTGCAACCGTCATGGGCCACCGCACACACCGCATAACCGGATTTTTCCAGGCGGCTTTTAATTTCCTGTGCCACAATGCCTTCATCTTCCACAACCAGAATCCTCGCCTCTATCATGTCAGAACTCCTTATTGGGTTGTTCAGGGGCGGTCAGCGTGATGGTGAATCGGGTTCCATTTTCCGTCGTGAGGGCAAGGGTGCCACCCAACTGAGTCGTCAGCGTATCGATAAGCCGCAGGCCCAGCGATTTTTTTTCAGCATCCGCCGGTGGTTCGACAAGACCGATGCCGTCGTCGGCCACCACGATTTCAATCCGGCCGGCATTCAGGGTGCGGATGACGATGTCAACCGTTCCGCTGGTCTCGGGTAAAAAGGCATGCTTGAGGGCATTGGACACCAACTCGTTGATGATCAGGCCGCATGGCACGGCCATGTCCACCCCCAAGGCGATGTCATCGGCCTGGACATTGAGCCGGATGCGGCGAGGATCGATCCCGTAGGCGTCGAACAAGTTGGCGGTCAGCCCTTTAACATAGCGGCCAAAATCGATTTTTGCCAGGTCTTCCGTGCCGTATAGCTGCTCGTGGATCAAGGCCATGGATTTGACTCGATTTTGGCTTTCCCGCAGAATTTCCACGCCTTTGGCATCCTTCATATAATCCTCCTGAAGGTATAGCAGGCTGGAGACAATCTGCAGGTTGTTTTTGACCCGGTGGTGGATCTCCTTGAGCAGTGACTCCTTTTCCGCCAGCGACTGCCGCAATTGCTGATCCGAGACAAGCAGCTCCTTTTCGGCCATCTGCCTCTCGAAGAGCTCCCGTCTCAATTCGGCGGTTTTGCGTCGGATCATCCGGTTTTGCTGGAGATAGCCGAGAAAAATGGCCACCATCAGTACGATTACCCATAACAACACCCAAAAAATGCTTTCATGCGATGGATTGCCGCTGACGGCGGCATGGGCCGGTAGTGCGGCCATCATCAAGGCTGTGGTCCCACAGCGGCTGCAGCCGATTATCATGCTGCAGTTGTGGATGGCGGGTCTGGAAGTCATCAGATCAGCGTATGAACCCGTTCAGACAGGTCACGGACGGCACGGGCCGCCTTGCTGTCCGGTGTCTGTTCGATAAAAGGCACCTGGTCGAGGACCGCCCGTTGGACCGCCTTGTCTTCCGGGATGCTGCCCAGGTGGAACAGCTCAAGGTTAAGAAACCGCTGCGTCACCCGTTGGATGGTATTAACCGTGTGGTTGCCCTCGCGGACCCCGCGAACGGAATTGAGCACCAGGTTGAACCGATTGATCCCGTGATCCCGGGACAGCAGTTTGATCAGGGCGTAGGCATCGGTCATGGACGTAGGATCCGGGCTCAGTATGAAAATGTTATGGTCGGAAAACCGGTTGTACCACAACACCGAAGACCCGATACCTGCCGCCGTATCGATGATGACGTAGTCGAAATCCGATGAGACCTCCTTTATAAAGCCGGCCAGCCGCTCCTGCTGTTTTTCCCCCAGCGATACCATCTCCGGAACACCGGAACTGCCCGGCAGGATGGCCAGGTTGGGACGGGCGAAAATCAGTGCCTGCCGCGGATCGGCACCACTTTCCAGGATATCCCGGATATTGCTTTTAACCGACAGCCTCAGCAACACGTCCACGTTGGCCAGACCCATGTCGCCGTCTACGACCAGAACGCGGCTGTTGGTCCGGGTCAGGGCGATGGCGAAATTCACTGTGAAACTGGTCTTGCCCACACCGCCTTTCCCGCTGGTCACGCAAAGGGTACGCGGCGTCTTCTTGCTCAGGGCCATGTTTTTTCCATGTGGGATACATTATGGGTTGATTGAACTGTTTCCCACATTATCGGCCGCCGATGTCCTTTCTTTAACATGCACGCAAGATAAAAACCATTACGGGGCCCATTCTCAGGCGGGAACGAGGGTGGTGCGCACTCGGGAAAAGTTTTTATAGCTATTAATTAGATATATTAAATATTTTATTGACAAAAAATTAGTTTCGCTTATTATGAGGCCCTCATAATTATTGGAGGCGTTCATGACCGATCAAGATGTATTGAACCATGCCCGTTATATATTTACCACGGGTAGGATTATCCATGACAGGATCATGCGGATATCCACGGGTGCCTGCATGAGTACCAACAAGGACGATCGTTTCGGGGAATTGTCTGCACCGCAGATGAACATGCTGATGATGATCCGGGTTCGCGAAACGGTTTCCGTTACTGAATTGGCAGCACTGTTGAACGTTTCACCGCCGTCGGTCTCCACCATGGTGGACCGGCTTGTTGATCGGGGGCTGCTGACCCGCGTTCCCAGTGATCAGGATCGGCGCAAGGTGGTGATCCAGGTTTCTCCCGAGGCGCTGGAGGACATCGCCCGGGTGGAGGAGATGATCCTGGGTGCGTTTGTGGAACTGGTTGAGGCGGTCGGTCCGGAAACCACCCAGAAGTGGTGCGAGGTCCTCCAACAGATCAAGCAGGTCCTGGAAAACAAATCACTTTCAGCCTAATTCAAGGGAATCAAAATGAATAGCAAGGAAGATAGCCAGCCGAAAAAACACGTGATGATCCGCATCGGCATCTGCACGCTGATTCTTGTGTCGGGCTGGGTGGGGATGAACGGGCTGGCCAGCCTTAAGGAACCTCCCGCCGAGGCGAAAACCGAGGAACGGCCCATCAAGGTAAAAACCGCCACAGCTCAGCCCCGGGACTATCCGGTAATCATCTCCGGCTATGGTGAAGCCAGAGCACTGACCGTGGTGACCGTTGCACCGGAAGTCTCCGGCCGGGTGGTTTACACACACCCCAATTTGAAGACCGGGCAGATCATTCCCGCTGGCGACATCCTGTTCCGTGTCGACCCGTCCGATTATGAGGCCGGCCTCCACGAGGCCAGGGCCGGGGTGAACCAGTGGCAGGCTGCCGTGGCGCGTTTGAAAAAGCAGTTTGCCATCGACAGCCTGCGGTTGAAAACCCTTGAAAGAAGCGCCCAGCTGGCCAAGACTGAGTTCGAGCGGATCAAGCGATTGTTCGAGGCAGACCGGGTGGGGACCCGATCCGGGATCGATCAGGCCGAGCGCGCCTATAACAGCGCCTTGGATCAGGCGGATCAGATATCCCAGGCCGTGAGCCTCTATCCGCTGCAGATCCGGGAGGCCGAGAGCAGTCTGGCGTCGACCCGGGCGCGTCTCTCGGTGGCTGAAACCAACCTGTCCCGCTGTGCGATCACCTCGCCCTTTATTGCCCGGATTCAATCCGTAACGGTGGAGACCGGCCAGTTTGTCTCCCCCGGTCAGAATGTCCTGACCCTGGTCGACGATACCGTACTGGAGATTCAGGTTTCTCTTGACAGCCGCGATACCCGTTACTGGCTGCAGTTTGAACCGGTCAGCGACAGACAGCCAACCGCATGGTTCGGGAACCTTTCGCCTGTCGAATGCACCATTCGCTGGACTGAAGATAAGACCGGAACGGGTTGGACCGGCATGTTGAACCGGGTGGTGAAATTCGACCAGCAGACGCGGACCCTCACCGTGGCTGTGCGGGTCCACGCCCAATCCGCCATGGGAGACGGCCTCCATTCACTGCCGCTGGTGGAAGGGATGTTCTGCACGGTCGGCATCCCCGGCCGGACCATGCGCGACGTATACCGATTGCCCCGCCAGGCGGTAAACTTTGAAAATAAGGCCTTTCTGGTCAATGCCGATAACCGGCTCAAAACGGTGGATGTGGGCGTGGAACGCATCGAAGGCGAGTATGTGTATGTCGGCCAGGGGATCAACCCCGGCGACATTGTGATTCTCACCCGGCTCATCGACCCACTTGAAAATGCACTGCTTGAGTTTGCAGAAGACACGGCCAGCGGGGAGTCCGCATCATGAAACGGGTTCTTGCCGCATTTGCCAGGAACACCGTGTTTGCCAACATCATCCTGGTGATGGTTTTTATCGCCGGCTACATCGCCACGGCCAACATGATCCGTGAAACCTTTCCGGAGTTTTCTTTAGACATGATCACCATCTCGGTGCCCTATCCCGGTGCCGATCCGGAAGAGGTGGAAGAGGGGATCAGCCGCAAGATCGAAGAGGCCATCGAAGGTCTGGAGGGCATCAAGCAGTACACCACCCAATCGTCCGAAGGACTGGGTTCGGCCAATATCGAAATCCGTGAGGACTACGATGTGGACGAGGTGCTCGACCGGGTTCGCACCAAGGTCAATGCCATCTCCACTTTTCCGGTGGACGCGGAAAAGCCGGTGATCAGCGAGTTGCTGCTCAAGGATGTGGTGACACTGCTTTACCTGTCCGGCGATATGTCCGAACGGCGGATCAAGGAGTGGTCCGAACAGGTCAAGGACGAAATCCAGCAGCTGCCCAATATCTCACAGGTGGAAACCTTCGGTGCGCGCGATTATGAAATTGCCATCGAAGTCTCCGAGGAGCGGCTGCGCCAATACGGCCTTTCCTTTTCCGACGTGACAGATGCCGTCCGCCGCAGCAGCCTCAACCTGGCCGGCGGTACTATCCGAACCCGAGAAGAGGAGATCCGAGTACGAACCATGGGGCGTAAATATACGGGTGAGGAGTTGGCCTCGGTCGTAGTCCTGGCGCGTCCGGAGGGGGATGTGGTCACCTTAGGCCGGTTGGCCCATATCGACGACGGATTCACCGAGGATCCCATTGCTGCAACCATTAACGGTGATTCGGCCATTTTGTTGATTGTCTACAAAACGCCCGAAGAAGATGCCCTGGTGATTTCGAAAACCATCCACCGGTACATCGAGGAAAAGCAGCAGCAGATACCGAAGGGTGCCAATATTGAAATTCTCTACGACAACACTGACATGCTCAAGGCGCGGATCGACCTGTTGATGAGAAACGGCATCATCGGCCTGTGCATTGTCTTTTTGCTGCTGTGGTGTTTTCTCAATGCACGACTCTCCTTCTGGGCCGGCATGGGCATCCCCACCTCCATCGCCGGTGCCCTGGTCATCCTCTGGGCCATGGGTGGCACCATCAACATGATCTCTCTTTTCGGCCTGATCATGGTGCTGGGCATCGTGGTGGATGACGCCATCGTGGTGGGAGAGGCCATCTACGTCCACCGCATGCAGGGCAAGACAGCCCTGAAAGCCGCTGTAGACGGGGTCTCGGAGGTGGGGATGCCGGTTATTGCCGCTGTGCTCACCACTATTGTGGCCTTCATGCCTTTGTTTTACGTGGGCGGTATCATGGGAAAATTCATCTCTATCCTACCCGCCGTGGTGATCGCCTGCCTGGTGGTGTCGCTGGTCGAATGCCTCTTTCTGCTGCCGGCCCATTTGAGCCACTTGCCCCCCCCCGACCGGCCCGACGATCAGGAAAACAGGTTGGTCCGGCGGTTATCCCGCATCCAACAAACCACATCCCGTTGGATGGTGCTGTTTGTGGCCCGCGTGTACATGCCCTTTCTCAGCAAGGCATTGCACTGGCGATACATTTCCCTGGCCACGGCCATCACCGTGCTCATGCTTACCGTCGGCCTGGTTCGCAGCGGCATCATCAAGTTCGAGGTTTTTCCCAAGCTGGACGGGTTTGTGATGACCGCCACGGCTGAGTTTCCCAGCGGCACCCCGCCTGAGGTCACCCGGCGGGCAATCGAAGAGATCGAGGCATCCCTGACGCGGCTGGAAAAAAACCTTCAGACCCGGTCCGGCGATCCATTGGTTCGGGATCGATTGACTCTGGTGGGCCAGACCCTGAGCGAAATGCCCCAGGTGGGACCGCAGTATGGTTCCGTCCAGGCGATTCTTCTGGATTCCGATGCCCGGGGCATCCATACTGAGGAGTTGATGGTGCTCTGGGAAAAGGAGATCGGCATCCTGCCCGGCATCAAATCGCTCACATTTGCCGGCATGGAGGCCGGCCCGCCCGGCGATCCCATCGAGGTCTGGCTCCAGGGCCACGACATGGATGATATTCTGCTGGCCGCCGACGAATTGATGGAACGACTGAGAAGATTCGACGGTGTTTACCAGATACGCACCGACTTCTCTCCCGGCAAGAACGAGATGCGCCTGAGCCTCAAACCGGAAGCCCGGGCACTGGGGCTCACCGTGGAGGATCTGGCCCGTCAGATCTACGCCGGTTATTATGGCGACGAAGCGCTCCGGCTTCAACGGGGCCGGGATGACATCCGGGTAAAGGTGCGCTACACCGCCGGAGAACGCAGCCGTCTGTCCGACCTGGATCGGGTTCGCATTCGCACTGCCGGTGGATTTGAGGTGCCGCTCATCTCCGTCGCCGATGTCACCTTTGCCCCCGGATTCTCCACCATTACCCGTACCGACGGCATGCGCCGGGTGGCCGTGAGTGCCGGTGTGGACACCCATAAAGCCAATGCCAACGAAATCTTTACGGAGCTGTCGGCCAACTATTTCCCCGAGTTGAAGAAGCGCCATCCCGGTATGTTCGTGGCCCTCCAGGGAGAGCAGAAGAAGATGCGCGAATCATTCGGCAGCCTCTTCATCGGATTTCCGCTGGCGGTGCTGGGCATCTTCATCGTCATCGCCACCATGTTCCGTTCCTATGCACAGCCTCTTGTGATCATGTTTACCGTACCGTTCGGTATTATCGGCGCCGTATTCGGCCATCTGTTGATGGGTTATGACCTGTCCATCATGAGCATCTTCGGCATGGTGGCGCTTACCGGGGTGGTGGTCAACGACGCGATTGTGCTCATCGAGCGCATCAATGAGAATTTTGCCTGCGGGATGCCGTTCTTTGAAGCGATCCTTCAGGGAGGAACCCGGCGCTTCAGAGCCATTTTCCTGACTACGTTGAGCACGGTGGGCGGCCTGGCGCCCTTGATTCTGGAGACCGATTTTCAAGCCAGGTTTCTTATTCCCATGGCGCTTTCCATCGCCGCCGGCGTGGCGTTTGCCACCATTCTAACGTTGGTGCTCATTCCCAGCCTGCTGGCCATTCTGAATGACCTGCGACTGGTGATGCACCGCTTCAAACACGGTCATTGGCCTACGCGTCTGGACGTGGAACCCGCCAGAAACCGGCACGAAGATCCCCTGGCCGACGGTAAGGGGCAACTGCTTTCGCCATCCGTGGATGTCTGCAAATAGTGTCCGCCCATGAATGGCATCTTCAAGCCCTGTCCTGGACCAAAGCAGCCGATGTTGATTGGACAATGACCACCTTGATTGAAAAAAAAGGCGTGAAAAAATGAAAAGACATGTCAGTTGGTTTATCCTGCCCATGCTCTGCTGGAGTGTTGCCCTGCCATCGGCGGGTATCGCCCTTGAAACCCCCGTCTCGGGAACGTCCGTGGAACTTCGCCCGGCGCCTGCCGGTGCGGTTGACTGGGCCGCCAAGTCGACCCTGGACCTTGAAACCGCAGTCGAGATCGCCCTGGCCGGCAACCCGGGTCTCGAAGCCTCAGCGGCCCGCGTTAGGCAGGCCAAGGCCCAGGTGGATCAGGCGCGATCCACCTATTGGCCCCGGCTGGATGCCAATGCCTCGGGGGCACGGGTGGATCTGTCCGAAAACGCCTACCAGCAAAATTCGGCCCTCGCCCAGCTGGTGTCAGCCGCCACTATCGACACTCCTGAAGACGCCTACAATGCCAGCCTGACCGCCTCCTGGACCTTGTTCGACGGATTCGCCCGTAAATTCACCAACGCCGCGGCCCGCTATGGTGTACAATCCAGCGTAGAGGCAATGAACGATGCCCGCCGATTGCTGATTTCTGCTGTGGCCATCTCCTATTTTTCTGCTCAACTGGCCAAGGAGAACATAGCCATCGCCGAAGCCGACGAGGAATTCAACCAGCGTCAGCTGGCCGATGCCGAGGCCCGTCAGCGGGTGGGAACCGGTGCGTTGAGTGATGTGCTCAACTTCCAGGTGCGAAAAAACCAGGCCAAAACGACACGCATCAACCAGGAATACCGCTACGAGATCGCCCTATACGGACTGGCCGCCCTGCTGGGGCTCCCCGAATCCCGGCTGCCGGCCCACGTTCAACTGGCCCGCCTCTCTCCGGAGACGCCCCCGGAACTTTCCAGCCCGCCGGTGAATGAACTGATCGCTAATGCCATGGGTCGTCGCCCGGATATTCAGCAGGCCCAGTGGAGCATCAAGCAGACCGAGGCCCAGGCTAAGATCGCCCAGTCCGACTATTATCCAACGATTGTCCTGGCCGGCAGCCTGGACGGTGAACGGGTCGATGACCCGGGTTTCGGGCAGGACGATTTCGGCAACCGCGTCCAGGTGGGCCTTTCCTACAACCTGTTTGCCGGCGGTTTCACCCGGGCAAAGGTCCGCGAGGTGGGGCATCGCCGGGCAGAGCTGGAAAAACGGCTGGAGGAACTGGTGCTTTCAGCCACATCGGACATCCGCAGCTCTGCTGCATTGGTCATGACGGCCCAAGCACAGGTGGCCCTCCAGCGGGAAAATGTGGATCTGGTGCAACGTACCCGGGATTTGGTCGAGAAGGAATACAACGCCGGCCAGGGGTCTCTGGTTCGCCTCAACGAGGCCCAGAGGGATTTGACCACGGCCCAGAGCAATCTGGCCCTGGCCCTGGTCGGCCTGCGCCAGGCCTGGGTGGAGCTTGAAACCCGCACGGGCAATATCCTGGCCACATACGGCATTTCCGCAACACCCCAATAGCGGTGTCCGTACTTGCCTTGGGATTCCATTGGTGGTAGACCGACCCACCTGCTCAACGACCTGATGGACCCTCGGAAGCCGACACTGTGATGGACCCTGTTAAAAATAATCCCATGTTCCTCTACCTGGTCGTGCTAACCGTCGGCTCCACGGTGGGGCTGCAGGCGTGGACCACCCTGTTTAACAATTTTGCCGTAGAGGTTGCCCGATTGGATGGCGACGGCATCGGCATCATCCAGTCCATCCGCGAGATTCCCGGGTTTCTGGCCCTGCTGGCGATTTTCATTATTCGGCTAATTCCGGAGCACCGGCTTTCCGCCTTATCCATCCTGCTGCTGGGCCTGGGCATTTTTGTCACCGGGTGGTTCCCCTCCTTTGCTGGACTGGCCCTGACGACCCTGCTGATGAGCTTCGGGTTTCACTACTACGAAACCACCAACATGTCCCTCACCCTCCAATATTTTGACAAACAGACCTCGCCGTGGGTGTTCGGCAAACTGCGCAGCATTTCTGCGGCATCGAGCATTGTCGTGGGGGTGTTTATTTTTTTCATGGCGTCCACATTGGACTTCACGCACATGTACATGATCATCGGGGGACTCATCATGGCCATGGCCCTGTGGGGGTTCACCCGCAGGCCCACCAGCGCTGACGTGGTTCCCCAGAGCAAGCGGATGATCTTTCGCAAGCGTTACAGCCTCTTCTATTTTCTTACCTTCATGGCCGGCGCCCGGCGTCAGATCTTCATCGCCTTTTCAGTGCTGCTGCTGGTCCAAAAATTCGGTTATTCGGTCCAGGCCGTGACCTTCCTGTTTGTGCTAAACAATGCCATCAACTATTTTCTCAGTCCCACCATCGGCCGGGCCATTATCCGTTTCGGCGAACGCAAGGTGCTCTCTCTTGAATACGCCAGCCTGATCGCCGTATTCCTCGCATACGCCTTCACCGATTCAAAATGGGTGGCCGGTGGGCTGTACATTCTCGACCATATCTTTTTTAACTTCGCGATGGCCATAAACACCTTTTTTCAGAAAGTAGGCGATCCCGGCGATGTGGCGCCGACCATGGCTGTGGGGTTCACCATCAACCACATTGCGGCTGTTTTTCTGCCGGCCATCGGTGGCTATTTCTGGATTGTCGACTATCGCATCCCCTTCATCGCCGGCGCCGTCATGGCCCTGATATCCCTGACCGCCGTCCAGCAGATTCGCACATCACCGCAGTCGACGGCATCAACCGATTCTTTATAGAAGCCTATGGTAAGGTTTGCCTATTATATTTCCATCCCCGCCCGGAATCCCTGGTGGACGGCATCGAAGGCCAAGGCCACCCTGCCGGCATCCCCGGCTATCTTAAAGGGGATGCCCAGTTTTTCTCCTGATTTTAAGTTTTTCGCATAAACCATTTTCCGTTTCACCTGTCAAGAACCGTAAATCGTAACATGCGCTTCTGCCCGTTGTTTAGCCTTGACAATGTGTCGACGAATGGGTAGAAAGGCACTATACCTAACGACCGGTCGGTAAGCTTTTCTGATTTTCATTCATTCCTTTTGGTGGACTGCCGGTCATTGCCCGTTACACCCGGAGATGCAGCCTTTATGGCCGACATGAAAACGACCATAAAATCCGTATGTATCGATCTCTTTTTCAAAAAAGGATATTTTGCCACCAGTATCAGCGCCATCGCCGGGGGAAGCGGCATCCAGAAGGCCAGCATCTATTATCACTACGCCAGCAAAGAGGATCTGCTGTTTCATATATTAAAGTCCACCATGGACGATCTGACCAGTGCCTTGAAGCAGGGGCTGGCGGCTGCGCAGGGCATTGAGCAGCGGATGCGGGCGGCGGTGCGCAGCCATGTGTGCTTTCATTTGGAACGGCAGAAGGAAAACTTCATTGCCAACGCTGAGTTGCGGGGGCTGACCGCCGAGCATTATCGCTCCATCGTCAAAAAGCGGGACGAATACGAATCGATTTTTCAGGATCTCATTCGCCAGGGCACGGATGAAGGGGTGTTTGCCGATGTGGACGTCAAGATCCTTTCCTATGCGATTCTGACCCTGTGTACGGCCGGTGCGACCTGGTACAATCCCAACGGGCGTTTGACGGTGGATGAGATTGCCGACATCTATGAGAATTTTATTATCAGCGGATTGAAGCAGGGCCGCTTCGAACGCCCTGTCGGCTGCTGAAACGGATATCTTCACCGGTACCGAAAAGAGGCCGATGCCACATCGACACGGTGTGGTAAAGCCGCTCCCGCTGCTGCGGAAAGGAGGTTGTCGTGGATTTTGATTTGACCAGAGAACAGGAAATGATTCGCAAGGAGGTCCGAAAGTTCGCCCAGAGCGAGATCGCGCCGGTGGCCTTGGAACTCGACGAAGCGGAGGCGTTTTCTTCCGATCTCACGCGAAAGATGGGCGAGATCGGCCTGTTCGGCATGTTTGTCGCTGAAACGTACGATGGCCAGGCCATGGATTACATCTCCTACATCATCGCCGTTGAGGAGATTGCCCGGGTGGACGGCTCCCAGGCGGCCACCATTGCGGCGGGAAACTCCCTGGGCATCGGCCCGCTCTACTACTTTGGCAACGAGGAACAGAAACAAAAATACCTGCCCAAACTGTGCAACGGCGAGGGGTTGTGGGGTTTCGGGCTTACCGAGCCCACGGCCGGTTCAGACGCCGGCGGGTCCAAGACCACGGCGGTGCGCGACGGCAACGAGTGGGTCATCAACGGCTCCAAAATTTTCATCACCAACGCCGCCAGTGACATGACGCTGGGGGTGACGGTCCAGGCCATCACCGGCACCCGCCCCAACGGCAAACCGGAATACACCTGCTTTATCGTGGAGAGCGGCACGCGGGGATTCAAGGCCGTGGCCATGAAAAAGAAGATGATGTGGCGTTCCTCCAACACGGCGGAGCTCTATTTCGACGATGTCCGGGTGCCGGCGGCAAACATCCTGGGCCAGCAGGGTGACGGCTTTCACCAGATGCTCAAGACCCTAGACGGCGGCCGGCTCTCCATCGCCGCCATGGGTCTGGGAGGTGCCCAGGGCGCCTATGATGCGGCCTTGAAATATGCCCAGAAGCGCGAACAGTTCGGCCAGCCCATTTCCAAGTTCCAGGCCGTGGCTTTCAAGCTGGCGGACAGCGCCATGGAAATCGAATGCGGTCGCAACCTGCTCTACAAGGCCTGCTGGCTGCGGGATCACAAGCGCCCGTTCGAGAAAGAGGCCGCCATGGCCAAGCTCTACTGCTCGGAGCTCATGGGGCGGGTGGCCGACCATGCCGTGCAGATTCACGGTGGATACGGACTGATGAAAGAGTACGACGTGGAGCGCTTTTACCGCGATCAGAAATTATTGGACATCGGTGAAGGCACCTCGGAAGTCCAGCGTATCGTCATTTCCCGTTACATCGGATGTTGATCTTTTTTCAACCCACATGTCCTTACAGGGAGGGCTGCATGAACGACACGATTCTGCTCACCGAGCACCAGGACGGGGTGACCGTCATCACCTTGAACCGGCCAGAGGTGATGAATTCTTTCAATTTCGCGCTGCTTCATGCGCTGGCGGCCAAAATCGCCGACATCCGCTTTGACCCCGATGTCCGCGTGGTCATCATCACCGGGGCAGGCGATCGGGCGTTTTGCTCCGGTGCGGACCTCAAGGAGCGGGCCACGCTGTCGCCCATCCAGGTCAAGGAGTACATCTTCACCATCCGCAACCTGTTCACGGCCATTGAACAGCTCAACAAACCGGTGATCGCGGCGGTCAACGGCGTGGCGTTGGGTGGTGGAACCGAACTGGCCCTGGCATCGGACATCCGCATCGCTTCGGAAACCGCCAGCATGGGACTCACCGAAACCCGGCTGGCCATCATCCCCGGCGCCGGCGGCACCCAGCGTCTGCCTCGCCTGGTTGGCAAGGGCAAGGCCAAAGAACTGATTTTTACCGGTAAACGCATCGGTGCGGCCGAGGCCTTGGCGATCGGTCTGGTGAACCGGGTCTGTGCACCTGAAGCGCTTATCGAGACCTGCCGTCAGATGGCCGCCGAGATCTGTGAAACCGGCCCCGTGGCCATCGAACAGGCCAAATATGCCATTAACTTCGGCATGGAAACGGATCTGTCCACGGGACTGGCCATCGAATCCAACGCGTACTGGGTCTGCATCCCCACCCAAGACCGGCTGGAGGGCTTGGCCGCCTTCAAAGAGAAGCGAAAACCGGTGTACAAGGGCTGTTGACCGGACACGGATTAACAACCACATGTGGGCAGGTGTTTGGATTGCCCATCCATTCATATCATAGGCATACCATAAGGAGGCAGCATGACCGAATATGATTATTGGAAAGTTTTTCCGAGAATGCCCAAAAAGGTAACCTTGGGAGACATCACCGTGCGGGATGGGTTCCAACACCTGGAAAAATTTATCTCCACCCGGGCCAAGATCTTTTATGCCGAAGAGATGATCTTTGCCGGTTGCCGCAACATCGAGGTGACCAACCTGGGCAACCCCTACCTCATGCCCCAGTTCAGTGACGCGGAACAGATTCTGGCCCACCTGCGCAGCGATCGCTTCCGCGGTCGCTGCGAAAAGAAGGGCATCAATCCGGACGACCTTACCATCACCGCCGTGACCATTCGGGAGCCGGGTGTGGACCGGGCCATTGAACTGTCCAAAAAAGGCGTCGGGCCGGATCGCTGCCTGATGATGGTCTCCACCGAAGAGGAGCACCATTTTGCCAACTCCGGCCTGACCCTGCCCGAATACTGGAGAGAGTGCGAAAGTGCCATTCGTAAATGCCGGGACGCCGGTCTTCAGATGTGCGGCACCGTCAGTACCATCTGGGGCAGTCCCATTGCCGGCGCCACCGAATTGAAAGACGCGGTGGAGTTCACTAAACGCTGGCTGGAAATCGGCGCCACGGACATCGAGCATGCCGATCACGACGGCAGTGCCTCGGCAGCCAATGTGTACCGCTATTTTTCCATGATTCTCGACGAAATTCCCGACACCTCGGTACACATCGCCCACTTCCACGAAACCAAGCGGGTGGCGTCGGCCTCGGTGCTGGCGGCCCTTCAGGCAGGGATATGCCATTTCGAGGGAACCTTGGGCGGTCTGGGCGGACAGCCGGCCAATTTCCTGGACGACTGCCCGGTTCCGGGCACCGGTGAGTACTACTACGAAGATCCCCGTTACGTGGGGTTGACCTGTTTAGAAGACATGCTGGTGCAGATCGATGAAATGGGCATCGAACACGGCTACGATGTGGATCGCATATTGTGGCTGGGACGCCAGTTGGAACGGACCGTGGGCCACCGCCTGAGGAGTGAAGCGGTGATCAACGGGCGTACACTCAAGGGGGGCCATCCCAAATTTGCCCGACCGGGGTTAAAAAAACTCAAGGAGAAGATGGCCGAGACACCCGGCCAGAAGCTGCCCGCTGAATGGGCGGAAAAGGCGGTGCTGCCGGAGCGCTATCGCCCCTGATCGCCGCCTTGACCCGCAGTTGAAACCGGGGCATGATAGACAGGACACCCACGGCCCCAATACCGATCCCAACCGGAAAACCGGGATGAGTCAATCAACCAGGAGCATTGCCATGGAAACAGGCGAAAAAAAACCCCACATCAACGTGGACTATTTCGAAGACCTGACCGGACGAATTAAGCAGGGCACCTGCAGCCAGCCGGAGGGCGGCCAGGAGGACATCGGCCAGCGGATCAAGGCTATCCGCGAAGCCAAGGGCCTTTCTCTGGATGAACTGTCCCACATGACCGGCTTTGACGTGGAGCTTTTGTCCAGCATTGAAAACTGCGAGGTTCAGCCTCAGCTGGGAACAGCCATCAAACTGTCCAAGGCCCTGGACAGCGCCTTTGGCCGGCTGGTGTCCGGTGTGGGAGACAAGCTCTATTCCATCACCCGCAAAGGGGAGCAGAAAATCGTTTCCCGCTCGACCTCACTGAAGGGAAAGAAACAGGCCTACACCTACCGGAGCCTCGCTCCGGAAGTCAAAGGCCGGCATATGGAGTCCCTGATTGTCCAGTTGGAAGAGGCGCCGGACACGGAACGCTCGGTCCACGACGGTGAAGAGTTTATCTACGTGCTCGACGGCAGCGTCTCCTTGGACATCGGGGACGATCATTTCGATCTGACTGCCGGGGACAGCGCGTACTACCTGTCCACCACCCCGCATCTGATTGCCGCCGCCGCGGGCAGGGCGACGATTCTGGCGGTAATCTACGGCGGTTAGCACCGGCGGCTAACAAAAAAGCGGCCATACCGCTATTAATCAATACCGGCATGGCCGCTGTGACTTAAAATCGATTGATAACCGTCACACCGGTTTGATCGAACCGATCCATGACGGTCAATTGAGCAATTCCTTCCTCCAGACCCACCGTCCGTCCGATAAGCTTTTCCGGGTGCAGTTTGCCGGCGGCGATCATTTCCAGCAGCCGTCCGTATTCGAAGGCCTGAATGCCGTGGCTGCCCAGAATTTCCAGTTCATGGGCGACCACCAGGTCCATGGGGACCGCCGGGTGGCGATGCTCGGTGTTGAGAATACCCACCTGGATATGTTTTCCCCGTTTTCTCAGGCTGGCAATGGAATCGAAACAGGTCCGGGGGCTGCCAAGCGCATCCACGGACACATGGGCGCCACCGCCGGAGCAATGGCGAACCGCATCCACCACATTGTCCACGGACCGGGCGTTGACCGTCTCCGATGCACCCACGGATCGAGCCATATCCAGTTTGTCGTCGGTGATGTCAACGGCCACCACCCGGGCGCCCAGGGCGTTGGCGATCATGATGGCGGACAGGCCGACCCCGCCGCAGCCGAACACGGCCACCCATTGCCCGGCACCGACCCGGCCCTGGGCGGTGATGGCGCGAAAGGCGGTGACGAACCGGCAGCCCAGGCTGGCGGCAGTGACGAAATCCATGGAGGCCGGCAGGCGCACCAGGTTGATGTCCGCGTAGCGGATGGCCACATACTCGGCGAATGATCCCCAGTCGGTGAATCCCGGCTGAAACTGATGGTCGCAGACCTGGTGGTTGCCCGACAGGCACTGGGGGCAGCCCCCGCAGCCGCAGACAAACGGCAGGGTGACGCGGTCGCCGGGTCTCCAGTTGACAACTCCTTTTCCGGTGGCCTGGACCACGCCGGCCAGTTCATGGCCGGGAACATGGGGCAGGCTGATATCGGGGTCGTGCCCCTTCCAGCCATGCCAGTCGCTCAGACACAGGCCCGTGGCTTCGACCTTGATCACCACCCCGCCTTCCGGCGGGTTCGGGTCGGGCAGGGTTTTGATGGTGACAGGGCCTTCAAAGGATCTCATAATAGGCGGCGCGCATCGGTTATTCCTTTGAGGGGTTCCGGCATTATGGTTCACTGTTGTCTCCTGGTAAAAAAATACCCCGCGGATTAGCGCGGGGTATTTATCATTCATGATGAACAACTGGCCATTCGATCAGGGAAGCACCGAATCCAGATACAAACCCGCGATAGTGATGGTTGATGAATAGGAATTGCCGGCAATCCGATTAAGTTGTCATTTACATGCGATGGCCTCACTGAAGGGAATAGGGTAGAACAAAGGCGTAGGTATAAAAATCATTGTGAACGCCGAGATCGTAGATGACATTATCCGTACCACGCACAGGCGTGTACAACCGTTGTAGGTAATACCACCTTCGGCTGTATATTCCACCGGTTTCGGCACAGCCGACGATCAAACCGTTATCGTTGATGTCGCAGCGGCCCAGCTGTTCGTTCCGCCCAAGGGTGCCGAGGTCGGTCATCACACCCTGAGCCACTGGCGTCAAGCTGCCAGATGAAGGCGTGCGTCGCGCCGCTGGCCGTGGTGGAGTTGCCGATCACCTGATCGAGATTGTTTATGTCGTGGCCTCGCTGGTGCCCCCACCGAGATCTTTCCCCGCTTTCTATCTATTTAACCATACAAAAAGTTGATACCCGATATTGTCTATCGACTTTTTTTTTAATTCCTAAACCTTTTTATGAAAAAAATGGAACCACTCCGGTTTTTACCTTCGCCCAATAAAAAAGCGACCATCATTTTTTAAGAAAATGTGGTCGCTGGTATTAAAAAGAGATCTCATGGATCGTCGAAACTCGGCATCCGCAAAGGGTCTATCGCTGTTCCAGCTGTACAATTTTCGGGTTCATAAAAATCAGCAATTCGTTGCTGTCCGCCTCCTCCAAATTTCTCTGAAACAGCCAGCCTAAAACAGGGATCTTGTGGAGTCCCGGGAAGGCCTCTTTCTTATTCGTTGATGTTGATTTGATGATCCCCCCGATAACGATTGTATCCCCGTCGTTGACAAGCAGCTGCGTTTGCGCCTCGTTGGTGGCGATGATGGGCACGCCGTCGACAAAATCGATGACATCATTTTTCTGGATAACGATATCCATGGAAATCCGGTTGTCCGGTGTTACATGGGGGGTGACTTCAAGCAAAAGATCGACGTCTTTGAATTTCACGGAAGAGCCGCCTGCTGAATCGCGTTCCAAGTATCCAATTTCCTGTCCCTGTTTGATCCTGGCTTTTTTGTTGTTCAGGGTGGCGATTTTGGGTGCAGACAGGATTTTACCATTTCCATTGGCTTCAAGGGCCGTCAGCGTGGCATCAAGGGTGAACGGGGTGCCGGCGATTTTTGCATAATTGAGCGTGAAACCATTGCCGGTGTTCGCCGGATAGTTCATGGCAACACCCGTCGTATATTGAGAATCGCCGTCGTTGATCGTCACCGGGCCCACGCCTAAATTCCACTGAAACCCCAGTTCCTTGGAATAGTTTTCGCTGACTTCAACCACGCGGGCCTCAATGATCACCTGGGAGGTGACCTTGTCGATCTGTCTTGAAATATCCAGTGCCTGTGCGATCTTGTCGGCAGTATCCGTGATGATGATCTGATTGTTCTTGACATCGACAGAAACGGACCCGCGATCTTTGGTTACAATCGTCTCGATATGGGGAAGCACCTCTGTTCGTTGCGTCGGAGTAGCTGATCGGAATGTATCGCGTTTCCAATGGTTCCAGCGCTTTGATCTGTTCTTTTTCTTTTTGGAGGGAGGCGATTTGCGCTTTGCGAAGATCGTTTTCCTGTTTAAGGGTGGCCAGGGTGGCAATGCGGACGATGTCGCCTTCCACGATCATGCCGAGCTGGTTCATTCTGAGCACCAGGTCCATCACCTGATCCCACGGAACCGGCTTGTCAAGGGTCAGGGTAACTTTACCGCTGACATCCTCGTCGATGGCAAAGTTTTTTCCGCTGACTTCCCGAAGAATCCGGAAGACATTCTTGATATCGGTCTGAAAGAAATCCAGTGCGATTTTCTCGCCGGTGTACTGTTTGACATTTTTCTTCAAAACCATGGCCTGGTCGGTGTCAAATGTCATCTCGGCGAGAGGAACTAAAGACTTGTCGACCTGCTGTTTCAGCTGGTTTACCAACGGTAGCGGATTGGTTTTCGACCGGCTGCCTGCATTGCTTTGGGGTAAGTTGGAGCAACATCGGCAGGCCCGATGGTTTCCTCAAGTGCCTTCTTCCAGGCAGGCAGATTGGTCTCATCAGCCGGCGCCGGGGGAACAGAGGATGCCTCAAAGTGAACCAGCAGCAGTCCCCCGGTCTGCTCCGTGTAATAAGGAACGGGTTCTCGGAGTTCGATGGAGAACAAGGAGAAATCCTTCATGGATGGCAACTGGATGGGCATAATCCGGTTAACAGCGCTTTCAAATCGGGTCGTTATCATCGGCCGTTGCCTGAATTCGGCAATGTTGGCCTTCATCAAGCGCAATTCAAGAAGTTTATCAGATACTTTTTGGATATCGTAGTCGACCGGGGATGTGGTTTCGATAGACAGCGTTGATCGCCCATCTTTTTCTCCAAGAAAATCGATGCGATTCACCCATACCAGGTTTTCTTTGCCAATCCTGGCACCCGTGCCCTGAAAAGCGCCTGACGGCTTGACAGGGGTAAAGGGCGCAACCTGAACGGCCTGTGCTTCTTCGGTCATTGCCGGTTGCTGGGCAATGCCTGATTCCATTTTCGATTCGCTGCTGTTGTCGGTCGGCCCGGAGATATCCTTTGGAAACTGGATTCTGAGTGAATTGCCCTCTTGAACGACGTTGTAGGGAGCATCCGCGGCCAGCAGAATTTCAATGCGCGTGGTATTGTTTTTAGCCTCGACTTGGCCTGCATGAATTGAAGTGACAGGGTTGCCCGTGGATGGTACATCGGTTTGGGAAACGTTTAAACGGGTGTTTGGAAAATAGAGAACCACACCCAGGGGAAGCGGCTGTTTCACCGAGGTGTAGGTCAACGGTTCGATCCCGCTGATCACAACGTTCATCGAGTCTGGTTCTTCAGATAATCCAATAGATGTGATTTCCATGGATTGCGAAGGATCAAGGCCGGGCGCACTTGTTTGACGATCAGTATTCTGGGTTGCACATCCTGCAAAAAGGAAGGCAACAACCAACCCAAGGCAATAAACAAGTGTCAATTTCTTTGAGAATTTGATCCTGAAGTTGTGCATATCACTCTCCAGCCGGTTTCTGAAGTTTTATTTCGGTATTTTGAAGAATTAGTTCTCCCATGAGGTTTTCTATTTCTTCTTCGACAATCACGCTATTGGCGTTGATTTGCGTCACAATTCCTGAATTTAGACCAATATATGTCCCATTTTTAATGATAAACCCTTTGTTGGTGTTATCTTCTACGAGCGCCCTATTTCCAGATGAAGTCCGAATGATGGCGACTAACTTAAGCTGGTTGAGGCTTATTCTTTCAAGAGGCGTTTGTGGCACTCGTTTTTTTCTTTTGCTTTTGCCCGCTTGATCATCCGCGGCGTCCTTGTTGTCATCTCTAAATAAAGGTATAAACGGGTTTAGCCGTTCCTTGGGGACGTAGATTCGTTTTGCCACGCTCGCATCTTCTTTTTCTGCAACGGTCGTCGAAACGGGCGTTTTCACGGAGGCGTCTGTTTGCGTGTCCTCTGTTTTTTGTGAGGGAGCGGGCGTGCTTGGCGCCGAGATCTTTTTGCTGACGACCGGTGCTTTGGATGGTTCTTTTTGATCACCGCAGTTCCAAAGAAAACAAGAAACCAGTAGAACCAGGGTTAACTTATTGCCAACTTTTTTAAATTGAATTCGCATGGTTTTACCGCTTCTTCTTTTTCGACTTTCCAGATGTATCCGGCTGCTCATCGGACGCTTCAATAAATTTATATGTCACCGCCGTGCATGTCGTCGTCAGATTGGTGCTTTCCTTGTCTGGCTTCATGTCGATATTTCTGATGTTTACGATTCTGTTCAAGCCGGCAACACTCTCAAAAAATGTTGCAACCCCATGATAATCCCCGGTAACTGTCATGGCCACAGGAATTTCGGCGTAAAAATCCTTTTTCTCATCTGGTTTGGGTTGGAACAGAATAAAATTGAGCCCTGAGTCTGTTCCGGCTTTTGAAATGCCGGTGAGCAAGGTTGGAATTTCTTCGTTTTCAGGTAATGCCCGCATTACGATTTTAAACTGTTCTTCAGCATCCTGCATTTTTTTCCTGAATTCATTCAATTGCCTTGCGTTTTTTTTGGCAATTTCCAATTCTTTTTGAATTTTTGTTAAATTGGTCTTGAGTTGGTCGATTTTTTTATATTTTGGCAGATATGAAAAGTAGACAAAAGCACCGATAAGCAATATCAACACACCTGCCCAGATAGCGATCCGTTGGACTTTGGAAAGCTGCTCAAGCTTATTAATTACCGGATTGGATTTTTCTATTGAAACCGCTGTGCCCTTCTTCATTTCCTCAATACCTATTTAGGTTGTTCTTTAAGGGGAGATCTTTTTAAACTTGATTTCAAAATTTTTCAGTTTTAATCCCTTGACGGAGGTGTCCTGGTTGATGGACAGAAGTTTGACATCGACATATTTTAAGGACGTTTCGATTCGGGTCATATATTCCGCAATCGTCGGGTTGTCCAGAGCGATTCCGACCACCTTGACATTTCCGGATTTTTCTTCTAACCCTGTGAGCCACATTCGCTTTTCTATGACCAGTTTTGACATGTCAGCGAGCAGTTCAACTGGTGCCTTTCTGGTAAGATCCAAGGATTTGATGACTTCAATTTTTTGGTTCAGAATAGCCAGCTTCTTCTTTATTTCCGCTATCTCCTGGTTGATTTTGTTGTACTTTTCAACCTGTGCCTTGGTTTCTGCAACCTGTTGGTTCAACGATTCTATTTTGCCGGATAACAAATAGTTGAACCAGGCGGCAACAATCACAACAAAGACAAGTGACAACAGGAATATGGAAACTTGTCGCCTGATATTCTCTTTTTTTCTTGCGGCTCGAAATGGGAGTAAATTAATGCGTATCATTTGTCATCAACTTTTCTCGTTGCCAGTCCCATGCTGATTGAGGCTTGGGGGGCTATGCGTTTTAGAAATTCCACATCAAACCGGTTCTCATCTATGTGAAGCCCATCAAAGGGGTTTATGGTGGCCACTTCCGCAGAGGTTTCGACAGATAACAACTGTCTGAATTCTTTTATGTTGCCGCCACCCCCACTAAGAATAATTTTTTTGATTTGATCATCGGGATAGGTTGAATAAAAGAAGTCAAGGGCGCGCCTGATCTCCGTGCACCAATCTGAAACAACTGAGGAAACAATGTCGGAAAGATCTCCAGCGGTTATTTTCTCGGAATGGTCGCCAAACTTGATCTGCTCTGCTTCCTCAATGGAACAGTCGATGAGCGATGCGATTTTCTGGTTGATCTGGCTGCATCCGAGTGAAACGTCTCTCATGAAGACAGAGGATTTACCTTTTAATATATTCAATGAAGTCTTGCTTGCACCGATATCGATGAGCGCGACGTTCTCATTCTCAGCGGGGGAATAATTAAACTCATAAATATTTTGAAGGGCAAAGGCATCAACGTCGATGATGCACGGGCTCAATCCCGCCATCTGGGCAAGATTCACGTAGTCATTGACCATTTCTTTTTTCGCGGCAACCAGCAGTACATTCATCTGGTTGGGGTTGCTTTCATTTTCACCCAGAATTTGAAAATCCAAGTTTACATCAGATATATCAAACGGGATATATTGTTCCGCCTCGAAACTAATGGTGTCCTGAAGCTGCTCTTCGGGCATGGACTGGACATTGATCTTTTTTACGATGACCGAATAGCCGCCCACGGAAAGGGCAACATTATGACCTTTTATACCATAGTTCTTAAATAATTGACGGATCGTTTCTGAAACTTGTTCTGCATCTTTTATTGCACCATCTTCGATAAGGCCCGGTGCGATGTCGATGATGCCGAACCGTTCAAGGGAGATTCCCTTCTTCGATTCGGAGAGTTCCGCCGCTTTGATAGATCTGGACCCGATGTCAAGGCCAACTATTCGGTCTTTTTTTCCAAAAAACATGGTTCGCTCTTTTACTCACCAAAGATTTTTTTACTGTCCGAAAGGCTGTAACCCAGAGCCAGCAAGATTTTTCTTTTGGTTTCCAGCCGACACGGTTTCCCTTCTTCAATCCGCGTAATCGTAATCGGAGAGACATTCGCTTCTCTCGCCAGTTCCGATTTGCTCATCAAGAGGGATTCCCTTATTTTTTTTAACGAATTCTTCACCATTTGATCCATCGTCTTATGGCAATCCAAAAAGTAATAACAGCGTTCGCCTTTATAAGAAGGTTGGGGTTTTCTGTTTGTCAATCTGAACGGAAACGCCAACCCTTGATTCCGATTCAAGACCGAAAAAAGGTTGTTGTCAAGTAAAATTATATGACTTTTATGCATAATTTTGTATATTTAATATATATTGTGGCATCATATCAACAATTACCCTTATCTTGTGTGGCGATGGACTCACTGTTTTCATTTTTACATGGAACCTCGATTCATTCATTACGTAAAGGCCTTTTTTTTAAAGGATCTGGGTGTTTATTTCACAGCGCATTGACATGATCCTCAGGTTTATTTATATGGCACTACAATGGTAGCCGGTTGTTAGCCATCTAATTCGGCACTAAAAACGAATACTTTAGGAACATATCGATTCCCCCTAAAAAAAAATTGAAATGCGGCGTGTCCAGTATATGGTGATTGGTGTGACGAAGTGGTGTAATCGACCGCCATGCATTTCGATTTATTGATCAATCCCATAAGCTTGATTCACCATCAGGTACAGCGGTTGACCTGCCATTCATGGTCGCAACGGAATTATTATGAAGTCGTCCAGCATTGCAGAACGGGCAAAACCCTTTCGTCTGGTAAAATATTTTACCTTTACCAGTCTTATTGTCCTTTTTATCGGTACCATCATCCTTTCCCTGCTCAACACCCACTGGGTCCGTTCAATGCAATATCAAAAAAGCGAAGACTATGCGCTACTGCTTATCGAAAACCTGAATCACCAGGTTTTTATGCAGTTTATTCTTCCTGTGGGGTTAAAGTATGGAAAAATCGAATTGAGGAACCAGGAACAGTTTGAAAGAATGGACAATGTCGTCCGCAGTACGCTGCACAGTTTCAAGGTTGAAATGGTTAACATCTTCAGTAAAAATGACATCATTGCCTACAGTTTCTCACCTGAACTGGTGGGAATGGAAAATCTTGGCGGAACGTTCTATAAAAATGCGCTGGAGGGGCAATCATCCTCAAAACTCGTTCAAAACGGTACTTTCTGGGAAATTCTTCTGGGGATTCCAAAGGAGATCAAGATCATCACATTTGCCCCATTAAGGGCGGAGAAGCCTTTATCTCCGATATCTGGACCGGTATTGGGTGTCGTCGAAATCAGGCAGGATCTATCCAGCGATTACCGGAAAATTTTCAAGTTTCAGGTGCTTGTGATTTGCTCAATCAGCATTGTCATGGGGATTTTGCTGCTTACTTTGATCTATGTCGTGAAACGGGGCGAGGGGATCATCGAAAAGCGGGCTTTCGAACGCATCCGACTCAAGGTAGATAATCAGCTGATTGAGGGCTTTCTCGATTTCATCTCCTGGGTCAATCAGGAACTGGATGCTGAAAGCGACGTTCATGTCGTCGAGGATCTAGGTGATCGTCTGCAGCGGGAGTTGACGCCTTATGTACTTCTTGCTCGGACCGCAGAGCGCTGCTACTCCAAACCACGGGGATATGCCGGTGACTACAAGACCATCGAGATGATTTACCAGAACAAACCGGGTGGAACGGGCCGGTTGGGGCCATTGCTCGACCACTGCTTTCTCGAGATGCATGCTGCGTACGCCGTTCGAAATCGCCGAGGTGTCCTGGCAAGAGAGATCGACGCGACAATCGATCGGAGCAGCGATGGTCCGGTCAATGTCACGAGCATGGCTTGCGGGCCTGCTGAAGAGATCTTCGACGTATTCAAGAAGTCGCCCGATTCCGAAAACCTCAAAGCTTCACTTATCGACATCGATCCGGAGGCGATTGACTTCGTGACTCAACGATCCGTCGAAGCGGGTCTCGAATCTCAAATAGACGTTCACCTGGCAAATCTGGTGTATCTCGCAACGGGCCGCGCAACATTGGGTCTCGCGCCCCAGGACCTGGTCTACAGCATCGGTCTGATCGACTACTTCAACGACCAGTTCGTCATCAACCTCATGAACTACGGCTACGAGCTCCTGAAGCCGGGCGGACGCATGATCCTGGGCAATTTCCACCCGAGCAATCCGACCAAGGCCTTCATGGACTGGGTGACAGACTGGAAACTCATCCACCGAACGGAAGAGGACATGAACCGGCTCTACTCAGCATCTCGATTCGCCTCCCCTTGCAGTCGAATCCTCTACGAGGAACAACGGATTAACCTTTTTGCAGAGTGTGAAAAAGCGGAAAACTGACAATGCGGTCCCGGCATCAACGCCGCTTGGTCAGGGTATGCCGGCGTCCTCCGTCTTCTAAAGGGTCGAAGATCTGCCCGGGCAAGGAAGAACGGAGGGCGGGCATCGGCAGTATGTGAGGTTAATCCCAAAATCTCATTACACGCCGGGATCGACCGTGATCCGCTCAAACCACGACCGAAGGTGCTCGACCGAAAGCTCGTAGCCGCGATTCGCGAGAGCATCCAGTGCTCCAAAATCCATCAGGGCAAAATCATCCAGTGGCAGTTCCAGGTAGAGATCAGCCAGCGGTTTGGATCGTTTGCGAGCGGCTGCACTGCCAACCTCCGTTGATCTCAGAAGCATTGTCACAATGCCGGGACCTTTCGGTTCGCTGGCGAATGGGTTCAGGCGATTCGCGAGGAGCTTCAACCCTGAAACTTCCGATCGGACCTTCGGGTCGGCCACCAGTCCTTTTTTTGAGCTGACGTCAACCGCGATCAGAGGGCCGCCGCCGAATACGCTCCGCATCACCTCCGCCGGAACACTGTCCACTACGGCACCGTCGACGTGGTAATCACCCGTCTCTTGCAGACAGGGAGGGAAAACACCAGGCAACGAAGCGCTCGCTCGCACGGCCTCGAATAACCCTCCTCTTCGGCTGACATGCCTTTCCGATTGACTGAGGTTCGTCGCAACCGCGAAAAACGGCAGCCGCAGATCTTCGATCTGAAATCCTTCGAGGACGAATCGAAGGTTTTGATTCAGTCGCTTTCCCTTCATGAGCGAAATCAGAGGCCAGGTGTAGTCCCTCAGAGAGCGGAATCCTTTCTCCCAGAAATACTGGACCGCTCGCGAATCCCGTTTCACGGCGTACACGGCACCAATCACTGCGCCGATACTGGTGCCTCCGATGAAGTCGACCGGGATCCCGATTTCTTCCATGGCCCGCAGCACACCGATGTGCGCCAACCCGCGTGCACCACCAGCACCGAGAACGACACCGACTCCCGTTCCCGAGATGCACCTCGCGAGGCGGGAATAGTCGTTTTTGCTGCCACGATACACGTGATAATGCTGGTCTACCTGTCGCCCATCGAGCCATTTGGCGGTGTCAGAGGGCTCGCCGGTATCGTGGAGGAGAACGAGAATCTGCTGAGGCGTCCGCCCGCCCTGCCAGAACTCGGCGAGGTACCGTTCGGCGATTCCCAGTTGAGGTGACCTGGCACTCTGACCAACGAAAACCACCATGTCAGCCTGACGTGCACAACGCTGGGTCCAGTACGACCATCCCGCCTCGGCTCGGAGAATGAGGTAACGATATTCCTTTTCGCTCTGTTCGATCCACGACGCAATTCGCTTCGAAGCGGGATCGGTCGAGGCCACTTGGGAAAGGCCTTTCTCGCCAAGGCCCTCGTCAACGTCCGAATCCGCGATCAGAAATACTGTACCCAAACCTTCCAGAGCCGTGCGAAGGTCGTTTGCGAACTCCTCGACGGGCACGGACGGATCGATCGGCACCAGCGCAATTGTGGACACCGGTGACGTGGGGGCTCGGTGAGTGACGCTCTGGCGCCGGAGCCGCTGCACGATTGTGCGAGTCAGACCGAACCAGAACCAGGGGTGATTTTCGAGCAGACCAAAGAACGCCGCGCGCGGGAGTTTGAAAAGGACAGTGTCTCGCACCGCATAGACCGTGGCAGAGCGTGGCTCGTCAGTGAGCAACCCCATTTCGCCCACCATTTCTCCTCGACCGATCTCGTTGATGACCTGTTCAGACTCTGACTGCCCCTCAACGGCTACCCTCAGCCGACCACTTTTGATGATGAATGCAGCGCCCGGCGGATCACCCTGTCTGAAGAGTGTCGCTCCGGCGTTCAACGTTTGGTACTGGACGTCTTCCATCAAAGCATTCCAGACGTCATCTTCAAGAGGGCCAAGCGACTGCAGGAGGAAATCTGGAATCTGAGGATCGCTCCGAGAGTCAGATGACATCTGGCCACCTCATGGGTCTACGCCCGAATTCCGATTCGGCGGAATCGATTTCGTGTTCATTTTGGCGGATCCAATCGCTGAACAAACCTACCACGATAAGAACTCGGAGAATATGGACTCTCATCGGTTGTTGGGCCGTTAAAAAAAGGCGTGGGCAGGCCCCATTCTCAAATCTCAAAAAGTCTGGACGCCGGCGTCAAAGGAGGTGCTGATTCTGGCGGGAGCGAGAGTCGGATTCAGCTTTTTGCTTTGACCAACGAGAAGAGGCGGCGGGTGCCGTCGAAGCCTTTGGCGGAGCGTTCGCCCAGATCTTTGAACTTGAATTTCTGTTTCGCCAGTTGGTGGGTCAAGTGGCACGCGATGATCGGTCCGGTTGAATTATCGGCGAACTTCTCGATCCGATACGCCAACACCACCGACTCGCCGACCATTGACAGCCCGAGGGCGCCGTCGCCGCCATAGCCCGAGATTGCGACCGTGCCCGTGGCGAGTGCGAAGTCCATCTCGAGGGGATGACCATCGACGTGCCACACGGCCGGGTCGGCGGCCAATCGGGAGACCGTCTTCTTCAGATTCAGAGCGGCCAAGCACGCCTGGCAGGCGTGGCACTCGTACGAGTTCTTTTCCCAGAATGCGAACAACGCGTCCCCCTGGAGCTCCTTGAGCGTGCCGCCGAGGGTTTCCACTTCCTTTTCGAGTTGCCGAAAAACACGATTCACCGAACCTTGCAGGGCGGTCGAATCGGCAACACTCACGAGTCGTGTGTAGTTGCGTATATCACCCACCAGCACCGTGACCGTCGTCATTTGACTGACGTCGTGGGTGTCTGCTGTGCCTTCCTCGGTCGCAGAAAAATCGGGCAGTTTGCCCTCGAGTCGAAGCCGCAACTCCCCGCCGATGGAGAGTTCCTGACCGACCGTGATTTCGGTCGCCATGTTCGGGGTCAGCCGCCGTCCGTCAAGCCACGTGCCGTTTCGGCTCATGTCCCGGACGAAGCAGCGACCGTCGGGCTCCTGAGTTATGGCGCAGTGGCGGGAGGACACTGTCGGTAGGCGAACGCCGAGCAGCCCTGGCAGTCGGGCTTTCTTCGCGTTGAATCTGCCGATCTCGATGCGGTCGAAGAACAGGAAGACGCCCTCAGGCCCGGTAGCACCTTCCGATACCAGCCATTTCCCGGGGTACTCGATCACCTCGGGCGGCACATAGCTCGTTAACGTCTCTGGATCACTGGTCATACATCACCATCGAAATCACAAAGTGTGAATACCGGATTTCGGTTTTCATCATCGCATGTTCTCTTCCACGATTCAGACGAAATTAACGCCCCAATGCCAACAAGCGCTCGTGGGCATGTGAACCCTCTCGACACCAGCTGAAATCTGAGGTCCGAGGGTCCCCAAAATCAAAGCAGCTTGTCTGTCATCCCCGCAACAGGCGCAACCAACTTTTTGAACAGCGATGAGGTGGGTACGCCCGGATCATCGGGGTCGACCCACCGCCAAGCATCCGATGGAGGATTGAAGGCCTGAACGTCGAAGCGGCACGGGATGACTTCGATCTTGCGGTGGGTGATGTTGTGGCGGACGGCGGGCCCGGTTGAAGACGCCGTTGCCGGGTCGCAGATGCGCGACCTTCGCCGCCTCCTCCATCGGGTCGGCGCCGTCCTCGAGCATGGCCAGGGGTGGCAGCCACAGGCCACGGAGGATGGGACCGTCGTCCACTCTTCGCACCAGCCACCGGCCGTCCGTTCCGACGATGCACGCGGCGACCCAGCGCAACGACACCGTTGCCCGCCGCCGGCGCGGTGGCGGAAAATCCTCTTGTCTTCCCAACCTGTTCGCGGCGCAATCCGAGGTGAAAGGGCACCCTTGGCACCCCGGTTCGGCCGGGGTGCACACCGTGGCGCCGAGCTCCATCAGGGCTTCGTTGACCTCGCCGGGAGACTGATTCTCCATCAGGGCGAGGATCCAGGCCTCGATTCGACGGCGCCCTTCCGCGGACCGGGGGTCCTGTTCGAGGGCCAGCACGCGGGCGCCGACCCGCATGGTGTTGCCGTCGAGGACCGGGACTGTCTCGCCCCACGCGAGTGACGCCACCGCGGCCGCGGTGTAGGGCCCGATACCCGGCAATCCTTCGAGCCCCGCCGCCGAGGCCGGGAGGTCGCCCCCGGAGTCGACCACAGCCGTAGCCAGTTGATGGAGCATCCGCGCGCGGCGGTAGTAGCCGAGTCCGGACCACTCCTCGACGACCTCGTCTTCGTCCGCCGCGGCGAGGGACGCAAAGTTCGGGAATCTGGCGACAAAGGACTCGAACCGCGGCACCACCCGGTCGACCTGGGTCTGCTGGAGCATGAACTCGCTGACCACGACGTGGTACGGGTCCCGCCTGTCGCTGCGCCACGGCAGCGTCCGGGCGTTCTTGCGATACCACTCGACAAGGGTCAGTGCCACCATGAGTGCCATCCTATCGTCAATGCCGCTTCGCTATACTGTCCGCGGAACCCGAAACGCGCGTAACAATACGAGGAGAGAGGGCAAACCCGATGATGGTGGTCGATCGGCAGGTCGAAGACGAGCGTCTGACCGCTCTCATGATCGGCTACCAGAACGGGAGCATGGATGATTTCGAAGGCTTGTACGCCGCCCTCAAACAGCCCCTTCTCCGCTACCTCTGGACATTTGTCCGCAACGCCACCATCGCCGAAGACCTCCTCCAGGAAACCTTTTTACAGATTCACCGTGCTCGCCAGACCTACACACCCCCGCGTCCCGTCAGACCTTGGATCTATGCCATCACGCGCCACGTGGCGCTGATGCATCTGCGTTCGGGCCGCAGGCGCAAGGAGTTTCTCGCCGATGACCAGTTGCCCGACGTCCCGATCCCGCCCGAGATGGAGAAGATGGCAGACCACGCGACGCTGCACCGCTATCTCGCCGACCTCCCCCGGGAAGCGCAGGAGGTGCTGATGCTGCACCACCTGCTCGGTCTCAGTTTCGAGGAGGTGGGTCAGATCCTAGGTGTCGCCGCAGGCACCGCCAAGGTCCGGTCGCACCGCGCGCTGAAGAACCTCCGTGAACGGCTCGCCGAACAGCAGGGAGGTGCGTCGTGAGCGCCGAATCCATGCCGGAAAGCCTGCGCCGGGCGATCGGCGACGACCTCCAGCCGGTCCGGCCGTTGCCGCCGGTCTGGATGCGGATGCTGGTTGCGATTGCCGTGGCGGCAGTCGGGCTTGCCCTTGTCATCGTCGTTTTCAAGTTGTCCGTGCGTCCCGACATGGGCCAGCTCCCGATGTGGCTGGGCTGGGGCTGTACCGCCGTCCAACTGGTAGTCGGGGTCGTGCTGATCGGGATGGCCCTGCGAGAAGCTGTGCCTGGGAGCGGGGTGCCTGCCGGCGCGGTGAAGCTGGCCGTCGGCACCGGAGTCGTCATGCAGGTCCTGGTCGGCATCGCCACCTGGATGCACGCGCCCGGCATGCCGTATGTGAAGGGTCAGGGACTTGCAGTGGGCGTGGGCTGTGCGGCACACGACATCGCCCTCGGTCTGCCGGCGCTGGTGGTGACGCTGTGGCTCGTCTTTCGCGCCCTGCCCTTGCGCCCGTCGATCGCCGGTCTCCTCGGCGGTACGGGCGCCGCCGTCACGGCAGATGCCATCAACCACATCGTGTGTCCGATGTCGGACTTACGGCACGTTCTGGTGTGGCACACAGGTGTCATCTTCGGTCTCATGCTGGTCGGGTGGCTGACCGGGAAGATCTGGGAGAGGGCGCGGTTCGGGAGGGCGGAGACCGGCTGAGGGAAAGGAGCAGGCAGAATTCGGAATTCGGAATTCGGAATTCGGAATGCTGCCTAGCCTCCCGGCTTCGCCTTTGGCCACGCCGTGGCGAGCTCGGCAGGTTTTGCCCGCAGATCACGCAGATGAACGCAGATATCGGAATCGATCTGCCGCCCCTCCGGGGCTCTTGCGGAAGGGTGGAAATTCCGAATTCCGAATTCCGAATTCCGAATTCTCCCTCTCAGTGCCGACCGCAAACACCTTGACATCCACCGTCGTCGGGTTCAGAGTCGTGGGCCAAAGACCGCGGCCACCCTGGCCGCCGGAGGACCAGATGAGCCACGACATCGATTTCAATGCACTCTCGCTCCGCGACACCCTCGATCTGGCGATCGCCGTCGAGGAAGAGGCCAAGGAGCGCTACGACGACTTCGCCGAACAGATGGATGCCCACCGGACCCCGGAGGCGGCGAAGTTCTTCCGCTTCATGGCCGCCAACGAGATCAAACACGCCCAGAAGCTGAGCGCGCAGCGAAAGAAACTGTTCGGCGACGAGCCCAACACGGCCGACACCTCGGCGCTGTATGACATCGAAGCTCCGGAGTTCGACGCGGCGCGCGCCTTCATGTCGATGCAGGCGGCTCTCGACGTCGCCATGGAAGCCGAAGTCAAGGCCTGGTTGTTCTACGACGGCGCCCTGCCGCTGGTTGAAGACGCGAAGGTCAAGGAGCTCTTCGTCGAACTGCGCGACGAAGAAAAACGGCACCAGGAGATGATCGAAGAGGCCAGGGCCAAGATGCCGAAGGAAGAGGACTTCGACGCCGACGACTTCGTCGACGGGCCCGCCGCGCAGTAGGGGCGGCAGTATCGAGTTTCGAGTTCCAGTTTTGAGTCGTTCCGCATCAAGCCCCGGTGAGCACAGGCGGGATGGAACTCGCAACTCAAAACTTCAAACCGCCGAACTCTTTCAGCCGTTAGACTGGTTGGGATGCGCTACGCCGACGAGCCTCCGCCAGTCACCGATCCGCCGCCGGCGGGTGTCCTTCTCGTCAACCTCGGTTCCCCGGAAGCCGCGAAGGCCGGCGCCGTACGAACCTATCTGCGGCAGTTCCTCGCCGACCCCAGGGTCGTCGAACTGCCCCGCTTTCGTTGGTGGTTGATCCGAAATCTCTTCGTCCTCCCCTTCCGGCCGCTGCGGTCGGCCCGCGCCTACCGCAAGATCTGGACCCCGGATGGTTCTCCACTGGTCGCGACCGGCCGCCACCAGGCGGCCGATCTCGAGTGGGAACTCGGCAACCGGATCGGGCGGGTTGTCCCGGTTTTCACCGGGATGCGTTACGGCAAACCCTCGATCGCCGCCGCCCTGGGAGTACTGCGCCGCCGCGGCTGCCAGCGGCTCCTGGTGCTCCCTCTCTATCCCCAGTACTCGGCGACGACCACGGCCTCCGCCCTCGACGCCGTTTTCGAAGAACTCGCGACGTGGCGTTGCATTCCCGAGCTGCGCACGGTCAACGACTATCACGACCACCCCGGCTATATCGGTGCGTTGGCAGCGAGCCTCCAAACCCTGTGGCGTGAGTACGGTAAGCCGTCGCGGGTGCTCATGAGTTTTCACGGCCTCCCAGAACGGTATGTCGCCGCCGGTGACCCCTACGAACAACAATGCAGGGCCACGGCAGCACTGTTGTCCGAACGCCTCGACCTCGATCCGGACCGGATCGACATCGGCTTCCAGTCGCGGTTCGGGCGCGAGCCGTGGATCGGTCTCGAGACGGCGAAGCTCCTCAGGGACGCGGGCCGTGCGGGCACCGTGGGACTCGACGTGATCTGCCCGGGTTTCGCCGCCGATTGCCTGGAGACTCTCGAAGAGATCGCCATCGGCGGCAGCAAGATCTTCACCAAATCGGGCGGCAGCGGTTTCCGCTATGTACCGGCTCTCAATCGCCGACCCGACCACATCGCCGCGCTGGCCGAGATCGCCATCGAAAACATGGCGGGCTGGCTCAACTAGCAATTCTGGATGGACGCGGCGAGCCGCGTCCATCCAGAATTGCAGTGGAAGGAATTTTCCTTTGGGAGTGTTTTCAAGTCACCATGAAAATCATCATCTCAGGCGCCAGCGGTCTCGTCGGGTCGGCTCTCGTCCCCAACCTCACAAATAGCGGTCACGATGTCGTCCGCCTCGTGCGACCGCCGCGTCGGCCGTCCCGGGGTGAGGCGACTCTGGGACCCGGCAAAAGGCGACCTCGACCCCTCGGTCCTCGACGGCGCGGGGGTCGTCATCAACCTCAACGGCCGCTCCATCGGCCAGGGACGGTGGACCGCCAGGGTCAAAGACGAGCTCCGTTCGAGCCGGATCGACGCCACGACGACGATCACGACCGCCATCGCCCGCTGCGAACGGCCGCCCTCCCTGCTCGTCAACGCATCGGCGGTCGGCTATTACGGCGACCGCGGCGATGAGGTCCTGGACGAGGGGTCCGCAGCCGGGAACCGGGTTTCTCGCCGACCTGTCGCGCGATTGGGAACAGGCAGCCCTCGCAGCACAATCGAACGACACACGGGTCGCACTCCTGCGGTTCGGCATCGTCGTCGCAGATGGCGGCGCCCTCGAAAAGATGGTGTTGCCCTTCAAGCTCGGTCTCGGCGGGCCGATGGGCTCCGGCCGCCAGTTCTGGCCGTGGGTGGCGATGTCCGATGTCCTCGGCGTGATCCGTTTCGCCATCGAGAACCCGGGGCTTTCCGGCCCCGTCAACGTCGTCTCACCACAGGAGACCCGGTGTTCCGAATTCACCCGGACTCTCGGCTCCGTGCTCCGGCGGCCCGCGGTCCTGCCGATGCCGGCATTCGCCGCGCGGCTCGCTCTCGGAGAGATGGGCGACGCCCTGCTGCTCGCCTCCCAGCGAGTCCGCCCGCTCGCGCTCGAAGAAGCCGGCTACCTGTTCGCCACACCGGACCTCGACCTCGCCATCCGAAGCGCCCTCTCCTGACCGCTCGTCAGGCCTTCAACTGAGAATAGAGATCATGTAGGATCACGGGATGAAAACCGTTGAGTCCATTCTCGATCTGATCGGAAACACCCCCCTCCTCCGCCTCAAGGAGCTCGAGGCGGCGGGCGGCGGCGAGGTCTGGGCGAAGCTCGAGAGTCTCAATCCCGGTTTCTCGGTCAAAGACAGGATCGCACTCAGTCTGATCAGGTGTGCCGAGGCGGATGGTTCACTCGTTCCCGGCGGCACCATCGTCGAGGCGACCGCCGGCAACACCGGGCTCGCATTGGCCATGGTTGGACGACGGCTGGGCTACCGCGTGGTGCTCACGGTGCCGGAGCAGTTTTCGGAGGAAAAGCGGCGCCTGATGCGCGCCCTCGGCGGCGAGGTTGTGTTGACACCGGCGGAGGACGGGATCCCCGGCGCGCAGCGCAAGGCACGGGAAATCGCAGAATCCACCCCGGGCGCAGTCTACGTGGATCAGTTCTCCAACATCGCCAATCCCGGCGCCCACGCCGCCACCACCGGACCGGAGATCTACGACCAGATGGGCGGCGACATCGATGCTCTGGTCGCCGGGTGTGGTTCCGGCGGAACATTCTCCGGAGTCGCACGATTTCTCAAGACCGAAATCCCCCATCTGCTGGCCGTTGCGGTCGAACCCAAAGGGTCGATTCTCAGCGGCGGCGAATCCGGCTCCTACGAGATGGAAGGCATCGGCATGAGCGTCCTCCATCACACGATGGACCTCGACGTCGCTGATGAGATCATCAGCGTGCCCGACGACCGCGCCTTCCAATACGTCCGGCGGCTCGCCGCGGAGTGCGGCGTTCTCGCCGGATCGTCGGCAGGGGCGGCGGTCTGGGCGGCGGTCCAGGTGGCACAACGCCTCGGCGGCGGCGCGCGGGTCGTCACTCTGATCCCCGACTCGTCCGAGCGCTATCTGTCGAAGAACATCTACGAGAAGATTCCAGGAGAATCCATGAAGATCGGCACCACCTGCGTCCACGCCGGATACGAGCCCGACGCCGAGACGGGTGCGGTCAACGTCCCCATCTACGCCACCTCGACCTTCGCCTACCGAAAGTTCGGCGAACACCGTGGTTGGGAGTACTCGCGCACCGGCAACCCGACCCGAAATCGGCCCTCGAACAAGCGATGGCCGAGCTCGAAGGCGGCGCCGACGCCATCGCTTTCGCTTCGGGGCTGGCGGCCATCGACGCCATCACCGAACTGCTCGAGCCGGGCGATCAGATGGTGGCCGCCGACAACCTCTACGGCGGCAGCTATCGTCTCTTCACCACCACCACCAGGCGCCACGGCATCGAGGTGAGTTTCGTCGACTCAGCCGACCCTTCGGCGTTCGCCGCCGCCTGCACCGACCGTACACGGTTGATCTTTGTCGAGACTCCCACCAACCCACTGATGCACGTGGTGGATCTCGCCGCCGTCGGCGCCATCGCACGCGAACACGGCGCCCTGATGGTGGTCGACAACACCTTCTTGACACCGGTCCTGCAGCGGCCGTTCGCGTTCGGCGCCGATCTGGTGGTGCATTCCACCACCAAGTACCTCAACGGCCACTCGGACGGTGTCGGAGGCGTGGTGGTCACCAGGGACGCGGAGCTCGGCCGACGCCTGCACACGGTGCAGAACAACGTCGGTGCCATCCTCGGCCCTTTCGACGCCTATCTGGTCCTGCGCGGCCTCAAGACGCTGGCCGTGCGAATGGGCGTGCACGAGGCCAATGCCCGCTCCCTGGCCGGTTTCCTGCTCTCGCGGAAGGAACTCGCCAAGGTCCTCTACCCGGGTCTCGCCAACCACCCGCAGCACGCGCTCGCCCGCCAACAGCAGTCGGGTTTCGGCGGCATGATCTCGTTCGATCTCGGGTCGGTCGAGAAGGCTGCCGCGTTCTGCAATTCGGTGGAGATCTTCACCCTCGCCGAATCGCTCGGCGGCGTCGAGTCTCTGGTCTGCCACCCGGCCACCATGACCCACGCCTCGGTCCCCGCCGAAGAACGCCAACGCCTCGGCATCGGCGACGGCATGGTCCGGCTGTCGGTCGGCATCGAGGACGCCGCGGACCTCGAGGCGGATCTCGCCCAGGCCCTCGACGCAGCGGCAAAGGTCTGAACGTTTAACTTTTCAACGTAGGTTCACCCGAAAGATTGGATAAGGCTCCCTCGGGATGATCTCCGGAAGCCGCGAAGCGGCGACAGATATAGGCCGGGGCGTGAGCCCCGGCAATCGCGGCAAAGAATTGAAAGCTCCGGAGGCGACAGATTCCAGCTGCGTGTGAGGTGGAGCCGCCCAAGGCAAACACCTGTCGCCGCTCCGCGGCTTAATCAATTATTGGCCGGGAACCCGGGCTCACGCTCCGGGCTAAGCCTGTCGCCCCTACGGGGCTTGATCCCCGGATCTTTCGATCTCAGGAGAACCCGGATGAACCGATCGTCTCAACTTCCGCCGCGAGTGCTTCGACGGGCGTGAGCCGCGCGGCGCGCAGCGAGGGGTAGAGGCCCGCGATCAGACCGACGCTGATCGCGAAGACGACTGCCAGCATCACTGCGAAGCCCGAGATCGGCAGACCGGCCTCGAAGAACTGTCCCGCGGCCGCGCACACCCCCACCGCAACCACGAATCCGATCACCGCGCCGATGGCCGAAAGAAACACCGCCTCGATCAGGAACTGCAACAGGATGTCGCTGTCCTCGGCGCCGATGGATTTCCGAAGACCGATCTCGTATAGCCGCTCGGCGAGCGAGATCTGCAGAACCGAGAAGATTCCCACCCCTCCGACCACCAGAGAGATCGCCGAGATCGAGAAAAGGATGATGGTCCAGCCCCTCATCATCTCGTCGATCTCGTCCTCGGCCTTGAGGATTTCGGCGGCAATGTTCTCGACCTCGAAGTCGTCCACCCGGTTGTGCTGCCGCCACAGGAGGTTCTTGACGTGCGCGTAGAGTTGGCCGAGGTTGTCCGTGTTCGGGACCTTGACCACGACCAACGGGACCCGATCACCGCCACCGTAGAGACCCTGCATGGTGGTCAGCGGGATCGTCGCCCCTTGCATCTCGCGCCGGCTCCAGCCGTCGTTGATCATCTCGTTGCCGACCCGCTCACCCACGCCCACCACCTCGAAGCGGTGGTCGCCGATCCTCACCCACTGTCCGACCGCATCGCTGCCGTTGAACAGATCCTCGGCAAGAAAGTGGCCGATCACGGCGACGCGGCGTTGTCGCTCAACGTCGAGGTCGGAGATGTATCGTCCGGTCTCGGTCGCCCCGATTGAAGACCGTCGCGTAGTCGGCGGTGGTCCCGGTCAGGCGGACGCTCTTGCTGGTGTCTACCCCAGGCGACCACCTGCTGTGAAAAGGCGACCGGCGCCGCCGCAGAGATCTGCTCGCTGCCCGCCACCAGGGCGGCGGCGTCCTCCCGGCGCAGGCCCTCAGACAGGTGGGCGCGCTTGATGTCGAGTTTCGAAGTCGGCGTCTCGGTGCTGACAAAGAGCACGCCGCGCAGACCCAGCGAATCGATCCCGCTCCAGATCTCGACCTTGACGGCCTCGATCAGGCTGACCATGGTCACCACCGCCATGGTGCCGAGGACCACGCCGAACAGGGTCAGCAACGAGCGCATCTTGTGCGCCCAGACCTCGGTGAACGTCGTTCGCAGGGCTTCGCCGATGACCATAAGACCTCACTCGTACCGCAGGGCGACCACGGGGTCGAGCCGCGAGGCCCTGACCGCGGGGTACATGCCGAAGAAGAAACCGACGACCGCCGCCGACATCACCGACACCACCACCATCGCCGGGGTGATCGTCATTTCCATCTGCATGATGCTCATGATGCCGGCGGTGAAGACGATACCCAGGGCGAGCCCGAGCCCCCCACCGCACACCGTGACCACCATGGTCTCGATCAGGAACTGGGTGAAGACCTGCCACCCGGTGGCGCCGAGGGCCTTGCGGACCCCGACCTCGCGCATCCGTTCGGTGAACGACGCCAGCATGATGTTGGTGACGACGATGCCGCCGACCAGCAACGAGATGATGCCGCAGGCGAGGAAGGTGACGTTGTAGATCATGTCTTCCTGGGCGCCCTGCTCCATCCTCTCCACGCGGTCCCAGATGCCGAAGTCCTCGATGCCGTGGCGAGAGCGCAGCAGCAACTCGAGGGCGTCGCGCGATTCCTTGTGGACCTCGGTCGAGCGCAACCGGAGGTTGAGCTCGTCGATGCGCTCGGCGCCCGGCGCCTGGTGGCGTTTCATGTAGGAGGTGATGGGCACCACGATCAGGCGGTTGAGCCACTCGTGGGCGTTGTAGGTGTCGGAGCGCTGCCAGAAGAAGATCTTCTCGGCCGTCACGCCGATCACGGTGTAGGCCTTGCCGTCGATGTTGAGGGCCTTGCCGACCGGGTCGGCGGTGCCGAAGAGCTCGCGCGCGCGGGTCGAGCCGAGCACCACCACCGCCGCCGCGGTCTGCATGTCGTGGTCGGTGATGTAGCGACCGCTGCCCATCGCCAGCTCGCGCATCTGCATGAACTGGGGCTCGATGGCGGTGATACGGAACCGCTCCTCGGTCGCGCCCGCGCGCACCTGGTGGGTGCGGCCGATCTCCGCCACCACGAGGTCGAAGCCGTCGATGGTGTCCCGGATGGCCGCGGCGTCGGTCAGTTTGAGACCGGTCTTCGCCCGCTGGCGCGCGGTCATCTCGAGCACGGCCGGAGGCTGGTTGTAGAGCCCCATGAGGAGGGTGCCGCCCGACTCGCTGATGTACTGATCGCGCCGCGCGTCCATGCTGGCGGTCATCCCGAGGGTCGCCACCACCGACGCCACGCCGAGGATCACGCCGAGAGTCTGGAGCAGCGTCCGGCCGAGGTGCTCGCGGATCTCGACAAAGCCCTCCTGGATGAACTGGGTCGGGTTCATGCCGCGACCTGTTGTCCATTCGGCAGGACCAGACCGTCGACGATCCGGATGGTCTCCCGCGCGCGCGCCGCGATCGACGGATCGTGGGTCACCATGATCAGGGTCTGTCCTCCGGCCCGCAGCTCGTCGAAGAGCTCGAGGATCTCGCCCCCGGTCTGTTGGTCGAGGTTGCCGGTGGGCTCGTCGGCCATGATCACCGACGGGCGACCGACGATCGCGCGGGCGATGGCGCCGCGTTGGCGTTGTCCGCCCGAGAGCTCGTTGGGGCGGTGTCTGGCGCGGTCCGCGAGACCGACCCTCGCCAGGGCCTCGTAGGCCAGCTGGCGCCGCTCCTTGCGACCCATTCCGCCGTACAGCAACGGCAGCTCGACGTTGCGCAGCAGGCTGGCCCTGGGCAGCAGGTTGAAGTTCTGGAAGATGAAGCCGATCTTCTTGTTGCGCAGGTGGGCCAGCTTGCGTCGCGAGAAGCCCGCCACCTCTTCGCCGTCGAGCTTGTAGGAGCCCGCGGTCGGTGAATCGAGGAGACCGAGGATGTGCATGAGGGTCGACTTGCCCGAGCCCGACGGCCCCATGACGGCGATGTAATCGCCGGCGCCCACCTCGAGATCGATGCCCTTGAGGGCCTCGACCGCCAGGTCACCCTCGCCGTAGACCTTGGTGATGCCCTTGAGGCTCATCAGCGATTGCATCACGAATTCTCCTCTTTCGGCTTCGACGGATCGGCCAGCGCCACTTTCTCGCCGTCGTCGAGCCCTTCCACGATCTCGACATCGGTGGTGGAGGCGATGCCGGTCACGACCCGGCGCTCCTCGTAGAACCGCCGCCACTCCTGCCGCGGGTCGTCGCGCCACTTTTCTTCGGCGGACGGCTGGTTCGACCGGCTCGTCGCCTTCGGCGGTCTCGGATTCTTCGGTTTCCTCGGCGTCGTCCACCGGCTCGGATTTCGGCAGCGGAGTGTCGCGCAGGACGTAGACCACTTCCTCCTCACCGCGCACGAAGACCGATTCCACGGGGATGGCGAGGACCTGCTCCCGGATCTCGCCCCTGACCTCGATGTTGGCGGTCATCCCGGTGCGCAGTTCGCGGCCGAGTTCGTCGAGAGCGATCTCGACGTCGAAGACCTTGACCTGGTCGTCGAGACGCGCGGCCGGAGCGATGCGGCTGATGCTCCCCACGAAGACCACGCGCGGGAAGGCGTCGAGGGTGATCCGCGCTTCCTGGCCGAGGTGGATCTTGCCGATGTCCACCTCGTTGATGCCGGCCTTGACCAGCATGGTCCCGAGGTCGGCGACGGTCGAGATCACGGTACCGGCGTTGAACGAGCCGGATCCGGTGACCGTCTCCCCGAGCTCCACCGGACGCTCGATGACGACGCCGTCCATCGGCGAGAAGATATTGACGACCTGGCGCGGATTGTCCCCCACCGGAATGCCCGACGCCTCGACCAGACCGATCTGGCCGCGCGCCTCGTCGAGCGCCTGCTGCGCCTGACGGTAGCGGGTCTCGGCCTGGCGGTTGGCCTCTTCCGAGACGAGGCCGTTTTCGAAGAGCTTCCGTTTGGCCTCGTAGTCCTGTTTGGCGTCCTCGAGGTCGATGGCGGTTGCCTCGCCCCGGTTGCGAACCGACAACAGGTTCTGCGCCTGGTTCACGTCGGGCTCGATGCGCGCGATGAGCTGGCCCTTCGTGACCACGTCGCCGGCGCGGACGGGAAGGTCCACCACCTTGCCCGAAAGGTTGGATTTGATCTCCACCTTGACCTCGGGCTCGACGGTGCCGACCTCGCGCACCACGACCTGGACGTCGTCGATGGCGGCCGCCAGATTCGGGATATCAGGCCCCTTTTCCTCTTCTCTGTTGCCGTTGCCGCGGGTCTTCGACGCAAAGGCCGCTGCGGCCACGGCGATCACCACGACCGCGACGGCAATCCACCAATATTTCCTTTTGCGGGCCATAGGTCCTCCCTCTCTCTCAAAAACGACGCGACTCATCTTGAATTACGTTGGCGGGACGAGAAATGTTCGCCACGTCAAATTCTGAGGCCCCAGGCTCGCGAGCCTGCGGGCCTCAGAATTTGAAGATGAGAGAGTGTAGAATTCAGGCCATCGCAAATCGTGGAGGGAACGCATGCAGGAACTGCTCAGCAAAGAGAACATCGACTACCAGGAGCGGGCGCGTGAAGTGGCCGAGAAATACGTGCGGCCGCGTGCAGCCGAACTCGACCGGACCGGCGATTACGGTTGGGACATCCTCGAGGCGCTCAAGTCCTACGAACTCACCGGGGCGTGGATCCCCAAGGAGTACGGCGGCCACGACGCCGGCGTGCTCAACCTCTGTCTGATCGTCGAGCAGCTGTCGCGCGCCTGCGGCGGCGTCGGCGTCGCCTTCGCGGTCAACGCTCTCGGTTCGTTCCCGATCATCCTCGGCGGCACCGAGGAGCAGAAACAGAAGTACCTGCCGCCGATCGCCAGCGGCGACAGTCTGATCGCCTTCGGGCTGTCGGAAAAGGCCTCAGGGTCCGACGCCGGCAGCCTCCGCACCACCGCCATCCGTGACGGCGACGAGTACGTCCTCAACGGCCACAAGAAGTGGAACACCAACGGCGGTGTGGCCTCGGTGTTCACGATCTACGCCCTCACCGAGCCCGACCGGGGCATCCGCGGCATCTCGCCCTTCATCCTCGAAAAAGACACTCCCGGCTTCACGGTCGGCAAACGCGAGGACACGATGGGCATCCGCACCGTGTCGGTCAACGAACTCGACTTCGTCGAACTGCCGGGTCCCGGCCTCGCAGCTGCTCGGCGACCGCGAGGGCGGCGGCTTCAAGAACGCCATGATGACCCTCGACCGGGCGCGCCCGGGCGTCGCCGCCCAGGCCCTCGGTCTCGCCCAGGGCGCCTTCGAGTGGGCCCTCCGCTACACCTCGGAGCGGCGCCAGTTCGGGCAGACCGTGATGTCCCACCAGGCGGTCCAGTTCATGCTCGCCGACATGGCCACCCAGATCGAGGCCGCCCGGCAGCTGGTCTATGCGTCGGCCCGGCTGATCGATTCCGGCGCCAAGAACATCAACAAGATGGCCGCCATGGGCAAGGTCTTCGCCACCGACACGGCCATGAAGGTGACCACCGACGCGGTCCAGCTCTTCGGGGGCTACGGCTTCTGCAAGGATTACCCGATCGAGAAGTACATGCGCGATGCCAAGATCACCCAGATCTACGAGGGCACCAACCAGGTGCAACGGCTGGTGATCGGCCGCGCCCTGACCCGCGAGCTCCAGGAGCTCACCGGCCATCTCGACGTCATCGTGGAGCACTTTCCGGATTACGACCCGAACGACTGACGTCGTTCGGAATTAGGAATTCGGAATGAGGAATTCGGAATGATTGCGTGCGGCGGAGGTGCCACTTTCAATATTGTCTGGTTCTCGTCCTCTCACGTCGGTGGCGCATCTCGGGCAGACAATGTTGAGGGTGGCTCCTCCCGGGAATGCCGCTCAGAGAATCGGGCTCCGCACGACCGACCGGAAACGCCAGTAGGCAGGTCCTTCAGGGCCTGCCACCACAGAAGCCTCATTCAGCCTCACGCGGGCGGGCCGTAAACGACCCGCCTACGTCGTTCAGAAAAATCCACCCCCGCCGCACGCGGCTCGTTTCCGAAGGTCCTTCCCGAGAGGAGCCAGGCACGCGGCCCGTCGGACGGGCCGGATGCCAGGCACCTCCACCGCACGCGGTCCCACCCGCCCTGAGAACTCGGGCGATTGTTGTCGGTGGGGTTGCGATGGAAAATTCAAAATTCAAAATTCAAAATTCAAAATTCTTCTAGCCCTCGTCAAGTGACCGGTGGTACTCCTGCTCCCAGTCGTTCCACCACTCCTTCTCGATGCCGCCGCAGGTGACGGCGAAGGCGGAGCAGGCGACGCAGCCGTCGCCGCGGATGGCCTCGGGGTCATCGAGGGGCGGAAACCTCACGATGAGGCTCTTCGCCGAGCTCCTCGCGCCGCCTCTTCCTCCGGGGTCGGCGGGCGACCCTCGAGGTCGGCGACGCCACCCCGGATCAGCCGCTGCTGCGACTCGGGGAACAGGACGCTGTCCTCCTTGTCGGCGTGCTCCCACAGGTGGTGGGCCAGCCGCCGCGCCACGCACGGCGGCAGCAACGGGGTCTTCGGCCGCCGCTTCGAGTTCGTCCACCAGAGCCGCCGACTCGCGGTGGTCGGCCAGCATGACCGGAATCGGCCCGCGGTCGGCCGGGCACCTCGGCACGCTCGACCAGCGCCGGAAACAGCACCTTCTCCTCGCGCTCGTGGTGATAACCGCCGATGTACACCCTGAAAAATCGCACGAAATCGAGCACATCCTCGGGGGTCGTCTCGGATCTGTCTGGCCCGCTCCGCAAACCTGACCAGCGACCCCGAGGCGCGATCGACCAGTTGGTGTTCCTCGGCAAACTCATCGAACAGCCGCATCACTCGACCGCCGGTTTGACCACACCGCCGCTGCCCGGCCCACGCGGGTCCTGGGCCGCCGCCAGCATGCCACCGGCCTGTCCCCGCACCGCGCTGACCTCGCCGATCTGGTTGGCGATCTGCAGTTCGTGGCCCCTCCGCTCCAGCACCTTCGCGGTGTCCGGCGACACCGCATACGTTCGACAAAGAGAACATCCGGCATCCACTGGTGGTGGATCCTGGCGCGGTCCACCGCCGCCTGCAGCTCGTCGCCGTCGACGATCAGGTTGAGCAGCACCTGCGCCGTCGCGGTCGGGATCCTCGACCCACCCGGAGAGCCGAGCGCGATCACCTCCTGCCCCCGCCAGGCGATGGTCGGGGTCATCGACGAGAGCATGCGTTTGCCCGGGCCCACGGCGTTGGCCTCGCCCTGCACCAGCCCGTAGAGATTCGGTTGCCCCGGGGCGGTGGCGAAGTCGTCCATCTCGTTGTTGAGGAAGAAGCCCGGCGCCGCGGACCACGCAGCCCGCAGCCGAACCTGCCGTTGAGGGTCGTGGTCAACGACACTGCGTTGCCGTCGCCATCGATCACCGACAGGTGGGTGGTCTGCACCGGCTCGGGAACGAGTTCGCGCGACCACGGCTGGACCTTCTCCGAATCCGAGGCCTTGCCGGGCTTGATCTCCGCAGCCCGGATATCGAGCCACTCGGGGTCGAGGAGCTGCGGTGCGCTCGCCTTGCTGGTTCGCGGGTCGCCGAGCAGAAAGCGATCCGCGTAAGCCCGTCGCCACGCCTCGGCCAGCAGGTGATACCTGTCCGCCCCGAACCGCGGTGTCTCGGCCCAACCGACGCGTTCGAGCATGCCGAAGGTCTCGGCGAGGATGATCCCCCCGGACGACGGCAGCGGCATCGACGCCACCTGCCACCCAAAGGCCTCGAAACGCACGGGCAACCGCCACACCGCCCTGTAGGCGGCGAGATCGGCGGCGCGGATGATGCCGCCGTGGCGGCGGGCCGCCAGCTCGACCGCCGCCGCGATCGGGCCCTCGGTGATCGCTGTCGCGCCGCGGGCGGCGTAGGCCTCGAGCGTGGCTGCCAGCTCCGGCAGCCGCATGACCTCCCCCGCCACCGGCGGTTTCCCACCAGGCAACCACACCGCCTCGGTCTCGGGGAATCGCCGCAACAGGTCGGCCGACTCTGCCAGAGCCTCTGCGAGCCTGCGGGTCACCACAAACCCGTCACGGGCAAGCCGAATGGCCGGCGCGACCACCTCGGGCCACGGCAATCGCCCATAACGTTGGTGGAGTTCGTGGAGGCCGACCGGCGACCCCGGCACCCCGGCGGCCAGAGGCCCCACCAGGGATGCCTCGGCTTCGGTTCGCCCCGGCTGTCCAGAAACATGTTCTCAGTGGCGTCCGCCGGGGCGGTCTCGCGAAAGTCGAGGGTCTCGACCTTGTCCTTGAAGCGAACGACCGCAAACCCACCGCCGCCGAGGTTGCCCGCCTGCGGGTGAACCACCGCGAGGGCCAGCGCCGTGGCCACTGCGGCGTCCACCGCGTTGCCGCCCGCGCCGAGGATCTCCAGGCCGGCTGTCGTGGCCGAAGGGACCGCGCTCGAGACCGCGCCGCCAGTCCCCCGTACAGCCTCGGGGTCGGCCGCGTCGAGCCCGGCGGCACAAACAAAAAACACCAGCGCGACCAGCACGCCGACTGAAACGCCCCGCGTCGAAAAAACAGCCTTCATCATCGGTCGAGTTTACTTCAGGAACTCTTTTCCGGTTTCGTGCGTAGTGATGGACAGGAGGAGCCACGATGCCGACAGCAACTACACGCCACACCAGTTCACCCTCGCCGGACGGACTCGCCGCGGGCATCCGCCAGTCACTTGCGCGGCTCGAAAGCCTCGACGACGACAAGGCCGACTATCTCAAGACGCTCGCATTCGTCATGCACCGCGTTGCCGCCGCCGACCACAACGTCACCCAGAAAGAGGTCCGGCGCATGGAGTCAATCCTCGTCGAACACGCATCGCTCACATTGCCCGAGGCGGTGCTAACGGTCGAGATCGCCCGCCACTGCCGGCAGACCGCGGACTGCGCCCGCTCCTATGAGGCCAGCCGGCGGCTGCGCGCCCGCCTCAACGGAGACGACCGGCGCCGGCTGCGTTCGTTTCTCTCCTCGGTGGCCGAGGCCGACGGGCAGGTGCGACAGACCGAAAAAGACGCGATCCGACAGATTTCGGCTGAACTCGGTCTTTAGCCTGCATAACCTGCATATCCCTCCTCCGGCGTAGGATCGGCTATCATTCCCTGCGCGGCAATTCGGGCCTGCGGAGGGGTGCATGACCTGGAACTACTCGAAGAAAACCACCGAGCTCTTCATGGCTGCGGTGCAGGGCAGGCCGGGGACCCACCTCGGTGAGATCGAAGATGCCGACGGCTTCGGCGAACACGGCTCCATCGCCTGCGGCGACGCCCTTCGATTCACGTTCAAGGTCGAAAGACACCCCACCGACCCCAAACTGGACCGCATCACCGAGGCCCGCTATCTGACCTTCGGCTGCACCTCCGCGATCGCGGCGTCCGAGGCCCTGTGCGCGATCATCGAGGAGGGCGATTTCACTCCCATCGATGCCCTCAAGATCACCAACTCCGACATCGTCAACTACCTCGAAGGGCTCCCCCAGGCCAAGATCCACTGCTCGGTGATGGGCGCCGAGGCCCTCGAGGCGGCGGTCTTCAACTGGGCGCAGAAGCGCGGCGTCGATCTCGTCGATCTCGGCATCGACATCCGCCGCGAGGAGCAGGAGGAAGGGCGGCTGGTCTGCACCTGCTTCGGTCTCACCGAGCCCTACATCGAACGCAAGATCAAGGAGCTCGACCTCAAGACCATCGGCGACATCACCGGCGCCATCAAGGCCGGCGGCGCCTGCATGTCGTGCCACCACACCCCGGGCGGTCTGCAGGACATCTTGAACAAGGTCTGGGGAGAGCGCCCGACCGCTTTCAAGGAGCTCCCGGTGCTGCCGATGGCGAGAGAGCCGAAGGCGCAGCCGCCGCGCGAGATGTCGCCCTTCAAGTTCGCCAAACTGGTGGACAACGTCCTCGACAAGTACGCCCGGCCGCAGTTGGCGCGGGACGGCGGCGACATCGAGATCGTCGACATCAAGGACCGCGTGGTCTACGTCCAGCTCAAGGGCGCGTGCTCCAACTGCATGGGGTCGACCAACACCGTCAAGATGCTGGTCGAGCAGGCGCTCAAGGACCACGTCGACGAACAGATTCGGGTGATTGAGGTGTAAATCGAACTGGTGAGGCTGGATGCAACATGCACGATGTCTGGATGTTTGATCTTGGATCTTGGATTCTGGATGCAGAAGACGGCTCCGAGGTGGCCAAGCCATCCTACGGATCCACTCCAACATCCAATAGTCTGACCTACCTTCAGATATCATCCGGACATGTAGCGCAGGTTCGAACTGCGCTCAAGACGCTGAAGACAAGTATACGGGAGCTGATCTCCGAGGACCGTGCCAGTAATCTATCTCGACAACAACGCGACCACGGCGGTGGCTCCAGAAGTGGTCGAGGCGATGATGCCCTTCCTCACCGGCGAGTACTTCAACCCGAGCTCGATGTACGAGGCGGCGCGCGGCCCTGCCGACGCCATCGCCCAGGCCCGGCGCACGATCGCCAAACTGCTCGGCAACGCCCGTCCCCCGGAGATCCTCTTCACCTCCTGCGCGTCCGAGAGCAACAACACCGCCATCTTCGGCACCATCGCCGCCAACCCCGAGCCGCCGCCACATCATCACCACCGCCGTCGAGCACCCCGCCGTGTACGAGGTCGGCAAGGACCTCGTGCGACGCGGCTTCGAGAGTCGACTTCATTCCGGTCGACACCCAGGGGCGCATCGACAAGACCGAGTTCGTGCGCGCCCTGCGCCCGGACACCCTGCTGGTCTCGGTCATGCACGCCAACAACGAGACCGGAGTGATCTTCCCGGTCGAGGAGCTGTCCCGCATCACCAAGGAGACCGACCCGTCGATCGTCTTCCACACCGATGCCACCCAGACGGTCGGCAAGCTCCCGATCGATCTGCGCGGGTCGTTTGCAAACGTCGACCTGCTCTCCTTCTCCGGCCACAAGCTGCACGCGCCGAAGGGCATCGGCGCCCTCTACATCCGCCGCGGCACCCGCTGCCGGCCCTTCCTGCTCGGCGGACACCAGGAGGACGGACGCCGGGCGGGCACCGAGAACGTGGCCTTCATCGTCGGTCTCGCCCGCGCGCTCGAGCTGGCGATGGAGCGCATCGACGACGACACCCCGCGAATCACCGCCCAGCGCGACCGCCTGCAACGCGAGCTCGTCGGAGCGAATCCCCTACCTCGAGGTCAACGGCGGCGAAGCGCCGCGCCTCGACAACACCCTCAACGTCGCCTGCCACTTCATCGAGGGCGAGGGCATCCTCTACCAGCTCTCGGAGCACGGCATCTGCGCCTCGTCGGGCTCGGCCTGCACCTCGGGCTCGCTCGAGCCCTCGCACGTCCTGCGCGCCATGAAGGTCCCCTTCACCGCCGTCCACGGCTCGGTGCGCTTCAGCCTCAGCCACTACACCACCGACGCCGAGATCGACACCGTCATCGAGGTCTTCCCCGAGATCGTCGCCAGCCTGCGCCGCCTCTCGCCCTACTGGGACGCCGCCAAGAACGCCCCCCGCCCCGAGGCCATGTCGATGATGGAGCAGACCGAGATGCCGCAGTCGCCGGCATAGCTGGCGATCTCTCCGATTCTGCGGATCGGACCCCCTGGGTACGATCCGCAGAATCGGGTAGAGTGACGCGCATGAAAAAGGCACTCGCCTCTCACGCTGTTCTGCTCGCATCGACATCGCGTTCGCCGAGGAACCCATCCCCGACGACTGGTTGACGGTGGCCGAAAAGACCGACTTCAGGGCCACGTCGACCCTGGCCGAGACGGAAGCGTTCCTGGCGAAAATCGCCGAGGCGGCGCCCGGGACCATCCGCGTTTCGACCTTCGGCACGTCGGGGCTCGGATATTTTCTTCCCGCTGGTGATTGTTTCGTCGGATGGCGCTTTCGGCCCCGCCGAGATGAAGGCCACCGGCAAACCGATCCTGCTCATCCAGAGCTGCATTCATGCCGGCGAAGTGGACGGCAAGGTCGCGACGCTGATGATCCTGCGCGACATCGCTCTCGGACGACGGCCGGATCTCGCCGAGGCGGCGATCACCGTCTTCGCCCCGATTTACAACGCCGACGGCCACGAAAACGTCTCCCCCTACAACCGATCCAACCAGAACGGTCCGGTCGACGGGATGGGCTACCGCGCCACCGCAAACGGCATCAACCTCAACCGCGATTTCCTGCGCCTCGCCAGCCCCGAGGCCAAGGCCATGGCGAGGCTGGTCGCCGCCCTGAAGCCCGACCTGCACGTTGACAACCACGTCACCAACGGGTCGGACCACGCATGGGTCCTGACCTGGCTGGTCGCCGAGGCCCCCCAACTCGACCCCGGCGTCTCAGCCTGGGTGAGCGAGCACCTGCCGAAGGTCCTCGCCGAGACCGAGGCCGCGGGCCATCTCAACGGCCCCTACGTCAATCTGGTCTCCGGGATCCGATCCCACCGCAGGCATGATCTGGGACGTTTCCCAGCCGCGCTACTCCTCGGGCTACTTCCCGCTCCGCAACCGGCCCTCGATCCTGATCGAGATGCACGCTCACAAGCCGTTCCGGGACCGGGTGCTCGCCAATCGCACCTTCATGGAAGAGTTGATCCTCGAGGTCGGCCGCTCGGGCAAGGAACTGATGCGGGCGGTCAACGCCGCCGACGACCGCATCACCGCCCTCGGGAGCGCCGACGCGGAGCCTTCGGACGTCGTCGTCCGGTGGGGTGTTGCCGCAGAGGGCGAGACCATCACCTGGCCCGCCGCCGAGTGGACGGTCGAGGACTCGGTGGTCACCGGCGGTCAGAGAATCGACTACCACCCCGGCACGGTGCGCGAGGTCGAGTTCGAGTGGCGCCACCTGCCGGTGGCCGAATTGACCCTGCCGCGCCCGCGGGGCTACATCGTGCTCGCGGGCTGGCCGCAGATCGCCGAGGTGGTGTCCGGCCATCGGCTCCGGGTGTACGAGATCACGAAGCAGGCGGAAATCGAGGTGGAGACCATCCGGCTTGCCAACCCGAAATTCGCATCGTCGTCGTTCCAGGGCGTCGTGATGGTCGAGGACTTCGAGATCAGCCGTCAGACCGAGACCCGCAAGATCCCGGCCGGAAGCCTGTGGATCCCCGCCGATCAGGCCAACTTCGAAGTGGCCGTTCAGCTTTTCGAGCCGGAAGCGCCCGATTCGCTGGTGCGGTGGGGCGCGGTGTCGTCGGTCTTCGAACGCAAGATCTACATCGGCTGGATGTTCTCGAGGCCCTCGCCCGCCAGATGCTGACAGACCCGGTCGTCAAGAAGGAATGGGAGACCGCCCTCGAGGACCCGGAGTTCGCCGCCGACAGCCGCGCGCGCTACCTGTGGTGGTACCGCCGCACACCGTACTGGGATGAGACGGTGGGTCTGCTGCCGGTCATGCGAGTGATGACGCCACCGCAACTCGCGACCGAGCCATGGCCGGGCCCGTGAGCCCCACGGACGCTGATACGGCCCGCTGGGCCCCGCTCGGTCGCGCGCTGATCGACTACCACCGGGGCGCCGAACACTCGAGCTTCATCGTTCACTCCGATCTGTGGAACGACGAACCGACACCGGTGGAGGATTACTACCGCCCCGACCATCTCCCGATTCCCGATCTCGAGCTCAGAGCCTTGTCGCTGTGCCGGGGACGCGTGCTGGACCTGGGGGCGGGCGCCGGGCGGCACGCCCTCGAACTGCAGATGCGAGGTCACGAGGTGACCGCTGTCGATGTCAGCCGCGACGCCGTGGAGGTCATGCGGGAACGTGGTGTTCATGACGCCCGCTGCGGTGATCTCGACGCCGTCGACGGCGAGTGTTTTGACACCATCCTGTTGCTCATGCACGGAATCGGTCTGGTTGGAACGATTTCCGGGTTGGCCGACTTTCTCGTACGGGCCCGCAACATCCTCAATGCCGATGGACGAATCGTCTGCGACTCAGCGGACCTCACCGTCATCCTGCCGTCGCTGGTCGATACCGAAGAACAGCTCGACTCCTGGCCGGCGGCCTATCCCGGCGAGGTGGAGTTTCGCCTGACCTACGGCGAGCTCGACGGGCAGCCCTACCCGTGGCTGTTTGTCGATCCCCGGACCCTGGAACATTTCGCCACGTCCTCGGGCTACGAATTCGCGATGGTCGCGCGGGGCAGGCGGGGAGCGTTCGTGGCGGTACTCAGCCACCGAAAATGATATTCTGAGGGCGCGTTCGCGCTCGATCAAACACCGTGGATGACAACGAAAGGCCGGAAATGAACCGAAATCAACGATGTGCCCTGTTGACGCTGCTGGCCCTGCCATCCTGGCCAATGCTCAGGAAGCCCCGATGCCGCCCACCGACATCAACCCGCCCGTCCTGCGGGTCAACGAAGATACGATATACGCCGCCGAGGTCAGCATGGTGATGGCGAACATCGCCGGCCAGCTCGCCGCTCAGGGGCGCGAGGCACCCGATCAAGAACAACTGGTGCAGATGGCGACCCAGCGAGTGGTCGAGCAGAAGCTCCTGGCTCAGGAGGCGCGCGGCCAGGGATACAAAGTCAACGATCTCCGGGTCGCAGAAATGGGCG